>NZ_JBAWKD010000003.1:469811-598995 GCF_037095735.1 Frigidibacter sp. MR17.14 | reverse complement strand
CCCCCCCCCCCCCCCCCCCCCCCGCGCCGGCGCACGACCCGCATCCAGAAGCGCAACACCGAGGCGATCCTCGAAGCCGCACTCGAGGTCTTCTCGACCCACGGCTTCCGCGGCGCGACGCTCGACCAGATCGCCGATCATGCCGGCCTGTCGAAGCCGAACCTGCTGTATTACTTCCCCTCGAAAGAGGCGATGCATGTCGCGGTGCTGACGCGGCTGCTGTCGACCTGGCTCGATCCCTTGCGCGCGATGGACCCGTCGGGCGATCCGCAGGCCGAGATCATGGCCTATGTCCGCCGCAAGCTTGAGCTGAGCCGCGACTTCCCGCGCGAAAGCCGGCTCTTCGCCAACGAGATCCTGCAGGGCGCGCCGCGCCTGACCGAGGTGATCGGGGGCGAGCTGAAGGCGCTGGTGGACGAGAAGGCCGAGGTGATCCGCGGCTGGAGCGCGCAGGGTCGCATCGCCCCGGTGCATCCGCATCACCTGATCTTCTCGGTCTGGGCACTGACCCAGCACTATGCCGATTTCGACATGCAGGTGCGCAGCGTGCTGGGCCCGGTCGAGGGGCAGGACCCCTATCCCGAGGCCGGGCGCTTCCTCGACCATCTCTACCAGCGTCTGCTCGCACCGAAGGGCTGATCCGGCGGGGGGCGGCCGCTGTCGCGGCGCCGCCGACCGATGGCCCGGCAGACCATCGCGCGGATCGGGCAAAGCCGCGCCGGCGGACCCCGCGCCCGATCCTGCGCCGGGGGCGTGCTTCGCGCCACGGTCCTCAAGCGCCCGGGAACCGTCCGCGGTTGTTGCGCGGCCCCCGCGCGCGTGCCGGTCCCCGACCGGGACGATGGTGGGTTTTGACACCCGGACCCGCTTCGCGCGATAACGCAAAGGCGAGCGGTCCCCGCCCGCCGGACGGGGAGGGTCCGCATGGCAAGGCGCGTGCTGCTGATCGAGGATGAACCCAACATTGCCGAGGCGATCCGCTTCCTGATGACTCGCGAGGGCTGGGAGGTCGGCATCCATGCCGAGGGCGAGGGCGCGCTGGCCGCGATCCGCGCCTTCGCGCCGGATGTGCTCGTGCTCGACATCATGCTGCCCGGGCGCTCCGGGCTCGAGCTTCTGGCCGACATCCGCGGCCCCGAGGGGCACGGCGCGGGCCTTGGCGCCCTGCCGGTGCTGATGCTGTCGGCCCGCGGACAGGCGCGCGACCGCGAGGCGGCCGAACGTGCCGGCGCCGACCGCTTCCTGTCGAAGCCCTTCGCCAATGCCGAGGTGGTCGAGACGCTGCGCACCCTCGCCGGGGCCTGAGCCTTGGCCGCGCCGCGCCGCACGCCGCTGTTCCTCGCCCGCCGCGCCTATCGGCGGCGCCGGCTGATGGACGCGGCGCGGCTGCTGCCGCTGGCGGCGCTGGGCCTGTGGATGCTGCCGCTGCTGTGGGGCGGGCCGGGGGCGCCGGGGGCGGGCACGCGGGTGATCTACCTGTTCGCGGTCTGGGCCGCGCTGATCCTGGGCGCCTTCGCGCTGTCGCACCGCCTGCGCGACGCGGCCGAACACGAGGCCGCAGAGGCCGGCACCCCCCCGGGTGCGTCCCCGACAGGAAGGTCAGACGGGACGTCGAACCGGACCCCGACCGGCACGGGTTCCGCGCCGCGCGCCGATATCCCGCCGGGACCGGGGCGCTGATGGTTCCGTTCAACGTCCTCGTCGGCGCCTGCCTGCTCTATGTCAGCCTGCTGTTCCTCGTGGCCTTCTGGGCCGAGGGCGAGGTCCGCCGCGGCCGCGGGCGCTGGCTGCGCTCGCCGCTGGTCTACACGCTGTCGCTGTCGATCTACTGCACCGCCTGGACCTTCTACGGCGCGGTCGGATACGCGGCACGTTCGGGGCTGGAATTCGTGACGATCTACCTCGGCCCCTCGCTGGTGGTCGCGGGCTGGTGGCTGCTGCTGCGCAAGCTGGTGCGGATCGGCCGGGTGCAGCGGGTCACCTCGATCGCCGACCTCGTCTCGTCCCGCTTCGGCAAGTCGAACCTTCTGGGCGTCATCGTCACCGCGATCTGCGTCACCACCGCCACCCCCTATATCGCGCTGCAGCTGCAATCGGTGGTGCTGGCCTTCGACGTCTTCGCCACCGCCGAGGCCGGGGGCGACCAGGTCATGGGGCTGCGCCTGCCCTCGGACAGCGCCACCACCTCGTTCTGGGTCGCCGCCGGCCTCGCGCTCTTCGCGATCCTCTTCGGCACCCGCAACCTCGACGCCAACGAACGTCACAACGGCGTCGTCACCGCCGTCGCGCTGGAAGCGGTGGTGAAGCTGGTCGCGCTGCTGGCGGTGGGGATCTTCACCGTCTGGGCGGTGGCCGCGGGCCCGGCCGAGATCCTCGCGCGGCTCGCCGCCGCCGATCCCGCCGCCTGGGCACCCGCGCCGGGGCGCTGGGCCGGTCTGGTCATGCTGTCGGCGATTGCCGTGCTGACCCTGCCGCGGATGTTCCAGGTCATGGTGGTCGAGACCGGGGACGAGCGTCACCTTGCCACCGCCAGCTGGGCCTTTCCGCTGTATCTGTGCCTGATGAGCCTCTTCGTCGTGCCGATCGCGGTGATGGGGCTGGCGGTGATGCCCGAGGGCGCGAACCCCGACCTCTTCGTGCTGACGCTGCCGCTGGCGCAAGGGCAGGGCGGGCTCGCGATGCTGGCCTTCCTCGGCGGCTTCTCCTCGGCCACCTCGATGGTCATCGTCGAGGCGATCGCGCTGGCGACGATGGTGTCGAACCATGTTGTGATCCCGCTCTGGCTCAGGATGCGCCCCGAGGGCGCGCGGGCACGGGGCGATCTGCGCGGGCTCGTGCTCAGCGCGCGGCGGGTGTCGATCGCCGGGATCCTGGCGCTGGGCTACTTGTACCATTCGATCTCGGGCGGCACCTCGGCGCTGGCCGCGATCGGGCTGATCAGCTTTGTCGGCGTCGCGCAGATCCTGCCGGCGCTGCTGGGCGCGATCACCTGGCGCGGCGCGACGCGGGTGGGGGCGGCGGCCGGGCTGCTGACCGGCTTCTGCGTCTGGCTCTACGCGCTGTTCCTGCCCTCGTTCGGGCCCGGTGCGCTGATGTCGGCCGAGCTGCTGGCGCAGGGGCCGCTGGGCCTGTCCTGGCTGCGCCCGCAGGCGCTGTTCGGGGTGACCGGGCTGGACCCGGTGCTGCATGCGCTGGTCTGGTCGCTGGCGCTGAACGCGCTGGCCTTCTGCCTTGGATCGCTGCTGACCTTCCCGGGCCCGATGGAGCGGCTGCAGGGCGTGGCCTTCGTCAACGTCTTCGACCAGCCGCAGCCGCAGGGCGGCTGGTCGCGCGGCGGGGCCGAGGCAGAGGACCTGCTGGCGATGGCGCAGGACGTGCTCGGCGCGGCCGAGGCGCAGGATTTCTTCCAGTCGCAGGCCGAGGCGCAGGGCAAGCAGGGCTTCCTGCCGGATGCCACGCCCGATTTCATCGCGGCGCTGGAAACCCGGCTGGCAGGCTCGGTCGGCGCGGCCACGGCCCATGCGATGATCGCCCAGCTGGCCGAGGGCGCGGCGGTCACCGTGCGCGACCTGATGGCGGTGGCGACAGAGGCGCAGCAGATCCTCGAAAACGCGGCCGAGCTGGAACGCAAGTCGGCCGAACTGGCCCGCACCGCCCGCGCCCTGACCGAGGCGAACGAGAAGCTGACCCAGCTGTCGGTGCAGAAGGACGCCTTCCTCGGCCAGATCAGCCACGAGCTGCGCACGCCGATGACCGCGATCCGGGCGTTTTCCGAGATCCTCAAGGACGACGCGGCCGATCCCGAGACCGCCCATGCCGCCGGCATCATCCATGACGAGGCGGCGCGGATGACCCGGCTGCTGGACGACCTGCTGGACCTGTCGGTGCTGGAACACGGCCGGGTGCAGCTGCAGATCCGCGCCGCGAACCTGCACGACCTGATCGAGCAGAGCCTGCGCGCCGCCAGCTCGACCCGGCCCGAGCGCGCCTTCCGCATCACGCGCGATCTGGCGGCCGAGCATCAGGCGGTGATCACCGATGCCGACCGGCTGGTGCAGGTCTTCGTCAACCTGATCACCAACGCGCGCAAATACTGCGACGCGCCGCTGCCCGAGCTGACGATTGCCGCCCGTCGCCGCGGCGACCGGCTCGAGGTCGATCTGATCGACAACGGCGCGGGCATACCCGCCGCCTCGCAGTCGATCATCTTCGAGAAGTTCGCCCGCCTCTCGGCCAGCCACCGTGCCGGCAGCGCGGGGCTTGGCCTTGCGATCTGCCGCGAGATCATGGCGACGCTCGGCGGCAGCATCGACTATCTGCCGGGACAGGGGGGCGCGGCCTTCCGCGTCACGCTGCCGGTGCGCTATCGCCCCGGGGCCACAATCGCGGCCGCCGTCGCAGCCGCAACCGAAGGCGCCGCTCACCGCCCGCCGCACAGGGACGGTCTTGCGAAGCCGCTGTCCGGCTAACGCCCCCGTAACCTTGATATGGGACCCAAGGGCTGGGCCGGTGCGGTTGCGAGAGCGGGAATCAACCATGGACGGGGCAGGAGCGGGATCGGTGATGCGCCGCAAGCTCGCGGCCGGGCGGCGCTCGGACGAGACCTTCGTCATGACCACCGAAAAGGCGCTGGGCCAGGCGCTGACCCGCGCCGCGCAGGACCTGCTGTCGATGCCACTGCGCATCCTGCGCCTGCAGGAAACCCGCGTGACCCTTGCCGATATGCCCGAGCTGCTCGAGGATCGATCGCTGCTGGCGCTGCTGCACGGGCCCGGCGAGGGCACGGGGGTGCTGGCGATCTCGCCGCCGATGCTGTCGGCACTGATCGAGATGCGGACGATCGGCCGGCTGGCCGTGCAGCCGCCCGCGCCCCGCCGCCCGACCCGCACCGACGCCGCGATGGTCGCCGATTTCGTCGACGTGACGCTGGGCGCGCTGGAAGAGGCGCTGTCGGGCACGGCAGAGCTGATCTGGGCGGGCGGCTTCCGTTACAGCTCGTTCCTCGACGATCCGCGCCCGCTGCCGCTGATGCTGGAAGATGCCGCCTATCGCAGCTTCCGGTTCGAGCTTGATCTTGGCCCTTCGGGGCAGGCGCGCCCCGGCTCCTGCCTGCTGGTGCTGCCGGCCGAGGGGCGCGGGCGCGCGCTGGCGGTCGAGCGGGTGACCGGCGAGCTTCCGGGCCCCGCGCAGGCCGAGGCGCGCGCCGACTGGGCGCGCCGGCTCGAGGCCGCGGTGCTCGAGGCGCCGGGGGCGCTGAACGGCGTGCTGGCGCGGGTCACGCTGCCGCTTGGCCGCGTGCTGTCGCTGGCCCCCGGCCAGACGGTCGAGCTGCCCAGCGGCGCGCTCGAGGCGGCGCGGGTCGAGGGGCCGGGCGGGCGCCTTGTCGCGCGCGCGCGTCTTGGCCGCCAGCAGGGCCAGCGGGCGCTGCGGCTGGATTTCGGCCCCGAGGGCGGCGGCGGTTCCGGTGGCGGCCTTGGCGGCGGGGCCGATCCGGCAGAGCTTGTTCCCGCCCCGGACGAGGATGTCTTCCCGCCATGGTCCGACCCCGGCGAGGCGTGAGAACCGAAAATCCGTTACCTTGGTGCCACGTTCGTTGCGGTTTCTGGCGTCCGGCGGCACCTCGCGCGTTGAGCGGCCGGTCGCTGGGCCTCAGGATGGGGACAGAACAAGCCCGGTGGGGAAAAGGGGCGGCAGCAGATGAGTGAACAGGCGGTGCAGTCCGCGGGCCCCGCGCCGGCGGCGCTCAATCCCGTGACATTGACGCCCGAGGATCTCGGACGGCCCGAGGCGATCGAGGCCTTCACCGGTCTCTGCCTGACCGCGCTGGCCGATCCGGGCACCGGGGCGCTGATCTTCGAACTGGGCGAACGCGCGCCCCGCGGTGGCCTGCCCGCGGCGCTGCTCGCGGCCAGCGAGACCCTGCCGCAGACCCATGACGCCCTTCTCGCGCTGATCAATGTCGTGCGCACCGCCCGCGTGCCCACCGTCGCGCGGCTTTCGGGCAAGGTCGGCGGGCCGGCGGCCACGCTGGCGCTGGCCACGGCGCTGCGCGTCGCCGGTCCCAGCCTGCGCTTCGGCTTCCCGGAACGCAGGCTCGGCCTGCTGCCGCTGGGCGGGGCGATGGGCCTTGCGGCGGCCCGCGCCGGGGCCGGGCCGACCCTAGACGCGGTGCTGTCGGGCCGCTGGCTGGGCGCGGCCGAGGCCGAGGCTTCGGGCCTTGTCGAGATCGTTACCGCGACCGAGCCGCCCGCGGCCGGCGTCGCCGCACGCAAGCTGATCGACGAGGGCGGCGCGCATCTGCTGGCCGACCGCCGCGGCGCGCTCGAGGATCCCGACCGCTTCCTCGGCGCGACGGCAGCCGCCCGGCTGCGCGCGACCGATCCGCTGTCCGAGACCGCCATCGACTGCATCGAGGCGGTGCTGCTGCTGCCGCCCGAGGTCGCGGCCTCGATCGAGGCCGAGGCGCTGGCACAGTTCGCCGCCGCGCCGGGCACCCGCGCGCGCCTGCGCCGCGCCCGGACCGAGGCGCGGCTGGCGCGCGGCGGCCCGCGGCCGGCGGGCGTCGCGCTGCTGGGGGCCGCACCCGAACTGGCGCCGATCGCCGCGGCGATCATCGCCGCCGATCTGCCCGTGACCTTCGTCGATCCCGAGATCGACCGGCTGCGCGCCGCGCTCGAGGCGGTGGCGGGCGACCAGGACCGCGCGGTCGAGGCCGGCCGGCTGAGCGAGGCCGCCCGCGATCATGCCTGGGGGCTGGTGTCGGCCACGCTCGAACCCTCGGGGATCATCGGGGCGGATGTCGCGCTGGCGGCCGGTCCTGCGCTCGACGGCGTCGACCTGCCGCCGGGGCTGGTGGGGGCCGCGCTCGCGGTCGACACCACGGCCACCGGCGCGCTGCCGGGGCTGTGGCTGACGCTGGGCGCCGGTGGCGGCGGGCTGGCCGAAATCGTCGCCGGGCGCGAGGTCAGCCATGACAGCCTGCGCCGGCTGGCGGGGCTGGCAGAGGCGCTGGGGGCGCTGGCGGTCAAGGTCGCGCCGGGGCGGGCGCTGCCCTCGCTGCGCCTGCGCTTCGTGCTGTGGCGCGCGGTGGCCGATTGCGTGGCACTTGGCTGCGCGCCCGCCGCGCTCGAGGCTGCGTTCCGCGACCTCGGGCTGGCGCGCGGTCCGGTGGCGACGGCGCTCGACCTCGGGGCGGCGGGGCTGGCCTCGTTGCTGCGCGCCGCCGGCACGGCCGAGGCGGCGCGGATCGGACCCGCGGCGCTCGACCGGCTGTTCCAGTCCGAGGCCGCACCGGTCGAGACGCCGCTGGGCGCGGCCGAGGCCCGCGACCTGTGCCTTGCCGCGCTCGCGAACGAGGGGATGCGGTTGATCGCCGAGGCGACGCTGCCCGATGCCGAAGCGGTGGATCTGGTGGCGACACTGGTTCTGGGTCTGCCGGCGGATCTGGGCGGGCCGATGCTCTGGGCCGAGCGGCTGGGCGGTCGCACCCGGCTTCTGGCGGCGCGCAACCTGCTGCGCGGCATGGCGGTGCGGACCGGGGCGGGCCCCGGGCCCGCGGCGGCGGTATTCTGGGAGCCCGCCGCGGGCTGGGAAGAGCGGATCCGCGCCGGGCGCGGCGCCTGAGACGGCGCCGGCTGGCCGGGTTCCGGCGCGCCGGGCACTGGCAGGTTGGGCGGTAACAGGCTTGGCGGTGGTCGGGTCAGCCCAGCGCGATGCCCATGACCACCATCATCAGCCCCAGCACCGAGACCGCGAGCGCGCCGAGGTTGACGGCGACCACTTTCTGCAGCCGGGCCCGCAGCGCGGCATCGTCGAGGCCGGCGCGGCGGTCGCGGGCGACCCGCGCGGCGCACCACAGGATGCCGGCCAGCCCCGCGGCCGACACCGCCGCCCCGATCCAGATCAGCCAGTCCATGCGTCCCTCCCTGCGTTCAGCGCCTCTTGGCCGAAAGCCGCGCGTGACGCAAGGCCGCGCTCGGGCACGGGCCGCACGGGGCTTGCCTGCGTGCCCCGGCCCGACTAGCAAGGCCACCGGCAACGCCCAAGAATGGAGAGGCAGATGAGCAGTCCTGTCACCGACAGCGCCTACAACGTCACGGCCGACGAACTGCGCCAGTTCATCGAGCAGTACGAGCACCTCGAGGCCGAGAAGAAGGACATCGCCGAGCAGCAGAAGGACGTCATGTCCGAGGCGAAGGCCCGCGGCTATGACACCAAGGTGATGAAGAAGATCATCGCGCTGCGCAAACGCGACAAGAACGACATCGACGAGGAAGAAGCGATCCTCGAGCTGTACAAGGCCGCGCTCGGCATGAGCTGACGCCGCGGGCGCCGTGCGCGGCACCGGCCGGGGATGTTCCCGCGGCTGCCGCGACGGGGCCCGGTTTGCGCGCCGCCCGGCATCGCGGGCGGCGGCAGGTGCCGCGACCGGCGGTCCGAGTCACGGCCCCGCGTGGACGGGTGCAGCAGGCCGGAATGCCGCGGGATGGCGGAATTCGGCGGCCCGGGATCTTACCTACGGCAAGAGGCTTGGCACGCGCTCACCATCATCCGATCAGCGCGGGGACGGGGAGCCGGCGCCGCTCCCCCCGAAGGGCCCGCAAGGGTCACGCGATCCAGTCTTGGCGGCACCGTGGCGGGGGGATGTTCTGACCCGCTCAGCGAACGTCCATGACCGGATCAGGCTCTATTGTGCATCCTCGTGGCACTGACCCGGCAGGTGAACCCTGCAGCGGCATGATTTCGTCTGCGGTCTTCGTGCGGGTTTGTCCGAGCCTGTCGGCACCGTTGCGCCGCTGAGGGTCAGGTGCCGGCCCAGCCGCTCGAGGTTGCCGAATAGGCTGCGACCGCCATCCAGAGCCCGGTCGCGACGCCTGCCACGGCTCGGATCAGCCCCGGACGGCCGGCGGGCGCGCTGCCGCCAGAGCCGGCGGAGAGGGCGCTGGCCTGCGCACGCACCACACTTTCCGCCGCGGTTGCCGGACCCGACGGGACGGCCGCGGGCGATACGGCGCCTGCCGCGCCGATGCCGGCCGTTGGTGCCGCGATCGCGGCCGTGCTCGTTGTCTGGACCGCAGGCGTGCCGGGCAGGGCGGCGATGCCGGCCAACCGGGCGAGCTCTGCAGCCCCGTCGCGGCTGCGCGCGGCCGCATTTCCGGTGCCGCTGTTGTCCGCCGCCGCTGTCTGGGCCGCGGCCTCGGCGGCGCTGGCGGCGGCCACCCGCGCCGCGTCTGACGCGCGATCCTGCGGGACGGGCCGCGCGGCCTCGGCCGGCGGCAGCGGCGGCAGTGTCGGCGGGATGAGCACCATCATCCGCCGCCCGCGGGCGGCCAGTTCTGCCGCCGCAACGGGGCGCAGCGCGGCGAGATAGGCCTCTGTCCGGTCGCGCAGGCGGGCGATCTCGGCCGTTTCAGTGCTGGCCTCGCCGATGCGGCCAAGGGCTGCCAGAAGCGCGGCGCTTTCCTGACGCAACTGGCTGTCGCCCGCCGCCGTCTCTGCCGGGGCCGTCACCGCCCGCAGGACGTCCACGCCTGTCGTGTCTGTACCCGAACTGGCAGAGGTCGCCGCCGCGACCCGCCGCAGACCGGCTTCGGCGCCGACGCCAAGGCCCGTCCCGAGGCTATTGCTCAGGCCATTGCCGCTGCCTTGGCTGATGCCGGCGCTGGTGCCGGCAGCCGCAGATGGGCGGAGGGCAACGATGGTCATGGCCTTCCTCCTTCATAGATGGCCGGGTCCGACAGCCCGCCGGGGTCGCCGGGCTGGCACCAGATTCGCGCCACAGAGGTCAAGAATGCGTTAAGATCGGCCGCGAGGCCGTGGATTAATCAAGAAAAAAAGGCCCGCCCCGGAAGGGCAGGCCCATCATCCATGCAGGATCGCGGCGCTCAGCGCGGCGCGATCATCATCACCATCTGCCGGCCTTCCAGCTTCGGCATCGATTCGATCTTGCCCTGCTCGGTCACGTCGGCGGCAACACGGTTCAGCAGCTCCATGCCCAGCTCCTGGTGGGCCATCTCGCGGCCGCGGAAGCGCAGCGTGATCTTCACCTTGTCGCCTTCTTCGAGGAACTTGAAGACCGAGCGCATCTTCACATCGTAGTCATGGGTATCGGTCCCGGGACGGAACTTGATCTCCTTTATCTCGATGATCTTCTGCTTCTTGCGGGCCTCGGCCTCGCGCTTCTGCTGCTCGTACTTGAACTTGCCGAAGTCCATGATCTTGCAAACCGGCGGCACCGCGTTCGGCGAAATCTCGACCAGGTCGAGACCCGCTTCCTCGGCCATGGCCATTGCGCGCGCCGGGGGCACCACGCCGACGTTCTCCCCGTCCGCACCGATCAGGCGGATCTCGGGGGCCCGGATCCGGTCGTTGACGCGGGGTCCGGTGTCGCGCTGCGGCGGGGCGTTATGCGGTCTGCGAGCTATGGCGGCAATCCTTCTATGGCCAAGCAATATGTCGTGGTGGCGCGCAAAATAGGCATGTCCGCCGCGCGCTTCAACCCGAGTCGTCACGGGTTCGTCAGGAAAACGTCCGCAGCGCCGGGGTGTTCCCGGTCGCCGCCCGTTTTCCCGTCATTGATGTCAGACGCCCTCGCCGACGAAGGCTTTCTCGACCACGTATTCGCGCGGTTCGGAATTGGCGCCCTCGCGCAAGCCGAAGCTTTCCAGCACGGCCATCACGTCCTTGTTGAAGGCGAGGCTGCCGCAGACCATCGCCCGGTCGGCCTCGGCGGTCATCGGCGCGATGCCCAGATCCTCGAACACCTTGCCCGAAGACAGGTTGTCGGTGATCCGGCCCTGGCGGTCGAACGCTTCGCGGGTGGTGGTCGGGTAGTAGAGCAGCTTGCCCTCGACCATCTCGCCGATCAGCTCGTCGTTTTTCAGATCCTCGACCAGCTTGCGGCCATATTCCAGCTCGGCCACGGTCCGGCAGGTGTGCATCATCACCACTTGGTCGTATTTCTCGTAGGTCTCGGGATCGCGCATCAGCGAGGCGAAGGGCGCGATGCCGGTGCCGGTCGCAAGGAACCAGCAGCGCTTGCCGGGCAAGAGCGCGTCATGGACCAGCGTGCCCACGGGCTTGGGGCGCAGGATGATCTCGTCGCCCACCTTGATGTGCTGCAGGCGTGAGGTCAGCGGGCCGTCCGGCACCTTGATCGAGTAGAACTCGAGCTCTTCGTCCCAGTTCGGCGAGGCGATCGAATAGGCGCGCAGCAGCGGTTTGCCGTTGTCGCCCAGCAGACCGATCATCACGAACTCGCCCGAGCGGAAGCGCAGCGACTGCGGCCGGGACACGCGGAACGAGAACAGGCTGTCGGTCCAGTGCGTGACGGCGGTCACGGTCTGGGCGTCGGGCAGGTGCTTCGGGGCGGGAACGGCGGTCACTGCATCGGTCACGGGAGGGCTCTGGTCGGTCATCGGGGCAGGGTCTTTCTAGCGAAAAGGGACCATCCGGCAAAGCCGGTTTCTGCAACTGCGGAAACGGGGGCCATTTCGGCCCCCGATCAGGCGGATCAGCCGCGCAGGCGGGCGCGGTAGTCGTTCGCGCGCCAGTCGGCGCGGGCCAGCCACTGGTCCTCGGGCTGGCGGGCGGCCAGATCGTCCGAGATCTCGACCTCGTCGAAGCCGACGCGGCGGGCCATCGCGTACTGGTCGGCCAGCACATGGCCCTTGGCGCGCAGCCGGCCGAGATAGCCGATCGAGCGCACACGGCGCGCGATGGTGAAGCCGCGACCGTCGGCGAAGCTCGGGAACGAGATGCGGACCAGCTTCTGGCCGGCGATCTTGCCCTCGAGCGTGCTCAGGCAGGTGTCGGGCTCGAGGTCCAGCGCCTCTCCCACCCAGTCATCGGTGTGAAAGCCGTCGTCGCGGACGATCACGCTCATTCTTTTCTCTCCCCTGAAGTGGAGGCCAACTCAACGGCCACAGGTCCACGCACGGCGCGGCCTCCGATAAAATGTATTCCGCATTCGGTCTTCTGCGAGCCCCGCCACCGGCCGGCGCGCGGATCTTCGCCGGGCTTGACCGGGGTGGTGCAGGGGGCGCAGCCGATCGAGGGGTAGCCCTTGGCCACCAGCGGGTGGCGGGGCAGGCGGTTTTCGACCATGTATTCCTCAAGATCCTCGCGGCCCCAATGGGTCAGCGGGTTGATCTTGATCCGGCCGGTCGCGTCCTCTTCCTCGAAGAACTCGATGTCGGCGCGGGTCTGGCCCTGATAGCGCTTGCGGCCGGTGATCCAGGCGTCGAAATCCTTCAGCGCGTTTTCCAGCGGCACCGTCTTGCGCAGGGTGCAGCAGGCATCGGTGTTGAACTGGTGCAGCGTCCCGTCGGGATCGTCCAGCGCCAGCGCCGCATCGGTCGCCCGGATGCGTCGGATATCCGTGAGGCCAAGCTTGTCGGCCAGCATCGACTGGTACTCCAGCGTCTCGGGGAACAGCATCTGCGTGTCGATGAACACGACCGGCAGCGACTGGTCCATGATCGAGATCAAATGCAGCAGCACGACGCTTTCCGCCCCGAAGGACGAGACCAGGGCGATGCGCCCGAGGTCGGCATCCTTCAGCGCATGTTCCAGCACCGAGACCGCGCCGTGGTGTCGGTAGCGGTTGTTCAGGCGGATGACGCGCTCGCCGATCGGGTCGAGCACGGGCTTCCGGAGGGCGGCTTCAAGCGGCATCGCGGGCAGCCTCGTCGGGATAGAGCGCGGCCTTGAACGGCGCCGGGCCAAGCCGGCGGAAGGCCTGCAGGAAGGTCTCGTCGGCGCTCTCGCGCTGTTCGAGATAGGCGCGCAGCAGCCGGTCGATGGCAGGAACCACCTGGTCATAGGCGAAGCCGGGGCCCGCGCGCTCGCCGATGGTGGCACTTTCGGTCGCGTCGCCGCCCAGCGTGATCTGGTAGTTCTCGACCCCGGCGCGGTCGAGCCCGAGGATGCCGATATGGCCCACGTGGTGATGGCCGCAGGCGTTGATGCAGCCCGAGATCTTGATCTGCAGGCGGCCGATCTCCTCTTCCAGGCCCTGGGCCTTGAAGTGGGTCGCAAGCTCCTGCGCGACGGGGATCGAGCGGGCGGTGGCCAGCGCGCAATAGTCCATGCCCGGGCAGGCGATGATGTCCGACACGAGGCCGACGTTGGCGGTGGCCAGGTCTTCGGTCTTCAGCGCGGCATGCAGCGCCGGCAGGTCCGACTTGTGGACATGCGGCAGGACCACGTTCTGCTCGTGGCTGATGCGCAGCTCGGAATGCGCATACTTCTCAGCCAGATCGGCCAGAAGGTTCATCTGTTCCGAGGTGGCGTCGCCCGGCGTCTGGCCATGCGCCTTCAGGCTGACGGTCACGATCGCATAGCCCGGGGCGCGGTGCTCGGCCAGATTGGTGTCGGCCCAGGCGCGGAACACCGGGTCCTTGGCATAGGCGGCGTCGAAGGCCTCGGTGCCGGCGTTGCGGAAGGCGGGGGGCGCGAAGTCGGCCTCGATCTCGGCCAGCGCGTCGAGGACGGCGGGCGAGAACAGCGCGCGGGTCTCGGCGAAGCGCGCCTCGACGGCGTCGCGGAAGGTGTCGAGCCCGTTCTCGAAGACGGTGATCTTGATGCGCGCCTTGTACTTGTTGTCGCGCCGGCCCATCACGTTGTAGACCGAGACCACGGCTTCCAGATAGGGCAGCAGTTCGGCCTTCGAGACGAAGTCGCGGATCGTCTGGCCGATCATCGGCGTGCGGCCAAGGCCACCGCCCACCAGCACCTCGTAGCCCACCTCACCCTTGGCGTTCTTGCGGGCGATCAGGCCGATGTCATGGGCGCGCACGACCGCGCGGTCGTGGGCCGAACCCGACACGGCGATCTTGAACTTGCGCGGCAGGAACTGGAATTCCGGGTGGTCGGTCGACCACTGGCGCAGCAGCTCCGCCACCGGGCGCGGATCCTCGATCTCATCCGCCGCGGCACCGGCGAAATGGTCCGCGGTCACGTTGCGGATCGTGTTGCCCGAGGTCTGGATCGCGTGGATGCCGACCTCGCCCAGCGAGTCGAGGATGTCCGGCACGTCGCGCAGCTTCGGCCAGTTCAGCTGGATGTTCTGGCGGGTGGTGAAATGGCCATAGCCCTTGTCCCACTTCGCGGCGACATCGGCGAAGCGGCGCATCTGGTCGGGGTTCAGCGTGCCATAGGGAATGGCGATCCGCAGCATGTAGGCATGCAGCTGAAGATACAGGCCGTTCATCAGGCGCAGCGGGCGGAACTCGTCCTCGGTCAGGCTGCCGTCGATGCGGCGCTCGACCTGGGCGCGGAACTGGGCGTTGCGCTCGGCAAGGAAGGCGCGGTCGAAGTCGGTGTAGTTATACATGCGCCTGTTCCTCGCTCGCTTCCTGCTTGCCGTGGGCATAGTTCGACGGGCCGCGGGTACGGAACACCTCGCGGAAATGAATCGGCTCGGGGCCATGGGCGCCGGGCTTCGCATCGGCCAGATAGGGGCCGACGATGCGGTTGCCCTGCGCCTGCGCCTTCAGCAGGCGAAGCTGGGCATGCGCCTCGTCCTCGATCAGCTCGGCCTCGGCATGCATCCGGGTCCAGCGGTCGTCCGCGGTCAGATAGATCACGTCGCCCTCGAGCAGGTCGTTGGCGGTGACGACTTTCGGGGTGAACTTCTTGCTCATGGGCTCTCTCCCGGTGCGGCGCTGCGGCATTGTCCTCTGCGTCTGCTCTATATAGAAAAAACTCCCCCCTTTGCGCCATACGGGCTTGCCAAAAAGGACGTGTGTTCGAATATGCGGGCACTGAAGGCCGGACGTTCCGGTATGAGGAGTTTGGGCGAATGACTGTCCGCATCGACGAGATGGACCGGAAAATTCTTGCGGAACTGCAGGAGGACGCGGGCCAGTCCCTCGACGAGATCGCGCGCAAGGTGGGCTCGTCCAAGACGCCCGTGTGGAACCGGATCCGCAAGCTGCGCGAGGCGGGCGTCATTGGCCGGCAGACCATGATCCTCGATGCCGAGGCGCTGGGGCTCGAGGCCTGCTTCTTCGTCCTGATCCGCACCTCGGAACACGAGGCCGACTGGCAGCGCCGCTTCCTCGCCACGCTGCGCGCCCGCCCGGAAGTGCTGGAAGCTCATCGGCTTGCGGGCGACATCGACTACATCCTGAAGGTGCGGGTGAAGAATGCCCGCGCCTATGACCAGTTCTACCAGGCCCTCATTTCAGAGGTGAAGATCCACAACGTGACCGCGCTGCTGTCGATGGAAGAGATCAAGTCGACCACGCTGCTGCCGCTGGCCAGCGTCTCGTGACCCGCGCCCGACCGGTCCCGAAGCGGCCGGAAACCGGCCCGTGACGCTGGGGAATCGGCTGGGAACCGCCAGAAACATCGGTCTGTTATCGGATAGCAGCCGATTGAGATCGACTTTCCCTTGCCACCGCCCTAGCTGGTTGGACATCCGGAAGGACGCTCTCAGGAAGGAATGAAGGGCATGACCAAGACGATGATGATGCTGCTTGCCGTCGGGGGCCTCTCGCTCTCCGCCTGCGCGAGCTACACCCCGAACCAGAACGCTGCCATCGGCGGCCTCGGCGGCGCTGCCGCGGGTCTGGCTGCGGCTGACCTGATGGACGCCTCGCCCGAGGTGAAAGTCGGCGCGACCCTGCTCGGCGCCGCTGGCGGTGCTGCTGTCGGCTCGAACACCGGCGCCCGCCGCTGCACCTACTCGAACGGTGCCCCGGCGCCGTGCCCGCCGCGCTACTGATCGCGCCGCGCTGAACTTTGCCCCGGCCGCACCTCGTGGCGGCCGGGGCCCCCCGTCCGACCGCGGGACCGTTGCAATGCCCGCCCGTCAGCGCCATATGCTCCGCCGCAAGGAGCATCCGATGCAGACCGAACTCATCCTGTCGACCTACAACAGCCCGCGCGCGCTGTGGCTGACGCTGCTGTCGGTGACCCGTCAGACGCGGGCCCCGGACTCGATCTGCGTGGCCGACGACGGCTCCGGGCCAGAGACGGCCGAGGTCATCGCCCGCTTCCGCGCGGCCTATCCCCAGATCCCGCTGCGCCACCTGTGGCACGAGGATCGCGGCTTCCAGAAGAACGAGATCCTGAACAAGGGCATCGGTTCCTCGACGGCCGAATACATGGTCTTCATCGACGGCGACTGCCTGATCCACCCGGGCTTCATCGCCCGCCACCTTGAACTCGCCCGCCCGGACCGCTTCCTGTCAGGCAGCCTGATCCGGCTCGACACGCCCACGACAGAGGCGGTGACCGACGAGGACGTGCTGTCGGGGCGGGTCTTCGACCGCGGCTGGCTGGCGCGGACCGGCACGCTGAAGCGTTTCACCACGCGGCTCAAGGCCGGGCTCTGGCCCAAGGCGCTGTCGTCCCTGCTGGAAGCGGTCTATCCTGTCGGCCGCAACTGGTGCGGGGCGAACGGCTCGGCCTACCGCGCGGTGCTCCTGCGGGTGAACGGCCTCGACGAGACGATGAAATACGGCGGCGGCGACAAGGAGTTCGGCATCAGGCTCGCCAATTCCGGCGTGCGTGGCCGCCATGTCCGCTTCACCGCGCCGCTCGTGCATCTCGACCATCCGCGCGGCTACAAGGACGCCGAGAAGATCCGCATCCACCGCGGCCAGATCGCCCATGCCCGCCGCTCGGGCAAGATCCGGGCCGAAGCCGGGATCGACGGCCACGACCTTGCCGCGCTGGCCGCGCCGCCGCTGGCCGCCGGGCAGGGCGCATGATGCGATCCGCGCAGGCGCCCCTGCTGCAAGCCGCCGTTCCTCCCTCCAGCCCGATGCCAGAGAAGTCCGTCCCATGCGCGTGAGCGTGATCATCCCGGTCTACCGCGACTGGTCCGATGCCCAGGTCTGCGCCGATGCGCTGGCCGCCCAGACCCGCCGCCCCGACGAGGTGGTCTTCGTCAACAACGACCCCGCCACGCCGCCGCCCGCAGGCTTCCGCCTGCCGCCGGGCGGGCGGATCCTCGACGAGACGACGCCCGGCTCCTACGCCGCGCGCAACCGGGCGCTGGCCGAGGTTTCGGCGGATGTGATCTTCTTCACCGATGCCGACTGCCTTCCGGATCCGGGCTGGATCGCCGCCGGCCTCGCCGCGATCGAGGCGGGCGCGGCGCGGGCCGGCGGTCCGGTGCGGGTGACCTCGGGCGAGCCGCCGAACCTGGCCGAATGCTACGATCTGCTCACCGCCTTCCGGCAGGACCGCAACATGGCGCGGGGCTGGTCGGTGACCGCGAACATGGCGACCCGGGCCGAGCTGTTCACGCGTCTGGGTGGGTTCGAGGACCGGCTGATGTCGGGGGGCGACCAGGAATGGGGCCGCCGTGCCGCCGCGGCCGGCTTCCCGATTGCAAGCGTCCCGGCGATGGTCGTGGCCCATCCGGCGCGGGCGAGCCTTGCCGCGCTGGTGCGCAAGCGCCGGCGGGTCGAGGGCGGGAAGCTTGTCCAGAAGCTCGACACCCGCGGCCGGCTGAAGCTGGCGGCGGCCTTCCTGCTGATGCTGCCGTTCCGGCTGCTGCCCTCGATCTCGTCCTCGGTGCGGCTGCTGGGGGCGAAGGCGCCGCTGCGCGTGCGGCTTGGCGCGATCTGGGTGCAGTATCTGCTGCGGCTGGCGCGGGTCTATGAACACGGCCGGCTGCTGCTGCTGTCGCGCCCGCCCGAGCGGCGCTAACCGCGGCTCAGGATCAGCCGTTCCAACCCATGGAAATGGTAGAGATCGGCGTAGGCGGGCGGCTCGGCGATCCGCAACCCCGGCATCCGCGCGAAGATCCGTTCCAGCGTCACCGCCAGTTCCATCCGCGCCAGCGGCGCACCGATGCAGAAGTGCGGCCCGATCCCGAAGGCGAGGTTCGGCTTGCGGACGCGCTCCGGCAGGAAGGCCGCGGGCCGGTCCCAGCCTTCGGGATCGCGGTTCGCGGCCGCCAGCAGGCAGCCGATCCGGTCGCCGCGGCGAAAGGCGGTATCGCCGATGTTGCAATCTTCCTGCACCCAGCGGGTGAAAAGATGCAGCGGCGGGTCGAAACGTAGCACTTCTTCGACCAGATCCTCGATGCGATCCGGCGCGGTCGCGGCCTGTGCGCCATGGGTCAGGATCGCCTTCACCGCATTCCCCAGCGTGTGCACCGTCGCCTCGTGCCCGGCATTCAGCAGCAGGATCGCGGTCGCCACCATCTCGGGCTCGGACAGACGTTGCCCGTCCTCCTCTGCCGCGATCAGCGCCGACAGCAGGTCGTCGCCCGGCGCGCGGCGCTTGGCGGAGATCTCGGCGCGCAGGAAGGCGGCGAAGTGTTCGGCCGCGCGGCAGGCGGCCTCCTCCATCGCCGTGTCGCGCCGCGCCTGATACATGCCGACCATCGCGTTCGACCAGCCCAGCAGGTCCGGCGCGCGCTCTTCGGGCACGCCCAGCAGCCGGGCGATGACGATGACCGGGAGCGGTTTGGCGATGCTGTCGATCAGGTCGAACGGACCCTCGGGCAGGGCGTCGATCAGCCGGTCGGCCAGCGCGGCGATCTCGGGCGCCAGACCCGCGATCCGGCGCGAGGTGAAGGCGCGCAGCACCAGCCCCCGCAGCCGGGCATGCCGCGGCCCGTCGATCTCGAGCATCGAGTGATCCTCGATGTCATAGAAGGCGCGCAGCCGCTCCGGGATCTTGGGCCCGAAGCCCTCGGGCGCGGCGCGGCCCAGCCGGCGGTCGCGCAGCGCCTGACCCACGACCGCGGCCCGGGCCGAGACCGGCAGGCCGTAGTCTTCCCAGACCACCACCGGACCCGCGGCGCGGAGCCTGTCGTAGAACGGATAGGGGTCCTGCACGAAGGCCGGGTCGGTCGGGGATTGCTTCAGGCTTTGCATCAACGTCGCCCGGCAAGAATCTGAAATCAGGCCTGTTCCAGAGCCCGGATGATCCCGCCGAAATCCGCGGCCTTCAGCGAGGCCCCGCCGACCAGCGCGCCGTCGACATCCGGCACCGCGAAAATTTCCGCGGCATTCGCGGGCTTAACCGATCCGCCATACAGCAGCCGCATGGCGTCGCCCTCGGCGCCGAAACGGCGCACAAGCTCGGCCCGCAGGTAGCCGTGGACCTCGGCGATCTGGTCCAGCGTGGGGGTGCGGCCGGTGCCGATCGCCCAGATCGGTTCATAGGCGATCACGACGGTCGCCGCGGTCGCGCTGTCGGGCAGCGAGCCGGCAAGCTGGCGGCCGATCACGGCAAGCGTCTCGCCCGCGTCGCGCTCGGCCTCGGACTCGCCGAGGCAGACGACGGCGACCAGATCCGCGGCGATCGCGGCCTCGGTCTTGGCGCGGACCATCGCGTCGGTCTCGTGGTGGTCGGCGCGGCGCTCGGAATGGCCGACGATGACGTGGCTGGCGCCCGCGTCATGCAGCATCCGGGCCGAGATGTCGCCGGTATGGGCGCCGGTCTCATTCTCGTGGCAGTCCTGACCGCCGACCATCACCGGGCTGCCCTGCACGCGCTGCGACAGGCGGTCGACCAGCGTGGCGGGGGGGCAGACCAGGATCTCGACGCCCGGCGCCCCGAAGTCGATCTTCAGCGCGTCGATCTCGGCCAGCGCCGCCGAGATCCCGTTCATCTTCCAGTTGCCTGCCGCGAGCTTGGTCCGCATGCCGATCCTCCAAAGGGGTTTCGGGGCAGACACTAGGGCGCGGCCGCGGGGAAGCAAACCGGAAAGACGGGAGAAAACCGGGCTCTAGCGCTAACGCCGCAGTGCTTCAGGCGGCGAGCCGGACCTTGCCTCAGCCGGCGGGCTGGTTCTTGAACGAGATCGACTCGCCGCAGCCGCAGGCCTCGGCGACGTTCGGGTTGTTGAACTTGAAGCCCTGTTCCAGCAGCGAGGTCTGGAAGTCGATCTCGGTCCCGAAGAGGAACATCTGCGCCATCGGCGCGATCATCACGCGGGCCTCGCCGTCCTCGATCACCTCGTCCATCGGCTGGGCGGCGGGCACGATCTCCATCGTGTATTCCATGCCGGCGCAGCCGCCCTTCTTGACGCCGAGGCGCAGGCCATAGGCGCCGTCCTTGGTCATCAGCCGCACGATCTGCGCGCGGGCGGCGGGGGTGAGGGTGACCGGGGCTTTGCCGGGAATGCCGAACATCGGGAGATCCGTCTGGATAGGGGCGGTTGGGTGGCGGCAGGCGGGTCCGTCCCGGACCGCGGCCTTTGGCTCTTGGCCCTGAATATAGGGAAGGCGGCCGTCCCTCGCAAGGAAGACGCGCCGCCCCCGGGGGGGGACGGCGCGCCGGGTCGTGTCAGGGTGCGGGTGTCAGCCCGGCAGCACGTGGCTGTCGTAGCGCTGCTGGTCGCGGGTGCGCTCCTTGGCCTGCGGGGCCATGCGCAGCAGCACGAAGCCCACGACGGCCGACAGCAGCGACCCCAGCAGCACGCCCATGCGCACCTCGTTCATCAGCGCCGCATCGGAGAAGCTCAGCGAGCCGATGAAGAGCGACATGGTGAACCCGATGCCGGCGAGGCAGGCGACGCCCCAGACCTGCACCCAGGTCGCGCCGGCGGGCAGGCGGGCGAGGCCGGTCTTCACCATCAGCCAGGTGACGCCGAAGACGCCGATCTGCTTGCCGAGGAACAGGCCCGCGGCGATCCCCATCGGCAGTGCCGCGAACAGGTCCGACAGCTGCATCCCCTTCAGCACCACGCCGGCGTTGGCGAAGGCGAAGACCGGGATGATCAGGAAGAAGACGTAAGGCGACAGCCCGTGTTCCAGCGCATGCAGCGGCGAGCGGCCGTGGCGGTCCTTCAGTGGGATGAAGAAGGCGGTGATCACGCCGGCGAGCGTCGCGTGGATGCCCGATTTCAGCACGAAGATCCACAGCAGCACGCCCAGCAGCAGCGAGGGCGCCACCCGGTGCGCGCCGCGGTGGTTCAGCAGCCACAGGCCCGCGATCGGGATCAGCGACAGCGCCAGATAGGTGGTCTTCAGTTCCGCCGTGTAGAAGAAGGCGATGATCAGGATCGCGCCAAGATCGTCGAGGATCGCCAGCGTCAGCAGGAAGATCTTCAGCGAGGCCGGGACGCGCTTGCCCAGAAGCGCCATGACGCCGACCGCGAAGGCGATGTCGGTCGCCGCCGGGATCGCCCAGCCACCGATGGTGTCGGGGCTCGACAGGTTGAAGGCGACGAAGATCAGCGCCGGCACGACCATGCCCCCCACCGCGGCCATGCCGGGCAGGATCACGTCGGCGGGGTTCTTCAGCTTGCCCTCGAGCATCTCGCGCTTCAGCTCGAGCCCGACGAGGAAGAAGAAGATCGCCATCAGGAGGTCGTTGATCCAGTGCAGGATCGACAGGCTCAGCCCCTCGCCGTCGATGGTCACGGCGGCATAGAGGTGCAGGATGTGGTCGTAGACGGGGAAGAGCGGCGAATTCGCGACGATGAAGGCGAGGGCGGCCGATATCATCAGGGCGATGCCACCTGCGGCATCGTGCTTCAGCATCTTGGTCACGGCGGTCATCAATGACATCGTCGGGTGGTTCCTCTCTTTCGGATCGTTCGAATACCTAGGGGAAATGGGCCCCCCCGCCCCCCGTTCAACACGCGCGCGCGCGTTTTCAAGGCCATGGCGCCCGTTTTTCGGGCGGGCGGTGCCGATTTGCGACGGTTCCATGTCGCGGGTCGCGGCTTGCGCCCGCGCGGGTCCGGCGTAAGGTCCGGCGTGAGGTTTGGCATCGGAGGCGGCCATGTGGGAACTCGATCATCTCGCGGTGACCGCGCCCTCGCTGGAAGAAGGCGTGGCGGCGGTCGAGGCGGCGCTGGGGCTGGCGCTGGCGCCGGGCGGGCGGCATCCGCTGATGGCGACCTGGAACCGGCTGCTGGGTCTGGGGGACACCTATCTGGAAGTGATCGCGCCCGATCCCTCGTCCCCCGCGCCGGGGCGACCGCGCTGGTTCCGGCTGGACGAGCGGCGCGGGGTGCGGCTGACGAACTGGGTGGTGCGGACCTCCGACCTCGATGCGGCGCTGATCGCGGCGCCGCCGGGCCTCGGGCGGGCGGTGGCGCTGGAACGGGGCGATCTGCGCTGGCGGATGGCGGTGCCCGATGACGGCCGGCTGCCCTTCGACGATGCCTTCCCGGCGATGATCCAGTGGCAGGGGGCGCTGCATCCGCGCGACCTGCTGGCCGAGGTCGGCTGCCGGCTGGAACGGCTTGAGATCGCCCATCCGCAGGCCGGCGCGCTGGCGGCGGCGCTGCGGCTGGCCGATCCGCGGCTGGTGGTGACCGAGGGCGCGACCGTCGCGCTGCGGGCCGAGATCCGCACCCCCCACGGGCTGCGCGTGCTGGAGTGACCATGAAGATCCGACAGGCGACTGCCGCCGACACGCCCGCGATCTGCGACTACTGGAACCCGCTGATCCGCGACACGATCGTCACCTTTTCCTCCGAGGAGCGCACGCCCGAGGGGCTGGCCGCGACCATCGACGAACGCGCGGCGAAGGGCTGGCCTTTCCTGCTGGGCGTCGACGCGGGCGGCACGATCCTTGGCCATGTCACCTATGCGCAGTTCCGCGCCGGCAACGGTTACGTCCATACGATGGAGCATACGGTGATCCTGTCGCCCGCCGCGCAGGGCCGCGGGATCGGCCGGGCGCTGATGGCGGCGCTGGAAGCGCATGGGCGCGCGGCGGGGGTGCATCTGATGGTCGGCGGCGTCTCGGCCGGGAACGCGGCGGGGCTCGGGTTCCACCGGGCGCTGGGGTATGTCGAGGCGGGCCGGGTGGCCCAGGCGGGGCGAAAGTTCGACGCCTGGCACGACCTCGTCCTCATGCAGAAAATCCTTTGATATTTCAGGGGATCACGGGCGCGTCAGGACGGCGATGTTCCGCTGACAGGGGCGCAGCCAGCCGCTAGGATGCGGCCATGTCGATCTGGACCCGCATTGCCGACGCCCTCGCCGCCCTTGCCAAGGGCGAGGGGCTCTGGGCCGCCATGGACCGTCTCTGGGCGCAGCCGGTGGCGCCGGAACGCTCTGTCGCCTTCACCATCGCGATCATCGCCCTGGGGGCGAAGATGGCGAAGGCCGACGGCGCGGTGACCCGGGACGAGGTCGCGGCCTTCCGCCGGGTGTTCATGATCCCGCCGGACGAAGAGGCGCATGCGGCCACGGTCTTCAACCTCGCGCGGCAGGACGTGACCGGCTTCGACGCCTGGGCGCGCAAGATCGCGGCGATGTTCGGCCCCGGCGACCCGGTGCTGTCGGACGTGATGGAGGGGCTCTTCCACGTCGCGGTGGCCGATGGCGGCTATCACCCGGCAGAGGACGATTTCCTGTCGCAGGTCGCGGGGATCTTCGGGCTGAGCGAGCCCGCCTTCCGCGCGATCCGCGCCCGCCATGTCGAGGGCGAGGTGCCCGATCCCTACACGGTGCTGGGGCTGGAAGAGACCGCGACCGTCGAAGAGGCGCGGGCGGCCTGGCGGCAGGCGGTGCGCGACAGCCATCCCGACCGGCTGACGGCGCGGGGCCTGCCGGCCGAGGCGATCAAGCTGGCCGAAGCGCGGCTGATCGCGGTCAACCGCGCCTGGGAAGAGATCAGCGGCAAGACCCACACAGCCCTGGCACTGTGATGCGGATCGCCACCTGGAACGTCGAATGGTTCAACGGGCTCTTCGACGGCGAGGGGCGGCTGCTGGAAGGCGATGACGACCTCTCGGCGCGCTACCAGATTAGCCGCGGCCGCCAGCTCGAGGCGGTGGGAACGGTGCTGCAGCGGCTCGACGCCGACCTGCTGATGGTGATCGAGGCGCCCGATGACAGCCGCGGCCGGCGCACGGTCGACATGCTGGAGACGGTGGCGCGGCGCTTCGGCCTGAGGGCGCGCAGCGCGCTTCTGGGCTATGCCAACGATACCCAGCAAGAGATCGCGGTGCTGACCGATCCCGACCGGATCGTGGTGCAGCATGACCCGCAGGGGCCGATGGCGCCGCCGCTGGGACCCGGGGGCGCCGCGCCGCGCTTCGACCAGAGCTACCGGATCGACCTCGACATCGACGCGACGCTGGACGAGGTGCGGTTTTCGAAGCCACCGCTGGAGCTGTCGGCGGTGACCGCCGGCGGCACGGCGCTGCGGTTGATCGGGGTGCATGTGAAATCGAAGGCGCCGCATGGCGCGCATGACCCCGACCACGCCCGGCGGCTGGCGATCCAGAACCGCCGCAAGCAGCTGGCGCAATGCATCTGGCTGCGCGAGCGGGTGGTCGAGCATCTGACCCGCGGCGACACGCTGATCGTGCTGGGCGATTTCAACGACGGCCCCGGCCTCGATGAGTTCGAGGCGCTGTTCGGCCGCTCGGGGCTGGAGATCGTCACCGGCGCGCACGAGGCGCCGGCCCTGCGGATGTTCGACCCCCATGCGCGGGCCACCAGCGGCCATGCGACCGCGGCGGCCCCGGCCTCTGCCCGGTTCTGGCTGGCGCCGGAACGGCAGTATTTCTCGGCCATGCTGGATTTCGTGCTGGTCTCGCCCGATCTCTGCGCCAAGGCCCCGGCCTGGCGGATCTGGCATCCCTTCGACGATCCGAAGATCTACCGCGACACGGACCTGCGCGAGGCGCTGCTGGACGCCTCGGACCATTTTCCGGTCAGCCTCGACCTGCAGATCTGAGCGGCTTTCCCGCGCCGCGTTTGGCCCGCGGGGGCGGGCGCCCTATATGGGAAGCATGACCCGGATGCGCCCCCTCATCGCCCCGCTTCTGTGCCTGTCGCTGGCGCTTCCCGCCGCGGCGCAGGACTCTGCGCCCGAAGGGGACGGTTTCGCCGACAGCTTCAGCGACAGCGCCCGCGACTTCTTCAACGGCTTCATGGACGATGCCGAGCCCGCCCTGCGCGAGATCGGCCCGATGCTGCGCCAGTTGGCGGCGATGATCGGCGACGTGGCGAACTACCAGATGCCCGAGAAGCTGCCGAACGGCGACATCATCATCCGCCGCAGGACCCCACAGCAGGTGAACCCGGGCGATGACGTGCCCGATGCGGTGCCGGGCCTGCCGGACCCGCCGCCGGGACAGTCGATCGACCTCTGACCCCTCAGCCCGCCGGATCAGTCCGCCGGATCAGCCCGCCTTGGCGAGCTTGGCGGCCTTGATGTTGGTGGTCACGCTCATCGCGGCCGCGAGCGAGGCAAAACGGGCCTGCGCGACCTCGCCGAAGAGCGCGACGCCCTTCGGCTCCAGCGTCAGCTCCAGCACGCCCTTCTTGGTCAGCTTCAGCTTGCCCGCCTCGCAGGGGTCGCCGATGGTGAACATCGAGGCGAAGCGCATCGCCTTGCCCAGCACCTCGGCATCCTGCACCGCGGCCTCGTCCAGAAGCGCGAACATCGGCTCCATCCGGCTGCCGGCACGGCTGTTCTTGTAGCGGTGCAGCAGCGCCAGCCCCAGGAACACCCGTTCGGGATGCGACAGCCCGCCAAGGTTGGCGCGGGTGATGTTGTCGAAACAGGCTTCGGCCCGGTAGTCGGGGTGCGTGCGCCAGGTGGTGTCATGCAGCAGGCAGGCCGCCTTGACGATGCGCAGCCGGGCCTCGGACGCGCCGGCGAAGAGCGGCTCGAGGAATTCGTAAAGCCGCTTGCCGAAGCCGGGCAGGCGGGCCTGCGTCGCCTCCTGGAAGCGGCAGGCCTCGATCAGCGGATCGCGGCGGCGCAGCTTTTCGGGCATCTGCTCGTAGAGCATCCCCTCGCGGATGCCATAGCTCGAGATGTCGATTTCCTTGGGCGCGAACTGGCGGATCAGCTCGGCCAGCACGCGCGAGGCCAGCGGCACCAGCTCCATCCGGTCCGACGAGATGCCGACCCGGCCGCGCAGCTGCTGCAGGTCGTTCTTGCCGATCCACTCGACGGTCTCGAGCGCGGAGTCGGGCGTCATGCGGTATTCGTGCAGCACCGTCATCGGGTAGGTGGTCCGCTCCATGTCCAGCCGGGCGATGGCGCGCCAGCTGCCGCCGACAAGGTAGATGCGGTCGTAGGTGCCGGGGATCGCCTCGCGCAGCTTGGCGACCTCGGCCCGGATATGGGCCGCAACCGCCTCGGGGCCGCCCTCGACCTGCTGGATGCGGAACGGACCAAGGGGAGAGGTGGCGCGGCGGCCGATGGCGCCGCCGGTGAGTTCGGCCAGCTCCATCGAGTTGCCGCCGATGTCGCAGACAAGGCCCTCGGCCTCGGGCCAGCCCAGAAGCACGCCCTGCGCCGACAGCCGCGCCTCTTCGGGGCCGTCGATGACATGCAGCCTGAGGCCGGTCTCTGCCAGCACCTGCGCCTGGAACTCGGGGCCGTCCTCGGCCTCGCGCACGGCGGCGGTGGCGACGCAGGTCAGGGGCGCCATGTCCATGCCGCGGGCGAGCATCGCGAAGCGCGCCAGCGCCGCCAGCGCGCGCTCGCGCCCCTTGGGGTTCAGCCGGCCGGTGGTGGCGAGACCCTGACCCAGGCCGCACATCACCTTTTCATTGAAGAAATAGGCGGGGCTGCGGGCCGCGCCGTCGAAGACCACCATCCGGATCGAGTTCGAGCCCACGTCCACCACGCCGACCCGGCGCAGTGCGCGGGCCGAGGGATCATCGAACAGCGGGCGGCCGAAGGGGCCCCAGTCCTCTGTCGGCGCCAAGGCGTGATCCTCCATCTCGCACTCCTCACACGGGCCGGCACCGGGGTGCCGGCCGTCGGACCCTCAATGCCAACCAAGGGCGCGCGGCACAAGACCGGAGTCTCGACCCGGGCCCAAGGTCTTAGCTGGCGCGCGCGGGCACCATGTCAAATCAGGGGGTTACGCGAGCCATGGTCCGCGGCGCACCCGGCCGCGGGGCCGGGCCGGCCGCGGCGTCACTCGCCGGCATGGGCGAGTCGCGGCACGTCCTTGGCCCCGGCCTTGCCCCGGCCGGACAGCGAGGGGTTCTCCATGAAGAAGCGGTGGCAGGAGAAGGGCGCCTCGGTCGTCTCGTCGCGCAGGTAGCGGCCGGTGGGGGCCAGCACCCAGCTTTGCGCGGTGTCGGCCATGTTCGCGGCCATGATCTGGCTGACGATCTGCGCCTTCACCGTGGGGTTCAGCGTCTCGACCAGCGTTTCCACCCGGCGGTCGAGGTTGCGCCCCATCCAGTCGGCCGAGGACAGGAACACGCGCGCCTGTTTCGACGGCAGCCCGTGGCCGTTGCCGAAGCAGACGATGCGGCTGTGCTCGAGGAACCGGCCCACGATCGACTTGACGCGGATGTTCTCGCTCAGCCCCTCGATGCCCGGACGCAGCGCGCAGATCCCGCGCAGGACGAGGGAGATCTTCACCCCGGCCTGACTGGCGGCATAGAGCGCCTCGATCACCGTCACGTCGGTCAGCGAGTTCATCTTGGCCCAGATCTCGGCCGGGCGGCCGGCGCGCGCGTGCTGCGCTTCGGCCTCGATCAGTTCCAGGAGCCGCGGCTTCAGGCTGATCGGCGAGATGGCGAGGTTTTCCAGCCCCGCGGGCTGCACATAACCCGACAGGTAGTTGAACACCTTGGTCGCGTCGCGGCCGAGCGCGGGATCGCAGGTGAAGAACGACAGGTCGGTGTAGATCCGCGCGGTGATCGGGTGGTAGTTGCCGGTGCCGTAATGGGTGTAGGTCACCAGCCGGTCGCCCTCGCGCCGGACCACGGTCGAGATCTTCGCATGGGTCTTGAGGTTCGTGAACCCGTAGACGACATGCGCGCCCGAGCGTTCCAGCCGGCGCGACTGGCGGATATTGGCGGCCTCGTCGAAGCGGGCCTTGAGTTCGACCAGCGCGGTGACGGACTTGCCGGCCTCGGCCGCCTCGCAGAGTGCTGCCACGATCGGGCTGTCGCGCGAGGTGCGGTAGAGCGTCTGCTTGATCGCCAGCACGTCCGGGTCCGCCGCCGCCTGCTGCAGGAAGCGGATCACCATGTCGAAGGTTTCGTAGGGGTGGTGCAGAAGCATGTCCTTCTGCCGGATCGCGGCGAAGATGTCGCCGTCATGGTCCTGCACCCGTTCCGGGATCCGCGGGGTGAAGGGCGGCCACAGCAGGTCGCGGCGGTTGTCCAGGACCAGCTCCTTCACATCGGCCATGCCGACCAGACCCTTGACCTCGACCACCTCGTCGGGATCGACGTCGAGTTCCTCCATGATCAGCGCGCGCAGCTGTTCGGGCGCGCCGGACGAGATCTTCAGTCGGATCACCTCGCCACGGCGGCGCCGCTTCAGCGCGGTCTCGAACTCGCGGACCAGATCCTCGGCCTCTTCCTCGACCTCGAGGTCGCTGTCGCGCAGCACCCGGAAGGCGCAGTGACCGGTCTCCTGATAGCCGGGGAAGAGTGCGCCGAGGTGCAGCAGCAGCAGCTCTTCCAGCAGCAGGACGCGCGCCTCGTCGGGGCGCGAGGGCAGGCGCACGAAGCGCGGCAGCTGCGCGGGCACCGGCAGCAGCGCGTGCAGGATCCGGTGATCGGCGGTGCGTTCCAGCTCCAGCCCAAGGCAGAAGCCGGTGTTGGGAATGAAGGGGAAGGGGTGCGCCGGGTCGATCGCCAGGGGCGAGAGCACCGGGAAGACATGGGACAGGAAGTAGTCCTGCATCGCCTCGCGGTCGGTCCTGCGCAGGCGGGCGCGGGGCACGATGTGGATGTGCTCGCGGCCGATCTCGCGGCGCAGGCGGTTCCAGATCTGCTGCTGGGTGTCCATCAGCTTGCGCGCGTCGGCGTTGATCGCGAAAAGCTGCTCGGCCGGGGTCAGCCCGTCATCCGACAACCCGTTCGGGCGCGAGCGGCGCAACTGGCGCAGGCCCGCGACGCGGACGGTGTAGAATTCGTCTAGGTTGGCGGCCGAAATCGACAGGAAGCGCAGCTGTTCCAGCAGCGGCACGCGCGGATTGCGCGCCTCGTCCAGCACCCGCCAGTTGAAGGCAAGCCAGCTCATCTCGCGATTGAAGTATCGCTTCATGGACTTGCGTTCCGCGGCCGAGGGGCAGCGCGGGACGGGGAAGGGGGCTGTCAGGAAGTCTGCACTGTTGCTGCTCATGGTAACCACTGTGCCGTTCGGCATTTTTGTTGGGATGCCAGCCACTATGCCGTGAAGCCGCCACGAACGCCAGCGTCGGCACGGTCCTGTCGTAAAAGGCGCCGGTCACGGTCCCGTGGTCACAGAACTGTCATGAAGGGCCCGTCCGGGCGGTCAGACCGCCTCGTCCAGCACCTGCTGCGCCAGCACCCGACCGATGGCGCGGCCGCGGGCCAGCGCCTCGCGGTCCAGCCGCTCGACCAGCCGGTTCGCCGCGGCCAGCGAGCGGTCCATCCGCGTCACCAGCCAGGGGATCAGCGTCGCCGGCGCGGTCACCTGCCGGTCGGCGAAGAGCTTGACCAGCACCATCGACAAGAGCCGGTCGTCGGGCTCGGCCAGTTCCGCGGTCGCCATCGCCTGCAGCCGGCTGGCGAGGTCGGGCAGCACCACGCCCCAGCGCGAGGGCGCGCTGCGCCCGGTCACCATCAGCCGCCCGCCGCCCGCCAGCACCATGTTGTGCAGATGGAACAACGCGCGCTCGCCCTCGCCATAGCCTGCGATGCGGTCGGCATCCTCGACCACGACGCGGCCGGCACGGGCCAGATCCGGCAGGTCGGCCAGCGCCAGTTCGCGGGCGGGCACCAGCTCGGCTCCGGTCTCTTCGGCCCAGAGATGCGCGAGGTGGCTCTTGCCGCTGCCCTCGGGCCCGATCAGCGCCAGTTTCGCGCCGGGCCAGTCGCGCCAGGCATCGACCTGCGCCAGCGCCACCGCGTTCGAGGGCGCGACGATGAAATCCGCGCGCCCCATCGCCGGGGCGAGGGGCAGGTCGAGGGCGAGCTGTTCGGCCATCATGCGGGGTCGGCGCTGCCGTCCTGTGGAGAGGCGGCGGGCGGGGTGGTCACGACGCGGCCCTTGTGGTCAAGCACGGTGGTCCCCGCGGGGCGCAGGTCGTCGGTCATCCGGACCTCCACGCGGTAGTCGGGTTCGTAATCGGCATCGGCGATGCCCTGATACAGCTTGCTGTCCTTGTACTGGCCGATGAAGAACCGCGCGATCACCCCCAGCGCCGCGGCGACCGGCACCGCGACCAGCATGCCCGCGAAGCCGAAGAGCGTGCCGAAGGCCGACAGCGCGAACAGCAGCCAGACCGGGTGCAGGCCGACCGACCCGCCGACGAGTTTCGGGGTCAGGATGTTGCCCTCGACGAACTGGCCGGACTGGAAGATCGCCCAGACCGCGACGATCCACCACCAGTCGCCCCAGAACTGGAACAGCGCGAGCCCGATCGCCAGCCCGCCGCCGACAAGCGCGCCGACATAGGGAATGAAGGTCAGGAAGCCCGCGATCGCGCCGACGACGAAGCCGAAGTTCAGCCCGACCAGCGTCAGCGTCACCGCGTAGTAGACGCCAAGGATCATGCAGACCAGCACCTGCCCGCGCACGAAGCCGGCCAGCGTCTGGTCGATGTCCTTCGCGATGGCGCGGATCGTCGGTGCATGTTCGCGCGGCAGGTAGCTGTCGAGATGGCGCATCATCCGATCCCAGTCGAGCAGCATGTAGAAGGCCACGACCGGGACGACGACGAGGAAGACGATGAAGTTGACCACGCCCAGCGCCGAGGACAGCGCGGTGCTGACCAGCTGGCCGCCGCGCTGTCGGATCATCTCGCCGAAGGACGACAGCGTCTCGCGCAGGACCGACTGCTCATCCATGAGCGAGGGGAAATGCTCGGTCAGGAAGGTCTGGAACTGGTTGAAGATCTGCGGCGCGGTGTTGATCAGCTGTGCGAGCTGGCGCACCAGCGTCGGCACCACCAGAAGCGCGCCCAGCACGAAGATCACCAGCGCGATCACCGAGATGATCGCCGTCGCCGCCGCGCGCGAGAACCCCATCTTTTCCAGCCGGTCGGCGACGGGGTCCATGAAATAGGCCACGGCACCGCCGACGAGGAAGGGCACGATCACGCCCCCCAGGAGCCAGAGCACGAGCAGGAACACCACGGCGGCGATGCCCCAGTACTTCACCTGTTGCCGGACCGGCAGCGCCATCTGGGTAATCCTTCCTGTCTTTTCCCCGATATTGCCGCCCCGTCCCGCAAGCACAAGGGCACCCGGCACCGCCGCGGGAAAAACCGCGGCCGCCCCTGGGTTGTTCGCATGCCGGCAATTTCCCTTGCCCGGTGGCGCGGACTCGTGATACCAGTTTGGCTCCGGCCGCTTCTGTCGCCCGGGTTCATTTTGACGACATATTATTACGCGAGGTTGCCATGACCGGCCATATTTCGGTCGCCCCGTCGCTGCAGGCGATGGCCCTTCCATTCCCGTCCGTGCCCCGCGGTCTGTCCTTGACGGACCATCACGAACCGCTCGACTCCCGCTCGGGTCTGCGCTGCCAGTGCGAGGGCGATCTGGCGCTGCTGGTGCTCGAGGGCGAGCTTTCGGTGATGACGCCGGACGAACAGATCACCCTGGGCGCGGGAACGGCGATGCGCATCGGGCGCGGCGTGCTGTTCGGCTGGCGCGTCGCCAGCCTTGCCGCGCATTTCGTGACCCTGTCGGCGGAAACCGAGGTGGCAGCATGAAGCGGACCGCCTTCGCCTTCTTCCTTGCTGCCGTGGCCTGCGTGACGCTGGGCATGCTCTGGGGCATCGAGATGGGGATCCGCGAGGACTTCCTGCTGGCCCCGGCGCATGCACATCTCAACCTCGTGGGCTGGGTGTCGATGGCGCTGTTCGGGCTTTACTACCACGTCACCCCGGCGGCGGCGGTGCAGCCGCTGGCGCGCGTGCACCTGCTGGTGGCGATCGCGGGGGTGGTGCTGTTCGTGCCGGGGATCGCGCTCAGCATCCTGGGCGTGACCCACGGGCTGGCGATCGCCGGCTCGCTGGTGACGCTGGCCTCGATGCTGATCTTCCTTGTGACGGTGCTGCGGCACGGTCTGGGGACAGGGGCGCGGTCGTAGTCTGCGCCCGGGCCGCTCCCGGGCTATCGCTTAAGATTTAATCATATCCTGCTGGCCAAGGGTATGGCGCCTTTGCAGCATTTTTCCCGTCCGGGTCTGCGGCATCGCCGCCGGTCCGGCACGCTTGCGATTTTGTTCAGTCATTTTGACGAGGTTCAGTGATGGAGAGTGCCTCCACGATTGCGGCCGGCGGATTGCCCGCGACGGCCTGGATACAAATCATCCTTCTGTGCCTGATGGTGGGTATGTGCGGGCAGGTGATCCGCTCGATCGCCGGGGTGAAGAAGCTCAACGACCAGGTGCAACAGGTCGAAGGCGCGCGGCTCGCCACCAGCTTCGAAGGCGGGCGCTTCCTGCGCAGCCTGATGATCGGCGGGGTGGCGGGCGTGCTGGCCGGGCTCGGCCTGATTAAGAACGTGGCGCAGGTCGAGACGCAGGCGATCTTCGCGATCCTCGCCGCCGGCTATTCGGGCGCGGATTTCGTCGAGGCCTTCATGCGCAAGGCCGCGCCGGATCTGACGATCGCGCCCGCCGCCGCAACCGCGCCCCCCGCCACGGTCGCCGTTACGGCCTCGGCTGCGCCTGCCGTCGCGCCGCCGGCCACCGCCCCGGCGCTGGCCGCCCCGGCCGCAGTCGCGGCGATCGCGGTCGCCCCTGCGGCCAACGCGATGCCGGCCCCGCGCGAGAGGGCGCCCGACCGGCAGGCCGGTCGCGTCGCGCAGGCGTCGCCCGAGGCGGCGCTGGACGAAACGATGTTGGAAGCCGTGGGCTGAGGAGGCTGCTATGCTTGATGGTGCACATCTGACGGCCGGTTCGGTCACCACGACCGCCAGGCTGAACCTGCGCGAGGGCGCCCCGCGCCGCAGCGCGCCGGTGCGGCGCGTCCTTGACCCCGGCACCGCGATCGTGGTGCAGGAGATGGTCCGGGGTGACGAGGTCGCCGGCAACGACATCTGGTTCCGCTGCGAGGGCGAGGGCTTCGTCTGGTCGGGCGGCTGCTCGACGCTCGAACCCGCGGTCCCTGCCGAGCCGCCGCAGACCCTCGGCGCCGTGCCGGCCGGTGCGACGCGGCTGCGCGCCGACGGGACCATCCTGCCGCTGGACATCGCCGGCCTGCACCAGGTCTTCGGCAGGTTCAGCTATACCGAGGCCGCCAAGGGCGCGATCCGCATCGACCAGGCCTGGGTCGGGCAGAATATCGTCACGCTCGAGACGCCGCTGCTTGAAGACGTCGGCTACCCGCGGCTGTACCTGCACCGCAAGGCCGCCCCGGTCTACGAGGCGGTGCTGGACGACATCCGCTCTGCGGGCCTCGCCGGGCTGTTGCTGACTTGCGCCGGAACCTTCGTGCCGCGCCACAAGAACCACAACCCGGCCTATTCGCTCAGCTCGCACTCCTGGGGCGTGGCGATCGACTTCAATGCGCGCTGGAACGGGGTGGGGGTGACGCCGCCGCTGGCCGGCGAGCATGGCAGCCTGCGCCCGCTGGTGCCGATCTTCGCGGCCCATGGCTTCGCCTGGGGCGGGCATTTCTCGGGCAAGTCCGTCGACGGCATGCATTTCGAACTGGCCCGAACCGATCTGTGACGGCGCCGACCTGTGACGGCGCCGACCTGTGAGAGCGACGATCGCGTGCCCCGGCAGGTCCCGGGCGCGCGGTCTTCGCAGCCGCTGCCCGGCGCGGTGGCTTGTGCGGGGCGCGGCTTCCGCCTACACCCCTCGGGACCCTTTTACGCCAAGCCCCGGGGACCGTCCAATGCGCCTGAGCCGCTACTTCCTGCCCGTCCTGAAGGAAAACCCCGCCGAGGCGCAGATCGTCTCGCACCGCTACATGCTGCGCGCCGGCATGATCAAGCAGCAGGCCGCGGGGATCTATTCCTGGCTGCCGATGGGGCTGAAGGTGCTGCGCCGGATCGAGCAGATCGTGCACGAGGAACAGGCCCGCGCCGGCCATATCCCGGTCCTGATGCCGACGATGCAGCCCGCCGACCTGTGGCGGGAGTCGGGGCGCTATGACGACTACGGCGCCGAGATGCTGCGCATCAAGGACCGCCACGAGCGCGACATGCTGTTCGGGCCGACGAACGAGGAGATGATCACCGACATCTTCCGCGCCCATGTGAACAGCTACAAGCAGCTGCCGCTGACGCTCTACCAGATCCAGTGGAAGTTCCGCGACGAGGTGCGCCCGCGCTTCGGTGTGATGCGCGGCCGCGAGTTCCTGATGAAGGACGGCTACAACTTCGACCTGACCAAGGACGATGCGCTGCACGCCTACAACCGCCACATGGTCAGCTATCTGCGCACCTACGAGCGCATGGGCCTGACCGCGATCCCGATGCGCGCGGCCTCGGGCCCGATCGGCGGCGACAACACTCATGAATTCCTGGTGCTGGCCTCCACCGGCGAGTCCGAGGTGTTCTACGACAGCGCCGTCACCGACCTGAAGCTGGGCGACCGCGCCGTCGATTTCGACAACCGCGCGGAAGTCAAAGGCATCTGCGACGAGTTCACCACGCTTTACGCGCGGACGGACGAGACGCATGACGCCACGCTCTTCGACCAGATCCCCGAAGAGCGCCGCAAGGTCGGTCGCGGCATCGAGGTCGGCCAGATCTTCTACTTCGGCACCAAGTATTCCGAGTCGATGGGCGCCACGGTCGTGACCCCCGAGGGCGGCCGCGTGCCGGTCGAGATGGGCTCGCACGGCATCGGCGTCAGCCGCCTGCTGGGCGCGATCATCGAGGCCAGCCACGACGACAAGGGCATCATCTGGCCCGAAGGCGTCACCCCGTTCCACGCGGGCATCGTCAACCTCAAGCAGGGCGACAGCGCCACGGACTCGGCCTGCGAGGCGCTTTATGCCGCGCTGAAGGCCAAGGGCCTCGACCCGCTCTATGACGACCGCGACGACCGGGCGGGCGCGAAATTCGCGACCATGGACCTGATCGGCCTGCCGTGGCGCGTGACCGTCGGCCCGCGCGGGCTGGCACAGAACAAGGTGGAACTCACCTCGCGCCGCACCGGCGTCAGCGAGGAGATGAGCCCCGAGGCCGCGGTCGCGAAACTGGCCGAGATCTACGCGGCGCATCCCTGAGGGGCTGCCGGGGGAGAGGGGGCGCTGCCCCCTCGCGGGCGAAGCCCGCTCACCCCCGGGATATTTGGGCCAATGAGAAAGCCGAAGGTTTCGAAGGGCCCCGCTGCGGGGCCCTTTGTCGTTCAGTATTTCGCCGGGACGTAGAGATCCTGCGGCAGGATCGCGCGTTCGTAATCCGGGTTGAAGACACGGTCGGGCAGGTGGATCTCTTCATGCGGCACGTCGCCGTAGGGGATCAGGCTCAGCAGGTGGTCGATGCAGTTCAGCCGCGCCCGCTTCTTGTCGTTGCCCGGCACCACGTACCAGGGCGCCTCGGGGATGTTGGTGCGGGCCAGCATCTCTTCCTTGGCCTTGGTGTACTGCTCCCAGCGCACTCGGCTCTGCAGGTCCATCGGCGACAGCTTCCACTGCTTCATCGGGTCGTGGATGCGCATCAGGAAGCGCATCTGCTGTTCCTCGTCGGTGACCGAGAACCAGTATTTCACCAGCCGGATGCCCGAGCGCACCAGCATCCGCTCGAATTCCGGGACGTCGTCGAAGAACTGCTGGACCTGATCTTCGCTGGCGAAGCCCATCACCCGTTCCACGCCCGCGCGGTTGTACCAGCTGCGGTCGAAGAGCACGATCTCGCCCCCCGCCGGCAGGTGCGGGACATAGCGCTGGAAATACCATTGCGTCTTCTCGCGGTCCGAGGGGGCGGGAAGGGCGACGGTGCGCACCACCCGCGGATTCAGTCGCTGCTGGATGCGCTTGATCACCCCGCCCTTGCCGGCGCTGTCGCGGCCCTCGAAGAGGACGACGACCTTTTCCTTCGAGTGCTGCACCCAGTCCTGCAGGCGGATCAGCTCGGACTGCAGGCGCAGCAGTTCGCGGAAATAGACCCGGCGGTCGATCATCTCGGGATGCGCCTTCAGGTAGATCCGGCGGATCTCGCGGCTGAGCACGGCATCCTCGAGCTCGAGCTCGTAATCCTCGTCGAGCGTGTCGGCGAGCTCGGCCTCGAGCCAGTCGAGCGCGGGATCATCGCTTTCGGGCGGGGGGAAGCTGTCGGCCATGGAGTCCTCGGGTTCAGGAAGGCGGAGTCGCGTCCGCTTTCAGCATGTCCCCGTGACAGCGCCGTGACACCCGCGCGCCGCGCACCGTCATGTGTCGTCCGCATACCCGCCATGCGACGCAACATTCGCAACGGGGCGGGGGTTCCTGCGGTCTTAAGATTGCGCTAACGCCCGCGGATCGTTTGCTTGCACTCGATGTGACGGGGCGGCGCACTCCCGCGCGGGCCCCACGGTACGGACAAGAAAAATGACTGACGCATCCTCCCCGCTGGCCGGCGCGCCGGCCGCTGGTGCAGAGGCCGCGCGCCCGGTGAACTCCGCCTCGCGCGTGCTGCTGGCGAGCCTCATCGGCACCACCATCGAATTCTTCGACTTCTACGTCTACGCGACCGCCGCGGTGCTGGTGTTCCCGGCGCTGTTCTTCCCCGGCGAAGACCCGATGACCGCGCTTCTCGCCTCGTTCGCGACCTTCTCGATCGCCTTCTTCGCCCGGCCGCTGGGCGCGGTGGTCTTCGGCCATTTCGGTGACCGCGTGGGCCGGAAGGCCACGCTGGTCGCGGCGCTGCTGACCATGGGCGTCTCGACGGTGGTCATCGGCCTGCTGCCCACCTATGCCTCGATCGGCGTCGCGGCGCCCCTGCTGCTGGCGCTCTGCCGCTTCGGCCAGGGCTTCGGTCTGGGCGGCGAATGGGGCGGCGCGGTGCTGATCGCGACCGAAAACGCCCCCCCGGGCAAGAAGAACCTCTTCGCGATGTTCCCGCAGCTGGGCGCGCCGGTGGGCCTGTTCCTGTCCTCGGGCACCTTCTGGATCCTGCTGAACTTCATGTCGAACGAGGACCTGCTGGCCTGGGGCTGGCGCGTGCCCTTCCTCGGCTCGATCCTCCTGATCGCCATCGGCATGTGGGTCCGCCTGTCGCTGACCGAGACGCCGGACTTCCAGAAGGCCATCGACCATCACGAGCGCGTCGCGGTGCCGGTCGTGGAGCTGTTCGCCCGCCACAAGCGCAGCCTGTTCCTGGGCACCTTCGTGGCGCTGGCGACCTTCGTGCTGTTCTACATCGGCTCGGCCTATCTGCTGTCCTACAACGTCAAGGTCATCAAGATGCCGCTGGTCGAGGCGCTGGAGATCCAGCTCTGGGGTGCGATCGTCTTCGGCCTGTTCATCGTGGTCGCGGGCAAGATCGGCGACCGCTTCGGCCGCCGCACGGTGCTGATCTGGGTGACGGTGCTGATCGGGATCTTCTCCTTCGCGCTGGCCGGCCTCTTTGCCGCGGGCCTCGGCGGGATCCTGACCTTCGTCACCGTCGGCATGGCGCTGATGGGCGTGACCTACGGGCTGATCGGGGCCGCGCTGGCCGCGCCCTTCCCGACGCGGGTGCGCTATTCGGGCTCGTCGCTGACCTTCAACTTCGCCGGCATCTTCGGCGCCTCGCTCGCGCCCTACATCGCGACCTGGCTGCAGGCGAACTATGGCATGGCCTATGTCGGCTACTACCTGCTGGCCGCGGCGGTGATCACGCTGCTCTGCATCCTGGCCTCGGGCCGCGAAGAGGTCTGATCCCTTCGCACCGGAACGATGACGCGGCGGGCCCCTCCAGGGCCCGCCGTTTTCCTGTCTGGCTGTCCCTGCGTCATTCCGCCGCAGTTTTCTGACGACTCGGCTTGCCAACTGAACTCATGGGTCTACCCTTTTGCCCGGACACCCCAGCCCGGAGGCCAGGCCATGACCGCGTTCAAGCTGAACGGGAAGGACGTCACGCTTGACGTCGATCCCGAAACCCCGCTGCTTTGGGTTCTCAGGGACGAGTTGCAGCTCACCGGCACAAAGTTTGGCTGCGGCGTCGCGCAATGCGGAGCCTGCACGGTCATGCTCGACGGGATGCCGCGCCGGTCCTGCGTCACGCCCATCGGCACGATCGAGGGATCGGAGGTCACCACCATCGAAGGCCTCGAGGGCCGCGAGGCCGAGGCGGTGCGCGCCGCCTGGGTGGCGATCGACGTGCCGCAATGCGGCTGGTGCCAGTCGGGGCAGGTGATGGCGGCAACCGCGCTGCTGTCCCAGGTCTCGGCGCCGAGCGATGAGGACATCGACAACGCCATGGCCGGGAATGTCTGCCGCTGCGCGACCTATGTCCGCATCCGGCAGGCGATCCACGATGCCGCCAAGACGCTGGAGGGCTGAGCGATGACGAGCCAGTTCATCAAGGGCCTTCAGACCGCCCACGCATCGCAACAGCCGGCGCCGGAACCGGTGGCGCCGCGCTTCATCGCCACCCGCCGCGGCGTGCTGGCCGGGATCGGCGGGCTGACGCTGGCCTTCGCGCTACCGGTCCCCGGCCTGCGCGCGCAGGAGGGCGGCGGCATCAAGGTGCCCCCCGCCACGCCCAATGCCTTCATCCGCATCGGCACCGACGACACCGTGACGATCCTGTCGAAGCATCTCGAGATGGGGCAGGGCCCCTATACCGGCCTCGCCACCCTGATCGCAGAGGAACTCGACGCCGACTGGGGCCAGATGCGCGCGATGGGGGCGCCGGCGGATGACGCGCTCTACGCCAACCTCGCCTTCGGTGCGCAGGGCACCGGCGGTTCGACCGCCATCGCCAACAGCTACATGCAGATGCGCAAGGCGGGCGCCGCCGCGCGGGCGATGCTGGTCGCCGCCGCCGCCGCCGACTGGGGCGTGCCCGAGGCCGAGATCACCGTGTCGAAGGGCGTGATCGCCCATGCCGGCAGCGGCAAGACCTCGGGCTTCGGCGCCTTCGCCGAAAAGGCCGCGGCGCTGCCGGTGCCGCAGGACCCGCCGGTGAAGGACCCCGCCGATTTCGTGCTGATCGGCACCGACCGCCCGCGGCTCGACACCGTCGCGAAGTCCAGCGGCACCGCCCAGTTCACCATGGATGTCTACCGCGAGGGGATGCTGACCGTCGTCGTCGCGCATCCGCCGAAGTTCGGCGCGAAGCTGACCGGCTTCGACGACACCGCGGCGCTGAAGGTGCCGGGGGTCGAGATGGTGCGCGAGATCCCCTCGGGCATCGCGGTCTATGCCCGCAACACCTATGCCGCGCTGAAGGGCCGCGCGGCGCTGAGTGCCGACTGGGACGAGACCGGGGCCGAGACCCGATCGTCGCGCCAGCTGTTCGAGACCTTCGCCAGCGCCGCCGCCAAGGGCGGTGACACCGTCGAGAAGGAGGGCGAGGTCGAAGAGGCGCTGACCAGCGCGGCCGAGGTGCTCGAGGCCGAGATCCTGTTCCCCTTCCTCGCCCATGCGCCGATGGAGCCCCTGGACGCGGTGATCGAGGTGAAGGGCGACCGGGCCGAGATGTGGTACGGCTGCCAGTTCCCCACCTTCGACCGCCCGACCGCGGCGAAGGTGCTGGGCCTGCCGGTCGAGAACGTCTCGATCAACGTGCTCCTGGCCGGCGGCAGCTTCGGGCGGCGCGCGCAGGGCTCGGCCCATATCGCGGCAGAGGCCGCGGCCGTGGCCAAGGCCGCGGGCCGCGACGGGGCGTTCAAGCTGGTCTGGACCCGCGAGGATGACATCAAGGGCGGCTACTACCGGCCGCTGACCGTGCACCGTCTGCGCGCGGGGCTCGATGCCTCGGGCAAGATCGTCGGCTGGGAGAACGTGGTCGCCAACCAGTCGATCATGGCCGGCACGCCGATGGAGGCGATGATGCAGAACGGCATGGACCCGACCTCGTTCGAAGGCTCCAGCGGGCTGCCCTACGACCTTGGCGCGAAGCGGATCGGCTGGGCGCAGATGCAAAGCCCGGTGCCGGTGCTGTGGTGGCGCTCGGTCGGGCACACCCACACCGCCTTCGCGGTCGAGACCTTCCTTGACGAGGTTCTGGCCAAGGCCGGCAAGGACCCGGTCGCAGGAAGGCTCGAACTCCTGAAACCCGAGGCCACGCGCGAGCGCGCGGTGATCGAGAAGGTGGCCGAGATCGCGGATTGGAAGGGGCCGAAGCAGGGCGACAAGGGCTATGGCATCGCCTGGGCGAAAAGCTTCGGCAGCTACGTGGCCGAGATCGTCGAGGTCGAGGATCGCGGCGGTTTCCCGCGGGTGACCAGGGTCTGGTGCGCGGTCGACTGCGGCGTGGCGGTGAACCCCAACATCATCACCGCCCAGATGGAGGGCGGGATCGGCTATGCGCTCTCTGCCGCGCTCTATTCGGCGATCAGCCTCGGCGAGGGCGGCGCGGTCGAGCAGTCGAACTTCGACGACTACCAGATGCTGCGGATCCACGAGATGCCGAAGGTCGAGGTGGCGATCATCGCCTCGACCGAGGACCCGACCGGCGTGGGCGAGCCCGGCGTTCCGGCGCTGGCCCCGGCGCTGGCCAATGCCTGGCGGGCGCTGACCGGCACCCCGGTGCGCCAGCTTCCCTTCCCGCGCGGGCTTTCCTGAGGGCATCGGACAGGAGATGACGATGACGATCCGACTGCACGCCGCCCTTGCGCTGGCGCTTTCGCTGGCCACCCCGGCCTTGGCCCAGACCACCGCCGCCGGCAATGGCACCCCCCTGACCGAACCGCCGGCCGAGACGCTGCTCGGCCCCGAGGCTTTCGACAAAATCTCTGACAAGACAGAGCGTTCTGTGGCGATCTTCAACGAAATGGGCAAGGTCCTGACCCATCCGCGCTGCCTGAACTGTCACCCGGTGACCGGCGGCCCGACCCAAGGCGATGACATGCACCCGCATTCACCGCCGGTCGTGCGCGGCGACGCGGACTTCGGCGCGCCGGGCATGACCTGCAACACCTGCCACGGCGCGGCCAATGTTGCCTTCTCGACCGGCGAGGGCTCGATCCCAGGGCATGAGCCCTGGTCGCTCGCCCCGGTGTCGATGGGCTGGCAGGGCCAGTCGCTGGGCGCGATCTGCGCGCAGATCAAGGACCCGGCGAAGAACGGCGGCAAGGACCTCGAGGCGCTGTGGGAACACAATGCCCATGACGGGCTGGTCGGCTGGGGCTGGGTCCCGGGTCCGGGCCGCGCGCCCGCGCCGGGCAGCCAGGAGATCTTCGGCGCGCTCACCCGCGCCTGGATCGACACCGGCGCGGCCTGTCCCTCTGGCTGATGCCCGGCGGGGGCGCTGCCCCCTAGGTCCCTACGGGACCTCCCCCCGGGATATTTTCGCCAATGAGAAAGCGCAGTGGGTCCTATTTTCGCATTGGCGCAAATATCCCGGGGGTCAGGGGGCAGCGCCCCCTGCCTTGCTCAGCGCTTGCGCATCGCGTCCATCAGCGCGGCGCCGAAGCCGCCCATGCTGCCCTCTTTCGGCGCCGGGCTGGCCGAGCGCGGTCCGGGCTTGCCCTTCGGTGCGGCGTCGCGCGCGGGGCGGTCCGCCGGCTTTTCGCCGCCGCCGTCCTTGCGCATGGTCAGGCCGATGCGCTTGCGCGCGACGTCGACGTCCGTGACGCGGACCTTCACCACGTCGCCGGCCTTCACCACCTCGTGCGGGTCCTTCACGAAGCGGTCCGCCAGCTGGCTGACATGGACGAGCCCGTCCTGGTGCACGCCGATGTCGACGAAGGCGCCGAAGGCGGCGACGTTCGTCACCGTGCCCTCCAGCACCATCCCCGGCTTCAGGTCCTTGATCTCTTCCACGCCCTCGGCGAAGGCCGCGGTCTTGAACGAGGGGCGGGGGTCGCGGCCGGGCTTTTCCAGTTCCGACAGGATGTCCTTCACCGTCGGCAGGCCGAAGCGGTCCGAGACGAAGTCGCGGGCGCTGAGACCCTTCAGGAGCGCCCCGTCGCCCATCACCGCCCGCAGGTCGCGCCCGCAGGCCTTCACTATGGCGCGGGCCACGTCATAGGCCTCGGGGTGGACCGAGGAGGCGTCGAGCGGCTCCTTGCCGTCGGGGATGCGCAGGAAGCCCGCCGCCTGTTCGAAGGCCTTGGGGCCGAGCCGCGCCACCTTCAGAAGCTCCTTGCGGGTCGCGAACTTGCCGTTCGCGTCGCGGTGCAGCACGATCGCCTCGGCCAGCGAGGGCCCGAGGCCCGAGACGCGGGCCAGAAGCGGCGCCGAGGCCGTGTTCAGATCGACCCCCACCGCGTTCACCGCATCCTCGACCACCGCCTCCAGCGAACGGCCAAGCCGGTGCTGGTCGACATCGTGCTGGTACTGGCCGACGCCGATCGACTTCGGCTCGATCTTCACCAGTTCCGCCAGCGGATCCTGCAGGCGCCGGGCGATCGACACCGCCCCGCGCAGGGACACGTCGAGGTCGGGGAATTCCCGTGCCGCCAGTTCCGAGGCCGAATAGACCGAGGCGCCGGCTTCCGAGACGATCACCTTGGTGGGCTTCGTGCCGCCGGCGGGCAGCTTGGCGATGACCTCGGCCACCAGCCGTTCGGTCTCGCGCGAGGCGGTGCCGTTGCCGACGGCGATGAGTTCGACCCCGTGCCTGCGGATGAGCATCGCAAGCTCTGCCATCGCGCCCATCACGTCGTTCTTCGGCTGGAACGGATAGATCGTCGAGGTCGCCATCAGCTTGCCGGTCGCGTCGATCACCGCGACCTTACAGCCGGTGCGGATGCCCGGGTCGACGCCCATCGTGGCCTTGCCGCCGGCGGGTGCCGCCAGCAGCAGGTCCTTCAGGTTGCGGGCGAAGACGTTGATCGCCTCGGCCTCGGCGCGCTCGCGGACCTCGGCCATCAGGTCGAGGGTCAGCGAGGTGCGCAGCTTCACCCGCCAGGCCCAGCCCGCCGCCTGCTGCAGCCAGCGGTCGCCGGGGGCCGAGCCTGCGGCGCCAAGCGCGGCGCGGGCCATCGCCTCGGCCCGGCTGGTGCCGGGGGCGGCCTCGGGCTCGACCGCCAGATCCAGCGACAGCACGCCCTCGTTGCGGCCGCGCAGCATCGCCAGCACCCGGTGCGAGGGCGCGGTCTCGAATGCCTCGTCGTGCTGGAAATAGTCCGAGAACTTGGCGCCCTCGGCTTCTTTCCCGGCCACCACCGCGGCCTGAAGCCGGCCCGCGGACTTCATGTGGCCGCGCAGCTTGCCCAGAAGCTCGGCATCCTCGGACAGCCGCTCTGCCACGATGTCGCGCGCGCCTTCGAGCGCGGCCTTGGTGTCGGCGACGTTTTCGTTAAGATAGCCCGCCGCCAGCGTCTCGGGGTCTTTCGAACGGTCGGCAAGGATCGCCTCGGCCAGCGGTTCCAGCCCGTTCTCGCGGGCGATCATCGCGCGGGTGCGACGCTTGGGCTTGTAGGGCAGGTAGAGGTCTTCGAGCTCGGATTTGGTGGTGGCGCCGGTGAACTTGCCCGCCAGCTCTTCGGTCAGCTTGCCCTGCTCCTTGACCGATTTCAGGATCGCGGCGCGGCGGTCTTCCATCTCACGCAGGTAGCCCAGCCGTTCGGCCAGCGTGCGCAGCTGGGTGTCGTCGAGACCGCCCGTCACCTCCTTGCGGTAGCGGGCGATGAAGGGAACCGTGGCGCCGCCGTCCAGAAGCTCGATCGCGCTGCGGACCTGTCCCGCCTGCGCCCCGATCTCGGTGGCGATGAGCTGGGGGATGCGGGCGATCGGATCGGGGGTCATGGGGCGCTCCGGTGAATCTGGACTGGTCGCCCTCAATAGACCGTGGCGCGCGCCCCGGAAAGCCTGCCATCAGGTCCCGCGCGGTTTGGCGCGCAGGGTCGGGTCGGCCTCGGTCGGGTCCTCGGGCCAAGGGTGCCGGGGATAGCGGCCGCGCATGTCCTTGCGGACATCGGCGTAACTCGAGGCCCAGAACCCCGGCAGGTCCATCGTGGTTTGCACCGGCCTCTGGCCCGGCGACAGCAGCGTGATCCGAAGCGGGCGGCGCCCGACGACCGGGTGGCGGGTGACGCCGAACAGCTCCTGCAGCCGGAGCTCGATCGAGGGGTTGTCGCCCGCGTAGTCGATCGGCACCTGCCTGCCGAGCGGCGTGGTGAAATGCTCGGGCGCGCCGCGGTCGAGGATCTGCTGCCCTTCCCAGCCGAGACGCAGCTTCAGCGCCTCGGTCAGGTCCATCGCCCGCAGGTCGGCCTCGGAGCGGCGGTTGCCCAGATGCGGCAGCAGCCAGTCCTCGGCGGTTTCCAGAAGCGCCGCATCCGACGGGTCGGGCAGATCGGCGCCTTCCTCGCGCAGAAGGGCGATGCGGGCGCGCAGGCGGGCGGCCTTCGGCGTCCAGGGCAGGCCCAGCTGGCGCAGCCCGTCGAGCGCGGCCCGCGCCAGCGTCTCGCGCGGGGCGTCGGGCCAGGGGCGCTCGGCCAGCGTCAGGGCAAAGAGCCGCTCCTGTCGGCGCGCGATCACCCGGCCCTCGCGGCGCGACCATTCCGCGACATCGACCCAGGCTATCTGGTCCGCGAAGAGCGCGCGCAGCTCGGCCTCGGGCAGGGGGATCGCCTGGCGGACCTGCGCCTCGCGCGGGTCGCCGTCGAGATCGGTCGCGACGATCAGCGGCTGCTTCGCCAGTGGATCGGTCTCGGGCAGCTTCGCGCCCTTGCCGCCCGAGAGCAGATAGCGCGGCGCGTCTCCGGCGCGGCGCAGCCCGATGCGGTCGGGATAGGCCAGCGCGGCCATGCCGGCGGGGCTAGTCTTCGTCTCGGGCCCGGCCAGCCGGGCGAGCCGTTTGGCCTCGAGCCGCACCCGCTCGACGGTGCCGCGATGGATGGGCCAGGGGTGGTCGGCCTCGAAGCGCTTCGGGTCGCGGAGCGCGGCGAGGCGCAGCGAGAGGTCCGCGGGCGCGCCCTTCAGCGGATCGCGCTCGGCCAGCAGCGCCGCGAGCGTCGCCGCGCCCGGTCCGGCCACGGCCAGCATATGGGCGAGCCGCGGGTGGGTGGGCATCCGCGCCAGCGCCCGGCCATGCGCGGTGATCCGGCCCGCGGCGTCGAGCGCACCAAGCTCGGTCAGCAGCGCCTGCGCCTCGGCGAAGGCGGGCCCGGGCGGCTGGGTCAGGAAGGCCAGATCGCCGGGCGCCGCCCCCCAGAGCGCGAGATCCAGCGCCAGCGAGGCGAGGTCCGAGGTCTCGATCTCGGGCGGCGCGAAGGCGGGCAGGGCGCCTTCCTCTCCCTTCGTCCAGAAGCGGTAGCAGGTGCCCTCGGCCACCCGGCCGGCGCGGCCGCGGCGCTGCTCGGCCTCGGCGCGGCTCACGCGCTCGGTCACCAGCCGCGCCATGCCGGCGCCGGGATCGAAGCGCGCGCGCCGGGCGCGGCCGCCGTCGATCACCACCCGCACGTCCTCGATGGTCAGCGAGGTCTCGGCGATGGCGGTCGCCAGCACGATCTTGCGCCCCGCGGCCGCGGGGGCGATCGCCGCGCGCTGGGCCGCGAACTCCATCGCGCCGAAAAGCGGGTGGATGTGGCAGTCCTTCGGCAGCCGGCCCGACAGCTGCGCCTCGACCCGGCGGATCTCGCCCTCGCCGGGCAGGAACACCAGCACGCCGCCCTGCGTTTCCTCGACCGCCTGCGCGACCAGCCCCGCCACCCCGGCCTCGAAGCGCAGCGAGCGGTCGGGCGGGCGCGGCAGCCAGCGCGTCTCGACCGGGAAGGCGCGCCCCTCGGACACGACCACCGGCGCATCGTCCAGCATCGCGGCCACGGGGCCTGCGTCCAGCGTGGCGGACATGACGACGACGACCAGATCCTCGCGCAGCGCGCCCCGCACCTCCCATGTCAGCGCAAGGCCGAGATCGGCGTTCAGCGAGCGTTCGTGGAACTCGTCGAAGATCACCGCGCCGATGCCGGGCAGGTCGGGGTCGGATTGCAGCATCCGGGTCAGGATGCCCTCGGTCACCACCTCGATCCGGGTGGCGGGGCCGGTTTTCGCCTCGCCCCGGATCCGGTAACCCACGGTGGCGCCCACCGGCTCGCCCAGCGTGGCGGCCATCCGCTCGGCCGCGGCGCGGGCGGCCAGGCGGCGCGGCTCCAGCATCACGATCCGGCCCTCCGTCAGCCCGGCCTGCAGCAGCGCAAGCGGCACCCGCGTGGTCTTGCCAGCGCCAGGCGGGGCCATCAGCACGGCACGGCGATGGGTGCCGAGGGCGGCGAGAAGATCGGGAAGGGCATCGTCGATGGGCAGGCGCATGGGCCCTTATCGCCGCGGCGCGGGGCCTTGACCAGAGGGCGGGTCAGCCGCGCCGGCTGTGCCCGGTCACGCGCCAGTTCACGCGTCCAGTCACCGGCCGCAGGGCGGCCCCATGCCCCCTCGGCCGTTCCCCGCCGCCCGGCCGCGCCGCCGGCCGGATCGCGGCCCCTTGGCGCAGGGCCGCGCCCTGACACGGGCATTGCAGGTGTGCCCCGCTCAGCGCCGGGTCAGCCGGCCCTTGCCGTAGATCGTGTCCATCGCGACCTCGACCACCCTCAGCCGCCCGTCCGACAGCGGCGCATAGACCAGCGTGAAGGGGAAGCGGCTGGCCTCGGCCATGTCGTCGGCGTCAAAGCCCGCGACCCGGCGGTATTCGCCGTCGCACATCAGCCCGCCGTTGCGATGCGGGCGGGGGTTCTTCAGCGTCACCGCCGTGCGCCGCTTGCCGTCGAACAGGTCGAGCGACTGGGTGCAGGCGCCCTCGGCCGGCACGTCGCGCAGCACCGCATAGGCGGCGGTCAGCGGATCGACGGTGCCGCCCTGCGTGGCGGGGTCGATGTCCTGCGCCTTCGCCTTGCGCGGCGGGTCGTATTCCTTCAGCTGCGGCACCCCGCGGTCGTAGTCCATCACCGCGCGGGTCTTGCGCTTGCCGGTGTCCGCGGCCTCGACGTAGCGCGACGGGGTGAAACGGTCCGCCGCGAGCCGCCCCGAGGCCTCGGCATCATAGGAGATCTTGCGGATCATCGACACCAGCCCGCCGCTCTGCAGCCGGCCGGTGACGCCATAGCGGTTGCCCTCGACCTTGCCGTTGATGGTCAGCGTGCCGGCGGTCAGCCCCAGCAGCGACAGGGTGAAGGTGGCGCTGTCGGTCTGGTCGGCCCGGGCCGCACCGGCCGGGTGGAGGGCAAGCGCGACGGACAGGCCCAGCGCGGGCAGCAGGGGGCGGATCATCGTCTGGTCTCCTTTCGCCCGGGGCCTCGCGGCCCGCGTCGTTGGTGCGACCCTAGCAGAGGTCGCGACGTCCCGCCGCCCGGCGCCGCTCACGCCGGTTGACAAGTTCGCCAGTCAACCTGTTCTCTGCGCCCGCCCCGTCAAGCCTGAGGCCGCGATGTCGGGGCGTCTCCCGATCCCCCGCGAAAAGGCGCGCGATGACCGCTTCCGACCCGACCGAGACCCAGAAGAAGACCCATGCCCTGGCCGAGGCGATCCTCGCCGGCGACCGCCGCGCGCTCGCCCGCGCGATCACGCTGGTCGAAAGCGGCCGCGCCGATCACCGCGCCGAGGCCGAGGCGCTTCTGGACCGGCTCGCCGGGGCCGGGCGGCAGGCGCTGCGCATCGGGCTGTCGGGCACGCCGGGCGTCGGCAAGTCGACCTTCATCGAGGCCTTCGGGCTGCACCTGACCGGGCAGGGGCTGCGGGTGGCGGTGCTGGCGGTCGATCCGTCCTCGGCGCGCTCGGGCGGCTCGATCCTTGGCGACAAGACAAGGATGGAACGGCTGTCGCGCGACCCCAAGGCCTTCATCCGCCCCTCGCCCAGCCAGGCGCAGCTGGGCGGCGTCGCGCGCCGCACGCGCGAGGCGGTGGCGCTTTGCGAGGCGGCGGGCTTCGACGTGGTGCTGATCGAGACGGTGGGGGTGGGCCAGTCCGAGACGATGGTGGCGGGCATGTCCGATCTCTTCGTGCTGCTGCTCGCGCCCGCGGGCGGTGACGAGCTGCAGGGGGTCAAGCGCGGGATCATGGAGATGGCCGACCTGATCCTCGTCAACAAGGCCGATGGCGAGCTGAAATCCGCGGCGCTGCGCACGGTGGCCGATTACGCGGGCGCGCTGCGGCTGCTGCGCAAGCGCGCGCAGGACCCCGAGGACTTCCCGAAGGCGCTGCCGGTCTCGGCGCTGGCCGAAGAGGGCCTCGCCCCCGCCTGGGACCAGATGCAGGCCCTCGCCGACTGGCGGCGCGATCAGGGCCATTGGGCGCGGACCCGCGCCACCCAGGCCCGCGACTGGTTCGAGCAAGAGGTGCGTGCGGGCCTTCTCGCCCGCCTCGCGCGCGACCCCGCGATCCGCGCCCGCCTCGAAACCCTGGGCAGGGCCGTGGCCGAGGGCCGCGCCGCCCCCGCGCGCGCCGCGGCCGAGGTTCTGGCCGCCTTCGACTGAGGCGCTCTGTTCCTTTCGCACTGGTCCAAATATCCCGGGGGGAGGGCCCGGCACGGGCCCCGGGGGGCAGCGCCCCCCGCCGTCCCTCCAGGCCGGCGCGGGTCGCGGGCGTTCAGGGCTCGGCCATCGCCGCGCAGAGGCACGAGGCCAGAACCTCGGGGGTCGAGGGCTTGGTGCAGANCCCGGGGGGCAGCGCCCCCCGCCTGTTTACGGATCATGCCCCCGCGCGCGCGACCCTGCCGGCCGTTTCGCCAGATGAATCGCTTGACCTTCCGCCCGCTTGTCCGTATTGCCCGCGGACGGAATTCGGGGTGCCCCGCCGCGGCGCCCCACTCATGTATGGCTCATAGCTGTCCCGCCCCTGCGGCGAGGGACCGGGAAACGAAGGAACGAACCATGTCGCGCGTTTGCGAACTGACCGGGAAAGGCCCGATGACGGGCAACAACATCAGCCACGCGAACAACAAGACGCGTCGCCGGTTCCTGCCCAACCTGAACGACGTCACGCTGATCTCGGACGTGCTCGGCCAGTCGTTCAAGCTGCGCGTCTCGGCTGCCGGCCTGCGCTCGGTCGACCACCGCGGTGGCCTCGACGCCTACCTCGCCAAGGCCAAGGACGACGAACTGTCGGACCGCGCCCTGAAGATCAAGAAAGAGATCGCCAAGGCCCAGGCCGCGGCCTGATCCGCTGATCTCCGAACGTCGCGACAAGCCCCGCCATCCGCGGGGCTTTTTGCTTTCAGCCCGGGCGGTTCAGCCGACAAGCTCATCCACCCACTGCGGCACGACCTGCGTCGCCGGCCCCCGCCGCGCCTCGTCGAAGACCGAGGTCCGCGCCGAGGCGTCGAGGTTCAGCTCGACCGTCCGCGCGCCGGCGGCCGCCGCAAGTTCCACGAAGCCCGCCGCCGGGTAGACGTTGCCCGAGGTGCCGACCGCGGCGAAGAGATCGGCCTGCTCCAGCGCCGCCGCGATCTCTTCCATGTGATAGGGAATCTCGCCGAACCAGACGATGTCGGGCCGCGTCGCCTGCCTTGCGCAGGCCGGGCAGCGGTCGTAGGGCCCCATGATCGCCGGCGCCTCCCAGCGGTGGCCGCAGGCGGCGCAGAGCCCGGTCTCGAGCCCGCCATGCATGTGGATCACGCCGGTCGAGCCGCCGCGTTCGTGCAGGTCGTCGACATTCTGGGTGACCAGCGTCACCCGGTGGCGGGGATCGGCGCCCAGCCGCGCCAGCGCCTGATGGGCGGCGTTCGGCCGCGCGAGCCGCGCCTTCGCCCGGCGCTGGTTGTAGAATTCATGGACCAGCACCGGGTTGCGGCGGAAGGCCTGCGGGGTCGCCACATCCTCGATCCGGTGCTCTTCCCAAAGCCCGTCGGACGCGCGGAAGGTCGCAAGCCCGCTTTCCGCCGAGATCCCGGCGCCGGTCAGAATCACGATGTTCATCGCGGGATCGCGCCGCCGCAGGGCAGGATCGACTGGGTCATGGCACCTCCGCCGCTTGCCCCGGGCCGGGGCTTTGCCCAAGAGTGACCCCATGCACGCGCCAAGGTCCATCCTCTTCGTCTGTCTCGGCAATATCTGCCGCTCACCCGCCGCCGAGGGCGCGATGCGCGCCCATGCCGCCCGCGCCGGGCTCGACCTCGCGCTCGACAGCGCCGGCACCGGGCGCTGGCATGTCGGTGAGCCGCCGCACCCGCCAATGGTCGCCGCCGCGCGGGCGCGGGGCTACGATCTGTCGCCGCTTCGGGCTCGGCAGGTGGCGCGGGCGGATTTCTCCCGGTTCGACCTGATCCTCGCGATGGATGCGCAGAACCTCGCCGACCTGCGCCGGCTTGCGCCCGCAGGCAGCGCCGCGCGGATCGAGGCCTTCCTGCCCGGCGGCGCCACAGTGCCCGACCCCTATTACACCGAGGATTTCGAGGGCGCGCTCGACCGGGTCGAAGAGGGCGTCGCGCATTGGCTGGCGCAGCTGGCCGCCTAGGCGCGCTGTCGGGCCCCGCAGGCCGGGGATCCTCCGGCGGCCGTGGCGCCCGCTGCGCAAGGATGGGGATGATCGGGGCCGGGCCGGGCCGCACTAGCCTTGGCAGCTGGCCTTGGCGCGGTCGATGAAGGCCTCGTAGCGCTTCCAGAAGGTCTTGTCGGCGGGGGCGTCCGACATCCGTGTGGCCTCGGCCCGGTCGGGGTCCTTGAAGAAGCGCGCGGCGCGGCGCTGCTCGCCCCAGCCCAGCGAGCGATGGGCCACGCGCTGCACGCACCCGCAGCTGGCGGCGGTCGCGGCCGAGCGCCCGGCGCCGAGGCAGGCGGCGTTGACCGGCCCGTGGGTTCCGCCGCCGCAGCCGGCGGTGAGGGCAAGAAAGGCCAGGGGGATCAGGCGTCTGCGCATCGTTCGTCCGTCGTCGCGAAATCCGGCGGACTATGGGGGCGGCGCGGGCCTGCTTCAACCGCGCGCCGCGGGTCGTGATGCGGCGGGCGGGCGCGCTGTGCCCCGCAGGCCACGCGTGACGGCGCAGGCCGTGACGCAGGATCCCGCGGGGTGAGGACGTCAGGAGGCCAGGCTGGCCGGATAGCCCGCGTCGTCCAGCGCGGCGATGATCGCCTCGGGGCTGGCCTTGGTGGCGATGTCGACGCGGCGTGCGGCCTGGTCGAAGGTCAGCGTCGCACCGGCATCGACGCCGGTCACAGCCTCTTGCACCGCGCCGCGGCAATGGCCGCAGGACATGTCGGGAACGCTCAGGATCATCGGATCTCTCCTTGTGAAACGTTGCCGCGCAGCATCGCGCGGGCGGCGCGAAGGTCAAGGGGCCGCCGGGCGGGGGGCGGGCCGCGCGCCGCCGCTTGACCGGTGCCCGAATCCCGCTCATATGGCGCGCATGACCGAGCTCGACCAGATCCGCAACTTCTCCATCGTGGCCCATATCGACCACGGCAAATCCACCCTCGCGGATCGCCTGATCCAGATGACGGGGACGGTGGCCGAACGCGACATGAAGGCGCAGATCCTCGACTCGATGGATATCGAGCGCGAGCGCGGGATCACCATCAAGGCGAACACCGTGCGGATCGAGTATCCGGCGAAGGACGGCAAGACCTACGTCCTGAACCTGATCGACACCCCCGGCCACGTCGACTTCGCCTATGAGGTCAGCCGGTCCATGCGCGCGGTCGAGGGCTCGCTTCTGGTCGTCGACGCCTCGCAGGGTGTCGAGGCGCAGACGCTGGCCAACGTCTATCAGGCGATCGACGCGGGGCACGAGATCGTGCCGGTGCTGAACAAGATCGACCTGCCGGCGGCCGAGCCCGACCGGGTGAAGGAGCAGATCGAGGATGTGATCGGCATCGATGCCTCGGACGCGATCCCGATCTCGGCCAAGTCGGGGATGGGCATCCCGGACGTGCTGGAAGCCATCGTGACGCGGCTGCCCGCGCCCAAGGGCGAGCGCAACGCGCCCCTGAAGGCGATGCTGGTCGACAGCTGGTATGACGCCTATCTCGGCGTCGTCGTGATGATCCGCGTCATGGACGGCGTGATCCGCAAGGGCGACACCATCAAGATGATGCAGACCGGCGCGGTCTACGGCATCGACAAGCTTGCCGTGCTGAAGCCGAAGATGATCGACATCGCGGAACTGGGCCCGGGCGAGATCGGGGTCTTCACCGCCTCGATCAAGCAGGTGCGCGACACCCGCGTCGGCGACACGATCACCCATGACAAGAAGGGCGCCGAGACGCCGCTGCCGGGCTTCAAGCCCGCCCAGCCGGTGGTGTTCTGCGGCCTCTTCCCGGTCGATGCCGCCGATTTCGACGACATGCGCGACGCGATCGAGAAGCTGGCGCTGAACGACGCCTCGTTCAGCTACGAGATGGAGACCTCGGCCGCGCTCGGCTTCGGCTTCCGCTGCGGCTTCCTCGGCCTGCTGCACCTCGAGGTGATCCGCGACCGGCTCGAGCGGGAATACGATCTGGACCTGATCACCACCGCGCCTTCGGTGGTCTTCAAGCTGCACATGAAGGACGGCGAGGTGCGCGACCTGCACAACCCCGCCGACATGCCCGACCTGACCTACGTCGACCATATCGAAGAGCCGCGGATCAAGGCCACGATCATGGTGCCCGACGAATATCTGGGCGACGTTCTGAAGCTGTGCCAGGACCGTCGCGGGATCCAGATGGACCTGACCTATGCGGGTTCGCGCGCGATGGCGGTCTACGACCTGCCGCTGGCCGAGGTGGTCTTCGACTTCTACGACCGGCTGAAATCGGTGACGAAGGGCTACGCCTCGTTCGACTACCAGCTGTCGGAATACCGCGAGGACTTCCTCGTGAAGATGCAGATCCTGGTGAACGACGAGCCGGTGGATGCGCTGTCGATGATGGTGCACCGCGACCGGGCCGAGGGCCGGGGCCGCGCGATGTGCGAGAAGCTCAAGGACCTGATCCCGCGGCACATGTTCAAGATCCCGATCCAGGCGGCGATCGGCGGCCGGGTCATCGCGCGCGAGACGCTGTCGGCGATGCGCAAGGACGTGACCGCGAAATGCTACGGCGGCGATGCCACCCGGAAGAAGAAGCTTCTGGAAAAGCAGAAGGCCGGCAAGAAGCGGATGCGCCAGTTCGGCAAGGTCGAGATCCCGCAGGAAGCCTTCATCTCGGCCCTGAAGATGGACGACTGAAGACCCGGCGTCGCGCCCGGTCGCGTCGGGCGGATGCCTCCGACGGGGATATTTTTGCCAGTAAGAAAGCCGCTTTCGCACTGGCTCAAATATCCCGGGGGTGAGGACCGCAGGTCCGAGGGGGCAGCGCCCCCTCTTTGCCATTCTGGACAGGTCCCGACCGAGGGCGGATAGTACGGCCATGAGTCTCCCACCCGGTTTCCTCGACGAGCTTCGCACCCGCATCACGCTGAGCAGCGTGATCGGCCGCAAGGTGACGTGGGATCGGCGGAAGTCGAACCAAGCGAAGGGCGACTGGTGGGCGCCATGCCCGTTCCACCAGGAAAAATCCGCGTCTTTCCATGTGGATGACCGCAAGGGCTTCTATTACTGCTTCGGCTGCCACGCCAAGGGGGACGCCGTCACCTTCCTGCGCGAGAGCGAGAACCAGTCGTTCATGGAGGCGATCGAGAGCCTCGCGCGCGAGGCCGGCATGACCATGCCCGCCCGCGATCCCGTCGCCGCCCAGAAGGCCGACCGCCGCAGCCAGCTGGCCGAGGTCATGGAAGAGGCGGTGAAGTGGTACCGGCTGCAGTTGCGCACCGGCTCGGCGCAGGCGGCGCGCGATTATCTCGACCGGCGCGGGCTGGGGCCCGCGGGGCAGGAGCGTTTCGGCATCGGCTGGGCGCCCGACAGTCGGCAGGGCATCTTCCAGGCGCTGACCGCCAAGGGCATCGCCGCCGACTTCTTGGTGGCGGCGGGGCTTTGCGCGAAGCCCGAGGATGGCGGCGCGCCCTATGACCGCTTCCGCGGCCGCATCATCTTTCCGATCCGCGACGGGCGGGGGCGGGCGATCAGCCTTGGCGGCCGCTCGATGGACCCGAACGCGCGCGCCAAATACCTCAACGGGCCCGAGACCGAGCTCTTCGACAAGGGGCGCAACCTCTACAACCAGGAGGCCGCGAGGAACGCGGTGGCGAAGGGCGCGCCGCTGATCGTCACCGAAGGCTACATGGACGTGATCGCGTTGTCCGAGGCGGGCTTCGGCGGCGCCGTTGCCCCCCTGGGCACTGCGATCACCGAGGACCAGCTGCGGCTTCTGTGGCGGATCTCGCCCGAGCCGGTGGTGGCGCTCGATGGCGACAAGGCGGGGATCCGCGCCGCCGAGCGGCTGATCGACCTTGCGCTGCCGATGCTGGAGCCCGGCAACGCGCTGCGCTTCGCGGTGCTGCCGGCGGGCGAGGACCCCGACGACCTGATCCGCGCCCGCGGCGCGCAGGCGATGGCGCAGGTGATCGAGCAGGCGCGGCCGATGGTCGAGCTGTTGTGGCGGCGCGAGACCGAAGGGAAAGTCTTCGACAGCCCCGAGCGCAAGGCCGGGCTCGACCGCCGCCTCCGCGAGCTGATCCGGCAGATCAAGGACCCCTCGCTGCGTGGCCATTACGGCGAAGAGATCGCCCAGTTGCGCCTTGGCCTGTTCGGCCGCCGCACCGGGTCCGAGGACCGTCCGCGCCCGACCCGCGAGTTCGGAGGTGGCTTCTCCGGGGGCTTCTCGGGCGGTTTCTCAGGCGGCTTCGCTGGAGGCTTCTCCGGGGGCGCTCGCAAACCTTGGAAGCCGGGCCAGCGCCCGATCGAGATCCTGCCGCTGGCCGCGACCCGCGCCTCGCTTCTGGCTGCCGCGGCGGCCGAGGGGGACGATGGGCTGGTCGAGGAGCGGCTGCGCGAGGCGATGATCCTGGCGATTCTCGCCGCGCATCCGGTCTGCATCGTGAAATTCGAAAGCGATCTCGAGCGGATGGCGATGACCGGCGAGGGGCATGACGCCCTGCGCGCGGCGCTGCTGCGCGAGGCGCGCGATCCGGGCGAGGGGTTCCTCGACCGGCTGGGACCGCGGGCGAACGGTATCCTTGAAACCCTGCGCGGGCTTCCCCATGTAGCGATCGCGCCGCCGGCGCGGCCCGAGGCCGACCCGGCGATCGTCGCCATGTGCCTGGCCGAGGAACTCGCCAAGCTCGCGGCGCGGCGCGGGGTCCGGGAGGAGATCGAGGATGCGGTTGCCGATCTGGCAGGCTTCGCCGACGAGGGCGTCACCTGGCGCCTTGGCAAGGCGGCCGAGGCCCGGCAGCGCGCCGAGCGGTCGCGAATCAACGACTCGTCGGACCTCGGCGAGGACCGCGATGCCCTGAAGCAGCAGCTTCAGGACATGATCGACAAGGAAATCTGGCGTAAGTCGCGGCGTTGATCGCGGCCTGCCGGTGACACCTGGACCTTGCGGACTATCTGACACGACGGGGTGCCCTGTGATCCGGCGCCGCGATTCGATAAAGAGGACCGATATGATTCGGTGCTACCCGAATCATTGGCCGACTCTGGTGGCCCTGCCGGAGACCTGACCGAATGACCCCGCGCGGCGACAGGCCCGGCCGCCGCGACGACCCGATGAGGAGTGCACATGGCAGCCCGAGACGCCGAAGACGTGAAGCACGACGATCAGGATCAGGACCATTCGCTCGACATGAGCCAGGCGGCCGTCAAGCGGATGATCGCCGAGGCGCGCGAGCGCGGCTACATCACCTACGACCAGCTGAACCAAGTCCTGCCGCCCGAGCAGGTCTCGTCCGAGCAGATCGAGGACGTGATGTCGATGCTCTCGGAGATGGGCATCAACGTCATCGAGGATGACGACGCCGAGGACGGCGAGGGCAATGCCCAGGGTGGCAACGGCGGGCAGGTCGTCGAGACCTCGGGCTCGCGCGAGGTCGCGGTCGCGACCACCACCACCGAGACGCTGGACCGCACCGACGACCCGGTGCGGATGTATCTGCGCGAGATGGGCTCGGTCGAGCTGCTGAGCCGCGAGGGCGAGATCGCCATCGCCAAGCGCATCGAGGCCGGCCGCAACACGATGATCGCGGGCCTGTGCGAAAGCCCGCTGACCTTCCAGGCGATCACGATCTGGCGCGACGAACTTCTGTCGGAAGAGATCCTGCTGCGCGACGTCATCGACCTCGAGACCACCTTCGGGCGGAATCTCGACGGCGAGGGCGAGGACGACATGGAAGAGGCCATCGTCGATGGCGCCGCCGTGTCGCCCGCGCCGAAACGTTCCGGCGAGCAGGAGCTTGACGCCGACGGCAACCCGATCGCCTCGGACGACGGCGACGAGGATGACGAGGCCTCGGCGATGTCGCTGGCCGCGATGGAAGCCGCGCTGAAGCCGAAAGTGCTGGAGACGCTGGAGATCATCGCCGAGAACTACGGCATGCTGTCCGAGATGCAGGACCGCCGGATGAGCGCGACGCTCTCCGAGGGCACCAGCTATTCGGTGGCCGACGAGGCGGCGTATCAGAAGCTGCGCAGCGAGATGGTGATGCTGGTGAACGAGCTTCATCTGCACAACAACCGGATCGAGGCGCTGATCGACCAGCTTTACGGCATCAACCGCAAGATCATGTCGATCGACTCAGGGATGGTGAAGCTGGCCGATGCCGCCCGCATCAACCGCCGCGAGTTCATCGACGAATACCGCGGCTACGAGCTTGACCCGACCTGGGCCGACCGGCTGATCGCCAAGGGCGGCCGCGGCTGGCTGGCGCTGTTCGAGAAGAGCCGCGACAAGGTAGACGACCTGCGCGCCGAGATGGCGCAGGTCGGCCAGTATGTCGGCGTCGACATCCAGGAATTCCGCCGGATCGTGAACCAGGTCCAGAAGGGCGAGAAGGAAGCCCGTCAGGCCAAGAAGGAAATGGTCGAGGCCAACCTGCGCCTCGTGATCTCGATCGCGAAGAAATACACCAACCGCGGCCTGCAGTTCCTGGACCTCATCCAGGAAGGCAACATCGGCCTGATGAAGGCCGTCGACAAGTTCGAGTACCGCCGCGGCTACAAGTTCTCGACCTACGCCACCTGGTGGATCCGTCAGGCGATCACCCGGTCCATCGCGGACCAGGCCCGGACCATCCGTATTCCGGTCCACATGATCGAGACGATCAACAAGCTGGTCCGCACCGGCCGGCAGATGCTGCATGAGATCGGGCGCGAGCCGACCCCGGAAGAGCTGGCCGAAAAGCTGCAGATGCCGCTCGAGAAGGTCCGCAAGGTGATGAAGATCGCCAAGGAGCCGATCTCGCTCGAGACCCCGATCGGGGACGAGGAAGACAGCCAGCTGGGCGACTTCATCGAGGACAAGAACGCGATCCTGCCGCTGGATTCGGCCATTCAGGAGAACCTGAAGGAGACGACGACGCGGGTTCTGGCCAGCCTAACCCCGCGCGAGGAGCGGGTTCTGCGGATGCGTTTCGGCATCGGCATGAACACCGACCACACGCTGGAGGAGGTGGGCCAGCAGTTCAGCGTCACGCGCGAACGGATCCGGCAGATCGAGGCCAAGGCGCTGCGCAAGCTCAAGCATCCGTCGCGGTCGCGCAAGCTGCGCTCGTTCCTCGACCAGTAAGGGCGGCGCGACGTGGAGATCACCGAGCTTCGGGACGCCTGCGTCTCGGACGCCGCGAAGGCCGCCTTCGACCGTCTGGTCGAAGGGCTTGCCGCGATGCCCGATCTGGCGATGCATGCCCATGAGCAGGGCTTCAAATCCGCGCTGCGCGTCGAGCGTGGCGAGGAGTGGGTCTTTGCCGCCGTTCCCGGCGACGAGGGCGTGCTGGCCTATGTCCGCAAGCCCGCCCAGCGCGGTGGCGTGACGCCCGAGGCGGTGACCGCCGCCTTCCCGGGCGCGCGGGTCAGCAAGTCGGGCGAAGTGATCGTGCGTCTGGACGATGCCGCGGCCGCCGAGCGGTGGCTGCAGCTGGTGTCTGCCGCGGGCTGACTCTGCCCGCGCCAGTGCACAGCGGAGGCGACGTCGCGGGCCCCGGTGCGGGTTCCGCAGACCACACGTGCGGGCCGGGCGACGCTGGCTGGTGCCGCCGTGACGATGACCGCGCTTCGATCCTGATGCCCTTCCGCCTGATCGCGCCTGCCGCCGGCGGCGAGCGTGGCCGCTTGATCGCGTGTCTGAGCCCGCGGCCGGCGTGACCCCGGCGGGCGACGGGCAAGGCCAAGCCCATTGCGCCCGCGCGCCGGGTGACTAGATAGGGTCCGAGGGGCGCGCCCGCCGGGCCACCGCCCGACGAAGGAGCCCGCCATGCATCCCAGACATTTCCTGTTCCCGGCGGCGCTCGCCGCAGCCTGCGCCGCGACGCCGCTGCTGGCCTGGCCCGCCTCGAACACCCTGCGGGTGAACGGCACCGCGCAGGATTTCACCGTCGCCTACCGGCCGTCGAACATCGTCGGCGATTACTGGTGCGCCGCGGCGGATTTCGCGATCGGCAAGCTTCGCCTGTCGCCGACGACCACCATCTATCGCACCACCGCCAGTTCGCCGCGGGCGATCGGGCACATGGGCTTCTCGATCGACCCGGCGAAAAGCTCGGGCGAGACCGGCATCGTCACCATCGGGCGTCAGGACGGCGGCTTCTCGGCGGCGCATGCCCAGTCGATGTGCCAGGGCCCGCGCACGATCTTCCCCGACGACTGATGCGGCGCGGGGCGGCGCTTGCGCCGGTGCTTCTTGGCTTGGCCCTGCTGGCCGGACATGCCGCGGCGCAGGTGCCGGCCTCGGTTGCGGGCCTGTCCTGCGGGGCGGGGGCCGAGATCCGGCTGGATGCCGAAGGGGCGCGGCGCGGGCTCGCGCTCACCAACGCCTTGCGCGCGGGGCGGGGCCTGCCGCCGCTGGCGCTGTCCGCGGTGCTGTCGGAAGCGGCCGAGGATCACGCCTGCGACATGGCCCGCCGCGGCTATTTCGATCACCGTTCGCCCGAGGGCGCCGGCCCGATGGACAGGGTCGTGGCCCGCGGCGCCGATGTCTGCTGGGTGGCCGAGAACATCGCCTCGAGCACCGCCGCGGCGGATCCGGTCGACGTCGCGGTGACGATGTGGCGCGGCTCGCCGGGACATCTGCGCAACATGCTGGCGCCCGAGGCGCGGGGGCTGGGGCTGGCCGCGATCCGCGGGCAGGGGCGGACGGTCTGGGTGATGGTGCTGGCGCGCGGCTGCTGAGGCTTGCCTTCCGCCGCGGGCCGCGGTGAACTCGGGCCCATGCACACCACCTTCCAGATCGAGACCCGCGGCCAGGGCAGTTACGAGGTCACCCCGCAGATCGCCGCCTGGGTGAAGGGGCGCGGCGACGGGCTTCTGACCCTGCTGGTGCGGCACACCTCCTGTTCGCTGCTGATCCAGGAGAATGCCGACCCCGAGGTGCAGACCGATCTTCTGGCATGGATCAGCCGCGCGGTGCCGCCGGCGACCGACCCCTCGATGTGCTACCTGACCCACACCTACGAGGGGCCCGACGACATGCCGGGCCATATCCGCGCGGCGCTGCTGCCGGTCACGCTGGGCATCCCGGTGATGGGTGGGCGGATGCGGCTGGGCACCTGGCAGGGGATCTTCCTCTTCGAACACCGCTCGGCCCCGCACCGGCGCGAGATCGCCGCCCATTTCCGCGCCGATTGACCGGCCAGGTGATGCGGATTGAGTCTTGGCGGCCACAGCCACGTCCCACGACATGTGGTGGGGTGGAAAATCGGCTACCCAACGATTCGTCGCCGCCCTATAGTGCTGTGGATAACGGGGACTGACCGACGAGGGAGAGGGCCATGCGCTGCCCGTTCTGCGGCAATGTCGACACTCAGGTGAAGGATTCTCGGCCTGCCGAGGATCACGTCGCCATTCGCCGGCGCCGTTTCTGCCCGGCCTGCGGCGGCCGCTTCACCACCTATGAACGCGTGCAGCTGCGCGACCTGATCGTGATCAAGTCCTCGGGCAAGCGCGAGGAATTCGACCGCACCAAGCTGGAACGCTCGATCCGGATCGCGATGCAGAAGCGCCCGGTCGAGCCCGAACGCATCGACCAGATGATCTCTGGAATCGTGCGGCGGCTTGAATCGATGGGCGACACCGATATCCCCTCGAAGGTGATCGGCGAGATCGTGATGGAGACGCTGGCCCGGATCGACACCGTGGCCTACGTCCGCTTCGCGAGCGTCTACAAGAACTTCCGCGACGCCGACGACTTCGACAAGTTCGTCTCGGAACTGCGCCCCTCGACCGCCCTCGAAGAGTGACGCCCGAGATCGATCGGCGGTTCATGGCGCTGGCGCTCTCGCTGGGGCGCCGTGGGCTTGGCCGGACCTGGCCGAACCCCGCCGTGGGCTGCGTGCTGGTGCGCGACGGGCGCATCGTCGGGCGCGGCTGGACGCAGCCGGGCGGGCGGCCCCATGCCGAGCGCGAGGCGCTGGCGCAGGCCGGCGCGGCCGCGCGCGGGGCCACCGCCTATGTCAGCCTCGAACCCTGCGCGCACCATGGCCGTACCTCGCCCTGCGCCGAGGCGCTGGTGGCGGCGGGCGTGGCGCGTGTGGTCAGCGCTTTGGAAGACCCCGATCCACGCGTGGCGGGCCGCGGCCACCAGATCCTGCGCGACGCGGGGATCGAGGTGCTGGCGGGGCTGATGGCGCCCGAGGCCGAGGCCGCGCAGATCGGCTTCCTGACCCGTATCCGGCAGGGGCGGCCGATGCTGACCCTGAAGCTTGCGACCAGTTTCGACGGGCGCATTGCCACGGCGTCGGGCGAGAGCCGCTGGATCACCGGGCCAGAGGCGCGGCACCTGACCCATGCGCTGCGGGCGCGCCATGACGCAATTTTGGTGGGCGCGGGCACGGTGCGGGCCGATGACCCGATGCTGAACGTCCGCGGCCTCGGGCCGGTGGCGCAGCCGGTGCGGATCGTGGCCTCGGCCGGGCTCGACCTGCCGCTGGGCCGGCTTGCCGCCAGCGCGCGCGAGATCCCGGTCTGGCTGGTGCACGGGGCCGAGGCACCGACCGAGCGCCGCGCCGCCTGGGACGCGACGGGGGCGCGCCGGATCGAACTGCCCGGCGCCTTCGACGCCGCCGGGATGATGGCCGCGCTTGGGGCCGAGGGCCTGACGCGGGTGTTCTGCGAAGGGGGCGGCCAGCTTGCGGCCTCGCTGCTGACGGCGGGCGTCGTCGACGAGGTGGTGGGCTTCACCGCGGGCCTGACGCTGGGCGCCGAAGGCCGTGCCTCGATCGGCGCGCTGGCCGAGGCGCCCCTTGGGGCCTTCCCCCGTTTCCGCCTCGCCGAGACGCGCCCCGTCGGCGCCGACATCTACCACCGCTGGACCCGCGCCTGACGCCGCCATGACGCGCCTGAGCCGGGGGGGGGCGCGCGGGGGGACCCGCGGTCCCCCCGACTCTGTCTGCCTTAGCGCCAGATCCAGCTCTGCGACGCCAAGATGCCTTGCGCCTTCGCCAGAAGCCGGTTCCCCACACCCCGCCGCGGCACCTCGCCCGAGATCAGCCGCTCCAGCGCCACCTCTGCCGGGCAGGGCAGGCCCGAGACCGGATCGTGATAGCGCGGATAGGCGATCAGCGCCGCATGGGCGAAGGCCGCCAGTTCTGGCCGGGCCCGCCGCCGCGCCGGCACCGCGCCCAGGTCCCGGGTCAGCCCCCAGCCCGCGTAGAAGGGCGCGCCGAGGCAGGTGACGGGCTTGCCCCGCAGCAGTGCCTCGAACCCCAGGGTCGAGGTCATGGTCCAGACCTCGTCCACCGCCGCGATCACCTGCGCCGGATCCGCGGCGCCCAGCACGAAATCGGCCAGCCCGAACAGCTCGGCCGGCGGGATCGCCCCGGGGCGCAGCCCGGCCTCGACATCGGGATGCGGCTTGTAGATCAGCACCGCGCCCGGATTCCGGGCCCGCGTGGCGATCAACAGGTCGCGGTTGCTGCGCACATCCGTGGTGCCCAGCCGGATCGAGGCGTCGTCCTCGACCTGTCCGGGCACGAGGATCCGGTGCCCCTCGGGCAGCTCGGGCAGGGCGCCGCCAAGGTTGTACTTGCTGAGCCCGCCCGCGACGATGCGCTCGACCAGCCGCTCGGCCCGGCGCAGGCCGCCGGGGGGCGGGCCGGCGGCGATCAGGCGCTCCAGATCGTTCTCGCGGGTCGGGTCGTAGTAGATCCCCATGTGGTCCAGGGCCAGCGACAGCGGCGGCACCAGTTCGGCGCCAAGCCCGCGCGAGCGCAGGAAGCCGTCCTCGACCCGGGCCAGCGGCAGGCCCGTGGCGGCTTCTGTCAGCGCGGGCGTCTCGCGCCCGGCCCAGACCAGCAGGCCGCGGCCCTCGGCGCGGGCGCGGGCCGCGGCGCGGTCGGGCCGGTCCTCGAAGACCAGCCGCCGCTCGCGGCCCAGCATCGCCTGCAGCGGGCGGCGTTTCCACAGGCGCATGCCGCAGGCGACATGGCCGGCGCGGTCGTCGCGGAAGGCGCGCACCTCGGCCTCGAGCTGGTCGAGCGCCTCTTCGAAGCTCGCCAGCCGGTCGCGGGGGCGGTCATACCAGACGGGGGCGAGGATCATCGCCGCCGCGAAAAGCTGCGCGCGGGTCAGCTTGCGCTGGCGGCGCCAGACCGGGCGTTCGTCCTCGGTCAGGCCCCAGCCCGCGTAGAACGGCTGGCCGAAGACCCGGGGGCGGTGGCCGGCCAGCACCGCCTCGAACCCCAGCTGCGAGCTGACGGTATAGACCGCGACCGCCCCAGCCAGCAGCGCCTGCGGCGAGATCGGGCGCGTCTCCAGCGTCACCCGGCCGGTCGCGTGTTCGGGGCCGTAATGGCCGGGACGGGCGCCGGACTGGGTTTCGGGATGGGTCTTGATCAGGATCCGGGCGCGGGGGTGTTCCTCCTGCGCGATCAGCAGCATTTCCAGAAAGGTCGAGTCCCGCGCGCCGCCCATCGGGATCGAGGCATCGCCGAAGGTCTGGTCCACCACCAGCACATAGCCCGGCTCGGGCGGCGCGATGGCAAGGTCGTGGATGTTGTATTTCGACAGCTCCAGCGCCGCGATCTGGGCCATCCCGTCGCGGGCGCGGCGCAGCAGGTCGCCATCGTCGAGCGGGTGGTCGCGCAGCAGGCGTTCGAGCGCCGAGGGCTGGCGGCTGTCGAAATGCACGCCACCCTCGTCCGGCGTGCCGGTCGCGTCCAGCATCAGCCCCAGCGCCGGCCCGCCGCCCGAGCGGCCGGGACGGACCGAGCGGAGGAAAGCGTCCTCGACCCGCAGCAGCCCGGCGCCGGTGGCGCGGGCCGCGGCCTCGCCGCGATGGGCATAGGGGCTCTGGCCCCAGACCGCGATCAGGTCTTCGGGGCCGGGGCGTCCCAGCAGGCCCGGGCGCGGGGCATAGCCGGACAGCTGCAGCACTCGGCGCAGCGCGCGGTCGCGGGCGAAACCGGCGGTGTAATAGAAAAGCCGCCGGGCAGGGCCGGCGGCTTCGGAAAGGGCGGGCGCGGGCAGCTCAGCCCCCGGCGGCGGCGATGTTGGTGCCGGCGTTGGTGACTTGGTTGAGCGAGGCGGCCGAGCCGGTGACAGACGAGATGACCTTGGTCCATTGCACGAAGGGCGCCTCGGTCACATAGACGGTGTCGCCGTCGCGGATCGAGAAGTCTCGGGCCATGAACATGCCGGTGGGCTTGGTCAGGTCGAGCACGTAGACCATGCGCTGCGGCCCCACGAGGTCGTTGCGCCCCAGCACCTGGTTCGCGACCTCGGCGGGCTCGTTGCGCAGCACGAAGACGCCGGTCGGGTCGGCGAGGTTGGTGGCAAGGCCGCCGACCTGCGCGATGGCTTCCAGCGCCGACAGGGTCTGGGTCTGGAACGGCACCCGGCGCTGGCCGGCGGTGGCGCCCAGCGCGGTGTAGCTGCGTTGGTCTTCCTCGACCACGATCACGTCGCCGGGGCGCAGCGCGATGTCGAGCGCGGGGTTCTTCCACAGGTCGGTCAGCCAGACGGTGCCGGTCTGGTTGCCGCGGGTCACGGTGACCTTGGCGATGTCCGGCTCGATCGCGATGCCGCCGGCGCGCGAGAGCATCGACGACAGCGTGCGGGTCGGCCGCTCGATCGGGTAGACGCCCTGGCCCGAGACCGCGCCCATCAGCGTCACCGTCGCGCCGTCGCCGGCCGCGCGGGTGACGGAAACCTGCGGGTCCGGGGTCTGGGCGTCGAGCTTTTCGGTGATGATCCGGCGCAGGCCCTCGGGCGTGTTGCCGGCGGCCTTGATGCGCCCGGCATAGGGCACGAAGATGAAGCCCGCGCCGTCGACCTGCACTTGGCTCAGCTGCGTGGCGGGGCGGCCCGCCTGCGCCAGAAGGCCGTTGTCGACGTTTTCCCAGATCGTCAGCGCCAGCGTGTCGCCGGGGCGGATGTCGTCCGAGCCGACGACGCCCGCGTTCACGAAGGCGCGGCTGAAGCCGAGCGCGGGGGTGACCGAGGCCGCGCGGTTCACCCGGTCGTTGACCGAGACCACGAAGGCGTCGCCCTGGCGCTGGACGGAACTGGCATAGATTTCGCGCTTGCTGGGACCCGACCGCGGCAGGCCGCAGGCCGCCACGCTGGCTGCAAGAACAAGCAGGGTCGCTGCACGCGCCCCGCGGGAAGCCATCAATTTCACTGCCCGGGCTCCTTTACGGATACTGCCTCGATACTTTTTTCTTGGCTTTTTCCGGCAAGCCTACGGAATCCGGTTCGAAAACGGAAGCGGGCTTATTGCACGACGACCAGTTGTTGCCGGGGTGCCGCAATGCCCTGGGCCAGCGCGTCATAGGGATCGGTCGGGGCCAGCATCATGTCGATCACCTGCCGCAGCGCATGGCGGCGGCCGCGGGCCGAGTAGAAGCCGCCCGGCACCTGGCTGGTCTCCAGCAGGTAGTGGCGATAGTCGCGATAGGCGCGGCTGTCGGGGCGGCGGGGCTGGGCGAAGAATTCGGGCAGCGGCTGGGGCGAGCAGAACTCGGGCTGCGAATAGACCGCCGCCCCGAAGACCTTCAGCGGCAGGCCCCGCCACAGCACCTGCTGCGCCGCGGTCGAATTCACCGTCACCGCCGAGCGCGCCTGGTTCAGCAGCGCCGCCAGCTTGCCGCCGCGCACGAAATGCACCCGGTCGGCGACGCCGTACTCCGCGGCCAGCCGGCGCAGGTCTGCCAGCACCGGGCTGCGGCCGTCCTCCAGCGGATGCGCCTTGAAGACGAGGTGGTGATGACGCGGCGCGCCCTCGGCGAAGCCCTTGAGGCAGAGGTCGATGAACTCGGTCATCGTGGCGAAGGGGCCGTGCATCCGGAAGCTGGCGTCATGGGCAAGCTGCATCAGGACGAGGTGATAGGGGAAGCCGCCCAGCCGGATCCGCTGCGTGGCGATCATCCGTTCGACCGCATGCACCGGCATCAGCAGCAGCCGCGCGAGATGCAGGCGGAACTCGCCCAGCACGGTGATGCCGCGATGGGGCCGGAAGCCGCGATAGCGGCCGTTCAGCGCCATGACGTAGAAATGGTAGAGCGCGCCGTAGAAGACATGGTGGCGCATGTCGCCCCAGCGGGCGGGGGCGGCGGGCATCTCCATCTCGGATCGCTCCAGCGCCATGCGCATGCCCGGGATCGTCATCTGCATCAGCCGCGAATGGCCATTCGAGCCGCCGCGTTCGTAGGTGATCCAGTAGGGGCGCAGGTAGCCTTCCTCGAAGACATGCACCGTCAGGCCGCGGGCGCGGGCCTCGGCCACGGCGGCGGCATGGACGGGGCGGGTGTCGCCGTAAAGGACGATGTCGGTGACGCCCTCGGTGTCGAGCAGAGCGGAGAGCCGGTCGGGCCAGGCCTCGGGCGTGCCGTCATAGGCGACGAAGCTGGCGCGGTCGGACCAGAAGCGCTCGTCGCCGCGGTTGAAGCCCACGCGCAGCACCCGCGCGCCCGAGCGTGCAAGCATCCGCCCGACGCGGTCGAAGAAGGGGCCGTGCGGGCCCTGCAGGAACAGGAAGCAGCGATCGGGCGGCGGTGGCACCGGCTCAGGTCCCCGCCTTGTTCAGGCGCATGTCTCGGGCAGCCAGCCATCCGGCGCCGCGCCAGCAGGCCAGCGCCACGCCTGCGCCCAGATAGCCGTCCACCGCGTAATGCCAGGCCAAAAGCACGGACCCCACCATGATCGTCGCCGCGAAGATCCAGGCGATCAGGCCGAGGATCCGGGACCATTGCATCGCATATAGCGCCATCAGCACGCTCGAGGCCACATGCATCGACGGCATGGCCGAGATCCCGCGCCCCGGCGCCCCCGGCACGTAGCCTGCCCAAAGCAGGTCCTGCACCCCCAGCGCCCAGACCGGCATCACCCGGTCGGCGGCCTGAAGCCGTTCCATCAGCGGCGCGAAGCGGTCGCCAAGCCCGAGGCCCTGGTAATAGACCGGCCCTGCGGAGGACAGCAGCATCGCCGCGAGGTTGCCGCCCAGTCCCCAGACCAGCACGAAGGCCAGAAGGTAGGTGCTTCGCCGCGGCCCGCGCGTGTCGAGAAAGGCGGCCGCGACCACGGTGAAGAACACCAGCACCGCCCAGGCGTGATAGGCGAGGTTGATGGTGAAGATCGCCCGCGGCGCGCCGAAGACGGCATGGGCCAGCCGCCAGGGATCGGTGCCGCCGTGCAGCCAGGCGTCGATCGTCGCCAGCAGCGGGTCCAGCGTGAAGGGAACCACGGCCGGGATCACCGCCTTCACGAAGGCGAATGTGCCGCAGAAGGCCAGGATCGCCGCGAAGGCCAGCGCGCCCGACAGCAGCCGCTCGCCGTCGCGCAGCAGCGCGCCCAGATCCTCGGCCAGCCAGGGCAGCAGCCGCTTGCCGGGCAGCCGGTGGCGCAGCACCAGCTGGAAGCTGACCGCGCGGATCAGCAGCACCGTGATCCCGAAGAAGGGCAGAAGCCGCACCAGCAGGCTGCCGGCGGTGTCCCGCAGATAGCCGTCGACCTGCAGCCCCAGCCCCTCGGCCAGCAGCAGCGCCGCCAGCCCGTGCAGGGCGACCGCTCCCAGCAGCCAGCGGTTCGCGGCAAGCGCGCGCAGGGGCAGCGCCAGCCAGGAAGCGGCGGGCGTGCCGGTCGCGTCGGGGAACTGGGTCATGTCGGGCTCCGCTCGTCTCGGCGCCAGCATCGCCGGCAAATGCGGCCCGAACGGGGCGAAGCGCGGGAGATTGCGGGAAGCGTCGCCGCGACCGGCGCGTCAGGCGGGGGCGTCATGCGTGGCGCATCGTGCAGGTGGCGGCGGCTTTCTGCGCGGCGGCGCGGGCTTGCGTCGCCGGGGGGCGGCGGCTACCCATCCAGTGACGGCGCGGCACGACACAGGAGGGCGGACCCATGTTCACCGGCATCATCACCGACAGGGGCGAGGTTCTCGAACTGGTGCAGGAGGGCGACCTGCGCGCCCGGATCGGCACCGCCTACGATCCCGAAACGATCGACATCGGCGCCTCGATCGCCTGCGACGGCGTCTGCCTGACGGTGATCGCCACCGGCACCCAGCCCGTGAACTGGTTCGAGGTGCAGATCTCGGCCGAGACGGTGTCGAAGACCAACCTTGGCAGCAATGTCGGCTGGCGGGTCGGCAAGCGGCTGAACCTCGAACGCGCGCTGAAGGTGGGCGACGAGCTGGGCGGGCACATCGTTTCGGGCCATGTCGACGGCGTGGCGCAGATCGTGGGCATCCGCGACGAGGGCGACAGCACCCGCGTGACCTTCCGCGTGCCGGATGCGCTGGCGGGCTTCATCGCCCCCAAGGGCTCGGTCGCGCTGAACGGCACCTCGCTGACCGTGAACGAGGTCGCGGGCGCGACCTTCGGCGTCAACCTGATCCCGCACACGAAAGAGGTCACCACCTGGGGCCTGATGGCCGAGGGCGACGCGGTGAACCTCGAGGTCGACACGCTGGCGCGCTATGTCGCGCGGATGGCCGAATGGTCTTCGGCGGTGAAGGCGTGAGCGCGGGGCTCGGCCACAACGGCGGCCCCTCGGTCGCGCCCGGCGCCGGCTGGCGCGCGCATTGCTGGAGCCGCGCCCGGGCCGATCTGCTGCCGACCCTGCCGCTCGAGGTCGTGAGGCTGCGGGTCCGGCGCGCGGCCGAGATCGGGCTGGACTACCGCACCTATGCCACGGTCCGCGCGACGACCGGGCACGACATCGTGGCCTTCCTCTTCTCGTCGAACGCGCTGCGGCTGTTCCGCGAGGGGCAGGCGCTGGAGGCCGCGCGCGCCGAGGCGCTGGCCCGCCAGCGCGGCGTGGCGCAACGGCTGGCACAGCAGCCGCCGCTGACGCCCGAGGCCGCGCTGTCGGTCCTGGCCGGGCAGGGGCTGGCCTTCGAGGGCGCGGCCCCCGCGCCGGGCCTGCTGGGCTGGGGCGCCCTGTCGCGCGCGGTGCGCGAGATGGCCGGCGCGCGTCCCGCCGACCGGGTCCTGATGGTCGGCGACACCGGGCTCGAGCGCGACTGGGCGGCCGCGGGGCGGCTGGCGGGCTATCTGCCGGCAGAGCGGTTCTTCGCCGGGGCGGTCCCGGCCTGAGCCCGGGCGGGCGCGCGCGCCGGGGGCCACCCCGCGCCGCGCGTGGGGGGCGGGCTTGCACAGCCGCCCTGCGCCCCTGCGAAGCCCTGCGAATCTGGCCTTCCGGGCCCGGACGCGCTAAACGGACCACGACTGTCCGGAGCGCTGCCATGACCGATCCCATCCTTCCCGAAGACCATTATCGCGACGCGATCTCCACGACGGAGGAAATCATCGCGGATGCCCGTGCCGGGAAAATGTTCATCCTCGTCGACCACGAGGATCGCGAGAACGAGGGCGATCTGGTGATTCCCGCCGAGATGGCGAATGCCGAGGTGGTGAACTTCATGGCCACCCACGGCCGCGGCCTGATCTGCCTGCCGATGGAAAGCAAGCGCATCGACGCGCTGAACCTGCCGCTGATGGCCTCTAAGAACTCCTCGCGCCACGAAACCGCCTTCACCGTCTCGATCGAGGCGCGCGAAGGGGTCGAGACCGGGATCTCGGCCGCCGACCGGGCGCTGACCATCGCCGTCGCCATCGACGACAAGACCCAGCCTTCCGACATCGCGACCCCGGGCCACATCTTCCCGCTGCGCGCCCGCGACGGCGGCGTGCTGGTCCGCGCCGGCCATACCGAGGCCTCGGTCGACATCGCGCGGCTGGCCGGCAAGAAGCCCGCCGGCGTGATCTGCGAGATCATGAACGACGACGGCACCATGGCGCGGCTGCCCGACCTGGTGAAATTCGCGCAGAAGCACGGGCTGAAGATCGGCACCATCTCGGACCTGATCGCCTATCGCCGCCGCCACGACAACCTCGTGACCGAAACCGCGGTGAAGCCGGTGAAATCGGTGCATGGCGGCGACTGGGTGATGCGCATCTTCACCGACGCCACGCAGGGCGCCGAGCAGATCGTGCTGACCAAGGGCGACCTGTCCTCGCCGGGGCCCGTCGCGGTGCGGGTGCACCAGCTCGACCCGCTCGAGGATGTGCTGGGCATCGGCGAGGGTTCGGACCTTGCCGCGGCGATGCGCACCATCGGCACCATCGGGCGCGGGGTGATCGTGCTCTTGCGCGACACCACCATGCGCCTGTCGGTCGAGGGGCACGCCAGCCCGCATGTCCTGCGCCAGTATGGCCTTGGCGCGCAGATCCTGGCCACGCTGGGCCTGAAGCAGATCACGCTGGTCACCAACAGCGAGCAACCGCGGGTCGTGGGCCTCGAGGGCTACGGGCTCGAGATCGCCGGCACCCATCCGATCACGGAGTAAGACCATGGCCGCGGCCGAACAGCACTACACCCTGCCGCTGCCGGAGTTCGACCGGCCGGTGAAGATCCTCATCGTCGTGGCGCCCTATTACAAGGACATCGCCGACGAGCTGCTGGCCGGCGCGCGCGGCGTGGTCGAGGCGGTGGGCGGCAGCCACGAGACGATCGAGGTCCCGGGCGCGCTCGAGATCCCGACCGCGATCGGGATGGCGGCGCGGATGACCGACTACGACGGCTTCGTGGCGCTGGGCTGCGTGATCCGCGGCGAGACGACGCATTACGACACGGTCTGCAACGACAGCTCGCGCGGGATCACCCTGCTGGGCCTGCAGGGCAGCTGCATCGGCAACGGCATCCTGACCGTGGAAAACCGCGCGCAGGCGGTGGCGCGGGCCGAGGCGGCGGGCCAGAACAAGGGCGGCGGTGCTGCCGCTGCGGCCTTGCATCTGGTCGCGCTTTCCCGCAAATGGGCGCGCCGCACCAAGGGCGTCGGCTTCCTCGCCTCTGCCGAGAGCTGATCCCGCCTGACCCTAGACCGCATGACCTTGACCGAGGCCCCGATGACCGAAGACACCCCGCGCCCGATCAAGCTGACCTCCGAGCAGAAGCGGCAGATGAAGTCTGCCGCCCGCCTTTACGCCGTGCAGGCGCTGTTCCAGATGGAGGTCTCGGGCCAGACCGCCGAGAAGATCACCCGCGAGTTCGAGACGCACCGTTTCGGCGCGACCTATGACGAGGACGAGATGGCCGAGGGCGATCCGGACCTGTTCCGCCGCCTGATCGACGACGCGGTGACCTGGCAGGCGAAGATCGACCAGATGACCGACCGGGCGCTGGTCGCGAAATGGCCGATCGACCGCATCGACCCGACGCTGCGCGCGCTGTTCCGCGCCGCGGGGGCCGAGCTGTTCAACCCTGCGACCCCGCCCAAGGTGGTGATCAACGAGTTCGTCGACGTGGCCCGTGCGTTCTTCCCGGAAGGCAAGGAGCCGAGCTTCGTGAACGCGGTGCTCGACCACATGGCCCGCGAGGCGCGCCCCGACGCGTTCTGAGGGCCGGCCCGCCGGCTGCACCTGATCTAAAGGCCGCGATGCGCAGATGGCGTGTCGCGGCCTTTTCCATGCTAGGCTCGCGCCCTGCGCTGGGAGGAGCCGCCGCATGCCCGCACTCGTCCGTCTCTACATCCGCTCGGCCGTGCTGGGCACACTGCTGGCCGCGGTCTTCACCGCGCTGCTGATCGGCTTCGACGTCGCCGGGCTGAGGCATCTGGTGACCACCGTGCGCGGTGGCTGGATCGCGGTGGGGATGATGATCCTTGCCAATGCCGTGGTCTTCGGCGGCGTGCAGTTCGCCATCGCGCTGGCGCGGATCGGCGAGGGCTCCGGGCCGGATCAGCCCTGAGCGTGAAGGAGTAGGGGAAGGCGGCGGGAACCGCGGCAACCGTGGATGGCGTGATTTCCCGAGAGCCTGGATGTACCAGGTGGGCACCAGATACCATGGCCAGGACCATGGCAGAGCCAGCACCCTCGGAAATGCTTATCGGCCACTGGAAAAAAGCCTCTCACGCGAGGGGCAGTACCCGCCGCCTGACAAGATAGGCGAGGGGGGCGGTGCCCGCAAGGGCAGGCGCGGTGGGAGATGCCTGCTAGGCAGGTAAGGGGCAATGGCTGCATGGCAGGCGGTCGAGGCGCCGCCCGCTGGGCATGCCGGGCGCCGATGGCTCCGAAGCAGGTACGGCAGGTGCCCGGTGACGGCTGCAAGGCTGGCCGGACGGCGACGCCTGCACGGCAGGTAAGGCGGCGATGGCTGCAGGGTAGGCGGGCCGGACGGTGCCCGCAGGGCAGGCGGGGCCGCTATGGCCGCGAGGCAGGTGGCGCCGCGATGATGCCCGCAAGGCAGGCGGAGCGGCGATCACTTTAGGGCAGGCGCGGCGGCGGTGGCTGTAAGGGAGGCGCGGGGGAGTTGGCCGCGGGGCAGGCGGGGCGGGCGACGCCCGCATGGGGGCAGGTCTCGGATGGGAACGAAAGATGCCGGCTGCGCTCACGGGCTGGTGACGGCAGGTGGGCGCCAACCTACTGGACAGGTGTTCGTGGATTGTTCATGTTCGCCCCATGTCGGTCAAGCCGGATCCCCTCTCTGTCGCCCTATCGGACCCTCTGCCGGGGCCCGATCGCTGGGACGAAACGGCGCCGCCGCGTGCCATGCCCGAGCCTGCCGGGGCGGAGACGCATGCCCTGATGCCCGGACAGATGATCGCGCGCGGCGTCTGCCGGCACCTGCTGTCGCTCGGATTCGTCACGGTCGAGGAACTGGTGCCCGCGCCGGGGCTGCGCGTCGACGTGATGGCGCTGGGCCCGAAGGGCGAGATCTGGATCGTCGAATGCAAGTCCTGCCGCACCGACTTCGTGTCGGACCGCAAGTGGCAGGGCTACCTCGACTGGGCCGACCGGTTCTTCTGGGCGGTGGATGCCGATTTCCCGGCGGGGCTGCTGCCCGAGGGCAGCGGCCTGATCCTGGCCGATGCCTACGACGCCGAGATCCTGCGGATGCCGCCGGCCACGCCGCTTGCGCCCGCCCGGCGCAAGGCGGTGACGGCGGGATTCGCGCGCCATGCGGCGGTCCGGCTGCAGGCGTTGCGTGACCCCGGGGCCCGCCTGGGCTGAGCGCTCAGCGCCGGCCCTTGCCGGGCTTGCCCTGCGGCGCACCGGCGGGTTTGGCCGGGGTCATCTGCCGGGCGGCCTCTGCGGCGGCGCGCAGCTCCTCGGCGATCTCCTCGGCTTCCTCGGGATCGAAGTCGAGCGGCAGTTCCAGCCCCTCGGCCTCGACATAGATCCGGACCATGCCGAGTGTCGTCGGCCCGATCTGGAGGTTGGCGGCGATTTCGCTTTCCTTGTCGATGCTCATGGTTCCGTCCTTTCCGAAGGCGCAATCGCCTAGCGCGAAACGGGGCGGTCTAGCAAGCGGCAATCGGGTGCGGATCGGTCTTGCAATGCCCGCGCAATGACTGTAGATCGCCCCGCAGTGCCGCCTTAGCTCAGTTGGTTAGAGCACCAGATTGTGGATCTGGGGGTCTCCCGTTCGAACCGGGAAGGCGGTACCATCGAATTCCGGGGCCGGGGCAGGAATGCCCGGGCCCTTTTTCGTTCGTGCAACGGGGGGCAGTGGCCAAGGCAGCGTGGCCGGGGGTCAGGGGCCGGGGGCCGCGCCCGTGACCAGATGCGCCGCCACCGCCGCCACGGCGGGCCGGTCCGCGGCCGAACGGCGCAGGCTCAGGAAATTGCCGCGCCCCGCGGTGATCGAGGCGGGATGGGCATGCACCAGCCGGCCGTCGGCCAGATGCGCCTCGACCAGGTGCTGCCAGCCCAGCATCACCCCCTCGCCGGCCAGCGCCGCCTCGATCAGCAGCCCGACCTTGTTCGAGGTGACGCCCTCGACCCCGCCGGCGCCGGCCAGCCCGCGGGCGCGGAACCAGTCCGGCCAGCCCAGCGGCTGCCAGCCGATCGCGTCAGAGGCCCAGTGCCGTTCGTGAAGGTGCAGCAGCGGCACGCCCAGCAGGTCGCGGGCCTCGTCGAAGGGGCCGTAGGCCTGCAGGAAGGCGGGGGTGCAGACCGGTTGCGCCACCTCGGGGCAGAGGTAGTGTAGCTGGTCGCCGACCTCGCAGCGCTCGTTGCCGCAGAGGATGGCGATGTCGACCTCGGCATAGCTGCGCAGCCCGTCGTCCTCGTCCGAGGCGAGGATCGTGAAGGTTACGTCGGGATGCTGCTGCCGGAAGGCGGCAAGGCGCGGGCGCAGCCAGTAGCTGGCCATCGCGTCGGTGGCCGAGAGCGTGACCAGCTGCGGCCCGGTCTGGTGCCCGAGCCGCGCCACACCGGCGCCGATCGAATCGAGCCCTTCGGTCACCGCAGCCAGCAGCCCCTCGCCCTCGGGCGTCAGCGACAGCGCATTGTGGCGGCGCTGGAACAGCGCGACCTCCAATGCCTTCTCCAGCAGGCGGATCTGCTGGCTGACCGCGCCCTGCGTCACGTTCAGCTCGCGCGCGGCCAGCGTGAAGCTCAGGTGCTTGGCCGCGACCTCGAAGGTCGCGAAGGCGCCGAGCGAGGGCAGGTGGCGGCGCTTGAACTGGACCATGGGGCGGATCTTTCGACAGGGCCCGCTCACTCTAGCCGCGACTGCCACTCTTTCCAGCGCATGTAGGCATTTGCCCCGATCGTGTCGAAGGGATGCGGGGGTAGGCGGGTCGGGTCCGGCTCGGCCAGGAAGAAGCCGGTGACGGCGCTGCTCCGCCCGCAGGCCAGTTCCGCCGCGCCGATCCCGGTCAGGGTCGAGCGGGTCGAGCCCAGCCCGTTGCAGACCGCGGCGGCGTAAAGGCCGGGCTCCAGCTCGCGCATCACCGACACGCCGTTGCGGCTGAGGCAGAGATGCCCCGACCAGGCGTGTTCGAAGCGGATGCCGCGCAGGGTGGGGAAGCGGGCATCGAACTTCTGGCGCATCCGCGCGACCAGCCGCGCGAGATCGCCCGCGCTGGTCTGCATGCCGGGGCGGTAATAGCCGCCCTGACGGATCACGATCCGGTGGCCACCCTGCGCGGGGCCGATCCGGCGCACGGTGGTGCCCATCGGGTCGGCGGGCGTCGCGCCCCAAGCTTCGGCGCCGCCCAGCGCGGCCACCGCCTCGGGCGGCAGCGCTTCGGTCATGCAGGCGTTCAGCATGATGTGCATCAGCTGCCCGCGGCGGATGCCGAAGCTTTCAAGGTGGCCGTTGGTGGCCAGGATCACCTTCGCCGCCGTCAGCACGCCGCCGGGCGCCACCAGTCGCCAGCCCTGCGCCGTGGGCTCGATCCGGGTCACGGGCGTGTCCTCGAAGATCGAAACGCCAGCGCGCTCCAGCCCCGCGGCCAGCCCCATGACGTAGCCCGCGGGCTGGATCATCGCGGTGCCGGGGGTGAAAAGGCCGCCGCGGTAATAGCGGCTGCCGGTGATCGCCTGCATGGTCGCAGCGTCGTAGATCTCATGGGCTTCGCCCAGATCCGACAGATGCTTGGCATAGCTTTCGTTCTGCGCGAGCCCCGCGTCAGTGGCCGCGGCATTGATCTTGCCCGACCGCTGGAAATAGCCCGCGGGGATCGCGTAGTCGCGCACGGCCTCGGCGGCGAAGTCGATGGCCTGCCGGTTCAGCCGGGTGAGCGCGCGGTCGCGGCTTTCGCCGCCGCCTGCGTAATCGCCCGAGGTCAGCTCGTGCGGCAGGTCGATCATGAAGCCGGAGTTGCGCCCGGTGCCGCCCTCGGCGATCCGGGTCGCGTCGAGGATCGCGATCCTCAGCCCCGGCTCGATCTGCAAGAGCCGCCGCGCGGCCGAAAGGCCGGCGAAGCCTGCGCCCACGATCGCCACATCCGCGCCCGCCGCGCCCGACAGCGCCGGGCAGGCGGGGGCCGCGGGCAGGATCGCCCGCCAGCCTGCGGCACCGGTGAAGACCGGCGCCCGTGCAGCCCGGAACCCGCCCATGTCAGTCCAGCGCCGTGTCGGCGTGGTCCGTCAGGTCCAGCCAGATGGTCTTCAGCTGCGTGTACTGGTCATGGGCGTGGATGCCGTTGTCGCGCCCGCCAAAACCCGACTGTTTATAGCCGCCGAAGGGGGTCGAGATGTCGCCTTCGCCGAAGCTGTTCACGGTGACGGTGCCGGCCCGCAGCATCCGCGCGCCGCGCAGCGCCCGCTTGCCGTTGGCGGTGAAGATCGAGGCGGCAAGTCCATAGGCCGTGTCATTGGCCACCGCGATCGCCTCTTCGAAGCTCGCCACCGGGATCACGGTCAGGATCGGCCCGAAGATCTCGTCCTGCGCCAGCTTCGCCGCGTTCGAGGCGACCTCGACCACCGTCGGCTCGATGAAGCCCGGCGCGGGCGAGGTGCCGCCCATCAGCACCGTCTCGGCCTTGCAGGCCTCGAGATAAGCCGAAACCTTGCCGAAATGCGCCTTGGACACCAGCGCGCCCACCCGCGTCTCGGGGTCGAGCGGATCGCCGGTCACCCATTCGCGGGCATGGGCCTTCACCCGCTCCAGCAGCCGGTCCTTGACCCCGCGCTGCACGATCAGCCGCGAGGCGGCCGAGCAGTTCTGCCCCATGTTCCAGAAGGCGCCGTTCAAGACATGGGCCGCGACCGCGTCCAGATCCTCGGCATCGTTCAGCACGATGCAGGGGTTCTTGCCGCCCAGCTCCAGCACCACCTCCTTGATGTTGCTGTCGGCGGAATAGTGCAGGAATTTCCGCCCCGTCGTGGTCGAGCCGGTGAAGGACACCATGTCGACATCCGGGTGGCGGCCCAAGGGCTCGCCCACCGCGGCGCCGGTGCCGGGCAGCACGTTCAGCACCCCGCGCGGCAGCCCCGCCTCGGACGCAAGCTCGGCCACGCGCAGTGCGGTCAGCGCGGTGTCCTCGGCCGGCTTCACGATGACAGAGCAGCCGGCCGCCAGCGCCGGGCCGATCTTCCAGGCCAGCATCAGCAGCGGGAAGTTCCAGGGCAGCACCAGCCCCACGACGCCCACCGCCTCGCGCACCACCAGCGCGATATGGTCGTCCGAGGCCGGGGCGACCTGATCATAGATCTTGTCGATCAGCTCGGCATGCCAGCGGATGACGTGGATCGTCTCGGGGATGTCCACCGTCTCGCAGTCGTAGATGGTCTTGCCCGAGTCGAGGCTTTCCATCACCGCCAGCTCGCGGGCATTGCGTTCCAGCAGCTTGGCGAAGCGCAGAAGCACCGCCTTGCGCTCGCCCGGGGGCAGGCGCGACCAGCGGCCGTCGTCGAAGGCCTCGCGCGCCTTCGCCACGGCCAGATCGACATCCGCCGCGTCGCAGGCGGCGACCGATCCCAGCACCGTGCCGGTGGCGGGGTTCAGCGTCTGGTAGGTGGCGCCGTTAATTGCGGGGCGATAGCCGCCGTCGATGAAGGCGTTCTGCGGCAGGTCGAGCCCGGCGGCGATGGCGCGGTATTCGTCGGTGGTCAGCAGCTCGGCCATGGCTCAGTTCCCTTCCTTGATCGCCGCCACCGCGGCCTTCAGCACGCGGATCACCTGTTCCAGCTCGCGCTTGTCGTCCTTCGTCAGCCCCTGCAGCGGCGGGCGCATCGGCCCGGTGCTGAGGCCGGTCAGCGCGGTGCCGTGCTTCACGCACTGGATGAACTTGCCGCCCTGTTCCAGCACCCGCATCAGCGGCAGCATCGCCGACATGATCCGGCGTCCGCGCGCGAAATCCCCCTGCCGCACGCAGGTTTCGTAAAGGAAGACATGCTCTTGCGGCAGGAAGTTCGAGCCTGCGCAGATCCAGCTGCGCGCGCCCCAAGCGAAGAATTCCAGCGCCTGGTCGTCCATGCCGCAGGACATCTGGATATGCGGATAGTCGCGGGCCAGCAGGTGCAGCCGGTTGATGTCGCCCGAGCTTTCCTTGATCCCGATCACGTTCTTCGACCGGCCCACGCGGTCGAGGAACTCGCGCCCCATCTCGACGCCCATCCGTCCGGGGTAGTTGTAGAGGATGATCGGCAGGTCCGCGGCGCGGTCGATCGCCAGCGCGTTCAGCGCGTTCTCGCGCTCGGTCGGGACCGAATAGGGCGGCGTGCCCAGCAGCAGCGCATCCGCCCCCATCTCGCGCGCGCCGCTGGCCAGCGCCAGGCTGTCGGGCGTGCGCATGGCGCCGGTGCCGACGATCACCGGCAGCCGGCCCTTGGTGCGCTCGACGGTGAAGCGCGCGAGGTCGAGCCGTTCCTCGACGGTCTGGGCGTAGTTCTCGCCGGTCGAGCCGCCCGAGATCAGGCCGTGGACGCCTGCGCCGATCAGCCGCTCGATCAGCTCGGCAAGGCTGTCCTTGTCGACCGAACCATCGGCGTGAAACGGCGTGATGAGCGGGGTGTAGATGCCTTCGAGCACCATCCGGGGCGGCATGCGGCGGTCTCCCATGCGGAACGATTGGCACGGACTATCGCGCAGCAGGCAGGGCTGCTGCAAAAGAGAAGTTCCAGCGGGTCGGCATTAGAAAAACTATGGGAAGCCGCAGGCCCTGCACCGGGACCGACCCAAGACCACGAAACACTTGTCTCGTCAGTCAATGATGGCCAACGTCGTTAACGGGTCGCCACGCGGAGGGCCGGAGCCGCATGCATTCCAGACTTGTCGCCACCGTCCAGCGGGCCGCGTTGCAGCCTTCCGCCTGGGCCGAGGTGATCGCCGAGATCGAGGCCGCGAGCGGCGACGCCCGCGCCTTCGCCTTTCGGCTGGGGGCGCATGGGCAGCAGCCGGTGGAAACGCTGATCGGCAGCTTCGAGCCGGAGTTCGTCGCCCTTCACCAAGAGATGCTGCACCTGAACCCCTGGGCGCCGACCTTTGCCAGCCTGCCGAACGGCCGGGCGCTGCTGGCGCGCGAGATGGTCGATGAAAGCATCGTCGAGCGGGGCGAGTTCTACCAGGACTGGGTGCGCCCGCAGGGCGACGTGATCGCCGGCAGCGCGATGAAGGTGGCGGGGCGCGGCGGCGTGCAACTGCTGTTGGGCGCCAACATCCGCCGCGATGCGCGCGAGCGCAGCGAGCCGCGGCTGCTGGCCGCGCTGCAGGCACTGGCGCCGCACCTGCAGCACGCGCTGGACGTGAACGAGGCGATGGCCGAGCGGGCCTCGCGCCTGCTGCGGGCCGAGGCGCAGGTCAGCGGCGCAAGCTGGCTGATCGGGCTCGACCTGCAGGGGCGGGTGAGCTGGATGGACCACGACGTCTCGCCGGCGGTGCTGGCGCTGTTCAGCCTCGACTGGCGGGGGGTGCTGCGATTCCGTGATCGGGGGGTGACCGACTGGCTGGCGCTGTGCCTCGCGACGCGGCGGCGGGCGCCGCCGGGTGGCCGGGCGCCCCCGCTGCGGCGTGATCTGGGGCAGGGCGCGCTGCGCTTTCGGCTGCGGCTCGTGCCGGTGGCGCCGGGGGACTTGCCGGGGATCGCCTATCACAGCGGCACCTACGGCGATCCGGGGCTTGCGCTGATCGTCACCCATCTGGCGCCGCGCATGGACCTGCGCGCGGTTCTGGCCCAGCGCTACGGCATGACCGCGGCCGAGGCCGAGGTGTCGGTGCGGCTCGCGCGGGGCGAACGCCCGGCCGAGATCGCCGAGGCGCGGCAGGTCAGCATCCACACGGTGCGCAACCAGCTGAAGATCGCGATGTCGAAGGTCGACGTGCAGCGCGCGGTCGAACTGGTGCGGGTCGTGCTGAAGCTCGATGCCTAAAACCTGATGCCGGTTGCGCGTCGCCGGAGCGTAAAACGCCCCGAGCCTTGTCTGGACCAAGGCTCGGGGCGACACTGGTCAACACCCCGTCGCGGTCATGCACCGGCCCCGGGCCGATGCCATGCTGGCGCGCCCCACGCGCCAACAGTCCTGGTCCCTGGCGCCGACCCCCGGGTGCAGCGCGTCCGGACCTGGCCTGACCGCCCGCGCCACCGCCGCGCTCCCCCGCTGGACCGGGGGCGGACGCGACGCTGCGCCATGAAATCAGGGCTACAAATGCACAGGATCAAATGGTCGTCACACGAAGAACCGGGCGGATGGGATGCAGCTTGGGAGCTGGCCCGGCTCCCCATGCCTAGCCAAGGCCGCGACGGCGCGCATGACCAATTTTAACTATGCCGGGCGCGACCCGGCCGGCGCGGTGGGACGTTCCTGATCCGGTCAGGCCAGCATCCGGGTGTCGCCGCAGACCGACAGGCTCTGCCCCGAGACGAAGCGCCCCGCCGGCGAGGCCAGGTAGAGGATCTGCGAGGCGATGGCCTCGGGCGGGACGTAGTCCTTGATCGAGGTGGCGCGGAAGGCCTCGGCCTCGATCTCGGCGAAGCTGATGCCGCGGGCCTGCGCCTTGGCCTCCAGCACGCGGCGCTGGCGGTCGCCGGCGACGATGCCGGGCAGGATCGCGTTCACCCGGATGTTGTCGGGGCCAAGCTCGATGGCCAGCGACTTGGTCAGCCCGATCACGCCCCATTTCGCCGCCGCATAGGGGGTGCGCAGCGCGAACCCCAGCCGCCCCGCGATTGAGGACAGGTTGGCGACCGAGGCATTGGCGCTGGCGCGCAGATGCGGCACCGCCCGGCCGGTGGCGACGAACTGGCTGGTCAGCACCACGTCCAGCGTGCGCTGCCAGGCCGCAAGGTCGATCTCTTCGATCCGCCCGGTGGGACCGGCGATGCCCGCGTTGTTCACGAGGCAGTCGATGCCGCCCAGATGCGCCGCCGCCGCGTCGATGAAGCCGGTCAGCGCCGCGGCATCGGCCACGTCCACCCGTGCGGCGAAGACCGCGGGGGGCAGGCTGGCCAGCGCCTCGGCGTCGATGTCGCAGGTCGCGATGCGCGCGCCCTCGGCCAGAAACGCCTCGACGATGGCGCGGCCGATCCCCGCCGCGCCCGCCGTCACCACGACCCGCGCGCCCTCAAGTCCCAGATCCATCCTCGGTCTCCTCCCGTTCGAAAAGCCCGTCCCGGGCCAGGATCGTGCGCGCCGCCGCGGCGATGTCCGAGGCGACGGCCGCCGAGGCCGCGGCCCCGTCGCCCGTGCCGAGGGCGGCCACGATCGCGGCGTGGGCGCTGACCGAATGGGCCCCGCGCGCGGTGTCCGCGGGCTCTGCGGCGCTGGCACCCACGTCCAGCGACAGGAAGGGCCCGGCCTTCAGCCAGGCGATCCCGATCAGCTGGCGCAGCATCGGCGCCCGCGCGGCATCATACAGCGCGAAATGCAGCCGCCGGTTCAGCACCAGCGCCTCGGCCGCGCTGCCCTTGGCCAGGGCCGCCGCGAAAGCCTCGTGCAATGCCTCGATTGCCGTGCGCTCGGGCCCGGTGACCCGGATCGCGGCCTGTCGCGCGGCCTCGCCTTCCAGCAGGATGCGCGTCCGCGTCAGTTCGAGAAACCCGGCCTCGGTATAGCGCGGCACCGCCACGGCGCGGTTGCGGTGCACGACCAGCGCGCCCTGCGCGACCAGCCGCCCCACCGCCTCGCGCACCGGCATCGTCGAGACGCCCAGCGTCTCGGCCAGTTCGCGGATCGAACTGCGCCCGTCGGGCCGCAAGGTGCCGTCCAGCAGCATCGCCGAAATGGCGGCATAGACCTGCTCGGTCAGCGAGGGGGCCGGTTCGAGAGGGCGGATCTGACGGTCGGTCATTTGGCCTGAGTGTTGACAGCGTGAGGCTCTGCCCGACAGTATGATCTGAGATCACACTGAAGCGCAACCCGGCCGGGAACCCCGTCTGCGGGAGAGGGCCGCGCGCTTCGGGCGACAGTCTGGGCGACGTCTCGGGGAGGGGATGGCCATGCAGCGACTGATTTCGCGCGCCGTCGCGGTCCCGTGGCGGCGCCCGCGCCCGCGCAGCCTCGCCTGACATCGCCCTTCGCCGGGCGCGTTCCCTCTTCCAAGCCAAGGACCAAGACCATGAGCCTCAAGGGCAAAGTCATCATCACCTGCGCCGTCACCGGCTCGATCCACACGCCGTCGATGTCGCCGCACCTGCCGGTGACCGCGGCCGAGATCGTCGAGGCGGCGGTCGGCGCCGCCGAGGCCGGGGCCGCGATGGTCCACCTGCATGCCCGCAACGAGAGTGACGGCCGGCCCGACCAGTCGGTCGAGGCGTTCAAGCCGATTCTCGAGGTGATCAAGCAGCGCAGCGGCGCGGTGCTGAACATCACCACCGGCGGCGCGCCGACCATGTCGGTGGCCGAGCGCATCCGCCCCGCCGCCCATTACGCGCCCGAGGTCGCCTCGTTGAACATGGGCACGATGAACTTCGGCCTGTTCCCGATGCTCGACCGCTACGATTCGCAGTTGAAGCACCAGTGGGAGCGCGACCACCTCGGCAACAAGGACATCGTCTTCCGCAACACCTTCGGCGACGTCGAGCATGTGATGACCACGCTGGGCGCGAATGGCACCCGCTTCGAATTCGAGTGCTACGACACCTCGCATCTCTACAACCTGAAGTACTTCTTCGACCGCGGGCTGGTGACGGGGCCGCTGTTCATCCAGACGGTCTTCGGGTTGATGGGCGGCATCGGCGCGCATCCCGACGACGTGCTGCACATGAAGCGCACCGCCGACCGCCTGTTCGGCGACAACTACCGCTGGTCGGTGCTGGGCGCGGGGCGCAACCAGTTGAATGTCGCGGCGATGTCCGCGGCGATGGGCGGGCATGTCCGCGTCGGGCTCGAGGACAATCTCTGGGCCGGGCGGGGCCAGCTGGCCGAGAGCAATGCCCAGCAGGTGCGTGCCGCGCGGCAGGTGATCGAGGGACTGGGCCTCGAGGTCGCGACCCCGGACGAGGCGCGCGAGCTGCTGGCGCTGAAGGGGGGCGACCGGGTCAACTTCTGACGCTGCGGCAGGGGCGCGCAGAGGCTGCGACTCTGTGACCGGGGTCACTGACGGCATTTTCCGGAACTGACATACTGGACGGGTAGATCATGCTCGTTCAGGAGATGGTGTCATGACCAGCAATGTCGGCGGTCTCGACCGCGCGCTTCGCATCCTTCTCGGCCTCGCGGTCCTCGCCGCGACGCTGGCCGGCGTCCTGCCGGCCGGGGTGCCGCACCTGCTTGGCTGGATCGTCGGCCTGGTGCTGCTGGCGACCGGCATCCTGCGCTTCTGCCCGGCCTATCGGCTGCTGGGCCTTCGGACCTGCCGCACATGAACCCGGTGACCGAGTTCACGCCGCTGGCCTCGATAGCGGGCGGGGCGCTGATCGGGCTGGCGGCGGTGCTGCTGATGGCGCTGCACGGGCGCATCCTCGGCGCGACCGGGATCCTGTCGGGGCTGATGCGCGGCGGCGATGCGCGCGACTGGCAACTGCGCGCGGCGCTGGTGGCGGGCATGGTGCTGGCGCCGGTGGCGATCCTTGCGCTGACCGGCTGGTCGCCCGCGATCACCATCCCGGTCTCGCGCCCCGCGATCGTCGTCGGCGGGCTGATCGTCGGCGTGGGCGTCAGCTACGGCGGCGGCTGCACCTCGGGGCACGGGGTCTGCGGCAATGCGCGCTTCTCGCGCCGTTCGATCGTGGCGACGGCCAGCTTCATGGCCACGGCCTTCGTCACCGTCTTCGTCATCCGTCACCTGATCGGGGCCTGACATGCGCCTGCTCTCTGCCCTTCTCATCGGCCTGATCTTCGGCGCCGGCATCGCCGTCTCGGGGATGATCGACCCGGCCAAGGTGCTGAACTTCTTCGATATCGCCGGGACCTGGGATCCGAGCCTGGCCTTCGTCATGGCCGGGGCGCTGGCGGTGGCCATCCCGGGCTATCGGCTGGTGCTGGCAGCCCGCGCGCCGCGGTTCGCGCCCGGCTTCCAGCTGCCCGACACCAAGCGCATCGACCCGGCCCTGATCGGCGGCTCGGCGCTGTTCGGCGTCGGCTGGGGGATCGCGGGCTTCTGCCCGGGGGCCGCGCTGCCGGCGCTGGGGCTGGGGCTGCCCGATGTCGTGCTGTTCGTCGCGGCGCTGATGGCGGGGCTTCTGGCCGCGCGCGGCCTCAAGCGGCTTGGTCCGCCGAAACCGGCGCGGGGCTGAGATGCTGGACAGCGCACAGATCGTTCTCGGCGCCCTCTGCGGGGGGGCGGTCGGCCTCGCGCTCGGGCTGGTCGGTGGCGGCGGCTCGATCCTTGCGGTGCCGCTGATGGTCCATGTCGTCGGCGTGGCCGAGCCGCATGTGGCGATCGGCACCTCGGCGCTGGCGGTGGCGGTGAATGCCGCGACGAGCCTCGGCCACCATGCCCGGGCCCACACGGTGAAATGGCGCTGCGGGGCGATCTATGCCGGGGCAGGGATCCTTGGCGCCACGGCCGGTTCGACGCTGGGCAAGGCGATCGACGGGCAGAAGCTGCTGGCGCTGTTTGCGGTGATCATGGTGGTGATCGGGGCGCTGATGCTGCGCAACCGCCGCGACGCAGGCATTGCCGGTGCCCAGTGCAGCCGCGAGAACGCGGGGCAGGTGGTGGGCTACGGGCTGGCCACCGGCACCGTCTCGGGCTTCTTCGGGATCGGCGGCGGCTTCCTGATCGTGCCGGGGCTCGTCGCCTCGACCCACATGCCGATGATCAACGCCGTCGGCACCAGCCTTGTCGCGGTGACCGCCTTCGGGCTGACCACCGCGCTGAACTACGCGGCCTCGGGCCTTGTCGACTGGGCGCTGGCCGGCGTCTTCATCGCCGGCGGGCTCGGCGGCGGGCTTGCGGGCGCGGCCGTGGCGCGGCGCCTGTCGGACCGCGGCAGCCTTTCGACCGTCTTCGCCTTCCTGATCTTCGCCGTCGCCGCCTACATGCTGTGGCATGCGGCGGCGGCCCTCTGACCCTCTCGAACGAACCAAGGACCTCCCATGCTGACCAAGACGAGCCCCTCCCGCGGTGCCGGATCGCCCGAGGTGATCGGCTTCCACGACAAGGCCACCGGCTCTTGCCAGTACCTCGTCATCGACCCCGCAACGCGCGAGGCCGCGTTGATCGACGTGGTGCTGGACTTCGACCCGGTCGCGGCCCGCACCCGCACCGTGGCCGCCGAATACGCGCTTAAGCTGGCCGAGGAGCAGGGGGTGAAGATCACCCTGATCCTCGACACCCATCCCCATGCCGACCACCTGAGCGCCGGCCACTGGCTGTCGCAGAAGACCGGCGCGCCACATTGGATCGGCGAGAAATGCACCGAGATCGCCGGGATCTGGACCGGGATCTATCACCTGCCCGAGGGCACGCTGGACCCCGCGCGCGACCACGACCGGCTGCTGGCGGATGGCGAGACCTTCCGCCTCGGCACGCTCACCGGCCGGGTGATGCTGAGCCCGGGGCACACGCTGGGCTCGATCACCTATGTCATCGGCGACGCGGCCTTCGTGCATGACACGCTGATGCAGCCCGATGCCGGCACCTCGCGCTGCGACTTCCCCGGCGGCTCGGCCGCGATGCTGTGGGACTCGCTGCAGGCGATCTTTGCGCTGCCCGGGGACACGCGGCTGTTCATCGGCCACGACTACGGCACCAAGACCCGCGAGGAACCGGCCTGGGAAAGCACCGTGGCCGAGCAGAAGGCCACCAACATCCAGCTTGCCGGCCGCACGCGTGAGGAGTGGATCGCCGTGCGCGAGGCGCGCGACGCGACGCTGGCCCTGCCGCGTCAGATGCTTCACGCGCTGCAGGTGAACCTGCGCGGCGGACGTCTGCCCGAACCCGAGGCCGACGGGCAGAGCTACTTCAAGATCCCTGCCAACCACTTCTGACCGCCCGCGCGGCGCGATTGTCCGCCCTCCGCCGGGTCCCTATGCTGGGGCCCGTGGCTGAGGGGGGCGGGCATGGCCGGCACGGCGACCGAGGACTGGACACTGGCCTTCGCGGGCCTCGCGCGGATGGCGCCCGCGGCGCGGGCGGAATTGCGCGCCCGCGCGGCGATCGCTGAACTGCCAGAGGGCACGCGGCTGTTTGGGCCGGGGCAGGCGCCCTCGGCGATGCTGCTTCTGCTGTCGGGCGCGGTCCGGGTGCAGCAGACGGCCGAGAACGGGCGCGAGATCCTGCTCTACCGCGTTCAGGCCGGCGAAAGCTGCGTTCTGACCACCGCCTGCCTGCTGGCCTACGAGGATTACACCGCCGAGGGTCTGGCCGAGACCGCGATCCGCGCGGCGCTGCTGTCGCGGGCGGATTTCGAGGATCTGATCGTCACCTCGCCCGAGTTCCGCCGCTTCGTCTTCGCGGCCTATTCGCACCGGATCACCGACCTGTTCACCGTGATCGAAGAGATCGCCTTCCGCCGCATGGACCTGCGGCTGGCCTCGCTGCTGACGCATCGCGCGGACGCGGGCGGCGAGATCCGCGCCACCCATCAGGCGCTGGCGGCCGAGCTTGGCACCGCACGCGAGGTCGTCTCGCGCACCCTGCAGGATTTCGCCCGCCGCGGCTGGATCGACCAGTCACGCGGCGCGGTGCTCTTGCGCGACCCGGCGGCGCTGGCGGAATTTGCGGCGGGTTGAGGCCGCGCACGGAACGCCTTCGGCTTCTGCTCGTTGTGTCGCCGAGACATCAACAACAGGAGACCTTCCATGCGGGAACGTTTCGCCAGCGGCGTCAGCGACAATGCCGCCAAGACCTCGATCAAGGCCCTGAACGAGAACCTGATCCTCGTGACCGATCTTTCGCTGATCGTGAAGCAGGCGCACTGGACGCTGCGCGGCACGAACTTCATCGGAGTGCACGAGCTTCTGGACGGGGCCGTTGCGCATCTGCGCGACATCCTCGACGAGATCGCGGAACGCTCGGTGATCCTTGGCGGCACGCCGGACGGCACCTCCCAGTCGATCGTCAAGGAGACCAAGCTGAAGGCCTATCCAACCGACCTCGTCGAGGTGGCGGATCACGTCAGGGAACTGTCGGCGCGCTACAAGGTCGTGTCGCAGTCGCTGCGCAAGGCCATCGAGACGACCGAAGAGGCGGGCGACGCCGACACCGCGGATCTCTTCACCGGCGCGAGCCGCACGGTGGACAAGGACGCGTGGTTCATCGGCTCGAACGTGGCTGAGGCTGCCTGAGCTTTCTCCGTCCGCTTTGAGGACGCCTTCGGCGCCGGGCCCTGCGGTCCGGCGTCGTTGTGTCTGACGGTGCGAAGGTATGCGCCCCGCCTGAGACCGGCGCCGCGGAATTGACCCCGCCGGGTCACTTCGAGACATCGCTCATCCTGCCGCAGCCCTCGGGCACCATTGGTGCCCCCGGCCCTCGCTTTGGGCACCCGCCGCGGTGTTCGCTTCGCCGACGTGGACGGCAGGGCGATCAAGGACGGTTGCTCCATCGGTTCGCGCGCGGCCGCGGCAACCTGATCTCTTTACGCCCTGTCTGACTCTGCCTTCGGCGCAGGGCCCTGCCGCGTGGCGCCGACCGGGCTGCAGGTGCCGGGCTCGTGGGCGCCCAAAGCCTCTCGAAGACCAGCCGAGCCGTTCGTCTGGCCTGCGGGATGGGTGAGGACGCTTGGGACATCGGTCCGACCGCGGTTGGGCCGTCCGAACTCTGCCCGCACGGTTCTGAACAAGGCCTTCGGCGCAGGAACACCGCCCCGGCGCCGGATGCGGGGCAAGCCTCAGGCCGGCACGGCGACGCTGCCGCCGCCGGGGCGCGTCAGGATCTCCATGCCGATGCCGTAGACCTGCCGCAGCACCTCGGGCGCCATCAGCGCGCCCGGCGCCCCTTCCAGCACCAGCCGTCCGCCCTTCAGCGCCACGACGTGGTCGCAGAACCGCGCCGCGAGATTGACCTCGTGCAGGACGATCACCGCGCTGCGCCCGCCGCCGCGGCACATGCGGCGCACCAGCTCCAGCACTTCGACCTGATGCGCGATGTCGAGCGCGCTGATCGGCTCGTCCAGCAGCAGGGTGCCGGCCTCCTGCGCAACCATCATCGCGAGCCAGGCGCGCTGCCGTTCGCCGCCAGACAGCGTGTCGACCAGCCGCCCGGCCAGCGCCTCGACCCCGCATTCCGCCAGCGCCCGTGCGACGGCAGCGTGGTCCGCCGCGCCGAAGCGGCCCAGCGCACCATGCCAGGGATAGCGGCCCAGGGCGACCAGCTCGCGCACCGTCATCCCCTCGGCCGGGGGCGGGGTCTGCGGCAGATAGGCCAGCCGCCGGGCATAGTCGCGCGCGCGCCAGTCGGCCAGCGGCCGGCCCTCGAAGCGCAGGGTGCCCTCGGCCCGGACCTGCCGGGCGAGCGTCTTCAAAAGTGTCGACTTGCCCGAGCCGTTGTGGCCGATCAGCGCGGTCACGCCGCCGCGCGGCAGGTCGAGCGTCAGCCCGTCGATCAGCCGGCGGCCGGGCACGTCGACGCGAAGGTCGCGGATCTCGAACAGTCTCATCGCCTGGACCTCGTCATCAGCCAGATCAGCCAGGGCCCGCCCAGAAGCGAGGCGAAGAGCCCGAGGGGCAGTTCATAGGGGAAGCCCGCCATCCGCGCGCCGAAGTCGGCGGCCATCATCAGCAGCGCCCCCGCAAGGGCGGCGCCGGTCAGCTGGTCGGCGGGGCGGGCCAGGCCAAGGCGGCGCACCAGATGCGGCGCGACAAGGCCCACGAAGCTCAGCGGGCCGACCAGAACCGTCGCGGCCCCGGTCGCAAGCCCCGCCAGCAGGATCAGCAGCAGCCGCGCCGGGCCCAGCGGCAGGCCGAGCCCGCCCGCGACGCCCCCGCCCAGCGGCAGCAGCGCCAGCCAGCGGCGCAGCAGCAGCGCCACGGCCCACAGCGCCAGCGTCGTCGCCGCCATCGCCAGCGCCGGCCCCGCGGTGACCGCCGCCGCCGACCCCGCCAGCCAGGCCAGGATCGTCCAGGCCCGCGCATCGCCCACCGCCATCATCGCCGACAGCACCGCCGAGGCCAGCGCCGAGACGGCGATGCCGGCCAGCAGGATCCGCTCGGGCGGCATCTCGCGGGAGAGGACGAAGGCCGTGACCGCCGCCAGTGCCACCGCGCCGCCCGTCATTGCGCCAAGGGTCAGCGCCAGCGCGCCGGGGGCGGCGACGGTGAAGACCACGGCGGCAAAGCCCAGCGCCGCGCCGCCCGAGACGCCCAGCACCTCGGGCGAGGCCAGCGGGTTCGCCGTCAGCCGCTGCAGGATCGCGCCGGCCAGCGCTAGCGCGCCGCCCGCGGCGGCGGCGGCGATCAGCCGGGGCAGGCGGCCGGGCAGGAAGGCCGCGACGCTGGCCGGGTCGAGCACCGCCCAGCCGCCCGGCACGCGGCCGACCCAGACCAGCGCGACAGTGGCCAGCACAAGGGCCAGCGCCAGCGCGGCCAGCAGCCGGCCGGGGCGGGCGCGGCGCGGCGCGGGCCCCTCGGCCGCCTCGGTGCCGGGCGGGGTCATGCCGCGCAGTCGCGGCAGCAGCCACAGCATCAGCGGCCCGCCGATCAGCCCGGTCAGCGCGCCGGTCGGGAAGCTTTCACCCGCATGGCCCGCCAGCGTCAGCACCAGCCCGTCGCAGAGCGACAGCAGAAGCGCGCCTACCAGCGGCGACAGCAGCATCAGCGCGCCCGGGCCGCGGGCGCCAAGGCTGCGCGCCAGCGCCGGGGCGGCAAGGCCCACGAAGGCGATCAGCCCCAGCTCGGCCGAGACCGAGGCCGCGATCCAGGCCGCCAGCGCCACCGCCGCCGCCCGCAGCGGTGCGACCGGCAGGCCCAGCCCCGCCGCGCCCTCGGCCCCCAGCGCCAGCAGCCGCAGCGGCCTGAGCAGCGCCGCGGCGCCCAGCGCGCCCGCGGCCAGCACCAGCGTCAGCCCCCGCACGCCCGACCAGTCCTGCTGCGCCAGCGCGCCGCCGTTCCAGATCACCAGCGACAGCAGGTATTCGCCGCGCGCCAGCGTGACCGCCGTCGCCACCGCGCTGGCGGTCATGCCCACCAGCATCCCGGTGACGACCAGCGTCACCGGGGCGAACCGCCGCCGCGCGCCGACCGCCATCACCAGCCCCGCCGCCGCGGCGGCCCCCGCCATCGCGAAGGGCCAGCGTCCGGCCTCGAGCGCGCCGGGGGCGAAGACCGTCGCCAGCACCAGCGCAAGCTGCGCCCCGGACGAGATCCCCAGCGTCGTCGGATCGGCCAGCGGATTGCGCAGCACCGTCTGCAGCAGCGCCCCCGACAGGCCCAGCGCCGCCCCGGCCAGCAGCGCGATCACCCCGCGCGGCATCAGCCCCCAGCCCAGCAGGATCTGCCCGAGGTCGGGGCTGTCGCCAAGCGGGGCGATCCCCGGCCAGTCCGGAAACGGCAGGATCCGCAGCGCGGCAAGGCTCCACAGGGTGGCGGCCAGCAACGCGGCGGCCAGCAGCCCCGCGGCGGGAACGAGCACGGTCGCGCGGCTCATGCGGTGGCGTCCGGTCCGGCCTGCAGCGCGGTGCCCAGCAGGGCGGCGAAGCGCAGCGCGGCGCCGGTGCCGCCGAAGGCATTGACCTCGGGCAGGTGGTAGACCCGGCCGGCGGCGACGGCGGGCAGCGCGCGCCACAGCCGGCTGCGCTCGAGCCCGCGCCGCGCCTCGGGCGGCACCTCGCCCACGATCACCAGCCGCGCCTCGGGCAGGGCGGCCAGCGCCTCGAGCGGGACGGGGGCCAGGAAGCTGAACCGCGTCCGCCCTTCCCAGGCATTGGCAAGGCCAAGCCGCGCCAGCGTGCTGCCGAAGAGGCTGTCGAAGCCGAAGGCGCGCAGGTGGCGGGCATCGCCGATGTTCACAAGACAGACCGGCCGGTCGGCATAGGGCACCAGCGCCCGTGCATGGCCGTCAAGGGACGCTTCGGCCTGCGCCCGGGCGCGGGCACCGGCGGGGGCATCGTCCACCGCCTCGGCCAGACGTTCCAGCGCGTCGAGCGCCTTGGGCAGCGGCGGCTCGCCCGGCAGGAAGAAGGGCAGGCTCAGCACCGGCGCCAGCGTCGCGAGCCGTGCCTCGTAGCGGGTGTAATAGGGCGAGGACAGGATCAGCCCGGGCCGGGTCAGCTGCAGCAATTCGAAATTCGGGGCGCCGCGCAGGCCAAGGTCGGTGACCGCGTCGGGCAGCGGCGGGGCGACGGTCTCGGCGCGATAGCGGATCAGCTCGCATCCGGCGACCGGCACGTGGCCGATCGTGACGGCGGTGTCGAGCATCGCCCAGTCGATCGCCGCCAGCCGCGGGGTGGCCCGCAGCCCGGCGCGGGCGCGTGACGGCAGCGCCGCCGCCAGCATCAGGCCGGCGGCGGCGGCCAGCAGCGCGCGGCGGTCCGGCCCGGGGGAGACGGCCCCGGACCGCACCGCGGCGCTCACCATTTGTAGCTGACCTTGGCGGTGAGCGTGCGGCCCTCGCCATAGAAGCAGCCGAAGCTGCCGCAGTTGGCCACATAGACCTCGTCGGTCAGGTTCGAGACGTTCAGCGAGGCCTCGTAGGCGCCGTGGCGATAGCGCGCGGCCAGATCGACCAGCGTCACCGCTTCAAGATCGTAGGTGTTGGCAAGATCGCCCTTGCGCTCACCGATGTGGCGCAGGCCGCCGCCAAGGCTGATGCCGTTGCCCAGATCGTGGTCCAGCCACAGGCTGGCCAGCTGCCCGGGCGCATTCGGCATCTCGAGCCCGTCGGTGGTGCCGCCCTGCTGCTCGGTCTCGTTCCAGGCGTAGCCGGCGCGCAGGTTCCAGCCCTTGGCCAGCTCTGCCGTGGCCTCGAGCTCGACCCCTTTCGAGCTGACCTTACCGATCTGCCGGCTCAGCCCGTTGCCGAGCGAGACGGTGACGTTCTCCTGCGTCAGGTCATAGGCCGCGATCGAGAAGAGCGCGTTCATCCCGGTGGGCTGGTATTTCACCCCCACTTCCCATTGCCGGGCGGTCAGCGGGTCGAGGGCGTCGCCGTTCTCGTCGGTGCCGATCTCGGGATCGAACGAGGTCGAATAGCTGACATAGGGCATCACCCCGCCCGCGAACTGGTAGCCCAGCCCCGCGCGCCCGGTCAGCGCCTGGTCGCGCTGGTCGATGGTGCCGTCGCCGGCATAGTTGGTGTAGGTGTCGCCGGTCTGCTCGGTCCAGTCCTGCCGCAGTGCCAGCGAGCCGCGCCAGTTGCCGAAGCTGAGCTCGTCCTGCGCATAAAGCCCGACCTGCGTCTGCTCGACTGAGCTGATCGAGGTATACCAGGGCGCACCGGTGGGCAGGTTGCCATAGTCCGGGTCGGCCCAGTCGAGCGCGGTCCCGGTGTAGAACTCGGTCGTGGTGTCGGCCTCGTAGCGGCGCAGGTCCAGACCGAAGAGCAGCCGGTGGGTGACGGCGCCGGTGGTGATCTCGCCCGCAAGCCGGGTGTCGAGGTTCAGCCCGGTGGTGTCCTCGTCCTGGAAGTTCGCGCCGCGCAGGATCTGGCTGCCGTCGGTGCTGAGGCCCGAGACATAGGTGCCGTTGTAATCCCAGTCGAATTTCTCGTAGCGGAAGCCCTGGCTCAGCGTCCAGCCGTTGTCCAGCGCGCGGCTGATCTCGACCCCGGTGTTCCACATCTGGCGGTCTGAACGGTCCCAGCCTTCCTCGTCGGTCTGCAGCTTGCGCAGCTCGCGCCCGCTTTCGGTCTGCGTCAGGCCGTAGGGGACGCCGGTGGGCGAGATCGGGCTGTCCTTGGTGTAGGACGCGATGACGTCGATGGTGGTCTGGTCGTCGGGCCGCCAGCGCAGCGCGCCGGCAAGATAGCCGCGTTCGTTGCCAAGCTCGTCGATCTGGGTCTGGCTGTCGCGGCCGATGCCGGTCAGGCGGTAGGACAGCGTGTCCGACGCCGCGCGGTTGATGTCGAGGAAGGCCGCCGACGACCCGTTGCTGTCGAAGGACAGGCCGGTCTCGCCGAAGTCGAACTCCTGCGCGCGCTTCTGCACCTGGTTGATGATGCCCGCCGGGCTGCCGGCGCCGTACAGCGACGAGCTCGGGCCTTTCAGGACCTCGACCTGCTGCAGGCCGTAGGTCTCGTAGGCGGGGGCGCCCATGTAGCGCAGCTGGCGCAGGCCGTTGACATATTGCGCGCCGCGCGCCTCGAAGCCGCGCACCGTCGGGCTGTCGAAGCGCGGGTCGGCGCCATAGGGCTCGCCAAGGACGCCGGCGGTGTAGGACAGAGCCTGACCCAGCGTCGTCGCGCCCTGGTCCTCGATCTGCCGCCCGGTGACGACCGAGACCGAGGCCTGGGTCTCGGCCACCGGTGTTGCCGATTTCGTCGCGCCCTGGCTGTAGGTGCCGACATAGCCATCGGCCGCGACCGCGCTGTCGGGCGAGGCGGTGACGGTGATCGTGTCGAGCGTCAGGGCCTCTGTGGGCTCCTGCGCCCAGGCGGCGTGCAGGGAAAGAAGGCTCGGGCCGAGCAGCAGGAGAGCAGATCTGGAAAGGGTCATGGGGCCGCCGATGATGTGTTTCGGCGATTCCCTACTGTAATTGTCGGAATTGTCCAGAGCTGGCGCCTATATTCCGAGTAAAAAACTACGAAATTGGGGCGGGCTGTGATCGCCGCGCCGCGCGAAAATGGGCGTTCGCCTTCATGTCATTGGATCGATGACGTTTATCTAAGCTCCTACAATGGCTTGGCCGAGCGATCACGCTTCGCGGTCGCGTGCCGGTCAGTGCGCACCCAAGGTGCCGCGGGGGTTCGCCGGGACGCGCCGCGAAGAATGGGCGCTCGGCAGCATGAGGGGCCCAGGAGATGCGAGTGCCGGGTATCCGCGCCCCGGTGGAGGGGCGCGACAAGTGGTGCGGCGCGCGCAATGGCCAGCGCGCCACCGTCCGGTCCGCCCCGAAGACCCGCCGAGGGCCGCGTCGGGGGATCCCTGCATTCCGTATGGCCGTCGTACCCGGCGCGCCCGGCAGGGCGGCCGGGAGCGCGATCGGTCAGGCTGCGGGCAGCCTGTCGATCAGCTTGTCCAGCGTCACCGGATAGTCGCGCAGGCGCACGCCGGTGGCGTTGTAGACGGCATTGGCGACGGCGGCGGCGACACCGCAGAGGCCAAGCTCGCCGATGCCCTTGGCCTTCATCGGCGTGGCGGTGGCGTCGAGCGTGTCGAGGAAGATCACCTCCTGCACCGGGATGTCGGCATGGACCGGCACCTCGTAACCCGCGAGGTCGTGGTTGGCGAAGAAGCCGCGCCCGGTGTCGGGGGCCAGTTCCTCCATCATCGCCGCGCCGACACCCATCACCATGCCGCCGATGACCTGGCTGCGGGCGGTGACCGGGTTCAGGATCCGTCCCGCGTCGCAGGCGGCCAGCATCCGCCGCAACCGGATCTCGCCGGTCAGCGCATGCACCGCGAGTTCGACAAAATGCGCGCCGAAGGTCGCGACCTGCGCCGCGTCGCGGAAGTCGCCGAAGCTGATGCTGTCCTCGGCCGCGATCTCTTCGCCGGCCGCGATCTCGGCCAGGGTCCGGGTCTCGCTGCCCGCGGTCACCGCGCCGTCGGCGAAGACCAGCGCCTCGGCATCGTTCGCGCCGATCCGCCGGGCGATCTCGGCCCTGAGCGCGAGGCAGGCCGCATAGACCCCGGCGGTGGACGAGGGGCCGCCGAACTGCCCGCCCGAACCCGCGGCGACCGGGAAGTCGCTGTCGCCCAGCCGCACCTCGACCCGGTCGATGCCGAGGCCCATCACCTCGGCCGCGGTCTGGGCAAGGATCGTGTAGCTGCCGGTGCCGATGTCGGTCATGTCGGTTTCGACGATCAGCCCGCCCTCGGGCGTCAGCCGGATCCGCGCGCCCGAGGCCAGCACGGGCGAGCCGCGATAGGCGCCCGCCAGCCCGTGGCCGATCAGCCAGTCGCCCTCGCGCCGCCCGCCGGGATTGCGGTTGCGCGACTCCCATCCGAAGGCCGCCGCCCCCTCGCGCAGGCAGGCGACGAAGTTGCGGTCGGAATAGGGGCGGCCCGCATCCTCGGGATGGACTTGGACGTCGTTGATCGCGCGGAACTCGACCGGGTCCATGCCCAGCTTCTCGGCCATCTCGTCCATGGCGATCTCAAGCGCCATCAGCCCCGAGGCCTCGCCGGGGGCGCGCATGGCGTTGGCCTCGGGCAGGTGCATCTCGGCCAGATGGTTGACGATCAGGCGGTTCGCGCCGGCATAGAAATGCCGGGTCTGGTCGACGGCATTCTCGCCCGAGCCGCCGGGCAGGGTGTGCGAGACCGCGGTATGGGCGATGGCGGTGATGTGCCCGTCGCGGTTGGCACCGATGCGCAGGCGCTGGATCGTCGCCGCCCGGTGCGTGGTGTTGTTGATCACCATCGGCCGGGGCAGGGCGACCTTCACCGCCCGGCCAAGCTTGCGCGCCGCCAGCGACGCCAGCACCGCGTCGGCCCGCAGGAACAGCTTGCCGCCGAATCCGCCCCCGACATAGGGGCTGTCGACGCGCACGTCCTCGGGGTCCAGACCCAGCGTCGTGGCCAGCGACTGGCGGTTCCAGGCGATCATCTGGTTCGAGGTCCAGACGGTCAGCCGTCCGTCCCGCCATTCGGCGATGCTGGCATGCGGCTCCATCATCGCGTGGCTGTGGGCGGGGGTGCGATAGTCCTCGTCCAGCGTCACCTCGGCCGCCGCGAAGGCGCCCTCGAAGTCGCCGACCCGCGCCACCGGGTCCGAGGCATCGTCGCGCAGGGCGTCCCAGCGCGCTTCCATGTCGTAGCTGCCCTCGTCGGGCGCATAGTCGATGCGGACCAGCGCCGCCGCGGCACGGGCCTGTTCCAGCGTGTCGGCCACCACCACCGCCAGCGCCTGATGATAGTGAAAGATGCGCTCGCCCCCGAACAGCGGGGCGACGTTCTGGCTGAAGGGCTTCGGCATCTCGCCGGTCTCGAGCGTGGTCACCACGCCGCGCACGCCCGGGCTGGCCTCTGCCGCGGCGGTGTCGATGGCGGTGACGCGGCCCTGCGCGATGCTCGAGACCACGGGATAGCCGACCAGCTGGTCGGCCGCGACGTCGTGACGTTCATAGGCATAGGGCGCCCGGCCCGAAACCTTCAGCGGCCCGTCGATGCGGGTGTGCGGCTTGCCGATGACGCGGGCCTCGTCGAAGAGGTTGCGCCCGGCGGGGGCGTTGAACTCCATCTCAGGCCTCCTGAAGCATGGCGGCCAGCGTGCGTTCGGCCAGAGTGATCTTGAAGGCGTTCTCCTCGGTCGGGCGGGCGCCCGAGAGAAGCGTCGCGATGACGGCGCGGGCGCCGTTGGGCAGCTCTGCATCGGCCTCGGCGCTCGACCAGGGCCGCGGCGCGACCCCGCCCAATGCCACGCGCCCGGTGCCGTCGGGCTGGCGGATCAGCGCGACCGAAACCAGCGCGAAGGCATAGGACGCCCGGTCGCGCACCTTGTGATAGGCCTGCCGGCCGCCGACCGGGGCGGGCAGGATCACCGCGGTGATCATCTCGCCGGGCATCAGCACGGTCTCGCGCTCGGGCGTGGCGCCGGGCAGGGTGTGGAAGTCGGCCAGCGGGATCGTGCGGGTGAGCCCGGCCGGCGTCACCGTCTCGATGACCGCGTCCAGCACCCGCAGGCCCACCGCCATGTCCGAGGGATGGGTGGCGATGCAGGCGTCCGAAGTGCCGATGACCCCGAGCTGGCGCGAGAAGGCGCCCTCGGTCAGCGCGGCGCAGCCCGCGCCGGGGCTGCGCTTGTTGCAGGGCTGGGCGGTGTCGTAGAAATACGGGCAGCGGGTGCGCTGCAGCAGGTTGCCGGCGGTGGTCGCCTTGTTGCGCAGCTGGCCCGAGGCACCGGCGACCAGCGCGCGGGTCAGCACCGGCCAGTCGCGCCGCACGCGGGCATCGGCGGCCAGCGCGGTGTTGCGCACCATCGCCCCGATCCTCAGCCCGCCCTCGGCGGTCTCGGTGATCGTGTCGAGCCCGGTGCCGTTCACGTCGATCAGGTGGACCGGCGTCTCGATCTCGAGCTTCATCAGGTCCAGCAGGTTGGTGCCCCCGGCGATGAACGTCGCGCCCTCGACCTCTGCGGCACGGGCGGCGGCGGCCTGCGGCGAGGCAGCCTTTTCGTAGGTGAAGGCTCTCATGCGTCCTGCTCCGCGACCTCGGTGATGGCGGCGAGGATGTTGGCATAGGCCCCGCAGCGGCACAGGTTGCCCGACATCCGCTCGCGGATCTCGGCATCGGTCAGGGCGATGGCGGCGGTCAGGTCGCCGGTCGCATGGCTGGGAATGCCGGCGCGGATCTCGTCCAGCACCGCGTGTGCCGACTGGATCTGGCCGGGGGTGCAGTAGCCGCACTGGAAGCCGTCGTGCTTCACGAAGGCCGCCTGCATCGGGTCCAGCGCCTCGGGCGTGCCGATCCCCTCGATCGTGCCGATCTCGTCGCCGTCATGCATCACCGCAAGGCTGAGGCAGCTGTTGATCCGCGCCCCGTTCACCGTGCAGGTGCAGGCCCCGCACTGCCCGTGGTCGCAGCCCTTCTTGGTGCCGGTCAGGTGCAAGGTCTCGCGCAGCGCGTCGAGAAGCGTGGTGCGGGTGTCGACGGCGATCTGCCGGGCGGTGCCGTTCACGTTCAGCGTGACGGTCCGGGTTTCGGGGGCGGGCACGGCGGGCGTCTTGGCTGCCGCGGGGCGCTGGGCCGCGACCGACATGGCGGCGGCGGCGGAAGAGGCCAGCAGCGTGCGCCGGCGGATCTCGAACGCGATGGGTGGGGACATCTGGGTTCCTGAGTGTCTGGCTGGGGCCGCGCTGCGGGGCGTGGCCGGGCGGGATACCGGTGACATAGTCGACGGCGCGGCGAAGACTATGCCGTCGGGCCGCTTGCAGTTATCTCTTTGCCGCATGAATGGCCCGGCCGCGGGCCGCCGCGGCCGCGCCGAGGCCCCACTTGGCCCTGCCGGGGCGGGCGTTCGCGCGGTTCGACGCCCCGGGCCGCATCCCGGTCGCGATGACGCCGATGTGACCCGCCGCGGCGCGCGGTCAGCCGCGGTGGCGCAGCGCCTCGAGCACCAGCGCGAAGACCGGCGAGGCCTGCCGGCGCGAGGGATAGTAGAGGTGATAGCCGGGGAAAGCCGGCGAGAATGCCTCGAGCACCGGTTCCAGCCGCCCGGCCGCGATATGCTCGCGCAGGTGGTAGTCCGGCAGGCAGGCGATGCCGCGCCCGTCGAGACAGGCGCGGATGATGATCTCGACATCGCTCGAGGTGACCTGACCGCTGACGCGGACATTGAGCGGCCGGCCGTCCTGCTCGAATTCCCAGGCGTAGATCCCGCCAAGCGTCTGCAGGCGCAGGTTGATGCAGTTGTGCTGTGTCAGCTCTTGCGGCGTTGCGGGGCGTCCGGCCTGGGCGAAGTAGTCGGGCGCAGCCACGGCGAGCATTCGCAGGTCCGGGCCGATCCGCACGGCGATCATGTCCTTCTCGACGCTCTCGCCCAGCCGCACGCCGGCATCGAAGCGGTCCTCGACAATGTCGGTCAGGCGCTGCTCGACCACGATCTCGATCTGCACGTCGGGATGCGCGGCCAGCAGCGGCGAGAGTTTCGGCCAGAGGATCTCGGTCGCGGCATGGTGCGAGGCATTGATCCGCACCAGCCCCGCCGGGCGGTCGCGCATCTCGTTCAGCGCCGCGAGCTGCGCCTCGATCCCGTCCAGCGCGGGACGCAGCGTGGCCGCCAGCTGCTCGCCCGCCGGCGTCGGCATGACATTGCGGGTGGTGCGCGTCAGCAGCCGCAGGTCCATGCGCTCCTCCAGCCGCTTGACCGTGTGGCTCAGCGCGCTCTGCGAGGTTCCCAGCCGCGCCGCGGCCCGGGTGAAGCTGCGCGCTTCGCAGACGGCGAGGAAGGCCATCAGGTCACCGAGATCCTCCCGCTTCATTCATGTCCGTCCGTCATGGGTGCCGTGGGGATAGATCGTTCCACCGCATGATCGACCGCAGGCCCCGCGCCGTCAATCCACCGCTCTGGTCCCGCGCCGGCCCTTCGCGACACCAGCTTCCGAGAGCGTGGAATTGCCGTCGGAACGAGGTGGCCGGATCTGGAAACCCGGCGTCAGAGGGCTGGGATCAGAGGTTTCTGACGTCGGTGGCTGTCATCGCAAGGGACGGGACGCAACTCCTGAAAGAGCGAAGGTGTGACAGCTGCGAGGCACCCGATCCGCATCACCGCGATGGCGTCTCTGGCTGCTCTGGCCCCCGGCCGCGGTCAGCGCAGCCGCTGTCCGGTGACCCAGACCCCGGCCACGGCCCGGTCATCCCCCATCATGATCGTCGGGAAGATCGCCTCCCAGGCGTCGCCGGCCCGCGCGGCCCGCTGCGCGATCGCGGGGGTCGAGGCCAGGTCCACCGCGATCAGATCCGCCTCCATCCCCACCGCCAGCCGCCCGATCCGCGCCCCGGCCCGCAGGGCCGCGGCCGATCCGCAGGTCGCCAGCCACCACAGCTCGGCCGGATGCAGCGCCCGGCCGCGCAGCTGGCCCAGCTCATAGGCCGCCGCCATCGTCCGCAGCATCGAGAAGGACGACCCGCCGCCGGTGTCCGTCGCCAGCCCCACCAGATGCCCCTCGGCCTTCAGCCCGCCCATGTCGAACAGGCCCGAGCCGATGAAGGTGTTCGAGGTCGGGCAATGCACCAGCGCCGCCCCGGCCTCGCGCAGCCGCGCCCGCTCGCGCGGCTCGAGATGGATCGCATGGCCGAAGACCGCGCCCGGGCCCAGAAGTCCCTGCGCCTCGTAGGTGTCGAGATAGTCGCGCGCCTGCGGGAACAGCGATTTCACCCAGGCGATCTCGTCGGTCTGCTCGCTCAGATGGGTCTGCATCAGGCAGTCGGGATGCTCGCGCCACAGCTGGCCCAGCACCATCAGCTGCTCGGGTGTCGAGGTCGGCGAAAACCGCGGCGTGATGACGTAGCCCAGCCGGTCGACGCCGTGCCAACGCTCCAGCAGCGCCCGGCTCTGGTCATAGGCAAGGGCGGGGGTGTCGCGCAGCCCCTCGGGGGCGTTGCGGTCCATGCAGGTCTTGCCGGCATAGATCCGCATCCCCCGCGCCTGCGCCGCCCCGAACAGCGCATCGACGCTTTCGGGATGGATCGTGGCATAGCTGCAGACCGTCGTCGTGCCGTTTGCCAGCACCAGGTCGAGATAGCGCCCCGCGATGTCCCCCGCATAGGCCGGGTCGCCGAAGCGCATCTCTTCGGGGAAGGTATAGCTGTTCAGCCAGTCGATCAGCCGCTTGCCCCAGCTCGCGATGATCGCGGTCTGCGCGTAATGCACATGGGCATCGACGAAACCCGGTGAGATCAGCCGGTCGCCCAGATCGGTCACAACCGCCCCCGGATGCGCCGCGCGCAGGGCCGCGCCGTCGCCCAGGGCCGCGATCCGGCCGCCCTCGACCAGCACCCCGCCGCGCGTGGTGATCCGCGCCGCCTCCGGCCCCTCGAGGAAGGGATCGCCGGTGAACTCCAGCGTGGTTCCGATCAGGATCTCGGCCAAGACGCCCTCCGCCAACTCATTCTCATTGGCGCAAATATCCCCGGGGGGAGGCTCCGGCGCAAGCCGGAGACCGGGGGGCAGGCAGCCCCCCGCGCCGCCCGGCCCCAAAGCGCCCTCGCCGCAATGCCGCGCCCGCACTGGTCCTTCCCGCCCCCCTCGGCTAGGCTCCGCGCCAAAGACCGAAGGGGGCGCCATGGCCGAGCAGAAGATCGAGGATCCCGAGCGCGAGGACGAGGACTATGCGCTCGATGCCGCGCTTGTCGGCGAGATCCTCGAGGCGGTCGAGGAGGGCGATGCCGCCCGGCTCGAATCCCTGACCGAGCCTCTGCACGCCGCCGACATCGCCGACCTTCTCGAACAGATCGGCCCGAACGAGCGGCGCGATCTTCTGCAGATCTGGCCGCGCGGCATCGACGGCGAGGTGCTGTCGGAGATCGACGAGTCGATCCGCGAGGAGGTGATCGAATACCTCCCGCGCGAGATCCTGACCGAGGCCGTGCGCGAGCTGGAATCGGACGATGTCGTCGACCTGATCCAGGACCTCGAGGAGCCCCAGCAGGAAATCATCCTCGAGGCGCTGGAAGAGGGCGACCGCGCCGCCGTCGAGCAGTCGCTGACCTATCCCGAATATTCCGCCGGCCGCCTGATGCAGCGCGAGGTCGTCACCGCGCCCGAGCACTGGACGGTGGGCGAGGCCATCGACTCGCTGCGCACCGCCGACTGGCTGCCCGAGCAGTTCTACCATGTCGTTCTGGTGGATCCGCGCCAGCACCCGGTGGGCCATGCGACCTTGGGCAAGATCCTGGCCTCGCGCCGCGACATGGCGCTGAAGGACATCCTCGAGGACAGCTTCCGCACCTTCCACGTCCTGCAAGAGGAAGGCGACGTCGCCTATGCCTTCAACCAGTATCACCTGATCTCGGCCCCGGTGGTCGATGACGACGACCGGCTGGTGGGCGTGATCACCATCGACGACGCGATGAACGTGCTCGACGAGGAACACGAGGAAGACGTGCTGCGCCTCGCCGGTGTCGGCGAGGAAAGCTCGATCTCGGACGGCGTGCGCGAGACGGTGCGCCAGCGCACGCCCTGGCTCTTGATCAACCTGCTGACCGCCAATCTCTCGGCCTTCGTGATCTCTCAATTCTCGGGCACGATCCAGTCGCTGGTGGCGTTGGCGGCGCTGATGCCGATCGTGGCCTCGATGGGTGGCAATGCGGGCACCCAGTCGCTGGCCGTCGCGGTGCGGGCGCTGGCGACGCGCAACCTCACCCGCTCGAATGCCGGCCGGGTGGTGCGGCGCGAGGCGATGGTGGGCGCGATCAACGGGTTTCTCTTCGCGGTGATCATGGGCGCGGTCGGCTGGGGGGTCTACGGGCTGCCGCTTCTGGGCCTCGTGATCGCGATCGCGATGGTGGTGAACCTGATCGTGGCGGCGTTGGCGGGCACGCTGATCCCGCTGGCGCTCGATTGGTTCGACCTCGACCCGGCGCTGGCCTCAGGCACCTTCGTCACCACGATGACAGATGTCGTGGGCTTCTTCGCCTTCCTTGGCCTTGCAACGGTGATCCTGCTGTGACCGATCTTCTCGAAGCCAAGGCCGCGACCCGCCGCGCCGCCTTCGCCGCCCGCAAGGCGGCCCATGCCGCCGGGCAGGGCGAGGCACTGGAACGCGCCTCGACCCGGCTCTATTCGGTGCTCGCGCCCTGCGTGGGGCAGGTGATGGCAGGCTACATGCCGATCCGCACCGAGATCGATCCCCGTCCCGCCATGGCCGCGCATCTGGCGCGCGGGCAGGGCAGCCGCATCGTGGTGCCGGTGATCGAGGGCGAGGGGCTGCCGCTTCTCTTCCGCGAGTGGACGCCCGAGGTACCGATGGTGCCCGGCGATTTCGGCGCGCTGATCCCGGAAAGCGGCGACTGGCTGTTGCCCAGCGTGCTGATCGTGCCGATGCTGGCCTTCGACTGGCGCGGCTATCGGCTGGGCTATGGCGGCGGCTTCTACGACCGTACCTTGGAACGGCTGCGCGCGAAGGGCCCGGTGATCGCCATCGGCTTCGCCTGGGCCGCGCAGGAGGTCGAGGAGGTGCCGATCGAGGCCACCGACCAGCCGCTCGACCTGATCGTGACCGAAGGGGGCGTGATCCGCCCCGGTGCCTGAGGGGAAAGCCATGCGCGCGGACGGCATTCTGGAAACCGTGCTTTACGCCACGGATCTCGATGCGATGCAGGATTTCTACACCCGCGTCTTCGGGTTGGAGGTCGTGCAGAAGGTGCCCGGGCGGCTGGTGTTCCTGCGCTGCGGTTCGCAGATGCTGCTGATCTTCGACCCCGAGGTCTCGGCCCGCCCCGACCCGAAGATCGCGATCCCCCGCCACGGCGCGACAGGCCCCGGCCATGTCTGCTTCCGCGCCGAGACGCTGGCCGAGATCGACGACTGGCACCGTCATCTGCTGGCCCAAGGTGTCGCGATCGAGCTTGACCACCTCTGGCCCTCGGGGGCGCGTTCGCTCTATTGCCGCGATCCGGCCGGCACCTCGGTCGAGGTGGGAATGCCAGCGATGTGGGGGCTTTAGGGGGCGATCTTCACACGTTGGGTGATCTCGCCAGACCCTGCGTCGAACACCAGTATCTCGTCCTGATCGGTCACCACCGCATACCAGCCGGTGCCGAAGGTCACGGCCTTCGCCTTGGCGTCATCGGGCAGCACCACCGCCTCGGGCAGGCGCGGCACCTCGGGCGCGGACGAGAAGCGGATGACAAGCAGCGCCACGATGGCTAGAAGCCCCACGATCATCACACCCGCCAGCGCCGAGACGAGGATCTTGAGGAACCTCAGTTCGGGCGGCAGCAGGCTTTCTGGAGCGTCGGACTTGGACACGGAACGGGACCCTCTCGTCGTCATTCTGGGCGAGGATGCGCCTCAGCGTCTTGATAAGGCGCTGGCGCAGGCCGTGCCAGAGGAATGGTCCCTGTCGCGCTCGCGGCTGGCCAAGCTGATCGCCGAGGGCGCGGTGACCCGCGAGGGCACGGTGCTGACCGAACAGAAGACCAAGGTCGCGCCCGGCGACGTGATCGAGATCGACGTGGGCGAACCCGAGGTGCTGGAAACGGTCGCCGAGGACATCCCGCTGAGCGTCGTCTACGAGGACGCCGACCTGATCGTCATCGACAAGCCCGCGGGCATGGTCGTGCATCCCGCGCCCGGCACCCCGCGCGGCACGCTGGTCAACGCGCTGCTGCACCATTGCGGCGACACGCTGTCGGGCATCGGCGGCGCCCGCCGGCCGGGGATCGTGCACCGCATCGACAAGGACACCACCGGGCTGCTGGTCGTCGCCAAGTCCGACCGCGCCCATCACGGGCTTGCCGCGCAGTTCGAGGACCACTCGGTCGAGCGCCATTACATCGCGCTCTGCCACGGCGTGCCCGACCGCGCCGATCCGCGGCTGCGCGGGCTGAAAGGCGTCAGCTTCGAGGCGGGCGGCATCCTGCGCATCGCCACCAACCTTGCCCGCCACCGCACCGACCGCCAGCGCCAGGCGGTGGTCTGGGAAGAGGGCCGCCACGCCGTGACCCGCGCCCGCGTGGTCGAGGCCTGGGCGGGACCGGTCGCGATGCTGGACTGCTGGCTGGAAACCGGCCGCACCCACCAGATCCGAGTCCACCTCAGCTATTGCGGGCACGGGCTTCTGGGCGACCAGACCTATGGCGGGCGGCGCAAGGTCTCGGCCACCGCGCTGGGGGCCGAGCGGGCCGAGGCGGTCGAAGCCTTCCCGCGCCAGGCGCTGCATGCCGCGACGCTGGGCTTCCGCCACCCGGTGACCGGCGAGGAGATGCGCTTCGAAAGCCCGCTGCCCGAAGACATGGCGGCGCTGACAGATCTGCTGGCCGAGGCCGCGCCCGAGTGAGCCCGCGCTGAGGGCGCGGCCCCTGCCGCCGCGCTTCGCCCGATGGTGCCCCGGTGCCAGCGCGTCCAGACCGCTGGTCGCCGGCAGCGCGACCAGAGAAAAAGGCGGCGGCAGCGCGGCACCGACCGTGACGGTCAGACTGCCAGGGACGACGTCGCCGAAGACCCGCCGTCGCAGCCCGTCGCCACCGCTGGCCGGCGGCTCGTGCCGAAGCCGATTGACCGGTCGCCGTCGGCCGCTGCGCCGCAGGTCACGGGCTGGCGGACGGTCGCCCGAACGTCGGCGGCCAGCGGGGCAAGGATCTGCCGGGGGGCGAGCGCGCGCCGTCGATTGCGGAACCTCGGACGGCGACAGGGACCGCGACCGAAGGACGGGTGCGGGCCGGGCGTCCGGCGAGGCGAGCTTGCCCGCTTTCACCGAATGCGGTCCGGGGACCGTGCAGGGCCCCGCGCGGTGAATGAAGGCGTGCATCGCGCGTGACCCTGAAGCCCGCTGCGCGTCGCCAAGGACCCCGCTCCGACCAGCGGCGGGCCGGGCTGCATCAGGCCGCAGGCGCGCACGGTCGTGATTTCCGTGGAGCCGACACTTGGGGCGCAGGCGGCGAGTGTCGCAGCAAACAGTTGAACGCGCACTTCTGATCCCATTGTCTGGACAGGGACATTCGACCACGAAAGGGTTCGTGGACGGGGCCGCGACTGCGTGGGACGCCGCCGCGAGCGCAAATCGTCGGCGCCCGGGACTGCGCGGGGAACCGCCCCGTCGTCACGGGGTTGGCGCGGAACAGGGATGCAGGGGGATCATGCTCAGTTCGTTCCAATGGTCGGTGGTCCTGCACTTCCTGCTTCAGGCGCTGACCCTGATGCGGGTTCTGGCCCGCGAGGACCGCGAGCCGGCCGCGCGCATGGCCTGGGTGCTGGTGGTGGTGGGTCTGCCCTTCGTCGGTGTGGGCCTGTATTTCCTCGTGGGCGAGGTCCGCATCAGCCGCGGCAAGATCCAGCGGATGACCGAGGCCTTGGCCGCCCTGCCGCCCGAGCCGCCCTCGGCCCCCGGCGAGGCGCCGATCCCGGAGCCCTACCGCCCCGCCTTCGCCCGCGCCGCCGCCGCCAACGGCTTTCGCCCGCTGCCCGGCAACCGCATCGCGATGATGCGCGACAGCGACAGCTTCATCGACCGGCTGGTCGAGGACATCGACGTCGCGCAACGCCACTGCCACCTGCTGTTCTACATCTGGCTGAACGACCGCAACGGCGAGCGCGTGGCCGAGGCGCTGATCCGCGCCGCCGGGCGCGGCGTCACCTGCCGGGTGATGGTCGACGCTCTGGGGGCGCGCAAGTTCGCGGGCTCTGCCACCTGGGGACGGATGCGTGCGGCGGGGGTGCAGTGCACGCGGGCCTTCGCGATCAGCTTCCCGCGGCTGCGGCTGTCGATCAGCCGCATCGATATCCGCAATCACCGCAAGATCGTGGTGATCGACAACCACATCGCCTATGCCGGCAGCCAGAACTGCGCCGACCCGGCCTTCGCGATCAAGCCGCGTTTCGCGCCCTGGGTCGACATCATGGTGCGGATGACCGGGCCGGTGGTCTGGCAGCACCAGCAATTGTTCGCGGCCGACTGGGCCACCCATGCCTATGAGACCATCGACGAGCTTCTGGCAGAGCCGATGCACGATGCCGACGGCGGGCCCGAGGGGCGGGTGACGGCGATCGCGGTGGGCTCTGGCCCGGGGATGAACAAGAAGGCGGTGTCGGACCTGTTCCAGGCGGTGATCGCCACCGCGCAGCGCGATCTGCTGATCGTCACGCCCTATTACGTGCCGAACGAGGCGCTGCACCAGCAGATCTGCGCGGCGGCGGTGCGGGGGGTGCGGGTGCGGATGATCCTGCCCGAGCGCAACGACAGCCGCACCGTGGGCCTCGCCAGCCGCAGCTACTACCGCCCGCTGATCTCGGCCGGGGTCGAGCTTTACGAATACCGCCCCGGGCTTCTGCACGCCAAGGTGCTGGTCGCCGACATGCAGGGCATCGTCGTCGGCTCGGCCAACATGGACCGGCGCAGCTTCGAGCTGAATTACGAGAACAGCCTTCTGGCCCATGACGTGGCGCTGGCCGCGGCGCTGCGGGTGCGGTTCGAGGAGTGGCTCGACGACAGCCAGCGCGTCGACCCCGAGCTGATCCGCGCCTGGGGCCTGCCGCGGCGGATGGCCTGCAATCTCGTCGCCACGGTCGGGCCGCTGCTCTGATCCCCTTGGTCTGGCTGCGTTTCGCGGATCCCGGTTCCCTGACGAAGCCGTCAGGTGCGGGCCCGCACAGCTGACGTTCGCGTCAGCCCGGACGAATCCGCTTGCTAAACTCTGCGGTTTAGTTCATCTTCAGTTGAAATGTTCACGCACCCATGTATCGAACCGATCCGGGCTGGGGGCGTTGCCTGATCGAGGATCCGACGAAGCGGCCCCGGCGCCGCGGTTTAGGACGGATTTAAGAACCGGGTAATCTTTGTGTAACGTGCCGTGCCGATGATCGGACGGCTAACAGGGGGCGCTGCGTCGCACGGGCGCCCCGGAAAGGGCAGACATGAGCACCTATGCCAACCTTCCCGCCCCCAGCCCCGAACAGGGTCTGAACCGCTACCTGCAGGAGATCCGCAAGTTCCCGCTGCTGGAGCCGGAAGAGGAATACATGCTGGCGAAGAACTGGGTCGAAAACCAGAACGCGGGCGCCGCCCACCGTCTGGTGACCAGCCACCTTCGCCTCGCCGCCAAGATCGCGATGGGCTACCGCGGCTATGGACTGCCACAGGCCGAGGTGATTTCCGAAGCCAACGTCGGCCTGATGCAGGCGGTGAAGCGCTTCGATCCCGAAAAGGGCTTCCGTCTGGCGACCTACGCGATGTGGTGGATCCGCGCCGCGATCCAGGAATACATCCTGCGCTCGTGGTCGCTGGTGAAACTGGGCACCACCTCGGCGCAGAAGAAGCTGTTCTTCAACCTGCGCAAAGCCAAGTCGAAGATCGGCGCGCTGGAAGAGGGCGACCTGCGCCCCGAAAACGTCGCGCAGATCGCCAAGGACCTGAACGTCTCGGAAGACGAGGTCATCGCGATGAACCGCCGGCTGTCGGGGGGCGACGCCTCGCTGAACGCGATGGTGGGCTCGGACGGCGACAGCGCGACGCAGTGGCAGGACTGGCTCGAGGATGAGAGCGCCGACCAGGCCGGCGATTTCGAGGCGCGCGACGAGCTCGAGGCGCGGCGCGAGCTGCTGGCGGGCGCGATGGACGTGCTGAACGACCGCGAGAAGGACATCCTCGTCCAGCGCCGCCTGACCGAGAACCCGGCCACGCTCGAGGATCTGTCGTCGCAATACGACGTCAGCCGCGAGCGGATCCGCCAGATCGAGGTGCGCGCCTTCGAGAAGCTGCAGAAGCGGATGCAGGAGCTGGCCCGCGACCGCGGCATGCTCGCCACCGCCTGATGCCCGGGCGCCGCGCCCGAGGCAGGACAGACCCGAGGGGCCGCGCCACCAGCGCGGCCCCGTCGCGTTCGGACGCGGGGCGTTCGCGACTGTTGCGCGGTGCATCGCAGCGCCGTGCCCGTCATGTCATGGGCCGGTGCGCCGGGTCGCACCCCGCCGCGCCGCTGCCGGTTGCCCCTCCGGGCATGGCCCGGTCGCGCAGCTCTCCTCCCTCTCTCGCGGTGCGTCATCGCTTTGCGTGCTGCCTCGCCGAGGCCTCCCCACCACGCCGGATCGCGCATCGGGCGCTCAGGATGCCGGTCGCCGGGGGCCTGCGCTCCGCGGCCAACGCGACGCGGAGCGCGAGGGGGTCATCATCCCAGAAGGCAGGCCCGCAAGGCGGTTTCGCTTTCTGCGCGCGGATGCCGGCAATCCCGCAAGCGCTGCGGGGGCCCCGGTTTTGGCGAAGGGCGCGCGATCGTGATCGGCCAATGTCCGCCGCGCCCCCGCGGCAGCGGTTGCGCGCGGGGGCGTGATGCTTAGGTTGGCGCGCGCCCCGGCGGAGGCCACGCGCCGGGGGAATGTTCGGAAAAGGGGCGACGCATGATGAACACCTTCCGCCAGCGCCTGATCGGTGCCGTGCTCTGTCTGGCGGCGCTGTCGCTTGCGGGGGGCGTGGTGCCGGGGATGATCGGGGACACGCTTCCGGTCTCGGCGCTGGCACGGATCCTCGACAGCCTCGCGCCGCAATTCCTGCTGGCAGGCCTCTTGCTGTCGATCGTGGCCGGGGTGCTGGGCGCCTGGCGGATCGGGCTTGTGACCGGTCTGGTCGTTGCCGGCTTCGCGGGCTGGTTCATGCTGGGGCACCTGCAGCGCTCGCTGCCGCTGCAGCGCGATGCGCAGGTGGCGGTCAGGGTGCTGTTCTTCAACACGCTGATCACCAACGAGGCGAATGCGGGCCGCATCGCCAAGGCGGTCGAGGACAGCGGCGCCGATGTGGTGGCGCTGGCCGAGAGCGAGGCGATGCGCAAGGCGCTGCCCGAGCTGCGGCGGACCTATCCGAACATGTTGGGCTGCGACCGGGCCTGCAACGTGGTGATCCTGTCGAAGCTGCCGTTCTCGGGCGAGCCTTCGGGCCGGGTGCCCGCGCAATGGGACGGGCGGCTGCGCGAGGCGCAGGTCGAGCTGGGCGACGGCCGCGTGCTGACCTTGGCGGCGCTGCAGGCGCTGAAGCCCTGGACGCTGGAGCCCGCGATCCGCACCACGGAACAGGTGCAGGACCTGCTGCATGACATCGCCGGCCCGGTGCTGGTGGCGGGCGATTTCAATGCCGCGCCCTGGGGGCGGATGAACCGGGCGCTGCTTGATGAAAGCGGCCTGCGGGCGGCGCGGGTTCCGGTGCCGACCTGGCCGGTAGGCTCGGGCTGGGCCGGTGTGCCGATCGACAACATGTTCGTGCGCGGCGGCGCGCGGCTGGTCAGCCTGAAGCCCTTCGGCGCCGGGCTGGGGTCGAACCACCTTGGCCTTCTGGCAGAGGTGGCGCTGGGCGGCTGATCGCCGGCCGGCCGCGGTGCCGGCACCGGGGCGGTGATCCGATCGCGCGCTCCCGACGTCTTCCTTCCGAACCTTGTCCCGGAAGGAGCCTCCCTTGCTGTCCCGACTGCTGACACCCGTTCTTTTCGCCGCCACCGCGCTGTCCGTCGAGGCCGCGCCGTTGCGCAGCCTGTCGCCTGACCGGGGCGATCTCGACGATTTCCGCTGGCAGGCGCGGCCGGTGCTGATCTTCGCGCCTTCGGCCGACGATCCGCAGTATCGCGCGGCGATGGCCGCGCTGCAGGCCCGGTCGGCCGCGCTGGCCGAACGGCGGATCGTCGTGCTGAGCGACACCGCGCCCGAGGCCGCAGGTCGCCTGCGCACCGGCTTCGGCGTCGAGGGGTTCCGGATGCTGCTGGTCGGCCTCGATGGCGGGGTGAAGATGGACGAGGCCCGCCCGATCGCGATCGAGACGCTGCTCGACACGATCGACCGCATGCCGATGCGTCAGGGCCAGCGCGTCGAGGGTTGAGAGCCGGGCCCGGGTGCCCGCGCTTCGCCGGTGCCCTTCGACCGGCGGCCACGGCAACTGTAGGGCGCATCGTGCGCCCGTGACCCCAGCAGAGGCTGGCGCCGCTCGGCATCCCGATGAAGCTGGCGCACCGGCGGCGAGCGCCCGGAAGCGAATGGCGTGGGCCGCGGCGAAAGCTGCCGTGGAGGCCTTGGGCTTCGCGAGAGTGCCGTGAAGGCCGGTGTCCTGTGGCCGGGCGGCCCGGTGCTCTGCGTGCGGCGCGGGACGCTTGGCCGGCTTACGCGGTCCTCCCGCGTGCGCTCTGTCCCGGCGAGGCACCCGTTGTTCGGCAGCGCGCGGGAATATTGCCGGCGCACGATCCGGCGGAAGGGGTTCCTCCGCGCTCGTGCTGGGAAGACGTGGTTCGGCGCGGCCTGTCTGGTTCCCGGGGGGCGGGGGTCCAGCTCCCCCGCGGCCACGCTGACGCGCGGTGCCGTTCCGACGCGAGGGGCTGGCAAGCGACCAGTGATCGCGGGGCGCCGACGCAGTTGCCGGGGAGTGCAGGCCAGGGCGCGAGAGGCCGGGCGCTGCCGGCGCTCGCGGGCGATCTCGTCCCGGAACGGTCGCCGGCCTGGGGGCCACCGTATCGGGCGATGCGCAGCGTCCGATGCGAGCCGGGGAAGTACCGCGACGTGGAATTCAAACCGGACCGGGTCGCCGCAGCCACGGGCGATGTCTGCACGACGTCCGTCTTCATGGCGACGGCCAGTGCGATCTCGCGGTGCGGCACCATCGATCCGCCTCTGCCCCGCGGGGCGTTCATGGGCAAGAGCGCCCGTGGTCTCGCGCCTTGCACAGGAAAGTCCCGGCCCGCCATGCCAAGACGGCAATGGCGGCACCCGGTCGACGGGATCGACGACAGCGGCCGCGCAGGGCAGGGTGCCGCAGGGGGCGGCTGGGCTCCCCCGGTGCGGGTCCGGGCGGCACTGCGCCGCCCGGGGGGCGCCTCAGGCTTCCATGGCCTCTAGCTCGTCGATCATCCCCTCGATCATCGACAGGCCCTTGTCCCAGAACGCCGGGTCCGAGGCGTCGAGGCCGAAGGGCGCCAACAGCTCCTTGTGGTGCTTCGAGCCGCCGGCCTTCAGCATCTCGAAATACTTGGCCTGGAAGTCCGGCAGCCCGTCCTCGTAGGCGGCGTAGAGGGCGTTCACCAGCCCGTCGCCGAAGGCATAGGCATAGACGTAGAAGGGCGAATGCACGAAGTGGGGGATGTAGGACCAGAAGGTCTCGTAGCCCTCCATGAACTCGAAGGCATCGCCCAGGGATTCGCCCTGGATCGACATCCACAGCGCGTTGATGTCCTCGGGCGTCAGTTCGCCTTCGCGGCGGGCGGCGTGCAGCTTGCACTCGAAATCGTAGAAGGCGATCTGGCGCACGACCGTGTTGATCATGTCCTCGACCTTGCCGGCGAGCAGCGTCTTGCGCTCGCCGGGGGTCTTCGCCTGCGCCAGCAGCGCGCGGAAGGTCAGCATCTCGCCGAAAACGCTCGCGGTTTCCGCCAGGGTGAGCGGGGTCGAGGACAGCATCTCGCCCTGGCCCGCCGCCAGCACCTGGTGCACGCCGTGGCCCAGTTCATGCGCCAGCGTCATCACGTCGCGCGGTTTGCCAAGGTAGTTCAGCATCACGTAGGGATGCACCTCGGTCACGGTCGGATGCGCGAAGGCGCCGGGCGCCTTGCCGGGCTTCACGCCCGCATCGATCCAGCCCTTGTCGAAGAACGGCTCGGCGATCGTCGCCATCTCGGGGTCGAAGCCCGCATAGGCGCCCATCACCATGTCGCGCGCCCGGTCCCACGTCACCGGCGCCGGGTCTTCCTGCGGCAGGGGCGCGTTGCGGTCCCAGACCTGCAGCTTTTCCAGCCCCAGCCACTTGGCCTTCAGCCGGTAATAGCGGTGCGACAGCCGCGGATAGGCCGCGACCACGGCATTGCGCAGCGCCTCGACCACCTCGGGCTCGACATGGTTCGACAGGTGCCGGCCGTACTGGGGCGAGGGCATCTTGCGCCAGCGGTCCTCGATCTCCTTCTCCTTGGCCAGCGTGTTGTGGACGCGGGCGAAGAGCTTGATGTTGGCGCCGAAGACCTTCGCCAGCGCGCGCGAGGCCGCCTCGCGCCGGGCGCGGTCCTGTTCCGACAGCAGATTCAGCGTGGCTTCGAGGTTCAGCGCCTCGGGCTCGCCCTCGACCTCGAACATCAGGCCGGCCATCGTCTCGTCGAAGAGCCGGTTCCAGGCGGCCGAGCCGACGGTCGACTGGTCGTGCAGGAACTTCTCCAGCTCGTCCGACAGCTGGTGGGGGCGCATCGCGCGCATCCTGTCCAGCACCGGGCGATAGCGCGCCAGATCGGCATTGGCCGCCATCGCCGCCTCGTAGACCGCATCATCGATCCGGTTGAATTCAAGGCTGAAGAACACGAGCGGCGTCGTGAAGGCGGTCATGCGGTCCTGCGCATCGGCCATGAACTTGGCGCGCGCGGCGTCCATGGTGTTCTGGTAGTAGCGCAGGCCGGCGTAGGACATGATCCGCCCGGCCACGACGTCGATCTTCTCGTAGCGCCGGATGCAGGTCAGCATATCCTCCGCGGAAAGACCGGCCAGCTTGCCCTCGTAGGCATCGGCGAAGCTGGCGCATTCGGCTTCCAGCCAGGTCATGTCGCGGGTGAATTCGGGGGCATCGGGCGCGGGGTAGAGATCGCTCAGGTCCCATTCCGGCAGGGTGCCGAAGGCGCCGCCGGCGCTGGCATTGGCATCGAAGAGCGGCTGGGGCTGGCGGATCATCGGGGACCTCTTTCACGTGACGCGTTGTTCCCGACTTAGGCATTGGGGGCGGCGGGGCGCAAGGTCTGGCCACGATGCCCAAGACGCGGGACGTCAGGCGCGGGACGCCAGCAGCGCCTCGGCCGCGTCCAGCGTGTCGGCCTCGGCGGCGGGCTTGTCGCGCCGCCAGCGCACCATGCGCGGAAAGCGCAGCGCGATGCCCGACTTGTGGCGGGTCGAGCGCTGGATGCCTTCGAAGGCGATCTCGAACACGAGGTCCGGCACCACCCGGCGCACCGGGCCGAAGCGCTCCTGCGTGTGCTTGCCCACCCAGCGGGTGATCTCGGCGAATTCGGCATCGGTCAGACCGGAATAGGCCTTGGTGACCGGCACGAGATCGTTGCCGTCCCAGAGCGCGAAGGTGAAGTCGGTGTAGAGGTTCGCGCGCCGCCCGTGCCCGGCCTGGGCATAGACCATCACGGCGTCGAGGCTCATCGGGTCGACCTTCCATTTCCACCAGTCGCCGCGCTTGCGCCCGGTGTGATAGGGCGAGGCGCGGGATTTCAGCATCACGCCCTCGGCCGCGCGCGCCGTGGCGGTCTCGCGCAGGGCGGCGAGCGCGGGCCAGTCGTCGAAGGCGATCAGGGGCGACAGGCGGAAGGGCGCGGTGTCGGGGACGGTGGCGGCGATCGCTTCCAGCCGCGCCCGACGCTCGGCGAAGGGCAGGTCGCGGATGTCGCGGCCCTCGTGCTCCATCAGGTCATAGGCCATCAGGATCACCGGCGCCTCTGACAGCAGCTTTCGGCCTACCGTCTTGCGCCCGATGCGGGGCTGCAGGGCGGCGAAGGGCAGGGGGCGGCCGTCCTTCCAGACGAGGATCTCGCCATCGACGACGGTGCCCTGCGGCAGACGGTCGGCGAGTTCGGAAAGCTCGGGGAAGCGGTCGGTCACCAGCTCCTCGCCCCGCGACCAGAGCGCGAAAGCGCCCTCGCGCAGCACTGCCTGGCCGCGGATGCCGTCCCATTTCCAGTCGGCCGCCCAGTCGGCGGGCGCGCCAAGGCTCTCGGGTGCGGCTTCGAGCGGATGGGCGAGGCAGAAGGGATAGGGCCGCGACAGGTCGGCGGCGGGGTTCTCGGACAGCACGAGGGCGGCGAAGCTGGTGCTGTCGGGCGACCAGTCGCCCATCAGGCGCAGGGCGAGGTCCGGCTCGTCGCGCCCCGTCGCCTCGGCCAGCGCGCGCACCATCAGGCCTTGCGCGACGCCCATGCGGAAGCCGCCGGTCAGAAGCTTGTTGAACAGGAAGCGCTCGGTGCCGTCGAGCTGCCCCCAGGCGGCCAGCACCTCAGCGCGCCGCTCGGCCTCGTCCAGCCGGGGCAGCGCCCGGATCCGCTGGATCCAGTCGGAAAGGGAGAGGTCCGCCCCGGAAGATGCCTCGGGCAGGATCAGGGCGATGGTCTCGGCGAGGTCGCCGGTGACTGCGTAGCTTTCCTCGAAGAGCCAGGCGGGCAGGCCTGCGACCTCTGCGGCCCATTCCGCAAGCCGGGTCGAGGTGACGGCACGCTTCGGCCGCCGGCCTGAGAGCAGCGCGATGGTCCAGAGCCGGTCGGGTTCGCGCGCCTCGCGGAAATAGGCGGCAAGCGCCGCGACCTTCTCTGAGGTGCGGGTGGTGGTGTCGAGGGCGGCGAAGAGGCGGGCGAAGCGCTTCATGGCCAGCCTCGCGAGAGGGGGCGCTGCCCCCTCGTAGGCTGCGCCCGCTCACCCCCGGGATATTTGAGCCAGTGCGAAAGCAGCAAGATCTTCCGCTTTTCGCACTGGTGAAAATATCCCGGGGGAAGGCCGAAGGCCGCGGGGGCAGCGCCCCCGTCCGCGCGCGGGCTCATGCGCTGTCCTCCGGGGCGGTGTCCGCCTCTTCGCCCTGCCAGTCCGTGGCGACGATGCCGGCCTCGTAGCCCTGCGTTTCAAGCCAGCGGCGGAAGGGCTGGGTGTAGCCGTGGGTGACGAAGACGCGCTCGGCCCCGGTGGCGCGGATCGCGGCATTGAGCCCGTCCCAGTCGGCATGATCCGACATCACGAAGCCGCGGTCGACGGCGCGGCGGCGGCGGATCCCGCGCAGCCGCATCCAGCCCGAGGCGAAGGCCTGCGAGGTCGGCCCGAAGCGGCGCGCCCAGGGCGTGCCGAGCGCCGAGGGCGGCGCCACCACGATCGCGCCGGGGTGCGTCTTGCGCGTCACCTCGGGCGTCACCCGGGTCGTGGGCGGCAGCGGCACGCCCTCGGCGCGCAGGACGCGGCACATCTCTTCGACCGCGCCATGGGTGAGGATCGGGCCCGCCTGTGGGTCGAGCGCGTTCAGCACCCGCTGCGCCTTGCCCAGCGAGTAGGCGCCGATCACCGCGGTGCGGCCCTCGGCGCGACAGGCTGCCCACCAGCCGGCGATCTCGGCGCGCAGCTCGGCTTCCGGGCGCCAGCGGAACACCGGCAGGCCGAAGGTGCATTCCGAGATGAAGGCATGGCAGGCGACTGGTTCGAAGGGTTCCGAAAGCCCGTCCTCCTCGGTCTTGTAGTCGCCCGAGACCACCCAGACCTCGCCCGCCACCTCGACCCGGACCTGCGCCGAGCCCGGGACATGCCCGGCGGGGTGCAGCGAGACCGTGGCCGCGCCGATCCGCATCCGCTCGCCATAGGGCAGGGGCGCGGCCTCGATCTCGCCCAGACGGTGGCGCATCGCGGCAAGGCTGCGCGGCGTCGCGAGATACCGGCGCATGCCGGGCCGGGCGTGGTCGGAATGGGCATGGGTGACGATGGCCCGGTCGACCGGCCGCCAGGGGTCGATGTAGAAGTCCCCCGCGGGGCAGTGGATGCCGCGGTCGGTGAAGGTCAGGACGGGGGCGCGGCTCACGGGCTTGGATCCTTTGGCGGTCACGGAACGGGCGTCGGGGCGGCGGTCGGGGCCGCGCCCGGGACGGCTGCCGAGGGCCGTCCCGGGGGCAACCCTGTCGCGCGGGTGCGGTTCCGGCAGCGGCAGGACCCCGCGGTGGACCCTGCGTCGCGGCCCATCACGACGGGATTGCGCGTTTATTGATCAAGTGCATGATAAACGGGCGCAGTTCCGGGCGCCTCGGCAGGAAGCCTCGACGGCTGCCCTTTCCTCTGCCCCGGTCGCTGCCTAAACCTGAGAGGAGAGGCCCGACTCGAACAGGGCCAGTGACCGGAACGATCGGCAGGGGGGCGGCGGCCGCATGGCGACCGAATACTTCAACGAGATGTACCAGGGCCGCGAGGTGCGCGTGCCCTACCGCCAGCTGCAGGACTGGATGGGCAAGATGCCCGCCGAGCTTCGGCAGATGAAGCAGGCCGAGGCCGAGGAGCTGTTCCGCCGCATCGGCATCACCTTCGCCGTCTACGGCGAGGGCGGCGATCCCGACCGGCTGATCCCCTTCGACATGTTCCCGCGCGTCTTCGCGCAGGACGAATGGCGCAAGCTCGAACGCGGCATCAAGCAGCGCGCCCGCGCGCTCAATGCCTTCCTCACCGACGTCTACGGGCGGGGCGAGATCATCAAGGCGGGCAAGATCCCCTCGCGCCTCGTCTACCGCAACGAGGCTTATGAGAAGGCTGTGGTCGGCTTCACCCCGCCGCGCGGGGTCTACAGCCACATCGTCGGCATCGACCTTGTCCGCACCGGTCCCGACCAGTTCTACGTGCTGGAGGACAACTGCCGCACGCCCTCGGGTGTCTCCTACATGCTGGAGAACCGCGAGATCATGATGCGGATGTTCCCGGGCCTCTTCCAAGCGAACCGGATCGAGCCGGTCGACGGCTATGCGGAACTGCTGCGCCGCACGCTCGCCTCGGTGGCGCCGGCGAAATGCGACCGCGAGCCCACGATCGCGATCCTGACGCCTGGCCATTTCAACTCGGCCTATTACGAACACTCGTTCCTTGCCGACCTGATGGGGGTGGAACTGGTCGAGGGCGCGGATCTCTTCGTGCGCGACGGCTTCGTCTGGATGCGCACCACCGAAGGGCCGAAGAAGCTCGACGTGATCTATCGCCGGATCGACGACGCCTTTATCGACCCGCTCTGCTTCCGTCCCGACTCGATGCTGGGTGTGCCGGGGCTGATGGATGTCTATCGCTCGGGCGGTGTGACGATCTGTTCCGCGCCGGGCGCGGGCGTGGCCGACGACAAGGCGGTCTATACCTTCGTGCCCGAGATGATCCGCTTCTACCTGGGCGAGACGCCGATCCTGGAAAACGTGCCGACCTGGCAGTGCGCCAAGACCGACGACCTGAAGCATGTGCTGGCGAACCTCGGCGAGCTGGTGGTGAAGGAGGTCCATGGCTCGGGCGGCTACGGGATGCTGGTGGGGCCGAAGTCCACCAAGGAACAGATCGCGAGCTTCCGCGAGCGCATCATCGCCGACCCCGAGAACTACATCGCCCAGCCGACGCTGGCGCTGTCCACCGTGCCCACCTTCGTGGACGAGGGCGTGGCGCCGCGCCATGTCGACCTGCGGCCCTACTGCCTGGTGGGCGAGCGGATCGAGCTTGTTCCGGGCGGGCTGACCCGCGTCGCGCTGAAGGAGGGATCGCTCGTCGTGAACTCCAGCCAGGGTGGCGGGGTCAAGGACACCTGGGTTCTGGCGGAGTAACGGACATGCTGAGCAGAACCGCCGACAACCTCTATTGGATTGGTCGCTACATGGAGCGGGCCGAGACCATGGCGCGCCTGCTGGAAGTGGGCGGGCGCATCGCGCTCTTGCCCTCGGCCGGGCATGGCTACCGCAGCGAATGGGACAGCCTGCTGCAGGCCTCGGGCACCGCCGAGGGCTTCCAGCACAAGTATGGCGACCCGGTGCAGCGCAACATCGAAAGCTACCTGTTCTTCGACAAGGAGAACCCCTCGTCAGTCGCGACCTGCATCGGCCGCGCCCGCGAGAACGCGCGCATCGTGCGCACCGCGATGACCAGCCAGGTCTGGGACGCGCTGAACTCGGCCTTCCAGGAGCTGAAGCAGCTGGAACGCCGCCCGCGCAGCGAACTGGAGCTCTCGCGGCTGACCGAATGGACCCTGCGCACCTGCGCGCTGGTCCGCGGCGCCATCGACTCGACCCTGCTGCGCTCTGACGGCTGGGACTTCCTGAACCTCGGCTACAAGCTGGAACGCGGCGACGCGACGGCGCGGATGCTGGACGTGAAATACTACGTCCTGCTGCCGCGGGTGGAATTCGTGGGCTCGGGCCTCGACACCTACCAGTGGCAGACGCTGCTGCGCGCCATGTCCTCGCACCGTGCCTTCCACTGGGCCTATGGCGGCGAGATCACCGCGGCGAAGATCGCGCATTTCCTGATCCTGAACCCGATGTCGCCGCGCTCGCTGATCACCTCGGTCGACGGCGTCGTCAGCCATCTCGACCGGCTCGCGCGGAACTACCGCGCCTCGAGCCCGGTGCAGAGCCAGGCCCGCAGCCTGCTGGGCGAGCTGTCCGAGATGACCGTCGACGACATCTTCGAGGAAGGCCTACATGAGTTCCTCACCCGCTTCATCGGCAAGATCGGCACGCTGTCGGCCTCGGTGAGCGGTGTCTACCTGACCGGAGAGGCGCAATGATCCTGACCGTCAGCCATGTGACGACCTACCGCTATGACGCGCCGATCCGCGCGGCGGTGCAGAGCCTGCGCCTGACGCCCTCGGCCTGCGACGGGCAGCGGGCGATCCAGTGGAAGATCGCCGTCGACGGCGGAGCCATGGGCGCGCGCTTCCGCGACGGCTCGGGCGACGTGATCGAAAGCTGGTCGGTGAAGGGCCCGGTGGACGAGATCACCGTGCGCGTCACCGGCGAGGTGACCACCACCGACATGGCGGGCGTGCTGCGCGGCTTCCGCGAGCAGGTGCCGCCCGAGGCCTGGCTGCGCGAGACCCATCCGACCCGCGCCGATGCGGCGCTGACCGCGATGGGCGAGACGGCGAAGGCCAAGGCCCGCGACACGCTCGATTTCGCGCACCGCCTGTCCGCCGCGGTCAGCGAGGCCATCGCCTATGTCCCCGGCGCGACCGAGGCCCATACCACCGCCGCCGAGGCGCTGGCGCTGGGCGAGGGCGTCTGCCAGGACCATGCCCATGCGATGATCGCCGCCGCTAGGGCGATGTTCATCCCCGCGCGTTATGTCTCGGGCTACCTTCTGGCCGATGCCGAAGGAGCAAGCCATGACGCCGCCCATGCCTGGGCGGAGATCTTCATCGACGGTCTGGGATGGGTGGGCTTCGATGCGGCCAATGCCTGCTGCCCGGACGAACGCTACATCCGGCTGGGTTCCGGCTTCGACGCCCGCGATGCGGCACCGATCCGCGGCGTGGCGCTGGGCCAGATCGGAGAGACGCTCGATGTGGCGGTTGCGGTCGCGGCCGTCCAGCAATAGGGTCGCGCCGCACCTGTCCGTGGGGTCGGGCAGGGCGCGCTTCGGGGACTATCAATGACGTACTGCGTGGGCCTTCTGCTTGACGAGGGCATGGTGCTTCTGTCCGACACACGGACGAACGCCGGGCTGGACAATATCGCGATCTACAAGAAGACCTTCGTCTTCGAGCAGCCGGGAGAGCGGGTGATCGCGATCCTGACCGCGGGCTCGCTGTCGGTCACCCAGACCACCATCGCCAAGCTGCGCGAGGCGATCGAGGACGAGGATGCGACGGCCCATACCTCGATCATGCTGGCGCCGACCATGCTGAAGGTCGCGCAGATCATCGGCGACACGCTGTCGGGCGTGCGCCAGTCGATCGACGAGAAGATGCAGGCCTCGAAGGTCTCGACCTCGGCCTCGATGATCGTCGCCGGCCAGCGGGCGGGCGGCGCGATGCGCATGTTCCTGATCTATCCCGAAGGCAACTTCATCGAGGCGACCGAAGACACGCCCTTCCTGCAGATCGGCGAGCACAAATACGGCAAGCCGATCCTCGACCGGGTGGTGAAGCCGACGACCAGCCTGGCCGACGCGCAGAAGGCGGTGCTGCTGTCGATGGATTCGACCCTGCGCTCGAACCTGTCGGTGGGCATGCCGCTCGACATGACCGTGATCCGGGCGGACGACTGCCGCGTCACCATGCGCCGCCGGATCGAGGCCGGGGACCCCCAGTTCAAGGCGATGTCCGAGGCCTGGTCCAACGCGCTGCGCGAAAGCTTCGTGCGCGTCACCATCTGAGAAGACCGAAAGGAGACGCCATGCGCGTTCTCGTGACCGAGCCGGTCCATCCCGACACGCTCGTCGAGCTTGCCGCCGCCGGCCATGACGTGATCGACCGCCCCGCCGATCTGATGGCCGCGCTGGCCGAGGCAGAGGCGGTGCTGGTCCGCACGATGAAGCTGGGGGCCGACCGCATCGCCGCCGCCCCGCGGCTGAAGATCATCGCCAAGCACGGGGCGGGGGTCGACAACATCGACCTCGCTGCCGCGAAGGCCGCGGGGATCGCGGTGACCAACACGCCCGGCGCCAATTCCGGCTCGGTCGCCGAACAGGCGATGATGCTGATCCTCGGCCTCGCGCGCTCGCTCTCGGCGCAGCGGATCGCGGCGCGGCCCGATCCGGCGATCGCGATCCGCGATCTGGAAGGGCGGCGGCTGACGGTGGTCGGCTGGGGCGCCTCGGCGCAGAAGGTGGCGCGGCTGGCGCAGGCCTTCGGCATGGCGGTGACCGTGGTCTGGCCGCGGCGCGCGGGCGGGGCCACGGACGAGGGGCTGCCGGTCGCGGCCTCGCTGGCCGCGGTGCTGCCGGTGACGGATGTGCTGTCGCTGCACCTGCCGCTCAGCCCCGCCACCCGCGACATGATCGGCGCGGCCGAGCTTGCGGCGCTGCCCGCCGGTGCGATCGTCATCAACACCGCCCGCGGCGGGCTGATCGACGAGGTGGCGCTGGCCGACAGCCTGCGCGCAGGGCATCTCGGCGGCGCCGGGCTCGACGTGCTGGCACAGGAGCCGATCCGCGCCGACGAGCCGCTGCGCGACGTGCCGAACGTGATGCTGACCCCGCATCTGGCGGGCATGGGCGACCGCGGCTTCCGCGCCACCGGCCTGATGGCCGCCGGCGCGATCGGCGACTACCTCGCAGGCCGTCTCGACCCCGCGATGACGATCGTGGCCCCGCCCGCAGCCTGACGGTCTGACCGCCTGATTTCTTGCTGGCGGAAATATCCCGGGGCCCGGGGCAGAGCCCCGGACCTCAGATCATCTTGGCGATCCGGTCGAGGAAGGCGCCGCGAATCCCGGGCCGCTCCATCAGGATCTCGTGCTCGGCCCCCTCCATCCGCGCGAAGCTCGCGCCCGACCAGCGCGCCGCCCCGGCGGCCACGGCCTCGGGATCGACGACCCGCTCGTTCGTGCCGACCGCGACATGGCAGGGCAGCGCGGGCATCGCCTGCCGCCGCAGCGCCCGCGTTTCCAGCAGCGCTGCCCCCAGCCAGCCAAGGCTCGGCCCCCCCAGCGCCAGCTCGGGATGCGCGGCCAGCTGGCGCTGCATCCGCGCGAATTCCTGCGGGTCCGAGGTCAGCACGTTGCCCGCCATCGCCGCCGCGCCCACATAGGGATCGGGTCCGGTGCCCGGCGCGTAGCGGTGCCCGAACCCGAGCCGCCCCGCGGCCCAGGACAGCACCCAGGCCGCCGGCATCACCGCGCCCTTCAGCGCCAGCCCCCACATCGGGGCCGAGAAGCAGGCGCCGACCACCGGCAGACCCTCATGCAGCGCCCGCAGCCCGATCGCGCCGCCCATCGAATGCGCGACCAGCACCATCGGCGCCGGCAGGCTGGCGGCCCGCACCGCGCCCAGATAGGCCGCGACATCCTGCTGGTAGTCCTCGAAGCGCATCACATGGCCGGTCATCGGGTCCGACAGCTGGCGATCCGCCAGCCCCTGTCCGCGCCAGTCCACGGCCGCCGTCGCCAGACCCCGCGCGGCAAGCCCGGCCGCCACGGCGCCGTATTTCTCGACGAATTCGGTGCGCCCGGGGAAGATCAGCGCCGTGCCGCGCGCGCCCGGATGCGGCCAGAGCCCGACGCGCAGCCGCAGCCCGTCGCGGGTCCTGACCCAGACCGCATGGCCCGAGGCCGGCCCTTCGGCCACCCCGGCATGAAAGGGCGCGGCCCCGGCCGCGCCGAAATCCTCGGCCGCGGCCATGGCTCAGGCCAGCGCCGACCCGAGGCTCATCGCCTGGCCCATGTCGCCCTCGATCTTCAGCTTGCCGGACATGTAGGCCGACATCGGGTTCACCTCGCCCTTCAGCATGCCTACGAAGGTCTCGGCGCTGGCCCGTAGGGTCACGTCGGCCTCGGCATCGCCCTCGCGCGCGCCATCGGTGTCGATGACGATGCTGCCCTCGTCCTCGATCACCACCCGCGCGAGGCCCGCGAAGCCCCCCGCCAGCCGTTCGTTCAGCTTTTCCACGGCCTTGGCCACAACTTCGCTCATCGACGCACTCCGATCCTGCAATTTTGATCCTGACGCGGGCACCGCGGCTCTCGCAATCCGCGCAGCATCGACTACACTTGGTATTGTTATGGACAGCTTCATCGCCAACCACAAACCTGTCGTGACGCTGTGGGCCGCTCTTGCCGCAGGCGTGATCGCGTTCGCGGCGCCGGCCGGGGCGCAGGATCTGACCGTTCCCGGTGCACCGCAGGAAGCCGAGTCGCACGAGGGGCCGACCCCGATTCCCGACGCCCAGACCCGGTTGCGCGAGCTTCTGGACGAGCTTCAGAACCCCGAATCTCCCGACTGGAAGCGCGCCGAATCCGATCTGCAGCGCGAATGGTCGCGCTCGGGCTCGCCGGCAATGGACCTGCTTCTGCAGCGCGGTCAGGCGGCGCTGGCCGCCGGCGACAGTGCCGCCGCAATCGAGCATCTTACCGCGCTGGTCGATCACGCCCCCGGCTTCGCCGAGGGCTGGAACGCCCGCGCCACCGCCTATTTCACCGCCGGCGAATTCGGGCCCTCGCTGGCCGACATCCGCCAGGTGCTGACCCTCAACCCCGATCATTACGGCGCGCTGGCCGGACTGGGCCTGATCCTCGAACAGCTCGACCATCCGCAGGCCGCGGCAGAGGCGTTCCGCGCCTCGCTCAAGGCCAATCCCCATCAGGCCGACGTGCGCGAGCAGCTCGAGAAACTCGAGCACTCCACCGAGGGCACGGAACTCTAGGACTCCCGCGACATGTCACGCGAATCGAGGATCACCGCGGTCCTCGGGCCCACCAACACGGGCAAGACCCACATGGCGATCGAGCGGATGCTCGGCCATCGCACCGGGATCATCGGCCTGCCGCTGCGCCTTCTGGCGCGCGAGGTCTACGACCGCATCGTCGCCAAGCGCGGCCCCTCGGTCGTGGCGCTGGTCACCGGCGAGGAACGCATCGTGCCCGAGCGGACCCAGTACTGGGTCTGCACCACCGAGGCGATGCCCGAGGGGCTGGGCGCCGATTTCCTTGCACTGGACGAGATCCAGCTTTGCGCCGATCCCGAGCGCGGCCACATCTTCACCGACCGGCTGATGCGGGCGCGCGGGCTGATCGAGACCATGTTCCTCGGGTCGCACACCATGAGGCCCGCCATCGCGGATCTCGTGCCCAAAGCGCAGTTCACCAGCCGCGAGCGGTTTTCGACCCTGACCTATACCGGTTCGAAAAAGATAAGCCGGATGCCGCAACGCTCGGCCATCGTCGGGTTTTCGGTCGATAACGTCTATGCCATCGCCGAACTGATCCGCCGGCAGAAGGGCGGTTGCGCGGTGGTGATGGGGGCGCTGTCGCCCCGGACCCGCAACGCGCAGGTCGCGCTCTACCAGAACGGCGATGTCGATTACCTTGTCGCGACAGATGCGATCGGGATGGGGCTGAACCTCGACATCGATCACGTCGCCTTCTCGGCCACGGCGAAATTCGACGGGCGGCGGATGCGCGATCTTTTCCCGCACGAGCTGGGCCAGATCGCCGGCCGGGCAGGGCGCCACACCCAGCCCGGCACTTTCGGCGTCACCGGCGAGGCCAGCCCCTTCCGCCCCGACCTCGTCGAGGCGCTGGAAAACCACCGCTTCGCGCCGATCAAGAAGCTGATGTGGCGCAATGCCGATCTCGACTTCGGCACGCCGGAACGGCTGATCGCCTCGCTCGAAGCCGGGACCGACGATCCCTGGCTGCTGCGCGCCCGCGAGAATGACGACGTCATGGCGCTCAAGTCGCTGATCGAGGCCGGCGAGGTGCGCGGCCGCATCCAGGGCCCGCGCGACGTGAAGCTTCTGTGGGACGTCTGCCGGATTCCCGACTTCCGCGGCATCTCGCATGCCGAGCACGCGACGCTGCTGACCCGGATCTTCGGCTTCCTGCACGATACCGGCCATGTCGCCGACGACTGGCTTGCGACGCAGATCAAGCGCATCGACCGGACCGAGGGCGACATCGACGCCTTGTCCAAAAGATTGTCCTTCATCCGCACCTGGACCTACATTGCACAACGCAGGGGCTGGGTGGCGGATGAAAGCCATTGGCGCGAGGCGACTCGCGCGGTAGAAGACCGCCTGTCGGACGCGCTGCACGGTGCTCTGACCCAAAGATTTGTGGACCGGCGCACATCCGTGCTGCTGCGCCGGCTCAAGCAGAAGGAGCATCTCGTGGCCGAGGTGAACGACAAGGGCGAAGTTGCGGTCGAGGGCGAGTTCGTCGGCCGTCTGGAAGGGTTCCGCTTCCGCCAGGACGGAACGTCTTCGCCCGACGAGGCCAAGACCCTGCGCCAGGCGGCCTACGAGTCGCTGCGCCCGGAGTTCTCGCTCCGCGCCGACCGGTTCTACAATGCGCCGGACACCGAGCTCGACTTCACCGAGCAGGGCGGCCTGATGTGGGGCAACTCGGCGGTGGGCAAGCTCGTGAAGGGCGCCGACCCGCTGAAACCGGGTGTCGAGCCCTTCGTCGATGAAGAGGCCGGCGCCGACGTGGCCGAGAAGGTCCGCCGCCGCCTGCAGCATTTCATCGACCGCCGCGTCGCCACGCTGTTCGAGCCGCTGGTGGCGCTGTCGTCGGACGAGACGCTGACCGGCCTTGCCCGCGGCTTCGCCTTCCGCCTGGTCGAGAACCTGGGCGTGATCCCGCGCGAGACCGTGGCCGCCGAGGTCAAGGAACTCGACCAGGACGCCCGCGGCCTTCTGCGCAAGCACGGCGTGCGCTTCGGCCAGTACACGATCTTCCAGCAGGCGCTGCTGAAGCCCGCGCCGACCCGCCTGCGGCTGGTGCTGTGGTCGCTGGCCCATGACCTGCAGGAATTCCCCGAAAGCCCGCCGCCGGGGCTGGTGACGATCCCGAACATGCCCGACGTGCCGAAGGGCTATTACACGCTCTCGGGCTATCATCCGGCCGGAACGCGCGCGATCCGCATCGACATGCTGGAACGCCTTGCCGACCTGCTGCGCGCCAAGGACAGCCGCGCGGGCTTCGAGGCGACGCCGGACATGCTGTCGATCACGGGCATGACGCTCGAGCAGTTCTCGGACCTGATGGGCGGTCTGGGCTACAAGGCCGAGAAGGCCGAGCGTGCCAAGGCCCGCCCGGATCCGCTGGCCGCCACCGCGCCGTCGGAAACGCCGGCCGCCGAGCCCGTCGCCGAGCCCGAAGCGGGCCCCGCGCCGAACCCGATCCCCGAGGAAACCTCGCCTCTGGCCGAGGCGGCCGAGCCTGTGGCCGCCGAGCCTGCGGTCGAGGGAGACGCCGCGGCAGAGGTTGAGGCGCCCGCGGTCGAGCAGGAGACCTACTACACCTTCACCTGGGCACCGCGTCCGCGCGGCCCGCGCCGCGAAGGCGGCCGTGACGGCAACCGCGAAGGCGGCTTCCGTGGCAACCGGGAGGGCGGCACCCGCGAAGGGGGCAACCGCGAGGGTGGCGAGCGTCGCTTCGGCGGTCCGAAGCCCGAGCGCAGCGGCGACCGGCCCGAGCGTGGCGATCGTCCGAAGGGCGGCAAGCCGCAGGGCAAGGGCGGCAAGTTCGACCGGAAGGACCGCGAACAGCAGAAGCCCCGCCAGTTCGAATCCCGCCCCCCGCGCGAGCAGAAGATCGACCCCGACAATCCGTTCGCGGTGCTGGCCGCGCTGCGCGACCGGAAGTAAGCCTTGGCGGGCGAGGATCAGGACGCTGTCCGGCTGGACAAGTGGCTGTTCTTCGCCCGTTTCTGCAAGACCCGCTCGGTCTCGGTCGCGCTGATCGAGGGGGGCAAGGTCCGCCTGAACGGCACCCGCGTTACCAAGCCCGGCCACGTCCTGCGCCCCGGCGACACGCTGACGCTTGCACTGCCGGGGCAGGTGCGGGTGGTCCGCGTGGCCTCCTGCGGCGCGCGTCGCGGCCCCGCGACCGAGGCGCAGGCGCTCTACGACGATCTGGAAGCGGCTCCCCGGGGCGAATGACGTCCCCGCTGCCGCGCTCTTGGGCGGATGCGGTTCCGCCCGGCGCCAGTGCCCCGAAACCATGGACTTTCCTGCCGCTCGCCGCTTGCGCTGGCCGCGCGGCGCAGGTAGTCAGCAAGACGATCCGCGACAGCCCTCCGGAAGGCCCCGTCCCATGACCTATGTCGTCACCGACAACTGCATCGCCTGCAAATACACCGACTGCGTCGAGGTCTGTCCGGTCGACTGTTTCTACGAGGGCGAGAACACTCTGGTCATCCATCCGGACGAATGCATCGACTGCGGCGTCTGCGAACCCGAATGCCCCGCCGACGCGATCCGGCCCGACACCGAGCCGGACATGGAGAAATGGGTCGAGTTCAACCGGAAATATTCCGAGCTCTGGCCGGTGATCACCCAGAAGCGCGACCCGCTGCCGGGCGCCGAAGAGCGCGACGGCGAGACCGGCAAGCTCGAGAAGTATTTCTCGGAAGCGCCGGGCCAGGGCGACTGATTGCGCCAACGCGACCGGACCGGTCGCGATTCGGTGATCGCGCGGGAGAATCCTGCGCCGGCCCGTGATCTCCATGCTCTAAGAGCATGGAAAATGCAGGTTTTCCTATCCTTCCCGATCAATCCTTGAGCGCCACCGCGCCGCTTTGAAATCTGGGGAGAATCTGCTATATTTCCGTCACAATGAACTTGGAGATCTGACCCGCCACCTTCGGAGCTGCTCGCCCGCGGGGTGGTTTTCCAGCGCCACGAACCCTGCACGCACCGGACAATGACCCAGTCCGGCGGGTGCTTTCGTCTCTCTGGGGTCTGAGCCCTGTGCGAGGAAGCGACCGAATGACCAAGACCAAGAAAACCGATTTCCGGCCGAACGACCATGTGGTCTATCCCGCGCATGGCGTGGGCAAGATCCTGTCGATCGAAGAGCAGGAAATCGCCGGGCTGAAGCTCGAGCTGTTCGTGATCTCGTTCGAGAAGGACAAGATGACGCTGCGCGTGCCGACGCACAAGGCGACCGAAATCGGCATGCGTCAGCTCTCGACTCCGGACATCGTCACCAAGGCGCTGGAAACCCTGAAGGGCAAGGCCCGCGTGAAGCGCGCGATGTGGTCGCGCCGGGCGCAGGAATACGAACAGAAGATCAACTCGGGTGACCTGATGGCCATCGCCGAGGTGGTCCGCGACCTGCACCGCAACGACGACCAGCGCGAGCAGTCCTATTCCGAGCGTCAGCTTTACGAAGCCGCGCTCGAGCGCCTGACCCGCGAAGTCGCGGCCGTTTCGGGCGTGGATGAAGCCGGCGCCGCCAAGACCGTCGACGACGTTCTGGTCTCGCGCGCCGCCTGACCGGTTTCGAAAGACAGACAGAAGGGCCGTCTCCCGCGAGGCGGCCCTTTTGCGTTTCGCATTGGCGGAAATATCCCGGGGGGCGCCCGGAACGGGCGGGGGGCAGAGCCCCCCCCTCTGCCGCGGCCCTAGTCCCCCGATGCGGCCGGGCTTTCCCCCGTCGGCTGGAAATGCTGGGTCAGGGCCGCCTCCAACTCGCGGTTCAGCTCCTGCGAGCGGCGGATGTAGTTGGCATTCTGCTCGACCGGCACGCCCGGCTCCCAGACCTCGGCCAGGCTGCGCACCGCCGCGCGGTCGAGCTTGAAGAAGATCTTCTCGGCCTCGGCCGCCTCGTATTCCGACAGGCCCGAATTCTCGAGCACGTAGCGCGCCGCGCGCAGCGAGCTGTCGAACAGCTCGCGCACGATGTCGTCGGCCCCGGCCTGATACAGCTGGAAGACATGGATCCGGTCATGGGCGCGGGCGATGATGTGCAGGTCGGGCCGGATCCGCCGGGCATAGGCGACCAGATGCGTCGTCGCTTCGGGCGCGTCCAGGCAGACGACGAGGATCTTCGCCTTGTCGATGCCCGCCGCCTTCAGCAGTTCGGGCCGGGTCGGGTCGCCGAAATAGCCCTGATAGCCGAAGCGGCGCATCAGGCGGATGGTGTTCAGGTCATGGTCGATGACCGTGGTCCGGAACCCCGACATGGTGACCATGCGGTTCACCACCTGACCGAACCGGCCGATGCCGGCGATCAGGATCGGCTGCGCCTCGTCGATCTCGTCGGCATCGGGCACCTCTTCGGTGATCCGCCGCGCGAGACGCTCGTAGAGGATGAACACCAGCGGGGTCAGCAGCATCGACAGGGCGACGACCATCATCAGCAGCTGCGCCGTCTCGGCCGGCAGGATCCGCTGCTGCGAGGTGAACGAGATCAGCACGAAGCCGAATTCCCCCGCCTGCGCGAGACCCAGCGTGAACAGCCAGCGGTCGCGGCCCCGCAGCTGGAAGACCCGCGCCAGCGCGTAGAGCACGACGCCCTTGCCCGCCATCAGCGCCACTGCCAGCCCCAGAAGCTGCAGCGGCTTCGACATCAGCAGGTCCATGTCGATGCCGGCGCCGACGGTGATGAAGAACAGGCCCAGCAGCAGCCCCTTGAAGGGCGCGATGTCCGATTCGAGCTCGTGGCGGAATTCCGAGTTCGCCAGCACCACGCCGGCCAGGAAGGTGCCAAGCGCCGGCGACAGCCCGACCAGCAGCATCAGCGAGGCGATGGCGACGACGATCGCCAGCGCCAGCGCGGTGTTGATCTCGCGCAGGCGGGCGGCCTGCACGAAGTGGAAGGCCGGCCGGATCAGGTAATGGCCGGCAAGGATCACCACGCCCACCGCCGCCAGCGTCACCAGCGTGACCTGCCAGCCCGGAAGCGACTGCAGCATCGCGGCATGCTCGCCCTCGGCCAGCGCGCGGGCGCCGGGCAGCGCCAGCAGCGGCAGCAGCGCCAGCATCGGGATCACCGCGATGTCCTGCGTCAGCAGCACCGCGAAGGCCGACCGCCCGCCGGCGGTCTGCATCAGGTGCTTCTCGTCCAGCGTCTGCAGCACGATCGCGGTCGAGCTCAGCGACAGGATCGCCCCGGTCGCCAGCGCGCTTTCCCAGCTCAGCCCCAGCGCCAGCCCCGCCAGCGCGATCAGCGCCAGCGTCGCCAGCACCTGCAGCCCGCCCATGCCCACCAGCTTGTCGCGCATCGCCCAAAGCGCGCGCGGCTCCAGTTCCAGCCCGATCAGGAACAGCATCATCACCACGCCGAATTCGGCGAAATGCTGCAGGTCGGTGATTTCGGCCCCGGTCAGCCCGGTCAGCGGGCCGATGACGATCCCCGCGACCAGATAGCCCAGCACCGAGCCGAGGCCGAGCCGTGAGGCGATGGGAACGGCCACGACCATGGCCAGCAGGTAGAGCGTCGCCTGGAACAGGAAGGCGTCCATCGGGGGTCCTCGCGTCGGTCCGGGCGGGAGGGGCCCGGGGCCGCGGCAAGGTGCCACGCGGCCCGCGCGGACGCCAGAGGCGCCGGCGCCTGCGTCCCGCGCTCGTGACCGGTCGCGATCAGCTCTCGCGGATCATCTTCAGGACCTGGCTGCGGCCGTTCTTCACATAGATCAGCTGACCGTCGCCGATCTGGCTGACGCGGCCGCCGTCCAGCCGGTCGCCCACGGCCACGCGAAGGTACTTGCCGTTGCCCAGTCGCACCAGCGCGCGCCGGTTCTTGGCCGAGCCGTAGATCCCGATCAGGTTCATGTCGCGCAGCGAGATCGCGCTGGCGATGGTCGCGCGCTGCGCCACCGAGGCCGAGGTCGGGATCGAGGGCGCGGTGCCGACGGGCTCGGGCTCGTCGATCTCGTCATGATCCGCGGGGGCCTCGGGCTCGGGCGCGGCCAGGGCGACGCGGGCCGGGGCCACCGGCTGCGGCGCGGGCTGGGCGACGGGCTGGGCCACCGGCGCCGGCGCGGGAGCGGGGGCCGCGACGACGGGCTCGGGGATCGGGGTGGCGACGGCCAGCGCCAGCGCGGCGGCCACACCTTGCGAGAAGTCGGTGGGCCGGCTGGTGGGCTTGCGCGAGCTTTGCACCGCGAGCCGGGTCGAGGTGGCGAAGTCGTTGGCGCGCTGCGCCTCGGCCTCGGCCACGGCGCGCTGTTCGGCCTGGGCGGCGTCGGCGGCCCGGCGGGCAG
>NZ_JBAWKD010000003.1:268518-469613 GCF_037095735.1 Frigidibacter sp. MR17.14 | reverse complement strand
CGCCGGCGCCGCGACCGGGGCCGCGGGCGCCGGCGTCAGGGCGGCGTCGTTCTGGGTCGCGGGCGTCCGGCCCGCCGGTCGCACCGGGGGCGGACTGGCGGCCGGGCCGGTGCTGCGCCCGCCCGGGCCACTGCCATAGACGAGGCCGGTCTGCGGCGCGGGCGGTGTCGCCGGTGCGGCGGCGGCCGGGGGGGCGGCGGGCGCCAGCTGCGGCGGTGTCGCCGCAGCCTGGCTCGTTGGGGCCTGGCTCGTCGGGGCGGCAGATCCTGATGCGGGGGCGGTGGCCGCGGCCTGGGTGCCGGGGCGGGCCGGGGGCACGACAGCGGGACGGCCCGAGCGGACCACGGCGCCGTTCGGCGTCAGCGCGCCCTCGGGGGTCGCCACAACCATGCCGTCGGGGCCGAAGTTGAACTGGGTGCCATAGGGCAGCGTCGGCTGCGGCGTCGCGGGCGGGGCATCGGCGGCAAGCCCGGCCACGGGTGCGAGCGCGCCGGGCGCCTGCGCCTCGGGCGAGGGATCGGCGCCGCGCGGGGCCATGGCCTCGGTCGCGTCGGGGCCCGCCTGCGCGCCGGCGGTGGTCGCGGCCTCGCGCTGCACTTCGGGCGCGGGGCCCGACGGCGCGGGCTCGGCCGCGGCAGGCGCCTGGGCCGTGCTTTCTGTCGAGGTTTCGGGCACCGCGGCGGTCTGCGGTGCCGCCTCGGGGGCCGGTGTCACCGCAGGCGGTTGCGCCGCGCCCGACGTGTCCGGGCTGCCCTGCGCTGCGCTGGTGGTGTCGTCCAGCGCGGTGTCGGGCGGAATGTCGCCCTCGGTCACCGTGACCTCGTCCGTCGCGGCGCCCTCGGGCGCCACGGTCGCCTGCGCGGTGGTACCCGAGGTCTCGACCGCGGCATCCTCGACCGCGCGGCCGTCGAACAGCATCGAGCCAAGCGCCACCGCCACCATCGCAAGGATCAGTCCCAGCGTCAGCACCAGCCCAAGGCTGCGCGACCGCGTCCGGGGCTGCTTGTCGCGCCCGGCGCGGGCGATGGCCTCGGCGGCGCGGGCGGCGCGCTCGTCGACCTCGGACCCCGGTGCGGGCGCCCCCGGTGCCAGGGGCGGTGCCTCGGCCTTGCCGCGGCTCAGGCGCGGCGCCTTGCGGCGGCCTTCGGCCAGTTCCACCCGCTTGCCGCCCTTCGGCGGGCGCGGCGCGGCATGGCTTTCGCGCGGCTCGGGCGCGACGCCCAGCTTCGGCGCGGTGACAGAGGCGCGCAGCGGCGGCTCGGCCGTGGCCCGGGCCGCGGCAGTATCGGGGGCGGGGACGTTCACGCTGGCGGCGGCATGACCATGCGCGGGCATCCGGATCGCCGGCATCGGCGGCACGTCGTCCAGCCAGCGCGCATCCTCGCGCGGGGCCGCGGCGACGGGGTCCGCGACCGGATCGAAGGGCGGCTCCGCGACAGGGGCATCGACGGGCAGGGGCATCGCTGCGGCACGATCTTCGGGCGCCGCAGGCGCGATCACCTCGGGTTCGAGGACCTCGACGAACCCCGCCTCGACGGACTCTTCGGGCGCGCGGCTGGCGGCCAGCGGGCCGCCGGCGGACCGGCCCGGTGCGCCGGGCGACACCCGCGGCGCGGCGACCGGACCGGCCTCGCGCCGGCGGGCGGCGGGGGCCGCCTGATCCTGACGGGTCATCGCCCCGAAGCCGAGCGCGCGCTTCATCGCGCCGCGCAACGAGGCAGGGGCCTCGGCCGCAGCGGGGCGGGCTTCGCCGGGCACCAGCCGCAACCCGTCGCGGCGCGGCGTGTCGGTGGCCGGCGTTTCGGTGTCTGGCGCGTCGGTGTCCGGTGCGTCGGGCGCCAGTTCCTCGGCCGGCAGCGGTGCCTCGGCCTCGAGCGTGGCGGCGATGCGGGCGGGGTCGATGGCGTCGTCGCCAGCGGTGGGCCGGGCTTCGGGCGCGGTTGTCGCCTCGGGCTCCAGCTCGGCGGGAACCGGCGCCTCCGCGTCATCGGAAAGCTCGGGGGGAAGCGGTTCGGCCGCGGCTTCGTCCATGGGGTCGACCGGTCCGGCGGACGCGGCGGTCTCGGGCGCGACCTCGGTCCGGGGCTCTGCGGCCGCCTCGGGCGCGATGTCGACCTCGGCGTCCAGCGTAGCGACGGCCTCGGCGGCGGTTTCGTCCAGCGCGACCTCGTCGATCGAGGCGACCTGTGCCGCAGGCTCAGGCGCGGCCCAGTCGTCCCGCGGCTCGCGATCATTGGGCAGCGTGTCTTCCGCGGCCACGGCGTCATCGACGCCGGCCGTTTCGTCGTCGGCGGGGGCGGTCGTGCCCAGCGGCTCCGGCTCTGCCAGCGGCTCAGGCTCCGGCGCGACCGCGGTTTCGGTCGGGACGCCGGGCTCCGTGCCCTCGTCGGTCCCCTCGGCGTAAGCCTCTTCGACAGGCTCGCCCGCAGGCTCATCGGCGGCACCCTGCAAGGGCGCGAGCACTGCCTCGGCCGGGTCGGGATCGGCCTCGAGGATCGGCTCGACCAGCGGCATCGCCTCCAGATCGACGATGCCGACCACCCGCACCGGGTCCTGATCGCGCACCAGCCGCTCGCCCTCGGGGATCCAGCGCCGGGCCGAGGCGCTTTGCCCGAACCACGGCTCGCCCGCGAACTGGCCGTTCTCGGGCAGGGCCACGAACGAGACCGGGTTGAAACCGTTGGCCTCGGCGAAGGCCTCGGCCTCGTCCAGCGTCTCGCGCGCGACGACGGCGACCTTCACCTGCGTGCCGGTGCCCGACCAGTCGTAGACCAGCGTGTCGACCGGGTAGGGGGTGCGGCCTTCCAGCGCGCGGGCGATCTGCCGGCGACGGGTGGCGGCATCGGGGCCCGGCGCATCGACGGACAGGTAGAGGATCTGCGTCGAGGGCAGGATCAGCTTGCTGGCGACGGCGCCGGGACGGCGGCGATGGGCGGCGGCCGACAGATCCTGGATCGCGCCTTCGGCGTCCTCCTGGTCGAAGCCGACCTCGCCGATGGCAAGCCAGCCCCCGGCATCCCGTTCCAGCAGAACGATTCCTTCGGGGGCGAGGCTGAGGGCAAAGGCTGGTTTCATTCGGTCGGCTCTACCATGTGGAAAAGCCCGCGCGAAGGCGGGCATGGAAGGTCGTTCCGTCCTACAGCAGCTTTTCGCGCAAGGGAAGGAAAACGCCCCCGACGGAGCTTCCCCCCCGCCGCGTTCCACGCCACCTATGACCGGAACCGAAGGAGGAACGCATGCCTGCAATCAAAGGGATATCGGCGGCGCTGCTGGCGCTTGCGCTGGCCGGACCGGCGCTGGCCGAGGAACACATCACCGTGACCGGCGAAGGCTCGGTCGCGGCGCGCCCCGACATGGCGACGATCACGCTGGGCGTGGTGAGCGAGGGCGCAACGGCGGCCGAGGCGATGGCCGCGAATTCCGACGCGGTGGCGAAGGTGATGGCGGCGCTGAGCGGCGCGGGAATCGCGGAAGCGGACCTGCAGACCTCGTCGCTGAACGTGAACCCGGTCTACGAGGACCGCACCCCGCAGGTGCCCGACGACGCGCCGACGCTGCGCGCCTTCCAGGCCCAGAACATGCTGACGGTGCGGGTGCGGGCGCTCGACAGCCTCGGGGCGGTGCTCGATGGAGCGGTCTCGGCCGGGTCGAACCAGATCTACGGGCTGGGCTTCGGGCTGGCCGAGACGCAGCCGAAGCTCGATGAGGCGCGCCGCGCCGCGGTGGCCGATGCCCGGCGCAAGGCCGAGCTTTATGCCGAGGCCGCCGGGGTGAAGATCACCGGCGTCGAGTCGATCGCCGAGGATGGCGGCTATGCCCGCCCGATGGAGATGCGCACCGCGAGCTTCGCCAAGGACGTGCCGGTGGCCGAGGGTGAGCTGGACATGACTGCGCGGGTGACGGTGGTCTTCGACTTCGCCGCGCAGTGATGCCTGCGGCGTGACTGTCGCCGGGGGCCACCGCGGCGGCCCCTGCCACGCCCAGTGCCACGGGCGCCGTGGCCGATGCGCCGGCTCTGGCGGCAAGGTCACGGCGCACAGAGCCCGATCCGGGATCTGGGCCCGGGTGTCTGTCCGCCGAGATGCCGGGCCGAGGCGCGTCGGTGCCGGCGACCTTGAGGAAGGCGCGGGCTCGCTGACCGCAACGATCGCGACGCTGGACCGGTGGCCGGGCGCAGGGCCCCGCGCCGCCGCATGGACAATGCGGGCAGCGCTCGTGCTGCTTGCCGCCTGCGTCCGGCCGCGACGGTCCAGACCGGCGGGCACCCGGCTTCGGCCCGCCTGCCGGGGTGCCCGCCGGGGTTCGCGCCGCCTGCGCCACCGCCAGCCGCCGCGACGCACAGCCGCGCGGCGGTCGCGATGCCGGCGGCCCTCGTTCCCTGCGGTCCGGTGCCGCCTCGGCGGCGTCACGCACCCGGCCCGACGCCTTCGCGGCCGCGCCTCAGCCGCAGGCGGTGGCCAGCGCCTGATCGAGATCGGCGATCAGGTCGGCCGGGTCCTCGATCCCGATCGACAGGCGCACCACGCCGGGGCCGGCGCCGGCCTTCTCCTGCTGCTCGGGCGTCAGCTGGCGATGCGTGGTCGAGGCGGAATGGATCACGAGGCTGCGGGTGTCGCCAAGGTTCGCGACATGGCTGAAGAGCTTCAGCGCATCGACGAACTTCACGCAGGGATCGTAGCCGCCCTTCACCGCGAAGGTGAACAGCGCCCCGGCACCCTTCGGACAGAGCCGTTCCGCCCGCTCGTGCCAGGGCGAGGACGGAAGCCCCGCATAGGTGACATAGTCCACCCGCGGATCGCGCTCGAGCCAGTCGGCCACCGCGCGGGCGTTGGCGACGTGCTTCTCCATGCGAAGGCTCAGCGTCTCGATCCCCATCAGCGTGTAATGCGCGCCCTGCGGGTTCATCGTCATGCCCAGATCGCGCAGGCCCACGGCGATCGAGTGGAAGGTGAAGGCCATCGGCCCCAGCGCCTCGTGGAACTTCAGCCCGTGATAGGCGGGCTCGGGCGCGCTGAGCGAGGGGAACTTGTCCGAGGCGGACCAGTCGAACTTGCCCGAATCGACGATCACCCCGCCGGTGACGGTGCCGTTGCCGGTCAGGTACTTGGTGGTCGAATGCACCACCAGCGTCGCGCCATGCTCGATCGGGCGGCAGAGATAGGGCGAGGCCAGCGTGTTGTCGACGATCAGCGGCACGCCGGCGGCATCGGCGATCCTCGCCACCTCCGGCAGGTCGGTGACATAGCCGCCCGGGTTCGAGATCGACTCGCAGAACACCGCCCGGGTGTTGCCGTCGATCGCGGCCTCGAGCGCGGCGGTGTCGTCGAAATCGACGAACTTCGCCGACCAGCCGAAGCGGCGGATCGTCTGGCTGAACTGGGTGATCGTGCCGCCGTAAAGCCGGGTCGAGGCGACGATGTTCAACCCCGGGCCCATCAGCGGGAACAGCGCCATGATCTGCGCGGCATGCCCCGAGGACACGCAGACCGCGCCTGCGCCGCCTTCCAGCGCCGCGATCCGGTTCGCCAGCGCCGAGACGGTGGGGTTGGTCAGCCGCGAATAGATGTAGCCGACCTCGCGCAGGTCGAAGAGCGCCGCCGCATGGTCGGCATCGCGGAAGACGTAGGCGGTGGTCTGGTAGATCGGCACCTGCCGCGCGCCGGTGGCCGGATCGGGGGCGGTGCCCGCGTGGATCTGCAGCGTGTCGAAGCCCTGGGTCATCTGTCTCTCCCTCTGGCGCCCCTCCGCGGGCGCCTTTCCCGGGCGGCAGGCTAGGCGAGAGCGCCGCGCCCGGCAATCGCGCTTCGGGCGAGCGTTCGGCCGCGACTGCAGGGCAGGCGCGGGGCCGCGTTCCACGCGCGGCGGCCGCTGCGTACTGGGCGCGTGGGCGCTCACAGCGCCGCGCGGGCCGCAGGGGGGGCAAGCCGCCCGTCATCCCGGAAGGACGCCGCAGGCGAAGGACTGGCGACCCCACGCCACGGGCCCGGCTTCAGCGTTCCATCGCACCCTTTCCGGCAAGGATCCTCGCCCGGAACCCCTCGACCCGCCGGACCCGCGTGGCGCTGGCCTTGGCCGAGGCCAGCGCGATCACATAGCTGCGCCGCCGCCCCGGGGTCAGCGCCGCGAAGGCCTCGGCCAGCGCGGGATCGTCGTCGAGGGCGGCGCCCAGCTCTTCGGGCAGGTCGGGCTCGGCGCTGTCACGCGGTGCGCGGCGGCCGGCGGCGGCATGGGCCATCGCCTCGGCCAGATAGGCGCGGATCACCGGGGCCAGCGCCGCCACCTGATCCGCCCCGGTCACGCGCAGCGTGCCGCGCGCCCGGCTGTTCGGCCCCTGCGCGCTCAGCACGCGCTCGGGATCGGCCATCAGCCCCGCTTCGAAGAAGGTGAGCCGCGCATCCTCGCGGAAGGCGCCAAGGATCGCCACGTTGCGCCCGGCATGCACATAGCAGGGGTGGCCCCATTTCACCGTCTCGTCGAGACCCGCCCCAAGGCACAGCGCCCGCAGCGCCGCCAGCGGACCAGCCCAGGCCTGTGTCGCGCAATCGGCCGTGGCGAAGCGCGCGCAGCGCCCGCAGCCCTTGTCGAAATACGCGTCGGCCTCGGTGATCATCGCGAACTTTCCCGGCAGCACAGGGCCCCAGCCTAGCGCAGGGCAGGCCAGGTGCCACCCCTGCCGTTCACCCCTCCCTTGCACTGGGCCCGCGGCTCGGGCATCAAACCGGGGGCGCAGCAGGCGGAGGTGTCGATGACCCGCATCGCAAGGATCGAGATCGACGACGCAGGCCTCGCCGTGCCGAGCCCCGAGATCGAGCAGGAGCGCCGCGTCGCCATCTTCGACCTGCTCGAGGACAATTCCTTCCAGCTGCCCGGCCGCCCCGGTCAGCCCGCGCCGTCGGGGCCCTTCGCGCTGCTACTGGCGATGCGGCAGGGGCGGCTGGTCTTCGACACCACCACCGAGAGCGGCGAGAAGCTGGCAGAGTTCCAACTGGCGATGGGCCCGTTCAGGCAGGCGGTGAAGGATTACCACCAGATCTGCGCCAGCTATTTCGACGCGGTGAAGACCCTGCAGCCCGCGCAGATCGAGGCCATCGACATGGCCCGCCGCGGCATCCACAACGAGGGCGCGCGCATCCTGCAAGAGCGGCTCGAGGGCAAGGCGGAACTGGATATCGACACCGCCCGGCGCCTGTTCACCCTGATCTGCGTGCTGAACGCGGGGGGCTGACCTTGGAGGGACAGCGCCCCCATTCGGTGCTTTTCTGCTGCGATTACAACGCAGTCCGCTCGCCAATGGCCGAAGCGATGATGAAGGCGCTCTATGGGCGCGAAATCTATGTGCAATCCGTCGGCGTCAAGAACGAGCTTGAGGTCGACGGTTTCGCGGTCGCGGTCTGCGACGAGATCGGCGTGAAGCTGGACCGTCACCGCGCCCGCAGCTTCGACGAGATGGAGGAGTGGGGCGACGACCTGTCGAGCTTCGATCTGGTGGTCGCGCTCTCGCCCGCCAGCCAGCGCCGGGCGCTGGAACTGACGCGCTTCTATCATCTCGATGTCGAGTACTGGCCCGTGCTCGACCCCACCGGGCTTGGCGAGGGGCGCGAGGCGAAGCTCTCGGCCTATCGCCAGACCCGTGACCAGATCCGCGAGCGGCTGATCGACCGGTTCGGTCCGCCCGCACCCCATACGGACGACACGTCCACCGTGAAGGAGACCGAGTGATGCAGACCGATGCCAAGGCGGTGATCGCCGCCTATTACGCCGCCTTCAATGCCGGGAATGCCGAGGGCATGCTGGCGCTGCTCGACGACAGCGTCGAGCATCACGTCAACGAGGGCGGCGTGCGCAAGGGCAAGGGCCTGTTCACCGAGTTCTGCGGCCACATGGGCGTCAGCTACCGCGAGACGCTGACCGACATCCAGATCTTCTCGAACGCCGAGGGCACCCGCGCCGCGGCCGAGTTCATCGTGAACGGCGAATACCTGAAGACCGACCCGGGCCTGCCCGAGGCGCGGGGCCAGAAATACATCCTGCCCGCCGGCACCTTCTTCGCCCTGACCGATGGCAAGATCACCCGGGTCACCACCTACTACAACCTTTCGGACTGGGTGCGTCAGGTCTCGGAGGCGGCGTGAGCGTTCAGACGCGGGTCCTGACCGGCGCGGCGCTCGATGCCGCGCTGGACGACGTGGCGCGGCTGCGCATCGCGGTGTTCCGCGACTGGCCCTATCTCTATGACGGCGACCTCGACTACGAGCGGCGGTATCTTCAAAGCTATCGCGACTCGTCCGGCGCCGTGGTCGTGGGCGCCTTCGACGGGCCGCGGCTGGTCGGCGCCTCGACCGGGGCGCCGATGGAGGATCACGCCGCCGAATTCGCGGCGCCCTTCGCCGCGACCGGCCTTGCGCTGTCCGACATCTTCTACTGCGCCGAGTCGGTGCTGCTGGCGGACTACCGCGGGCAGGGGCTTGGCCATGCCTTCTTCGATGCGCGCGAATCCCATGCCCGCGGCCTCGGTCGCCGCTATTCGGCCTTCTGCGGCGTGCAGCGTCCCGCGGACCACCCGCTGCGCCCCGCCGCCTATCGCCCGCTCGACGCCTTCTGGCGCGCGCGCGGCTACGAGAAGCTGGACGGCGTGATCGCCGAATTCTCGTGGAAGGACCTCGGCGAACCTGTCGAGACCCGCAAACCCCTGCAATTCTGGATCCGGGAACTGGCATGACCAAGATCCGTGTCGCCGCGGCCGCCTATCCTCTGGATTTCTTCGAGGGATGGCAGACTTACGAGACGAAGCTCACTGAATGGGTGAAGGCGGCCGTCGAGGGCGGCGCGCAGATCCTCGTGTTCCCGGAATATGGCGCGATGGAACTCGCGAGCCTTGGCGGCGCGGAGGTCGCGGGCGATCTGCAGGGCTCGCTCCGCGAGGTCGCCCGCCACGCCGAACGCCACTGGGCTCTGACCGAACGGCTGGCACGCGCGCATGGCGTGACGATCCTCGCCGCCTCGATCCCGCATGAGAAGACGCCCGGCGCAACGCCGGTGAATCGCGCGGTGCTTTTCGGCCCGGACGGCCGGATCGGTCATCAGGACAAGGTGATGATGACCCGCTTCGAGCGCGAGCAGTGGATCGTCGTGCCCGGCGAGTCGCTGACGCTGTTCGACACCGCGCTGGGCCGGATCGGTGTCTGTATCTGCTATGACAGCGAATTCCCGCTGCTCGCGCGCGCGCTTTGCGAGGCGGGGGCAGAGATCCTGCTGGTCCCGTCCTGCACCGACACCCATGCCGGCTTCACCCGCGTCCGGGTCGGCGCGATGGCGCGGGCGCTGGAAAACCAGTGCGTTGCGGTGCATGCCCCGACCGTGGGCCTTGCCGCGTGGTGCCCGGCGGTGGACGAGAACTGGGGCCGCGCCGCGGTCTACGGGCCCGCCGACCGCGGCTGGCCCGAGACCGGGATCCTGGCCGAGACCGCGATGAACGCCCCCGGCTGGTGCTTCGCCGACATCTCGCTGGACCTCGTGCGCCAAAGCCGCGAGGATGGCGGGGTGAAGCCCTTCGCGCACTGGCCCGAACAGGCCTTGCCGGCCGCGCATGTCACAATTGCCGTTACGGGAACTCAATAGCTCTTGAAATGTTGCCCACGTGAGCGCATTTAGGCGGCGCCCCTCGAAGGGGCGACTGCAACGGAGTGACCATGGCCAAGGAAGAACTGCTCGAATTCCCCGGCGTCGTGAAGGAACTCCTGCCCAATGCGACGTTCAGGGTCGAGCTGGAAAACGGCCATGAGATCATCGCGCATACGGCAGGGAAGATGCGGAAGAACCGCATCCGTGTTCTCGCAGGCGACCGGGTTCAGGTCGAAATGACCCCCTATGACCTCAGCAAGGGTCGGATCAATTACCGCTTCCGCTGAGTCGCAAGTCGACACATTGGGCGCCCCTTCCGGGGGACGCCTGATCCTCGGCTCCGCGAGCCCCCGCCGGAAAGAGCTTCTGGCGCAGCTCGGGATCGTGCCCGATCTCATCTCTCCCCCCGACACCGACGAGACGCCCCTGAAGGGCGAGCTTCCGCGCGACTACTGCGCGCGCGTCGCGCGCGAGAAGGCGCAGGCGGTCGTGGCCGGGCCGGATGACATCGTGCTGTGCGCCGATACCACCGTCGCCCTCGGCCGGCGCATCCTCGGCAAGCCCGAGGACGCGGGCCAGGCCGCCGAATTCCTCTATCTGATGTCCGGGCGCCGGCACCGGGTGCTGACGGCCGTCGCCGTCCGCCGGGGCGCGCGGATCTGGGAACGTCTCGTCGAGACGCAGGTGAAGATGAAGACCCTCTCGGACCAGGAAGTGAACGCCTATCTCGCCTCTGGCGACTGGCGCGGCAAGGCGGGTGCCTATGGCATCCAGGGCCTCGCAGGCGCCTTCCTGCCCTGGATCCAGGGCAGCTATTCCGCGGTCATGGGCCTGCCCGTGGCCGAAACCGCCACGCTCTTGACCACCGCCGGCTGGCCCGTCTTCGGAGAGCGGCCATGAAGGGCCGCGTCGTCGTCCTGGGCGAGATCGCCGGCCGCGAGGCCGCGGCGCTGATGCTCGACGGGGTGCTCGAGGACCTGATCCTCGATCCCGGCGAAGAGGCCGGCCCGCTGCCGGGCGCCATCTACCGCGGCGTCGCCGACCGGCCCATGAAGGGGCAGGGTGGCGTCTTCGTGCGCTTGGGCGACGGCCAGATGGGCTTCCTGCGCGAGGCGGGCGGCATCGCCCCCGGCCAGCGCCTGATCGTGCAGATCGCGGGCCAGGCCGAGCCGCACAAGGCGCCCCCCGTGAGCCTGCGCACCCTCTTCAAGGGCCGCCTTTCGATCGTCACGCCGATGGCGCCGGGGATCAACGTCTCGCGCCGGATCCGCGAGACCGCGATCCGCGACGGGCTGACCGCTTTGGCCGAAGAGGCGATGGCGGGCTGCGACTACGGCCTGATCCTGCGTTCTGCCGCGGCAGAGGCCGGCGATGACGAGGTCGCGGCCGAGATCGCCGAGCTGCGCGGTCTGGCCGAGGCGGTGATGTCCGATCTCGATGGCGCGCCCGAGCTGCTGGTCGACGCGGCAGGCCCGCAGGAGACCGCCTGGCGCGAATGGTCCGATCCCGAGCCCGACGAGGTCATCGACCGTCCCGGGGCCTTCGAGGGCGAGGGCGTGCTCGACGCGATCGACGCGCTGACGGTGCCCGAGGTGGCGCTGCCCGCCGGCGGCTCGCTGGTGATCGAACCCACGCGGGCGCTGGTCGCGGTCGATGTGAACACCGGCGCGGACACCAGCCTTGCGGCCGGTCTGAAGGCCAACATCGCCGCCGCGCGCGAGCTGCCGCGGCAGCTGCGGCTGCGCGGGCTGGGCGGGCAGGTGGTGATCGACTTCGCGCCGATGCCGAAGAAGGACCGCGCGGCGCTCGACCAGCAGCTGCGCGCGGCCTTCCGCGGCGAGGCGGCCGAGACGAGCCTTGCCGGCTGGACGCCGCTTGGGAACTACGAGCTGAGCCGCAAGCGCGACCGGCTGCCCCTGGCGGATCTGCTGAAGGAGTGAGCCGATGAGCTGCCCGATCTGCGGCAAGGACACCGAGGCGAAATACCGCCCCTTCTGCTCGAAGCGCTGTGCCGACATCGACCTTGGCCGCTGGCTGACCGGCAGCTACGTGATCCCCGGCGACGCGGTCGAGGACGAGGAGTCGCCGCGGCCCGGTGACGGCCCCGGGCGGCCCGAGAACCTGCACTGACGGGGCGGAAATCGGGCGGAGACCGGGCCGGGGCAGGGTTCCGCAAGGAGAGGTTCCGGGAATGCAGATTTTCTGCCCGGACCCTCTGGACAGCCCCCGCGGAACTGACTAAACCCGCGCCACCAACCACGGGCCAGCGCCCGTGACCACCGGAAGCGGTCCGGTGCCCAGATAGCTCAGTTGGTAGAGCAGCGGATTGAAAATCCGCGTGTCGCTGGTTCGATTCCGGCTCTGGGCACCACTCATAACCCACTGATATACTTAGATATTTTGTTCTATCAGGCCGCCCGTGTTTTCATGTGGTTTTGCCTTGGGGACACGCTGGGGACACCGAGCGCCCCCGATGCGCTCGGCTTGGCTCACTGAGTGCCGATGACGGTGCCGGGCGGGTTCCGCTCCAACCAGTCAGCCACGGCGCGCCTGACGACCTCGGGCCGAGAGGGGAGGTCTTCCTGCTGCCGGCGTATGGCGTCGATCTTCTCGAGCGTGGCGCGGTCGAAGCGGACTGTAACGCCTTCGGTGTCCACCGGAGGTCTGCCCATTCTGGCCATGTCGAATCTCCCTAAAGACACTTGTTGACTTCACAAAGTCATGTAGTATCTTTGTTCGAGACAGGCAAGGACTCTCACCTCCTCACCTGTCTCTGACCACGCCATCTCGATAGGAGAGACAACATGGCTGATTTCCTGCCTAGCACGCCGCCGCGCGTGTCTGAACCGGATTCCCCGCACACCGCCGCTGCCGGAGCCTTCCTGTAGTTCCTGAGCTCGCTCGCCTATGCGGTCGATGCCGAGCGCGACATCGAAGACCTGTCGCGCGGCGACATCGCCTATGACCACTGGCTGCGCGAGTCCGAGCTCGCCTGGGAGCGGGTGTCGTCCGAGGCGCGCGAAGTGCATGACACGCGGGCACTGGCTGCCTCGGATCGGCAGCTGCAGAACATGGCGCTGCTGGTTCGCCACGCGCTCGGCTCCGAGTCCCGCGACGAGTTCGAGGCGATCCGGGCCATGGTCGATGCTGACCCGGCATCCTACGTCGCCTCCGCTGCCGATCCGGCAGGGCGGGCGGCAAGCGGCATGATCCGCAGCGCGCTGCGTCACCTCGACGCCATCGGCCGGATGGAGATGATCGAAGGCGGCCACGACCCGCTGGCCGGCGACTGCGCCAACTGGGCCGCATAACACCGGCCATTCGGTCGGGTCGTCCGATCCACCTTCTGCTTCCAGACCTCTGAACCTTCCTGCGGGCCCGTGCCCGCGGGCCGGTGACAGTCACCTTAAATCCAGGAGCGCGCCATGCCGCAGCCTGTCGTTCACTCGCCCCGGCGAGCCTCTTCCGCCATCCTTTCGACCGCGCCCGTGCCGGGCAGGATCGCCCCGCAATGGCACGCTGCCGCCGCAGCGAAGGGCTTTGAAATCAAGGCCCGCGTCCACGACCGCTACCACCTCGCCCTCGAATGCCGCAGCTGCGGCGGCGTCACCGTCCAGCGCATCTTCACGTTGATGTCGGCGCAGCCGCTCTGCCACGCCTGCCTCGAGCGGCGCTGGCAGGAAGACGCGGAAGCGGCCGGCGTCACTTGGCTCGGGCGCGATCCCGACCATCGGCACTACGGTCGCTACCGGCTGGCCTGCGGGCACGAAACCCGCCGCCAGGTGACGCTGATCCAGCACGTGGCGCGCGGCGAGACCGGCCTGCGCTGCAGCATTTGCCTGCGCGACCATCATGCCGGGATGGCGCAGGCCGCGGGATGGGAACTGGTGGGTCCCGCGCCGAGCGGGCGCACGGCCTACCGGCTTTACAGGCATGGCTGCGGCCATGAGCAGGAGGTCGCGATCGGCAACATGCGCACCCGCCGCGTGGGCTGTGGCAGCTGCGATCCCGGATGGCTCGCGGCACCGAGCCACATCTATGCCTTCCGGCTGTCCGGGCCTACGGGCGAGCGGTGGGTGAAGCTGGGCATGTCGCGCGATCCGGACTCGCGGGGCCGCTACCAGTTCGGCTTGAGCGAGGGCCTCGACTGCGAGCTTCTGCGGGCCGTGCCCATGCCGTCCGGGCAGCTGGCGCTCCGCGCCGAGAAAGCCCTGCACCGGGACCTCGAGGCCAGATTCCCGGATGCAGTTATCCCCCGAGCCGAGCTTGCGCCCTGGATCAACGTCGTGACCGAAGTCTATGCCGGCCATCTCGAGGCCGAGATCCTGCGCTGCCTCGACGAGCTCGCCGCCGCGACCTGACCGCCCCCTTCGAACCCTTTCTTCCAGAGACTCCTCCGGTGCGCGCCGGAGCAAAGGAGTGTGCCATGACACCGACCCCCATCCGTCCCGACTGGGACGCCCTGGCGGGTGCGATCCTGCACCGCCTGCGCTGCGACGTTGCCCGCAAGTCGCCCGATCCCGACCGCGCCCTCGGCCTCGCCGAGGCCTTCCCGGACGCTGCGACGGGCCCGCTGAACCTGCTGGCGGTGGCGCATCTGCCGCCGGACGTCGCAGACGGTATCCGCGCCGAGGGCGGCGATCCGGCGGCGACGCTGGTCACGGGCGAGAGCCGTCCGCCGGTGCATCTCCCCGTGCCCTGGCTCCTGATGGCCGTGAGGCTCGCCGCGAGCTTCGGGAGCGCGGAGCGCCTTGCTTCCGCTTTCAGCCCAAGCGCGGTGACGGCGCTGCGCCTGCCGGAGGTCACGGACGGCGATGCCCTGTCGCTGGTGATCTGGCGGGCCGCCCTCCCGAAAGGGCGCAGCACGAAGGCCCACCCGTCGACGCTGACCCATGGTGCGGATGACATCCTGCTGCTGCGGCCCGAAGGGACGGACGGCCAGCTCGCGCGCAACGCCGCCGCGCGCCTGGCCGAGGCGGTGCGGCTGAGCCTCGCGACCGATCGGCCGATCCTGATCCTGTTGCCCGCGGCGATCCGGCTGCCGGAAAGCCTGCTTCGGCTGCTGCCCGAACCGGTGGACCTTCGGCCGCTCGATGCCGAGATGCTGCGTGCGGCGCTCCGGCGTTCGCACAGTGCGACGGGGCGGATCGACGAGGCCTCCGTCGCAGCAGCGATGCCCGCCTCGGAGGCGCTGGCGAAGCTGCCGTCCGAGGCGATCACCACCGCCTTCCGCGCGCCGACGGCGGCGGCTGCGGTGCGCAAGCTCGCCGCCATCGTGGATGCGACACCGGCGGAGCCGCCCGGCACGAAGATCACCGGCACGGGTGCCGCGGCGGAGGCGGCGCGCCGCATCGCGGCCGATCTCCGGGACTGGCGTGACGGCAAGGTCGCTTGGGACGAGGCCACGCGCTCGATGCTGCTCTCCGGCCCGCCCGGCACCGGGAAGAGCTGGCTCGCACGGTCGGTCGCGGCCGAGGCGGGTGTTCCGCTCGTCGAAGGCAGCTTCGCGGCCTGGCAGGCACTCGGGCATCTCGGCGACATGCTGGGCGGCATGCGCGCGACCTTCGAGACCGCGCGTCGAACGGGTCCCTGCGTGGTCTTCATCGATGAACTCGACGCTGTCGGCAGTCGGTCCGGAAAGGATGATCACGGTGCGACCTATCGCCGTCAGGTCGTCAATGGCTTCCTGCTCGAAATCGACGCCGCGCTGGCGCATGGCGGCATCGTCGTGCTCGGGGCCTGCAACGATCCTTCGGTGATCGATCCGGCGGTGATCCGGGCCGGGCGGATGGATCGCCGCATCGAGATGCCGATGCCCGATGCCGACCGGCTGATGCTGGTCCTGCGACGGCACTTGGGCGACGAAATGCCCGCCCCGGCGCTGCAGGACTTCGCGAAGCGTGCGCTCGGCTGCAGCCTCGCCGACATGGATGCCGCAATCCGCGAGCTTCGGTCGCGCCACCGCAGGGACGGCGAGCCGGTCACGCTCGAGGCGCTGGCGCGGGAGCTCGGGATCGTCGCAAACCCTGCACTCGACTGGCGGGCAGCGGTGCATGAGTGCGGCCATGCCGTCGTGGCCACGGCGCTGGGGCAGAGCACGGTCACGCGGATGGCGATCTACATCGATGGCGGCGAGACGATGCGCCGGGGTGTGCCCGCGGCTGGGACGATCTCGGATTACGACCACGAACTGGCAGTGGTTCTGGCTGGGCGCGCCGCGGAAGCGCTGGTGTTCGGCACGCCCGGAGGCGGTTCCGGCGGCGGGGCGCGCTCCGATCTCGCGGTCGCGACCGTGATCGCGCTGGGGGTTCACTGCCAGCTCGGCCTCGGCTGGTCCGGGTCCGTCTGGAGCCGCGATGCAGGTGAGCTGGTGGCGCGCGAGCCGGGCCTGTTCACCGCCATCCGCAAGCACCTCGAGGCGGCCGAGCGCCAGGCTTCTGCGCTCCTCACCGAGCGCCGGGAACTGCTCGAGGACATGGCGCGGGCGTTGGTGGCCGAGCGTCAGCTGGAGGGCGAGAAGTTGAATCTCTGGCTGCGGCGGGTGCCTCCGGCGCACGCCGGAGCGGCTGCGGTGGACGAGGAAGTCGCGCCGGAGCCTGCCTCCGGCGGAGCGCTGGAGGCAGAAGGGTGAGCGAACTTGTTAGCACCGGGAGGGGTCATCAAATGCGGCACGATAAGTCAGCGCCACATCGGCCCCGACTCCGGGCCCAGACATCAGGGCACGGCAGGTCGGATCGTCCTGCTGTTGATCCGCCGACGGGGCATTGGAAGTGAGAGCCACCTTCATGCCGGGTCGCCATGTAGCCGATCGGCAGACAAGGCTCTTCATGACGCTCCGACAGGACCATTGCGTTGATGTGGCCGCGGCCCAGGCCGAGATCAGCGGAGCCACGGGATACCCGAGCGTGAAGCATCCCGCCCGCCTTCACAGGTGCCCAAGCCCCGAGAAGAGCGCCGGCTAGATGTTCTGATCGGCTTCGCGCACGCTGTGATCACCTTCTGTCGCGGCGACATCTGGATCATGGAAAAAGAGCGAGAACACGCCCGAAATCCTGCGAGCGCGGCGGTCCTGCTCAGGCCTTGCTCTTGCCTCTCATCTCGATCAGCGCGCATTGCCGGGCGATCGACAGCCCCGGATGTCATGGCTCGACCAAGGTCGCCTAGAACGAGGCAGTTTCGCCGCCTCGCCCTTCGCCTCTACCTGCGGGGTAAATGCTAGCCCGGTTTGAAACACTTTAGGGAGGGGTTGAATTACCCGAAGGCCTGATCTCCTGTCGTCGCGCCCGAAGTTACCTTCAGCTGCTGGCTATGTGTGTTAGATTTGTGACTTGCTGATAGTGCGTTCATCCTCGTAAAGTGTCTCCTGTGGGTTTAGGAGGCTGAGGTGGTGGAAAGTTTTAGCGCGGGCGTCAGTGAAAAGCTGCAATATTATGTCTATAGGCTGATCGACCCAAGGAATGGTGAAACGTTTTATGTCGGAAAAGGAAGAGGCAACCGAATTTTTCAGCATTTGAATGCGACGAAGGCTGTCGACGTGACCAGTGGGAGCCCCCTCGAGATTGATGGTGAAGAGGCACCGGACGATGATGCCAGCCTGAAGGTCCGGAGGTTGAATGAAATTCGCAAAGCAAACTTGAACGTCGTCCACATTATTCATCGACACGGTATCGCTGACCAGAAGACAGCTTATGAAGTTGAGGCGGCACTCATTGATGCCTATTCTGGGCTCTCAAATATTTCTGCAGGGCATCACAGTAACGATCGAGGGCCGATGCACGCGCAGGAGATTGAAGATAAATACGCGCTGCCCGAGGTCGTGTTCAGTAATGAGAAGCTCATCTTGATTAACGTTAATTCGTTTGATCACAATTCGCCCCAAGAATTGTTGAATCGTGTGCGATATGCTTGGAGAGTTTCGCGCTCCCGTGCGAGTCATGCTGAATACGTTCTGGCGGTAATTCACGGAATAGTTTGCGGAGCGTTTGTCGCTGAAGAGTGGCTTGCCGCAACGCCGGAAAACTTTCCAGAGTTTGATGAGACAAGCACTCAAAGATCTGGTTTCCGAGGGCACATAGCGCCCGAGGATGTCTGGGATAAATACGTTGGGGCGCGTGGGAAGCGATTGCCGGACGCTGATAAGCTTAAAAGTCAAAATCCAGTAAAATACTTGGGATGCTGACTGGCTTGTGGAAGTTTAGATGCTCCGCCGCATGGAGCAGCAAGAACCCAGAGACTTTTTAGGCGAATTCGCAAGTTGTTCTGTTGAAGCGGGAGCGGTTGCATGCATGGCTTCGAAGGGTGCCTTCGGCGTGCGCCGAAGCGGCGGCGGTAGACGAGCCAATCACGCCGCAGCCCGCCTCAGGAGGAGCGCCGGAGACAAAAATGTAGGGGGACGCGGGCGGCCAGCAGGCGGTGAGCATCATTATGCAAGGCGCTGGCAGGGCGTGATGTGGGCCTCAGTTGAAGCCTGGCGACGGCAGATCTTCTACGGACGGGGCGGCGAAACCGGCCACCTCGAGACAGCGCTCGAGCCGGGCCCGCGCATCCTCGCTCTCCGCTATGATCTCCGTCACGCCGCCCGAGCCAAAGGTCGCGAGAAGTCCCGGCCCGGAGAGTGCCAGTCGACCGCCGGGCGCACCGCGAAGCTGGATATCGTCGCGCTTGAAGGTCGACAGCGCCGCACTGCGCAGCCGGATCAGGAGCTCTGCCCGGCTTCCGGCGGGAGCATGAACCAGGTTTTCAGCTGCGCGATGTCCTGCTGGATCGCGGCGATCGTCGCGGTCTGGCGCGCCTCGACTGCGCGCGATTCCTCGCTGCGGGTCAGGGCCTTGTCCATGAGATCCGCGGCCCTGTGCATCTGGTCGCGGATCGCCGAAAGGTCCGCGATCATCGCGTTCAGCCGGTCGCTGATGCCCGGCGCCTTCTCCATCTCGAGGATCGCCTGCAGCGGGGCGATCAGCGCGGCGAGGCTGCGATTGATCACGAACAGCTCCTTCAGTTCGGGGGAGAGATCGGTGTCGGGCATGCAGGGCTTCCATCTTCTGGCGGAGTGGGGTGAACAAGGGTGCGCCGTCTTGGACGAGGCGCGTGGCGATCAGCGCGGTTTCGATCCGCCGTCGCAGTTCGGCGAGAACGCGACCGAGAACCGCGAGCATCCGCGACCCGGTCGGGGTTCGCCCGGTTGGTGATGCGCCGGGGTGGCGGGGTGGCAGGGAGAGGGGCGGGCCGTTGAGGATGTCGAGCGGGTCGGCAACGCCCACCTCGAAGCCGTAGCGGCGGGCGTTGTCCTCGGCGCGGCGGGCCAGCGCGTGCCGCAATCGATCGGGCGAGCGGGACAGCTCATCCCTGCGTAGATCCTGATGGTCCAGATAGGGCAGGTCTTCGAATGGATGATCGGGGGTGAACCGATCCGAGAACAGGTGGCCCTTGAGGCGGCGGCTGCTGCCATCCGCGAGCCGGAACACGACGCTCTCGTCCGAGACCTGTTCGATGCCAGCCCCGAGCTTTGTGATCGCTGGACCCATCGCGGCGAGGAGTTCCGCGCGGTTGCCGATGGTTGCGGTTCGGTAGAGGGTCCGCGCGTGGCTTGCGATCAGGTCCGTGTCTTCCAGCGCGAGACGCTGGCGGTGCCGACGCGCCTCGGCTTCCGCCTTCAGGCGGGCGTCTGAATGGGCGACCAGGCGACGATGATCCGGCCCGCGCGGATCGGCGAACCCGAACCGCCAGTTCACCGTATCGGTAAAGGCGTCCCAGAGCTTCCGGCTCGCGGCCCCGGGCGGATGGGCGTTGTGCGACATGATCCGCCCGTCCACGCGCTGCACCATGCGCGGCAGCACCAGGTTCACCTCGAGCCGGCCCGTGTGCGTGTGGGTCGTGACATGGGCAGGCGGACGATGCACCCGTGGGATGCCGGCGTAGGCCGCCTCGAGGAACAGGGCGAGGACCCGGCCGATCCGGTCCCGGTATGGGCCTGCGCCACCATTGAACTTCTTCACCGGGATGTCGGTCGCGGCGAAGGACAGCACGGCGAGGCTGTGGCGGCGACGAAACGGCAGGGCGTCGATGAGGGTCCCGACAACCGTCGTCTCTCCGAGCAGAGGCTCGGGGGCAGGATCCCTGATGAGGGTGGTCGACCGACCAGCGACGGTCTTCCGCCACTCGATGGCAGTTTCATAGCGCAAGAGCTGCGCGACGCTGTCGCCGCGATCCTGCACCCGCGACCAACCGATAATCATCGCCCGGCCTCCTCGGCGAGGGCGATCACCTGTGCCTCGAGCTCGACAAGCTGTGGTAGGAGGAGGGCCGCGGCAGGCGTCGCTTCCACCAGCGCGGCGAAACCCTCAATACCCACCTGCAGCCGTGCAATCGCAAGGCCGAGCTCCGGGCCGTGCGCGGCTGCCACGCCTCCGATCGTCTCAGGGCGCTCGATCAGATAGCGCGAGATGCTGAGCCCGAAGCTGCGCGCCGTGGCCTTGATCTCGGCCCACTCCTCGTCCGTGGCGTGGATCTCCCGCCGTGCCAGTGGCGGGCGTCCCGTCTTGCGAAGTGCCATGTTCGTTTCCCTTGCAGGATAAAATCCGGAGGCTTCCGCGCCCAAGGCGAACGCGCCGGGTGCTGAGGAGCCTTGAGGGACAGTCTCGCGCGGGGGCAAGAAAACCGAAAACCAGAGGCGAGGCAGACGTTTCCGCCGGTCGGATAAAACGCGCGGCCGCGCCGGATCAGAAGACCCGGGGCAGCCTGTTCACCGCGTCCTGCAGGTGGCGCAGGGGGCTTTCCGCACCATAGGTCCGGGTGTCCTCGTCCGCGCCCTCGTGGCTGATCAGGTCGTAGCGGACCTTGTCGGGCACGGTTGGATCAAGGGCCAGGTAATCACGGACGTAGTGGCGCATCGAATGCAGACAGAGGTTGCGCGGATTGCCGTCGAGCGCCTTTTCCAGCGCCTTGTCGAACGCGTAGTAGATCCGGTCGCCATATTTCTTCCGACGGTCCTGCTTCGAGTGACCCGCCGGGCGCAACTCAGGGAACAGGTCGTTCGCGCGGCGCTTGGCCTGCTGGACATGGGCTAGGAAGCCGAGCTCGATCAGATGCTCGTGCAGCGGGACCTTCCGCGTCGAGGTGAAGTTCTTCACGCCGCGGTTCGCGTTCTCCTCGATGGCAAGGTAGTGGATGCCATCCTCCACGCGCACGTCCTCTGTCGACAATGCTGCAAGCTCTTCGCGCTCGGCACCCGTGTAGGCCACCAGAAGCGGGATCCAGAACAGACCGTACTTCAGCACCAGATCCCCGGGGGAGTTGCGGTGTCGTTCGGATTTACAGCCTTGCCAGATCGAATGATTGAAGAGTCGTTCGAGCTCCGAAGGGCGAAACGATGCATTCTTATCGCGATTGCGCCGGTCCTCTGGCAGGGTAAGCCTCCGAGGCATGACCTCGCCATCGACGTGCAGCCCCTCTCTGGTCGCGTGCTCCAACATCTGGGCAAGATGAGAAAGGTGGCGGTTAAGCGTTCCCGGCGCGATGCCAACCTGATCCTTCGGCAAGGAGCGCGCCTTCTCCATCAGATCGGCAATTGAGGCGTGGGCGTCCGTCGGACTCTTGCCCCAGGATTTCGGCATCTGCTGGAGGGTGGCGCGGAACTGCATGACGTGGCCCTGCCGCACCGCCCTGACGTCCGAGAGACCGGTGATCTGGATGAAGAGTGCTCCGAAGGACAGATACTGGCGTTGGGTCGCCTCCGAAACGCCGGCGCGGCTCTTCTGGATGACGAGCCGTTCGATGACGGCTGAGATCGACGGATCGAATGAAGGCTCGCTGGCCAGGTTGCGAGGGGCGGGCTCGACGGGCGCCGCGTGCGTCGGCTCATGAGATTGCAGTGCCGATTGCGGAGCAGGATCGCTCGGCATCGCACGGGTGGTCGCGGCGGGCGAAAGCTCGACCGCTACCGGCGCGGGCGGCGGCGCGACGGGTTCCGGCGTAGGCGGCACTGCAACCGGCGAAGCAGCCCGCGACAGCCCGTCCCAAGGTGCCAGTGGTGCGAGGAACGCGTCTCGTTCACTGCGCAGGAAATCCGCCGCAAGATCGGCCGCCAGGTCGTTGGCAATCTCCGGACCCTGATCCTCGGGGATCACCTTCCAGGCGGCAGCGCGACCCTCGATGAAGAGTTTCCGCAGCAGAAGCAGCATCGGGGCAGGGAGGTCATCCTCGCGACCGATCAACTCGTTGAACGCCCGCGCCATCTTGCGGATCCGCGGCTCGCTGCGCACCTCTTGCCCGAGCATGTCGAGGGTAATCTCCAGCTGGTGGATGTCCATTTCGGATCGCCCCTGCTGAATCAGCGCGGCGATGTCCTCGTCTTCCAACTCAGCATTGACGCTGTGCTTGGCGAGCATCTGCCAAGCGGTGGCCATCGCCCAATCGGCCTGAGGATTCGCGCCGCCGTCGGCGAAGATGAGCGAGCGATCAAGGCGCACGCGCGCGATTTCCTCGCTGACGACATGGTTGAGCCACTTGCGGGCATCGGCCGGCGTCAGGGTCTCGCGGCGGATATCTTCGAACATTCGGTCGCTTTCGGCAGTCAATCGCCGGGCGAGTATACGGGCACGAGCAGGGTCCGTCGTCCGCAGAGAGACCTGCAAGACCCCGAAAGATGTGGATTGTGCGGGAAGCCTGCGCCGCCAGTGGAAGAAGTGGCCGCGTCGGATGAGATGTTGGGTTGTGCCCATGATCGGTCTCGCGCGTTGCGCGGGCGACCCTCGGATTTCGCTTCGTCTGTGTGACACCTCTGTGTGACACGCCGAAGCGACATCTGAATTATCGTAGCGATTTCAATTACTTGCGGAAGTTTTGACTCCGGCGGTAGAGGCCGTAGCTCCGATCTCAACTCACTGAAATTGCGACACTTTTGGAGAGCGGCACCTGTTCGGCTCCGCAGTGTGTCAATGTGTGTGCCGTAACCGGTGCCATCTGGCAAGTGGCTGAAGGACCACGAGGGCGAGCACGGGCACGTTCGCACTGAGACCGTTTCCGGCCGCCATCGCAGCTTGTTGGCCTTGCTGTTACTGCGAATGTGAACCGCTGTCCCTGCACCATTCGATGCGCCCTTGGCGTATCCAGAAATGACACCGGCAGTCGTTCGTCTGTCGAACCGAGGGCGAGATGGTCGGGCGCTTCAGCCAGTCTGATATGGCCGTCCACCTGGGCCTATGGTTCTTGCTGAGCGACAACTTGATGGTCTCGCCGCACCCCCCGGGACAGTGAAAGCAGGCCCATTTGTCGACGCCATCGCGCACGATGGTCATCTTCCCCGGCACGATCTGATCCGGCGTCGGGTGTGCGGATGTTACTTGGGCGACCAGGGCGCTTCGCGGGATGAGGCGGAAGAGCTCGAGGCTCTTCCGTAATATGTCAATCATCATGCTCATCACCCGACACGGTCCAGGAAGGGGTCGACGTCGCCGAGCCCCCAGTATTCGTCGCTGCCGCAGAGCGGGCATTCCGGCCGGGGCTGCACAGCCTGCGAACGCTCGAGGCCCTTGTCGAGCTTGCGATAGCGTTGCCATGTCCATCCGCCGCCGCCGCGGAAGTCGACGAGACCGGCAAGAAGTTCGTTCACTGCCATGGTGGCGGCCTCGGAGGTGAAGGTCACGACGGCCGGCGCGGGATTACCTGCGCCGCGAACATAGGCCTCGGTCTTCTGCCGTTCATATTCGGCGGGGTCCGATCGCTGGAGCTCCTCCTCGCGAGCCCTGACGCGATCGACTGTGCCGCGGCAGCCGTGGCACGCCGACGTGGGAAACAGCACGCTGACCCGCGCGGCCATCTCGAGGAGGCCGGGCTCATCATCGTCACGGGGCATGAGGACCAGCCCGACATCGATGACCGGGATCAGGTAGAAGTGCGCCACGCGGTTCAGGTAGAGGCGCCCGGCATGATCGTCCGTGCATCCGAAGATGACGTCGCAGGATTTCAGCGCGTCACGGATGTGCGGCGCATCCACCCAGCCTTTCATCGACCGGATCTCGACGTCGAGGCCCATCATCGTCACCTCGCGCGCCATGACGTCGACCTTGGGCACCGCGTTGTCAGCATCCTTCCGGGTAGCGCCATACAGGCGGTTCAAGTTGGAATGCTCGACCACGTCATCGTCGATGACCACGATGCGCCCAACGCCGAGGCGGGCGAGGAGATGGACCACCGGGCTTCCGGTGCCGCCGCAGCCGACCACGGCAACGGAGAGCTGTGTGAGTAGGCCGTTGACCTCAGGCCCGAAGGCCAGTGCTTGCCGGGCCAAGGCTTCCGACGGGGTAGGCACGTCGGGCGACTGGATCTCGAGCCGAGTGCCGATGACGGTCACGCGATGACAGGGCAGGGGTGTCATGTCGTCTTCCCAGACCCGTGCCCGGTAAAGACCGTCACCGACCTGCACGACGCTCACCAGGCGTGTCCCTTCGCCGTTACGGTTCCGAGCCATGGTGAAGAGGTCGCGCTCGTTGCGATCGTCCTGGTCCGAGAAACCGTCGAAGCCTCCCGGGTGACTATGAACGATTGCCGGCACCAGACCTTCCTCCTTGGCCCGGCGACAGAGCTGGGCGAAAGAGTTGGTGTTCCAAGTGACATGCTTGTCGCTGGCATCGACGCGGTCCTCCTGCGGGATCGCGATGACCTCGTTGGAGGTGTAACGGGTCCGCGGCTCGAGGTCCCAGGGGTCCTGCGCGATCTCGCTTCTGCCGAGCAGCATGTAGGCGGCACCCTCGTGCCCACGGGGGTGCGCGAGCAGCGCCTGCAGCTTGTCGCGGTGACGGGCTTGGAGGGTGATGTCGCTGCGTTTCATGCCGCTACCTCCAGGGCCTCTTCGACCCGCTTTAGCATGGTCCAGATGCCGTCAGTGCCGGGACGCCACTGGTTGTTATGGCGAGACCAGCGCTGCCAGGTCTGGCCATCAAAGGCTTGGCGTGCCTGCGTGCAGCGGGGCTCACGCTGGCCGGCAAGGAGCTTCAGATGCGGCACGGCGTAAAACATGTCGGGGGCGACCTCGGGATACGAGGGCGGCAGCAGGATCAGGATATCCGCTTGGGCGACCTGATACTTGCCTTCCGGCAGCGTGATCCCGGTGAGGATCACGCCCTTCTTTCCGCCTGCGATGACCTCGCGAACGGTGATGCCGCGACCCTCGAGGTAGCGGCGATCCTGACGGGGGAGGAGGCTCATGCCGCACCCCCTTCCGTGGTCTGGGGCACGCCGGTGAAGAAGTGCTCCAGGCCCGCATCCGCGAGGCAGATCAGATCGGTATCGCCGACCAGGATGTCATCCTTGCCGGGGATCACCTGCCAGACGGCGAACTTGGCGGGATCGACCCCGGCCAGCGTCTTGAGCACGCGTCCGCTGATGACCTTGTGGCCCCATTCGAGGCGCTTGCCATCGATGTCGAAGCGGAAGGATTCCGCGCTCGGGAAGATCAGGAAGCGCTCGACCTGGCCGGGGCGCAGGTCCGTGTTTTCCTCGAGGCGCAGTTCCTCGAGTTCACCGTTGCGCAGCACCTGGAACACGAGGTGTTCCTCGGCCTTGCGGAAGCCTGCCCCCTCGATGATCTGGCGGCCGGTGGGCGTCGGATCGTCGATGACGGCATCGGTGAATTTCAGGTCATGGTCGCCGACCTGGACCTTGTAGGGTCCGTGGTCGCGGGGCATACGACCGGCCTTCAAGGCAGCCAGAAGATCTTCGATTTCGATCGGTTCGGTAGACATGGCAGCATACCTTTCATGTAGCCTGCTCGACGCCGCTACGGCGCCCGGGATGGTGGGTTGCAATACCGTCTCCGGCATGCGCATTCTCCAATACGGAGAACACACATGCAGGCTGGCGCGGAGGGCGGGCCGTGTCAACTATAAGTTCCCCATTTTGGGGAACACCTATAAGACGGTGAGGCTATGCGCTTGATAGGGTTGGATATTGTCGAGGAATTTTACGCGCGCTACCGGCACATGTCCTGGGCATGGGAAGTCGATATCTTGGTGATGGAGCTTGCGAATCGGGAGTGGACTGAGCCGAAAGAGCTCCTTCACGACTATCCGACGGCCGTGACCAAGCCACCCGCGGTAGTGTTCTCGGTCGCAGGTGGGGAAGTCCTCGTGCGCTGCCTCATCTTATTCGCGCAAGGGATAGTCCTAATAAAGGAGTTTATCTGGTGCGGAGTTCAGAAAGGGAATGAAATCGTAAATGCTGGGGGAGGAAAGTCATGAACGTTAAAGCAGGTCATGACGTAAAGCCGGTCCGCAATGAACACGACTACCAGAACGCGAAGTCAAAAATTGAGAAGCTAATGATCGCGGTTTCTCAGGGTGATGTGCAATCTTCTGATGAATTGGAGATACTGGTTGCTCTGGTTGAATCATATGAGCGGAGAAGCTTTCCAAAGAGACCGCAATCCCCAATTGATGCAATCAAGTTCCGATTGAGCCAGAAGGGCCTTTCTCAAAAAGATCTCGAACCTTTCATAGGGTCGCGGTCGCGGATTTCTGATGTTTTGTCCGGAACCCGGAAGCTTTCCCCCGACATGATGAGGGCATTGCACGAAGGTTTAGCAATCCCCTATGAAGCCTTGATGCAAAAAGAAGAACCCTACAAGGGGGCAGGCATTGAGGTAAAGAAACCCATCCTAAAGAAAATGAAAGATCTTGGTTTTGATATCAGCTCGCACAAGGTTGAATATTTCATTCACCGCGCATTCGGTGGCGGGCTCAGCCCTGCACTCAACCGTCGCACCCGAACTCAGCGTGCGAGTGGTAGAACTGACGATACAGCCCTTTTGATGTGGCAGGCATCTGTTCTTACCGAGGCGCGTCTTCGGGAGAAGTCACTCTTCAAAAGGGCGGCAATCAACAGAGACACCTTGCGGGAAGTATCCCAACTGAGCTCGAAGCCGGAGGGACCAAAGGAAGCAATTCAGATGCTTTCAGAAATTGGGGTTACTGTTATAATACTGCCCGTCTTCCCGGGAACATTTCTCGACGGCGCAGCTATGCTTATAGACAACAGCCATCCCGTTATTGGGATGACGCTTCGTCACGACAAGACCGATAACTTCTGGTTTACCCTTCTTCATGAGCTGTCTCACCTGCTCTTGCACTACGACATGTTGCTCGCACCGGGGCAGGCGTTCTTTGACGAGCTCGATCTTGGCGCTGGAGATGAAGTTGAACAAGAAGCGGATGACATGGCGCTCATGTCGCTTATTCCTAAGGAATGCGCTAGGCCACTCTACAATTCCTACGCAAGCAATAATGATATCATTAGCGTTTCAGAATGTGCGGGAGTCCATCCATCTATCGCGGCAGGCCGCTGGCAGAAGGAGCACAACAATTACAAAAAGTTCTCTCGAATTATCGAAAGAAACAAGCTTCGTGAGTTGCTTCTATGATTATATTCATGCCATGCGGAAATATCGCTTAGGAGGCCGCTGAAAAAGTCTGCTGCGCGGAACGGTTTCCCTCAAGCAGGGGTCGATGCCGCCTCGTTTGCGAGGCAAGTATTCTGAGCAGCGGCTTTCCGGCTCAGGCTGCGAGCAGTTTCGGCAATCTGGCCAGGTCGCAGGCCGCCATCACCAAGGTGAAGCGGGCGCGCACGCGCTCGATGCCGCGATAGAGGGTTTGCGCCATGCCGCCGGCGGTCTTCACCCCGCCGAGGGGTTCCTCGATCTTCTTCCGGTGCCGCTGCGACTTGGCATAGCCGGGGTGCCGGGTGGTCCGGCCGTCGATGGCGAAGTGCCGGGACTTCCGGGCGACATGCGGCGTGACGATCATCTGGCGCAGCTCGGCAACGAAGTCCGCGCTGTCGTAGCCGCGGTCTGCCGCCAGTGTCAGGCGCCGGGTCGATCCGGGCGCGTGGCGGTGAAGCATGTCGATGGCGGCCTTTCGTTCAGCTCGGCCGTCGGCACGCGTTAGCTCGGCCTGCACGATGAGGCCCGATCGCAATCGGCATGTTCCTCGAACCGATGGCGGAACATGCCTCATATCCATCAGGCTATGCCCCATGAAGCACAGCATCGCTCCGGTGCCAGGCGACTTCTTGAAGAGCCGGGCCTCCGGATCGGTCGTCGAGGCGTGGGTCGCGTTGGAACGCCGCTCGCCACGGAAATCGACTTCGGCGTTGCGGTTGCGGTTGCAGTCGCGGCGTGTGGGACGGGGCATCTGGTCGGGCTCGGCGGTGGCGTGGTCATGGGGGGATGCGGGCGGCACGCTGGTGTCCGGCGGACCGCCCGGATCGTCGTCCCCGTCAGACGTCGACCTTTCCCTCGCCTGGAAGCTCTTCATCGAAGCCCAGGCCTTCATCAGAGTGCCATCGACCGAGAAGTGATCGTCCGACAGCAGCGGTGCCACCTCGCGATGCGCCAGAATGGCGGCCATGATCTTGCGCGACATCTCCGTTGTCAGCAGCCGGTAGCGGTTCTTCGTGAACACGGTCGGAACCCAGACAACATCGTGGATCCCAAGGCCCACGAACCAACGGAACAGCAGGTTGTAATCCATCTGCTCCATGAGCTGGCGCTCGGACCGGATCGAGTAGAGGATCTGCAACAGGCTGGCCCGGATCAACCGTTCCGGCGCGATCGAGGGGTGGCCGTCCCCGCCGTAGAGGCGGTCGAAATCGCTATCCAGCGACCGGAGCGCATCGTTGACGACAGCCTGGATCTTGCGCAGCGGATGCCGTGCCGGGACGCGCTCCTCGAGGTCGACGTAGCTGAACAGCGATCCCGTCGCCTCGTCCGATCCACGCATCACCATCTCCGTCCATGCGGTGGTGCCGGTGAATCATGTTCGCCGATGGGCGTCGAGACCGGAGTTTTTCAGCGGCCTGGTAAGCCTAGGCCACGGAAGTATTCGGCATCCTTCGCAATATGTAGCCGGTCTTCCATCGCCCAGGTCCTCCCAGTTTAGTCAGCCCGCTTGCGACGAGCCTTCAGCGCCCCGAGACCGGCGAAGGCTCCCGCGAGCAGGAAGCCTGCGGCAGGCAGCGGCACTGGGGCAGGCGCCGCGACTTCCATCGTTTCGAGGTTCAGGGCTTGGCCGTCGAGCCAAGCAGCGGTCAGGGTCGGCGTGTAGTCGGACCAGCCGCGGCCACTCAGATAAATCACGTCGGTGCCGACGGCGGTGTAGGTGCGCCAGCTCTCATTGAAATACGCGATAGATGGATCCCGATACCAAAGACCGACGACCCGCAGGATGTCCTCAAGCTGGAGCGGATAGGCAACTGTATCTGGGCCAACCACGGGGCGATGGCCGATCCGCATGACCGCATCGTAAGCGAAGTGGTTGAAGCCGTCCGACGAGTAGGCACCGCCCTGGCCACCCACGTCTTCGACGTAGGTCTGCGGGCTATAAAGAACAGAGAGCGCGAGCGAATAGGCGTTGAGTCCGTTAAGGCCAAGTCCGATGGGGGCTGCGCTGACATATTGCGTCAGCGGGCTGTCTATCGTCGCCGAACCCATCGGACCCGTGCGATGGATCGCTGTGCCGTAATCGCTGGTGACCAAGTCCCCGAAGTCGAGTCGCATGTTCACGGTGCCATTGAAGGCGAAGTCGACTTGAGAAAGGGTAGGGTAGTCGAACGCCGTCGTCATATCGATGTCGAACTGTAGATCCAGCACAGCGCCCATGGACGGCATGGCAGTAACGGAAAGCAGCAGGGCAGCGGCAGCGAACTTCATTAAAACCTCGGACAAGAAATACAGGCGGCAGCGCCCATGGAATTCGTAACCCAACCGCGAGCTTACGCAAGCGCGGATCTGTGATCGAGGAAGAGGTCCAGCCACTCGTGGCAGATCTTTCGGTTGCCCACGGCATGTGCGTTGGCAAGGGCCGAGGCGAGCGTGGTGGAGGGGAAGAACAACACCGTGTAGTCGGCGACGATCACCTCCTGGGTGATGGCCACCGCCAAGTGGGTCTTTCCAACGCCCAGTGGGCTCAGGACTAGGACGACCTCGCCATTGGTGATGAACTTCCCCGTTGCAAGATCCCGGATCTAGCCCGGGTCCACCGACGGCTGTTGCAGTTGATTAGGAATGAGGCCTGCGTGTAAGAGAAGCTGTCAAGGTCGGAACGCGACGGTAGGTTCGTCGCTGCATTCTACCGGCGAAGCAACGCCTCGACCCCGTAAGCGAAACCCTTTGCCAACCATAGACTGGCCGCCAGACCAATCTTGACTCAGTTTCCGCTGCGAAGTCTCAGCAGGCCGAGGACCCCACGCGTTGCGGGTGCCGCGATGCCCAGCCGCTCGGCCATTTCGGCGACGACACCGATGATCGGACCAATCTCGAGGCTTCGGCCTGCCTCGTAATCCTGCAGCATCGACGTCTTGAAGTCTCCCAACCTGCGCGTCTCGGCAATGCGCTCTGCGGGACTGACTGGAAGGTTCACTCCCATCGCCGCGCCGATCGCATCGAACTCTCCCATCATTGCAAGCGCCAACGCGCGCAGGTCGGGGTCATCGAGCATCCGGCCCGTCGTCGCCCCCGACAGCACACTGAGCGGGTTCATGCTGAAATTTCCCCAAAGCTTGGACCAGATTTCTGCACGGATATCCTCGGTCAACGCGACCGGAACTCCGCCCGCCTCGAGGGCGAATGCCAGACGGCTAATCGGCATGGCGAGATCGGTGCCGTGCGCGGACAGGCCCGAGCCGAGGATGAGCCGATCCACCTTGGCAACGTGGATCTCCGCGGGCGCGGACTGTCGCGCGGCGGCGTGGACGACGGTTCCCAGGACCGGTGCCGGACCGCGAGACGTGATCATCGCCGCAGCGACATCTTCCGCATCGACACTCGCGGGACGGAAGCCTGGCAGCGGAGCCGCCGGGCCGTCGAAGAACCACCAAGGGATACCGTTCGTTGCAGTTGCTATCACTGTTCCCGGCGGGATCTGGCCGGCGATGGCGGGCAGGGCTGCCTGGATGGTATGAGCCTTCAACGCGATGATCAGGACATCGGGTGTGGCGAGCCCGTCAAGACGCTCTGCCGCGGGAAGGGCATACTGCTCCGTAGCGCCGCCGCGATGTAGCGTCAGTCCGTGGGCTTGAAGCTTCTCGAGCGTCTGGCCGCGCGCGATCACCGAAACCTCGGCTCCGCCGGCAGCCAAGGCTCCGGCAAGCCATCCGCCGATTGCCCCGCAGCCGAGAACTGCGACCTTCAGCGGCGCGGTCATTGCGCAGCCTCCCCGGTTGCGGATGCCGGGACGCTTCCGCAGCCGACATCGGCGAGCGCCTCGGCGAAGCGGCTCAGGTTCTGTTGGTTCAGTCCGGCAAGGTTGCACCGGCCCGATCCCACGACATAGACGGCATGATCGCGGCGCAGCGCTGCCACTTGATTGCCCGAGAGTGGAAGCGTGGCGAACAGCCCGTTCCCGGTCGCCAGCGGGGCAAAGGCCGGCGTGTTCGCGGCAAGGCCCTGCCGGATGGTGCGCAGCCTGGCCTGCATTTCCCGCAGCTCTTCGCGCCACTGTGCCTGCAGCTCGGTATCCTGCAATACGACCCGCACGGCCGCGGCTCCGTGGTCAGGCGGCATTGACCAGTTGACCCGGGCCAGCGAAAGAGCCGTCGCCCGCGCAAGACCGGCCTCACGGGCATCTGCCGCTTGCACGAAAAGCGCGCCAACCCGGTCCCGATAGAGTGCGAAGTTCTTGTCGCATGAATAGGCGACCATGGCCTCGGGCACCGCTGCAAGCATGCCGCGCAGGCCCCCGGCATCGTCTTCGAGGCCGTCGCCAAGGCCCTGGTAGGCGAAGTCGATCAGTGGGACCAGTCCCCGGGCGACGACGATCCGGGTCAGTTCCGCCCATTGCGCGGGGTCGAGATCAATGCCCGTCGGGTTGTGGCAGCATCCGTGGATCAGCACGAGATCACCGCGTTCAGCACGGTTGAAGGCCGCTGTCATCTCGTCGAACAGCAGGCACTGGCGATCGATGTCATGGGCGCGATAGGTTTCCACCTTTAGGCGCGCGACGCGGAAAATGTCGCCATGGTTGGGCCAGGTCGGCGTGCCCATCCAGATCCGGCCTTCGGGATTTGCGGCGACGGCCAGTTCGGCTGCGAGCCGCAGCGCGCCGCCGCCGCCCGGCGTCTGCAGGGCCACGAGCCGAGGGTCGGCGGCCAGTGCCGGCCCCAGCGCGAGTTCCGCGGTCAGCGCGGCGAAATCCCGGTCGCCCTCGGGGCCGAGGTAGGACTTGCTGTCCTGCGTGGCCAGAAGCCGGGTCTCGGCGGCTTTGACCGCGGCCATCACCGGCGTCCGGCCCGTGGAATCTCGGAAGACCCCGACGCCGAGATCGATCTTCTCCGGGCGCGGATCGGCCCGGTAAAGTCCGATGATTGCGAGAAGCGCATCGGCGGGTTGTTCGGTCAGGCGGTCAAACATCAGGTTCCCCTTCCACCCTGCGGGCGGATCTGTGGCAGGCGTCCTGCAAAGTGCCGGTTTTCTGCGCAGATTTGCTGCACGGAGCGGCTTTGCGGCGCCCAGAATAGTCCCTCGACCCCGCTTCTGTCGTAGAAGCGGAACATGAGCGACCTCGACAATTTCGATATGCGCATCCTCTCGCTCCTGCAGGCGGAGGGAGACCTGACGCAGGGCCAGATTTCGGAAAGGGTGAACCTGTCGCCGACGCAATGCGGTCGCAGGATCGCCCGCCTGCGAAAGGAGGGTTACATTCAGCGCTTTGCCGCCGTGCTGGACCTGCGGCGGCTGGGTTACACGATCGTCGCGCACACCCTCGTGAGCCTGCGCTCGCACGAAGACAGCGCCAACACCTCCTTCCGCGACTTCATCGCGCGCGCGCCCGAAGTCGTTGAATGCTTCGCCCAGACGGGCGATGCGGATTACATCGTGAAGATCGTCTGTCGCGATCTCGACGATCTCAGCGAATTTCTCGACCGCCTCATCAAGGCGGCGGGCAACCTGGCGAGCCTGCGCAGTTCCATCGCCCTGAAGGAGATCAAGAAGGATCACGGGCTGCAGGCATTCTAGGTCCGCCCCGCATCAGCACTGACCGACACGAGGCGTGCGTATTCACAGGATCCAGCCGCCGTCGACGACGAGCGTGTGGCCCACGACATAGGCCGCCTCGTCCGAAGCGAGGAAACAGACCGGCCCGACGACATCCTCGGTCTCGCCGATCCGGCCCAGGGGAATCCGCGCCAGAGCGCTCGCCTGCTGCTCGGGTGTCGACAGGATCGGGCGCGTCATTTCGGTCATCATAGTTCCCGGCGCGACGGCGTTGACGTTGATCCCGTGGCGCGAGAGTTCGACCCCGAGCGCCACCGTCATTTGCCGCACACCGCCCTTCGAGCTGTCATAGGCCGCCTTGGCATTGCGCGACGACACGAAGGCCGAGGTCGAGGCGATGTTGACGATCTTGCCCTCGCGCTTGGGGATCATTACCCGCGCCGCGGCCTGGCAACAGAAGAACACCCCGCGCAGGTTCACGTCCATCTGACGGTCCCAGTTCTCGGGCGTGTAGTCGAGACAGGAAGTCGTGGTCTGGATGCCGGCTGCATTCACAAGGATGTCGAGATCGCCCAGTCTCTCCACCGCGTTCTCGAAGGCCGCGCGGATCGCCTCCACGTCGCCCACGTCGCAGGCGACATCTATCGCCTGTCCGCCCGCTGTCCCGATCTCCCCGGCGACGGCTTTCGCCGTCTCCGGGTCGATGTCGAGAACCGCGACCTTGGCTCCGCGCTGCGCGAGGCCGAGCGCGATTGCTCGTCCGATGCCGCGTCCCGCGCCGGTCACCACGGCGCATTTCCCATTCAGAGTCATGGTCTGATCGTTCCTCGTCTCGATCAGCCGTAGAACCGCTGCGGCGGGGGATTGGTGCCGAACCATTTCTGGAAGGCGGCGGTGTAGTCGGGATAGAGCGTGCCGGACTTGAGCTCGCGCACGAAGGTGTCGAGCCAGAGGCCCCAGCGCGCATCGGTCGGATTGTAGAACAGCCCGTTGCCGAAGATCACGCCCAGCGTCGCGTCGAGCACAACGACCTCGTCACCGTTCATCACCGCATAATAGTCGGCGACGGGCTTGTCGATCTGCATCGCTTGGGCGCGACCACTGCGCAGTGCCAGAAACTGCGCAGAGATCCCGTCGAAGATCGAGGTCTGGGCGTTCGGGAAATACTGCTTGGCGCGGTCGGCCATTTGCGGGTTCGACAGGTTGGCGACGGTGACGTCCGCGTTGTTGACGTCGTCGAGCGTCTTCAGCCCCGACTTCTTCGAGGCGAGAAGCGTGATCGAAGTGTCGAGATAGGGTGCAGTGAAGCCCACGGTGTTGGCGCGGCTCATGTAGGTGGTCGCGAGACCGAAGTCCGCCTGGCCGGTCAGGATTGCGGGCCAGCGGCCGTCACCGCTCACGCCGACGAACTCGATGGCCTCGGGGTCTTCGAACATCGCCTTGGCGGCGATCCTGGCGATGTCGATGTCGAAACCTTCGAGCGCACCAGTGTCGGATTTCGACGCGAAGGGCGGAATGGTCGTCATCGTCGCGACCAGCAGTTTGCCGCGTTCGCGCGCTGCGTCGAAGCGCGAGGAACCTGCGGCGTCGCTGGTCTGGGCGGCGGCGGGGGTGATGACGGCGTTCTGGAGGGCGAGGGCGCCGGCGCCGAGCGCGGCTGCGCCGCGAAGGAAGGTCTTGCGGTCCATGTGGTCAGTCCCTGTTGGTTGAAAGGGGAGGGTGGGTCTGGCGGCCCTTGCCGGGCCGTCTCGGTTGTCGTCTCCGCAGCCCGGATCTTGGGCCGGAAGGGGTGGAGCCGTCCGGACTTCAGTAGGCCGGCGGCTGAACGAGCTCGATCACGTTGCCGAAAGGGTCGCGCCCGTAGGTCGCCCAGTTGCCGGTCGGCCCGAGCGTCGGTTCGGTGTGCAGGGTGAAGCCCGCGCTACTCAGCCGCTTGATCGTCGTGGCGATGTCGCGCACCTGAAGCCCGAAGTGGGTGATCCCATGCTCCGAGACACGGCGCGCGCGCGCCTCGACCGCTTCGAGCGGGGCTGTGAACTCCCATATCTCCAGATCGACGCGTCCATCGGTCAGCAGAAGCTTCTTGCCTGCGCTGTTCGTCAGCCCCAAGATCGCGTCCATTCGCGCGTCGCCCGCCGCCCAGGTCTTGCGGCTTTTCTCGGCAAGGCCCAGCGCGCCGGCGTAGAAGGCCTCGGCCGCGTTGATGTCGGGAACGGAAATGGCGACGTGGTCGAACCGGAACTCGTCGGTCATCGTGCTGCCTCCTAGCGGATGCGTTTGAGGAAGTCGCGCAGGCCAGGAGCTTGCGGCGCGTCAAGAAGCTGCGCGGCGGGAGCGATTTCGACGATGCGGCCTCCCTTCATGTAGGCGATGCGGTCCGCGGCCTCACGCGCCAACGCCATCGAGTGGGTGACCATGACCATTGCCATGCCCTCGGCGCGAAGGGCCTTGATCACGTCCTCGACCTCGGCGACCAGTTCGGGATCCAGCGCCGAGGTCGCCTCGTCCAGCAGCAGAAGCCTGGACTTCATCGCCAATGCCCGGGCGATGGCGACGCGCTGCATCTGCCCGCCGGACAACTGGCTCGGATAGAAGTCCGCGCGCTCACCGAGACCCACCCGCTCGAGCATCCGACGCCCGGTTGCCTCGGCTTCGGCGCGGGAAACTCCCATTCCGTGCACTGGTCCGAGGCAGACGTTCTCGAGTGCGGTCATGTGCGGGAAGAGGTTGTATTGCTGGAAGACCACTCCGATGCGCTGGCGATCACGTTCGATGTCGCGACGGGGAAGGCTGCTGCGCGACCCTTCGCGGTGCCAGAGCCTGCGCCCGTCCAGCCGGATCTCGCCGTCGTCATAGTCTTCAAGGAAGTTGATGCAGCGCAGCAGCGTGCTCTTGCCGCAGCCCGATCGACCGATCAGGGCCACGACCTCGCCTTCGGCCACGGTCAGGCTGACGCCGTCGAGGATGGTGAGCGGGCCGTAGGATTTTCGCAGGTTGGTGAGCTCGAGCATCGTTTATCTCTGGGTTTGGTAGCCGCGCCGGGCCAGACGGGCCTCGGCCCAGCGGCCGCAGCGGTCGGCGCCGAAGCAGATGAGGAAGTAGAGGACGGCAGCGACCGAGAGCACCTGGAAGACCTCGAGGTTGCGCTCGATGATCTCGCGCGAGGCGTAGGTGAGTTCCCAGACCCCGATGATCGACAGGACCGACGATCCCTTGATCGCCATAACGCAGACGTTGATGTAGGCGGGCAGGCCCTGGCGCAGCAGCATCGGCAGGATGACACGGGTCAGCGTCGCCATCCGCGGAAGGCCTAGGCTCAACGCGCTGTCGGTCGCGGTGCGCGGGATCGCCAGCAATGCGCCACGGATCACTTCCGCGAAGAGGATCGAGAAATAGATCGCGAGCACGAGGATCCCCGCCACGACTGGCGGAACCGCGATGCCGTTGCCGGCGAGCGCGTAGTAGATCAGCAGCGCCAGCAGCGCGAGCGGGGTGCCGCGCACGAGCCAGCGTAGCCCGGCGTATGTCCAGCGCAAGGCGCGGTGGCGCGAGATCGCCAGCAGCACAAGGAGCGCGGCCAGCGCCGTGGCACAGGGGATTGTGCCAGCAGCCAAGTAAAGCGTGCTCAGTGTCGCGCGCACCAGCATGATGAGGTCATTCTGGGTCATTTCCAGCGCACCCTCCGGCCCAAGAGGGCGAACACGATGTCGATCGCGAGCACGAAGACGAGATAGAGCGCGGTCGCGATGACAAAGGGCAGGTAGACCGTGCCTGATCCTTCGACGACCAGTCTCGCCTTCATCATCACCTCGACCACGGCGATTGCGGAGAGCAGGGAGGTGTCCTTGACGAGCAGAACCGACTGATTGCCGAGTGCAGGAAGCGCATAGACCGCGATCTGCGGCAGATAGACGTGACGGAAGACTGCCCACGGAGAAAGTCCGATCGAGCGCGCGGCATCCTGCTGCGATCGATCGATCGCCTTGGCGGCCGAGCGCAGGATCTCGCTGACATAGGCTCCTTGCTGTAGGACCAGAGCGAGTATCCCGCAGACTGCGGCCGGCCATACGAGGCCGATCATCGGAAAGCCGAAGTAGACGAGGTATAGGGGGACCAGCACCGGGATGTTCCGGAAAACCTGGACGTAGGCACCGACGACCAGCGAGAAGATCCGCTGCGGAGCAAGCGTGATTGCGAACAGCGTTGTGCCCCAGAGCATCGAGAAGATCGCTGCGCACGCGCCTATGATCACGGTTGTCCTGAAGGCGTCGGCGAAGCTCAGCACTAAGGCAAAGTCAGCCATATAACTGCGCCATGATCAGGTGAGCGGCTAGACCTGTTACGGTGAGGAAGGGGGGGATGGACCGGGAGAGTTCCATTGATATCAGTGTCTTCGTTCTGCTGCCCCAAGTGATAGCGCGAACTGAATGCTGCAATGCGGCTTTTTCAGTGGGCCGATGCCATTCGAGTGCAGTTATTCTGCGCATCGAACTGGAAATGCGCAGATTCATGGCAGGCCTGACAGGATCTGTGCGCGGAATCTATCTTAGCGTCGTCGTTGTCGAACCTCGTCACGGGCGGGCCGCGCTAGGTTCAACTGAGTTGCTGTCATGATGTGGCGTAGCGGAAGGCCTTCGCCGTCGGTGACAGCGTGGAGATAGCCCTCTCCCAGGGTTTCATCTGACCGACGAAGCCTCCGTGCCCTCAGTCCTGCGCCACGTCGATTAGCACAGGTTGCTCTTCATGTCGGCCTCCTTGCGGAGCCGGGAGCCACGACGAGCCAGCAGATCAATGGGCCTTGTGCCTGATAGGCCTTTTAGTGCGCCGCCAGAGCGACATTGTTCCTGATGATCCGCTCATAGATGCCGGCGAGTTTTTCTAGAGCGACCCGCTGCGGGTCTTCTGCGATCCCTGACAGGTCGATGTCCGACAGATATGCATCGATGGCCCGGCTGGATTCTTCGCGCCGATGATTGGTTCGATGGCCGATGATCCGGTCGATGGTCGACAGTTCCACCCCGGCCGCGCGCATGATCGTCGCCGCGGTCCGACGCAGATCATGGCGGTGCCAGTCAGCGGTGCCGGACTCCCGCATGATGGCACCGGTGATCCGCTCCCAGTTGTCCAGTTCTGTTCCGGCTAGGCTGGGGAAGATGAGGTCATCCGGATCTCGGCCAAGGTGGTCCGGAATCGCGTCCAGTAGCCGCAGCACCGCATCCGGAACCGGTAGCATCTGTGTCCGAGGTCCGCCCTGCACGGATTTAACCCGAGGTTTGAACCAAGTCTTCGCATCAGCATCGATGTGGCGCCATCTGGCCGCGCAAACCTCGCGCAACCTAGCGCCAGTCAGCAAGATGAACATCAGAGCAAGAGGGCGAACATCGAGTTCTGGATGTGTCTTCATCCGGAGCGATCTAGGGGCAGGATAGATGAGGAAGGGCAGGACTGCAGATAACTCGTCGGCGAGCAGGACCCGCTCACGCTTTCCCGTGATTTCCTCGTCGTCCGTTGCCGGGTCGATCGTGTCTCTGATGTCTGCTACGTCGAGGGTTGGACGCCGACGACGACCAGCTACCCGGAATTTTCCGCGGCCAGCAGCCCAGTCGAGCACCGGCATAAGATACGCCCTAGCCTTCGATATCTGGCCGTTCGCCTTCACCGCTCCCGATTTCGGAACATAGTTCAGCATCGCATCCGCAAAGTCGTCATCCGGGATTTCGGTGATCCGGACGTCGAGCAGCCCGGAAAAGACGGTCCGGATCCGCTTTCTGGCTTCTGAATCCATGTCGCGCTTGGTGCGTGTCCAGATCGTCTTCCCAGCCCCCGGACCGGCTTCGTATTCCCCGATCAACTCCCTCAACGTTGGATGGCCAGATCGTGCTGTGGCCGCGTCTCGCTTCGCGGCATTCAAATTTCCGGAAGCGGACCTGATCGCGGACATGACGTCCGCTGCCCTGATGCGGGCGTCTCGGAGTGACATGTCCGGGTATGTTCCGATCGTGATCCTTTGCTTCGACCCGTCCGCCGCCGTCCCGCGAACGGCCCAGGTTCTTGCGCCGTTCGGCGTCACCCGTAGGGAGAGCCCCTGAGCGCGGGCATCGGGGAAGTCCGTCCTGACCTCGACAACCAGCTTCTTGATCATGTGGTCTGTCAGATCGACCTTTGCCATTCCTGCCCTCGTCCCTGCCACGCGCTGCTTGCGAGCAGGATATCGGGGACGCCATGGGGACACCAGATCGCATCGGACTTTGTCCCCAGGTTAAAGTGTCTGCGGTCGGAGGGAGGCAGATCAGTCGTTGACGAGAGGCGCGCTCTATGAGTAAGGCACTGATAGTGTGTGAGTAATTATTCTTTGGCGGAGAGTTGTCCGGATTTCTCGTTCCATGGAGTGAATGCGATTGCAGGATTGAAAATCCGCGTGTCGCTGGTTAGATTCCGGCTCTGGGCACCATTCTCCTCTCGTCTTCATCGGTAAGACAAAGCAAGCGCTGATCCAGTTTCCCGTGTGGTACACGTTCACGCGCAGGAGAGACGCACGGATGTGTGTCTTCCGGGTCTTGCAGTGCATCGGAGAAGAGTGGGGCGGTCGCTACGCGTACAGGCGAAGTTTCCCCGACGATGTCCGAGCGGCCCTAAGGCTCGGGTTCAAGCGGACCTCCGAGCAGTTCCACGCACGGTCACATGATGGACCCGCGGATGCAGGGGGTGTTTGCTTGTGTGACAGGGGCGGTGTGTCACTGCCAACTAACTGAAAACAACTGGCTTTCTGAGTTAGTTGGCTCCGGCGGTAGGGATCGAACCTACGACCAATTGATTAACAGTCAACTGCTCTACCGCTGAGCTACGCCGGAACACGAGGGCGGATATAGCCGCGGATTCCGGGGGTGTCCAGAGGGGGAAAACGATAAAATGACACCCGGCCCGGCTGCCCTTACGTGAGCCGTCAAACGCCGGTCACGAGGGCGAAGCGTGCGTCGGCCGCAAGCGGGTCGAGGGGCGCCGCAAGCCCGCGCTCGGCCAGATCCACGAGATGCGCCAGCACGTTGCGAGATGCCGCCGGCAGCAGGGACGGCGCGATGTCCCGGTAGACGCGGCCCGCGATCTCGGCTGCGGTGCCCGGGGCCTCGGCCAGCGTGGCGCGGATCTCGAGGTCGCGGGCGTGGCGATGGGCGGCCAGCGCCTCGATCCGGGCGCCAAGGTCGGGAATGTCGGCGCCATGCCCGGCGAGCCCAAGCGTCGCGCCGCGCGCCTGCAGGCGGCCGAGCGCGGCAAGATAGTCACCGAGATCGCCATCGGGGGGCGAGATCAGCGAACTCGTCCAGCCCAGCACCAGATCGCCGGTGAAGGCCATGTCGCCCCAGAGGAAGCACAGGTGGTTGCCGAAATGCCCGGGCGTGTGCAGTGCCGTCAGGCTCCAGCCGTCGCCCGCGATCTCTTCGCCGTCGGCGAGGCTGCGGTCGGGCCGAAAGCCCGCGTCGACGCCTTCGCCGCCCCCCAGCGGCCCGGCGGCCGCCAGCCGCGCCATCGCGGCGCTGCGCCCGGCCAGCGCGTCGCCGAAGGCCAGAACCTCGGCCCCGGTCATGGCCGCCAGCCGTGGCACCAGCGCCGAATGGTCGCGATGGGCATGGGTGACGAGGATCCGGGTGACGCGCTCGCCGGGGCCAAGTGCGCCAAGCAGCGCCTGCAGATGCGCCTCGTCCGCCGGGCCCGGGTCGATCACCGCGACCTCGCCCTCGCCAAGGATGTAGCTGTTCGTGCCCGGACCGGTCATCGCCGAGGGATTGGCGGCGAGGACCCGCCGAAGGCCGGGCCGGATCCGTCCGGTGGGCGGCGCGGGCGGCGCTGTCATCTTTCCGTTCTCCTCCGGTGGCTCTAGGCTGGGTCCCGGCCGCCTGTCGCGCCGCGGAACCCTCATGACCAGCCTGCCAGCCCCGAGCCCGAACGAAAACCCCCCGTCGCCCGCACCCGGCGGCCCGCGCCGGCGCGGCATCGTCCGCGCGCTGCCGCGGTCGCGGCCCGTCTGGATCAAGCGCTGGCTGCCGCGCGGGCTTTACGGGCGGTCGCTGCTGATTCTGGCGGTGCCGGTGATCGCGTTGCAGATCGTCATCACCGCCATGGTCGTGCAGCGGCTCTACGAGGACGTCACCGATCAGATGACGCGCAGCCTCGTCAGCGGGCTCGCCTCGATCCTCAGCGATGTCGAGGGTTCGGCCGATGCGCTCACCGCGGCTCGGGCGGCGGGCGACCTGTCAGAGGCGGCGGGCGTCTCGCTGCTGCTGCCCGCCGAAACCCCGACCCGCGACCAGGTCGAGGCCACGGACATTTCGGGGCGCACGGTGATCTCGACCCTGCGCGCGCAGCTCGAGGGGGTGCGCGGGGTCGACCTGTCGCGCGACCGGCTGGTGCGGCTGGGTCTCGACACGAAATGGGGGCCGATGCTGGTCGAGTTCGACCGCCGCAGGGTCTCGGCCTCGAACCCGCACCAGCTGATCGTGCTGATGGCGATCACCGGGGTGCTGATGACCGGCATCGCCTTCATCTTCCTGCGCAACCAGCTGAAGCCGATCAAGCGGCTTGCGCAGGCGGCCGAGGATTTTGGGCGCGGCCGCTCGACACCCTATCGCCCCTCTGGCGCGTCCGAGGTGCGCTCGGCGGGCGCGGCCTTCCTCGACATGCGGGCGCGGCTCGAGCGGCAGATGGAACAGCGCACGATGATGCTGTCGGGCGTCAGCCACGACCTGCGCACCCCGCTGACCCGGATGAAGCTGGAACTGGCGATGCTGCCGGAAGAGGAAGAGACGCTGGCGATGGCCCGCGACATCACCGAGATGGAGCGGCTGATCGACGCCTTCCTTGCCTTCGCGCGGGGCGATGCGCAGGACAGCGAGGTCGAGGTGCTGGAGCCGGTGGCCTTCCTGACCGCGCTTCAGGCGCGGGCCGAGCGCGCGGGCCAGCCGGTGACGCTGGGCGATATGCCGGCGGTGGCCGGGTCGCTGAAGGCGCGTCCGGGGGCGCTGGGGCGGGCGATCGACAACCTCGTCGGCAATGGCGTGCGCTATGGCAATTGCGTCGAGGTGAGCCTGACCGACGGCGACGGCGCGGTGGTCTTCTCGGTCGAGGATGACGGGCCGGGGATCCCGCGGGAACGGCGGGACGAGGCGCTGCGGCCCTTCGCGCGGCTCGATCCGGCGCGCAACCAGGACCGTGGGTCCGGGGTGGGCCTGGGTCTCGCGATTGCCGCGGACGTTGCCCGCAGCCACGGCGGCACCCTGCGCCTGGGCGAGAGCGAGCGGCTGGGCGGGCTGAAGGCGGACCTGATCATCCCGCGCTAGGCGGGCGCGGCCTCAGCCGAAGATCCAGATGCCCAGCCCGATCCAGAAGCTGAGACCAAGCGGGGCAAGCCCCAGGATCCACCAGCCCGAGGGAAGGCTCTGGGCCTTCTCGGCACGCAGGGTCTGCGCCTGCATGCGGCGGAACAGATCGTCGGCGTCTTCTTCCGAAACGCGCGGCAACTGAGCCTGCGACTGGTACTCGGAATAGTCGATGCGTTCGGCGACGGCCATTGCACTTCCCCTTCTCACACCCCGTTTTCCGGGGCTTTGGTACGTCAAGACATCGCAGGTGGGCTGGGGCGGAATTATGGCGGCCTCCGCACGATTTGCGGGCTTTTGCACGCCGGTGCCATGGCGGGGTGACGCCGGGGCAGGGCCGGCGCCGGCGCGCGGGCATGGCGCGTGGCGGCTGGCGCGGCCTTCCGCAGCGTCGGAACAAGCGCTGCCGGGTCCGGCCGGCGGCGGGCGGCGGGACCTGTGCAGGGCCCGAACGGGAGCGCGTGCCGGGGCGGCGGTGAGGGGGGCGCCGCGCGGGTAAGGGGGGCGCGAACGGAAAACGCCCGCGCGGGATCGCGCGGGCGCTGCGGGTGGCGGTCGGTGCCGTCAGGCGCGGATCAGAAGCCGGCCTTGATCTGCTCGAACTCCTGCAGCTGCTTTTCGCGCTGCTCGGCCGGGATCGGGGTCTGCGCGAGGATCGGCGCGTTGATCGGCGCAAGGCCCGCATCGGCGACTTCCTCGGCCGGCAGCTCGGCCATGCCCTTGCTGTTCGAATGGCCATAGCCGATCGCGTCCAGCAGGCCGCGGGCCGAGCCGGGGGCGAGCCAGGCGTTCATGAAGTCATAGGCCTTCTCTTCCGAGCCGGGGCCGTCCTTCATGTTGACGTAGCCGCAGAACCAGGTCGACGAGCCTTCCTTGGCCTCGCGCTGGAAGCCGACGTCGAAGCCGTCATCCTTCAGATAGGCGATGCCGTCGTTCCAGGACCAGGCGACCAGCACCTCGCCCGAGGCCATCAGCTGGCTCATCTCGGACGGGTCGGACCAGTAGGACCGCACCAGCTTGTTGGCCTTGCGCAGCCAGTCGGCGGCGGCCTTGAACTGCTCGTCGGTGACATTGGTCCAGTCGGTGGTGCCGGTGGCCAGATAGGCCAGCGACCAGACGTCGTCGGCGCTGTCGGGCAGCGAGATGCGGCCTTCGTATTTCGGGTTCAGGAAGACGTCGAGCGAGGCCACGTCCTCTTCCGGCACCTCGGCCTTGGCATAGGCGATCGCCGACACGCCCCAGTCGGTCGGCAGGAACCAGACGCCCTTGTCGTCCTTGAAGATCGGCGAGTTCAGGAACTTCGGATCGATGTCGCCGAAGGCGGCGATCTTCGAGACGTCCCAGGGTTCGATCAGGTCGGCGTCGCGGTATTTCTGCACGGCGGACGAGCAGGGATGGACCACGTCGGCCTTGAAGCCGGACGAGACCTTCTGGAAGGCCTCGTCATCGTCGCCGAAGAAGGCATAGGTCGGCGAGTCGCCGTATTTGTCCACATAGCCCTGGTAGATCGAGGGTTCCTCGAACCCGGCCCAGTCGAAGACGGTCAGGTCCTTGTCGGCGGCGAAGGCGGGAAGCGCGGCGCTCAGGCCGGTGGAAACCACGGCGGCCGAGGCCAGGAGCTTGGAGATGCGGGTCATGAATGTCCTTTCGAAACGGGGCCGTCGGCGCCCCGGGATCCCTTCTGGTCCACGGGAACGCTAATCGCCGCCCCGGTCCCCGCCAAGCGGATTCCCGGCCCCCCGCGGCCCGCAGGTTGAAGCCGTGGCGGCATTGCCCGAAGAACGGGCAACGACGAAACCCGCATGCGGCGGTGGTCCGGTTGCCCTGCCGCCGCGTAGAGCCAGATGTGGAGCCGGGGAGGGGCGGTGAGGACACCGCCGTGCTGCCCGACCACACAGTGCCGACGACCCACGGAGCCCGCCGATGACCGACCCCGCACCGATTCTTTTGTGGCTGCGCCGCGACTTCCGCCTGTCGGACCACCCGGCGCTGGCGGCGGCCTGTGCCACGGGGCGGCCGGTGATCCCGGTGGTGATCCTCGATCCGCTGGTCGAGGGCTGGGGCGCGGCGCCGAAATGGCGGCTCGGCCTCGCGATCGAGGCGTTCGCCTCGCGGTTGGAAGAGAAGGGCAGCCGCCTGATCCTGCGCCGGGGCGAGGCGCTGCCCGTCCTGCGGGCGCTGGCGCGCGAGACCGGGGCCGGGGCGGCCGCCTGGACGCGCGCCTATGACGGGCCGACCCGGACCCGCGACGCCGCGGTGAAGGCCGCGCTGCGCGAGGACGGGCTCGCGGTCGACAGCCATCCCGGCCACACCCTGGCCGAGCCTTGGGAGATCGAGACCGGGCAGGGCGGTTTCTACAAGGTCTACACCCCGTTCTGGAAGGCGCTGCGCGCCCGCGGCGTGGCCGAGCCGTTGCGCGCGCCCGCGCGCATCCCCGCGCCCGCCCGCTGGCCCGACAGCGACAGTCTCGAGGACTGGGCGCTCGGCGCGGCGATGCGCCGGGGCGCCGCGGTCGTGGCCGAGCATGCCCATCCGGGCGAAGACCGCGCCCGCGACCGGCTGCACCGCTTCCTCGACGGCAAGCTGCAGGACTATGCCGAGGACCGCGACCGCATCGACCTTGCCGGCACCTCGGGCCTGTCCGAGAATCTCGCCTGGGGCGAGATCTCGCCACGCACGGTCTGGCACGCGGGCCTGCGGGCGCTGGACGAGGGCGCGCGCGGCGCCGAGACCTTCCTCAAGGAACTGGCCTGGCGCGACTTCGCCTGGCACCTGATGTATCACGCCCCCGACCTCTCGGCCCGCAACTTCCGCGAGGACTGGAACGGCTTCCCCTGGCGGCGCGACTCGTCCGAGGCCGAAGCCTGGCGGCGCGGGCGGACCGGCGAGCCGCTGGTCGACGCGGCGATGCGCGAGCTGTTCGTCACCGGCACCATGCACAACCGGGCGCGGATGGTGGTGGCCTCCTACCTGACCAAGCACCTGCTCACCGACTGGCGGGTGGGGCTGCGCTGGTTCGAGGAGACGCTGATCGACTGGGACCCGGCCTCGAATGCGCTGGGCTGGCAATGGGTCGCAGGCTGCGGCCCCGATGCAGCCCCCTTCTTCCGGATCTTCAATCCTGCCTCGCAGGCCGAAAAATTCGACCCGAAATCCGCCTATCGCCGCCGCTGGCTGGCCGAGGGCCAGGCGCAGCCCCCCGCCACCGCCCGCGCCTTCTTCGAGGCCTGCCCGAAGTCCTGGCAGCTCTCATCCGACGCCACGCCCCCCGCACCGCTGATCGAGCTGAAGGCCGGGCGCGAGCGGGCGCTGGCCGCCTACCAGTCGAAATGAGGCGCAAAGGGGGGCTCCGCCCCGCCGCCCCGGCTGACGCCGGGCCGTCTCCCCGGGATATTTCCGCCAATGCGAACCTGCGCGGTTTGCCTTTCGGCTTGGCCGAAATACTCCGGGGGGAGGCTCCTTCAGGAGCCGGGGGGCAGCGCCCCCTTCCGTCCTCCCACAGGAGCCCCGCCCATGCTCATGCTCTCCTGGCCCCTCTGGGCCGCGCTCTCTGCCGCCTTCGCCGCCCTGACCGCGATCTTCGCGCGTGTCGGCCTGCGCGACGTGCCCTCGGATTACGCCACCTTCCTGCGCACGCTGGTGATCCTGCCGTTCCTCGCGCTGATGGTCAGCCTGCGCGGCCAGTGGCAGCCGCTTTCGACCATTCCCGGCAAGGCGGGCCTGTTCCTCGTGCTCTCGGGCCTCGCCACCGGCGCCTCGTGGCTGTGCTACTTCCGCGCGCTCTCGCTGGGGCCCGCCGCGCAGGTCGCCTCGATCGACAAGATGTCGGTGGTGCTGGTTGCGGTCTTCGCCGCGCTCTTCCTTGGCGAGGCGCTCTCGGCGCGCGCCTGGGCGGGCGTCGCGCTGATCGTGATCGGCGTGCTGATAGTTTCGCACCGCTAGAGACCCGGCGGTTTACCGCCCGCCGGGGATTTGATTAACTTTTCTGAAACGACCTAAGGGGAATGCCATGCTGACGACGACCGAGGGCCAGACCGGGCTGCCGCGCTATTTCGCCAGCGTCTTCCAGTTGGCCCGCCGGATGCCGCATGGCCGGATCGACTTCACCCTGCCTGACGGCCGCCGCTTCCGGGCCGAGGGGCAGGGCCCCGGCCCGGTGGCCGAGATCGAGATCCACGATCCCGACCTCTTCGCGCGGCTGATCCGCGAGGGGGATCTCGGGTTTTGCGAAAGCTACATGGAGGGCGGCTGGTCGACCCCGGACCTGATGGCCTTCATGGATCTGGTCCATGCAGGCAATGACGAGCTTTATGACGGCTTCCCCGGCATGCGGCTGGCCCGCGCCTTCGAGGGGCTGCGCCACTGGCTGCGCGGCAATTCCCGCGCGCAGGCCAAGCGCAACATCGCGGCGCATTACGATCTGGGCAACGAGTTCTACAGCCTCTGGCTCGACGAGAGCATGACCTATTCATCGGCCCTGTTCGAGACCGGGCAGGAAAGCTTCGAGGCCGCCCAGCGCGCGAAATACGCAAGCCTCGTCGACCGGATGGGGGTCAGCCCCGGCGAGCACGTGCTCGAGATCGGCTGCGGCTGGGGCGGCTTTGCCGAATATGCCGCCGCCGAGCGCGGGCTGAAGGTGACCGGGCTCACGATCTCGCAGGCGCAGCGCGATTACGCGGTGGCGCGGATCGCGCGGGCAGGCCTGTCGGACCGGGTCGAGATCAAGCTGCAGGACTATCGCGACGAGCGCGGCCAGTATGACGGCGTGGGCTCGATCGAGATGTTCGAGGCGGTGGGCGAGAAATACTGGCCGGTGTTCTTCGAGCGGCTGCACGGCGTGCTGAAGCCGGGCCGCGCCGCCTGCCTGCAGATCATCACCGTCCCCGACCGGCGGTTCGACATCTATCGCCGCGGCGTCGATTTCATCCAGAAGCACATCTTCCCGGGCGGCATGCTGCCCTCGCCCGGCGCGCTGAAGCGCGAGGTCGAACGCGCGGGGCTGGCCGTTGCGGGATCGCGCGAATTCGGCGAAAGCTATTCGCAGACGCTGCGCCGCTGGCATGTCACCTTCAACGACAGGTGGGACGAGGTGGCGCGGCTTGGCTTCGACGACCGGTTCCGGCGGATGTGGAACCTCTACCTGACCTCCTGCGCGGGGACCTTCCATGGCGGCAATTGCGACGTGACCCAGATGACCGTGACCCGCCCCGGACCGCGGGCGAAGACCGTGGCGGGCTGAGATGCCGAATGCCGCGAAGCTGGTGGCCGCGCTCTGCCTGGCCGCGGTCGGGTTCTTTGGCGCCGTCGCCGTGGCCCCGCACCTTCCCGATGGCCAGAGCCCCGGGCGGCTCGGCCAGATCGCCGCGGCGATCGGGGCGCTGATCGGCTGGCGTCTGCTGGGCCGCGACCTCAGCCCGCGCCCGACGCTGGCCCCGGTCGGCCCGCCGGGCTTCGTCACCTTCGCCAGCGCCGGGATCAAGGCCGCGGCGGTGACGGCGGTGGCGACGCTGTTCGTGACCTCGTTCGTGGTGATGATCCTGCGTTCGCTCGACGGGCGCTACCGCGGGCCGATGGACGCGCTGGTCGGCGTCTTCGCGCTGGCGCTGGACTACGGGCAGCTCTTTTTCCATCCCGACGTGCTGGCGACGCTGATCCTGGGCGGCATCCTTGCCGCCTGGGCCGCGGCACGCGCCGGCCGGGCTTGGCGCTGAGATGCGGCTGTTCCTCTACGGATCGCTGCGCGATCCCGCGCTTCTGGCCACGGTCACCGGGCGGCTGCCGCCGGCACGCCCGGCGCAGCTGGCCGGCCATGTCGTGCTGACCGCCGTCAACCGCGCCGGGACCGAGGCCTTCCCCATGATCCTGCCCGAACATGGCGCGGTGACCGAGGGGCTGCTGGTCGAGGGCTTGACCGCGGCCGAGATCGACCGGCTGCGCTTCTACGAGGCGGGCTTCACCCTCGACGGTGCGCCGGTGACGCTCGAGATGCCCGAGGGGCCGGTGCAGGCGGCGCTCTTCCGCCCGCAGGATCCCGGCTGGATCTCTGGCGGGCTGTGGGACTTCGCCGACTGGCGCGCGCGCTGGGGCGAAACCTCGGTCGCCGCGGCGCGGGCCTTCATGGCGGAATACGGGCTTGAGGGCGGGGCCGAGCGGGCGGCGCGGCGCTGGACCCAGCTTCTGGTGCGCGGCGGGGCCGAGGTGCGCGCGCGCGAGACGGCGCCCGTGACCCTGCGCCGCGCGCAGGGCGCGGACGACATCCGCATCGGCCGGCTGTCGCGGCCCTACGCGAACTATTTCGCGGTCGAGGAATACGACCTGTCCTGGCGACGTTTCGACGGCGCGATGAGCCGCGAGGCGAACCGCGCGGTCTTCGTCTCGGGCGATGCGGTCATCGTGCTGCCCTATGACCCGGTGCGCGACCGGGTACACCTGATCGAGCAGTTCCGGGTCGGCGCCATGGCCCGCGGTGATGCCGAGCCCTGGCTGGTCGAGACCATCGCCGGGCGCATTGACGGCGGCGAAAGCCCCGAAGAGGCCGCCCGGCGCGAGGCCGCGGAAGAGGCGGGGCTGACGCTGACCCGGCTCTTGCGCGGGCCAAGCTGCTATGCCTCGCCGGGGGCGCTCAGCGAATATCTCTATCACTATGTCGCGGTCTGCGACCTGCCGGATGCGGTGGTGGGGACCGGCGGGCTCGAGGCCGAGGAAGAGGACATCCGCAGCCATGTCCTGCCCTTCGCGCGGTTCATGGAGCTGCTGGACAGCGGCGAGATCGACAATGCGCCGCTGGTGATCCTGGCAATGTGGCTCGATCGCCTTCGCCCGCAGCTGCGTGCCGAGGCCGGGCTGGCCTGAGGGGGGGCGCCGGTCCCCGCGTCAGGGCGACTTTCGCCAGGCGCGGGCGCGGCGTTCGAAGGGCTGGATCGCCAGATAGTCCACCGCCAGCATCACCGCGACGAAGGCCAGCGCATAGGCCATGACATGCGCGGTCTGGAACAGCTGGAAATGCATGTGGATGCGGAAGCCGATCCCGTCCGAGCGGCCCAGGAACTCGACCACCAGCACGATCTTCCAGATCACCGCCAGCCCGTTGCGCGCGGCGGTGGCAAGGAAGGGCGCAAGCTCGGGCAGCATGACATGGCGGAACCGCTTCCAGCGCGAGAAGCCGAAGGCCCGGGTCATGTCGCGCAGGGTCGGGTCGAAGGTCCGCGCCCCCTCGCGCAGGGTGACGATGACCATCGCGGTCTTGTTCAGCGTCACCGCCAGGATCGCCGCGGTCTCGTTCAGCCCGATCCACAGGTAGCACAGCACGATCAGCACCAGCGCCGGCAGGTTCAGGAACACCGTCACCCAGGCGTCGGCGATCATGTCGAGCGTCCGGTTGCGCCCCAGCGCCACGCCGATCACCGAGCCGATCGCCATCGCCAGCACGAAGGCGATCGCGACCCGGCGCAGCGTCGCCAGCAGGTGGTGCGGCAAGCGGCCCGAAAGCGTCTCGTCCCAGAACACCGCCAACACACTGGGCGGGTCGGGCAGCACCTGCGGATCGGCCTTCAGGATCGCCAGACCCCACCACAGCGCCACCAGCGCGGCCAGAGACGCCAGGAAGATCGGACCGCGGCCCGAACGGCGCGGCGGGCGCAGCGCAGCGGGCACCGCCGGCGGTGCCGTCTCTGCGACCGTGACCCGCTGTTGCATGGCTAAGCCTCCCCGCCGCGAGCATAGCGGCGATTCGGTTAGCGAACAGTCCCATACCTTGGTCGGATAGGCGGGCGGGGGAGCCTGCGCCTAGCCTCCGCGACGGGAGGACGGTGATGCGCATTCTGTGGCCACGGCTGGCAGCCGTGCTGGTCTTCTGTCTGTCCTTCGGCACCGTCTTTGCCACCGGCAAGGTCTTTGCCGCCGGCACCGCGCCCCTGCCGCGCGACCAGATCGCGGCCCGGATCGTGCCGCCGATGGCGCTGGGGGCAGAGACAGGCGGCGACGGCGTCTACGAGCTTCTGAACTCGGGCGGCGCACTGGCGGGCTACGTGTTCGAGACCGGGCCGCTGGCGCCGATCCCCGGCTTCTCGGGCCAGCCGATCGACATGCTGGTGACGCTGGACCTCGAGGGACGGTTCCTCGACGTGACCCTGCTGCACCATAACGAACCGATCTTCGTCTCGGGCCTGGGCGAAGCGCCGTTCCGGGCCTTTCTGGAACAGTACCGCGGCCATTCGATCTCGGAGCCGCTGGTGGTGGGCACGCCCTATGGCGCGGGCGGCGGCGGGTCGGATCTGGTCTATCTCGACGGGGTGACCAAGGCGACGGCCAGCGTGCGGATCGCGCATGAATCGATCCTCGCCGCGGCGCTGGCGGTCGCGCGCGAGAAGATGCGCGGCGTGAAGACCGGCGCGCCGCCGCGCCCCGATCCGGCCCATGACGAGCCGCTCGACTGGCAGGCGCTGGTCGATCAGGGCCTCGCGCGCAACCTGAAGGTTAGCAATGCCGAACTGGACGCGGCCTTCGCCGGCACGGTCTGGGCCGCCGACGACCCCGAGGCGCAGGCCGATCCGGCGGGGGTCTATCTGGACCTCTGGGTGGTGGACCTCGGCCCGCCCTCGGTGGCGCGGGCGGCGCTCGACCCGGCGGGCCTGCGCGATCTGCAGCGCTTCTTGGCCGTCTCGCCCGAGGACGAGCCGATCCTCGTGGTTGATGCGGGGCGGCACGGGCTGGTGTCGCAGGATTTCGTGCGCAACACCGCGCCCGACCGGCTGTCGGCGACGCAGGACGGGCTTCCGGTCGCGCTGCGCGACGCCGATCTCAGCTTCGCGCTGAACGAAGGCGTGCCGCAGGCGCTGCGCGACGGCACCGCGATGATCCTGCGCACCGACCGCCGGTTGGGGTTCGACCCGACCCGCGACTGGGTGCTGGCGGCGCAGGCGGTCCGGGCGCATGGCATGTTCCAGCCCGAGCTCGGATCCCAGCATTTCACGCTGATGAGCCGCGCCGATCCGCGCTTCTTCCTGCAGCCCGACGCCGGTGCCGCGCCGGGCCTGCCGCCCTGGCGCGAGGCGATCCGCAACCGGCAGGGCGACCTGATCGCGCTGGCCCTCGCACTGGTGCCGCTGCTTGTCCTGCTGGGCCCCGGGATGCGCCGCTTCGCCGCCGTGCCGGGCTTCACCCCGATCCGGCTGGCGCTGCTGGCGGCGATGACCGGCTTCGTCGGCTTCTGGGGGCAGGGGCAGCTTTCGATCGTCACCGTCCTTGCGGTGGTGCGGGCCGCGGCGGGGGGCGGCGGGCTCGAGGTGCTGCTCTACGATCCTTTCTCGCTGGTGATCTGGGCGGTGACCATTGCGGGCTTCGTGATCTGGGGGCGGGGGCTCTTCTGCGGCTGGCTCTGCCCCTTCGGCGCGATGCAGGAGTTCACCAGCCATCTGGGCCGCCGGATGGGCCTGCGCCAGTGGGAGCCCTCGGCACTGTGGGACAGGCGGCTGAAATGGGGCAAGTACGTTGCGCTGGCGGGGCTGGTGGCGGTGGCCTTCCTCGCGCCCGCGCGGGCCGAGAAGGTGGCCGAGATCGAGCCCTTCAAGACCGCCGTCACCACCCTCTTCCGCCGCGAATGGTATTACGTCGCCTACGCGGTGTTCTGGCTGGCGCTGAGTGCGGTGACCTTCAAGGGCTTCTGCCGCTATCTCTGCCCCTTGGGCGCGGTGATGGCGCTTGGCGACCTGTTGCGCCTGCGCCGCTGGATCCCGCGGCGGGTTGAGTGCGGCACGCCCTGCCAGCTGTGCCGGGTGCGCTGCCGCTATGGCGCGATCGGGCGCTCGGGCAAGATCGACTACGCCGAATGCTTCGCCTGCCTCGACTGCGTGACGATCCATGACGATCCGAAGGCCTGCGTGCCCTTGGTGCTGGCGGCGAAGGGACGGCGGATGCCGGGGGGGGCGAAATGATCGGTCGGCGGCGGTTCCTGCAGATCAGCGCGGCGGCGCTGGCCGCGCGGCCCGGGCAGGCCGCGGCGGCCGAATGGCAGGGCATGGCCTTCGGCGCCCCGGCGCGGATCACGCTGTCGGGGCCACGCGCGCAGGCAGAGGCGGCGCTGGCCGGCGTCGCCGCGCGGATCGCGGGGATCGAGGGGCTGTGTTCGCTGCAACGCCCCGCATCGGCGCTGTCGCGGCTGAATGCCTCGGGCGCTTGCGCCGGGGCCGATCCGCTGCTGATCGGGGTGCTGGCGCTGGCGGGGCAGATCCACGCGGCGACGGGGGGGCTTTTCGATCCGACGGTGCAGCCGCTGTGGCAGGCGCTGGCACGGGGCGAGGATCCCACACCGGCCCGGGCGGCGGTGGGCTGGGACAGGGTTCGGATCGACGCGCAGGCGGGCGCGGTCCGGCTGGCCCCCGGTCAGGCGCTGACGCTGAACGGCATCGCGCAGGGCTGGGCCGCCGATCTGATCCGCGCCGACCTCGCGGCCGCAGGCTTCACCCGCGCGCTCGTCGACATGGGAGAGGTCGCAAGCCTGGGCGGGCCGTTCCGTCTGGGCCTCGGCGACCCCGATCTTGGCACCTTCGGCACGGTGACGCTCACCGGCACTGCGCTCGCGACCTCGAGCCCCGGCGCGCTGTGGCTCGGCCCCGGTCAGGGCCACATCCTCGGGCCACGGGGCGAGCCCGCGCTTTGGTCCACCGTCACCGTCGAGGCCGACAGCGCCGCGCTGGCCGACGCGGCCTCGACCGCGCTCTGCCTTGCCCCGCGCGAGGCCGTGCCCGCCATCGCCGCGCGGCTCGCCGCGCAGGACGGGCGGCTGCGCCGGATCGTGGCGGTGACGCAAGAGCGCGAGGTCGAAACCCTCTTCACGCTCGGGTGAGGTTTTCGCTGCTGCGCGGCATCGTGCCGAACACTGCCTGCGGCGGTCGGCGGCGCGTCGCCGAGGCGTTCCACGCCTGTCCGTCACAGGTTGCCTCATTAACCGGTTTTCGGTCATCCGCCGCTCCGGGCGCGCCGGCAAGCGCGCCCGATCTCAAGGACGGACGCTGGGGACTGGAGACGGGGCATGCGGAACATCACCGGCCATAAGGCTGTCATCGGGGCGCTTCTTCTGGCCGCAACCGCCGGCGCGGGCCTGCCCGCCGCCGCCCGCCAGCAGGGCGATCCCGCGCCCGGGCGGATCGTGGTGGCCGCGGTCGATCCCGGCGATCTTGCCGCCGCGGCGCAGACGGCGGCCGAGCGGATGGACGGCCGCCGGCGGATCTGGTGCGTGCCCTATGCCCGCGATGTCTCGGGGATCGAGATCAAGGGCAATGCCGCCACCTGGTGGCGCGGGGCGGGTGATGACTATCCGCGCGGGCGCAAGCCTGTGGTGGGCGCGGTGCTGAACTTCCGCGCCTCGGGCGCGATGCCGCTGGGCCATGTCGCCGTCGTCTCCGGCGTGATCAGCGCGCGAGAGATCGAGGTGACGCAGGCCAACTGGACGCGCAACCGCATCACCTCGGACCGGGTGGTCGACGTGTCGAAAGACAACGACTGGTCCGCGGTGCGGGTCGAGAACACCACCGGGTACGGACGGATCAATCCGACCTACGGCTTCATCTATCGCCCGGCACAGGGCTGACGGTCGGGGCCGGCTGGCGCAGCGGCGATCACCATCCGGTGAATTCCCGACTGTTTCCTTAGGATTATCGCTGGACCTCGCGCCGCCGCGGCGCTAGGCCTCGGGGTGACCCGCGTGAAGCCATTGACAGCCACACGCTTTCCCTCAGTCCCCGGAGGTCCCCCGCGATGCTGTCCTCGATCCGTTTCCCCGCGCTGCCCGCCGCCGCGGTGCTTGCCGCGTCGCTGGCGCTGCCCGGCCTCGCGCAGGCCTTCACCCTGACGACCGCCCGCGGCCCGATGGAGATCAACAAGACGCCCGAACGCGTCGTGGTCTTTGACATGGCCGCGCTCGACACCATCGAGGCGCTCGGCGTCGAACCGGTGGGCGTCACCGACAACACCTACGTCACCTATATCAAGCGCGGCGACGCCGAGACGGTGGGCACGCTGTTCGAGCCGAACATGGAGGCCGTGGCGGCGCTGCAGCCCGACCTGATCATCATCGGCGGCCGCTCGGCCAAGCAGTTCGACGCGCTCTCGCGCATCGCGCCGGTCGCGGACATGACCATGCCGACCGACGTGGCGGCGGGGGCCGAGGAACGGCTGAAGGAATACGGCGCGCTCTTCGGCAAGGAAGACAAGGCGGCCGAGCTGGCGCAGGCCTACGAGGCCAAGCTGAAAGAGGTCGAGGCCGCCGCCGAAGGCAAGGGCAAGGCGCTGATCGTGATGGCGAACGGCCCGAAGCTCTCGGCCTATGGCCGCGGCTCGCGCTTCGGCTGGCTGCATGACACCATCGGGCTGGAAGAGGCGCATCCGGGGCTGGAAGTCGCCGGCCATGGCGACGCGATCTCGATGGAGTTCATCGCCGAGACCGATCCCGACTGGCTGATCGTCGTCGACCGCGCCGTGGCCATCGGCCGCGAGGCCGAGGACGGCACCGCGCAGGCGACGCTCGACAACCCGCTGGTCGCGGGCACCAAGGCCGCGAAGGCCGGGCAGGTGGTCTATCTCTCGCCCGCGCCGCTCTACATCGCCGGCGGCGGCTACCAGCAGATGATGGGCACGATGGACGAGATCCTCGCGGCCTTCCGCAAGGGCTCGTGATCCGCCGATGCTCCGCAACCCGGCCATCCTCTTCGCGCTCGTGCTGGTGCCGCTGGCGCTGGCGAGCCTGATGGTCGGCGCGGCGGGGCTCGGCACGTCGGCGCTGGCGGCGGATGGCTGGCTGGTGCTGACCGTCTCGCGGCTGCCGCGGACGCTGGCCGTGATCCTGACCGGGGCGGCCCTGTCGGTGGCGGGGGTGGTGATGCAGCAGCTGGTGCGCAACCGCTTCGTCGAGCCGGGCACCACCGGCACCGCCGAGGGCGCGGCGCTGGGGCTGCTTCTGGTCAACGCCTCGTTCCCCGGCGCGCCGATCTGGTCGCAGATGCTGGCGGCGTCGGTGGCGGCGCTGGCCTCGACATGGCTCTTCCTGCGCCTCGTGCGCCGCCTGCCAGTGCGCGAGGTGCTGCTGGTGCCGCTGGTCGGCATGATCCTGGCGGGCATCCTGCAGGCGGTCGTCACCTTCATCGGCTGGGAGACCGACCTTCTGCAATTCGTCTCGGTCTGGCTGATGAGCGGCGAGTTTTCGGGCGTGATCTCGGGCCGCTACGAGCTTCTCTGGGTCGCGGGGGGCGCCGCGGCGCTGGCCTTCGTCGCGGCCGACCGTTTCGCGATCCTCGGGCTCGGCACCGACCGCGCGACCAGCCTTGGCCTGAAGCCAGAGGCGGTTATGCGCCTCGGCCTTGTCGTCGTCGCGGTGGTGACGGCGATGGTGGTGGCGACGGTGGGCATGGTGCCCTTCGTGGGCCTCGTCGTGCCGAACATCACTCAGCGGCTGATGGGCGACAACCTGCGCCGGACGCTGCCCGCGACCGCGCTAGGCGGCGCGGCGCTGGTGCTGGCCTGCGACCTGATCGGGCGGCTGGTGCGCTATCCCTACGAACTTCCCGTGGGCTCGGTGCTGGGCGTGATCGGGGCCTGCCTGTTCCTCTGGCTGCTCTGGCGCCGCCCCGCGCCCTCGACCCCTGCCGTGCGCCGCCATGGCTGACGCGGCCCTCAGCTTCGCCCCGGCCCCGGCGGACACTCCGCGCGCCCGCAGCGTCGCGGGGCGTCGCGCGCTCTGGCTGATGGCCGCGGCACTGCTTGTGGTTTCGGGGCTTTGGCTGTTCCAGGGCCTCGGCCGCGGCTGGGCCTTCATCCTCGAACTGCGGGCCGAGAAGCTGGCGGGCATGCTGATCATCGGTGCCGCGGTCTCGGTCGCGACGGTGCTGTTCCAGACCGTCAGCCGCAACCGGATCCTGACCCCGCAGATCATGGGCTTCGACGCGCTCTACATGCTGGGGCAGGTGCTGATGATCTCGGGCCTCGGCATCGCCGGCTATGCCGCGGTGCCGGTGGGCGCGAAATTCCTGGGCGAGACGGTGGTGATGACCGCCGCCGCGCTGGCGCTGTTCGGTACGCTGCTGACGCGGGCGGGCTCGGGCGATGTCGCGCGGATGATCCTGACCGGAGTGATCCTTGGCGTGCTGTTCCGTTCGCTGGGCGGACTGGTGCAGCGGGCGATGGATCCGAACGATTTCGCGATGGTGCAGGCGGCGAGCTTCGCCAGCTTCAGCCGCATCGACGGCGCGCTGCTGATCTGGGCGGCGCCGATCGCGCTTCTGGCGATGGGCGCCGCGTGGCGGCTGTCGGCGCGGCTCGACGTGCTGGCGCTGGGGCGCGATCCGGCGGTGTCGCTGGGCCTTGCGCATGACCGGGTGATGGTGGCGGCGCTGTCGCTGACGGCGGTTCTGGTCGCGGTCTCGACCGCGCTGGTCGGGCCGGTGGCCTTCCTCGGGCTGATCACCGCAGGCCTCGGCCGGGCGCTGGCCGGCACCGCGCGCCATGCCCGGCTGCTGCCGGCGGCGGCGCTGACCGGGGCGGTGCTGGTCGTCGGCGGGCAGCTGCTGTTCGAGCGGTTCCTGGGCCTTGCCGGCACGCTCAGCGTGGTGATCGAATTCGCCGGGGGCCTCGTGTTCCTCTGGCTGCTTCTGAAGGGACGGGTGCGATGAGGGGTATCGAGGTCCAGGGCCTGTCGCACAGCATCGGCGCGGCGAAGATCCTGTCCGACATCGACCTGACGCTGCCGGCGGGCAAGGTCACGGCGCTGATCGGCCCGAACGGCGCCGGCAAGTCGACGCTTCTGCGCCTGATCGGCCGGCTGATGCCCTGTTCGCAGGGGCGCATCACGCTCGACGGGCTCGACGTGACCGCGACCGACACGACCGAGCTTGCGCGCCATGTCGCGATCATGGGGCAGGACACGCCGGTGGCGAGCCGGCTGACCGTGGCCGAGCTGGTGGGCTTCGGCCGCTGGCCGCATCACCGCGGCCGGCCGCGGATCGACGACGACCTCGCCATCGCCGCCGCGATCACCCGCTTCGGGCTCGACCCGCTCGCGCACCGCTTCCTCGACGAGCTTTCGGGTGGCCAGCGCCAGCGCGCCTTCCTCGCGATGACCTTCGCGCAGTCGACGCCCTGGCTCTTGCTGGACGAGCCGCTGAACAACCTCGACATGTCGCATGCCCGCTCGCTGATGCGCGAGCTCGGGCGGCTTCGGGACGAGGGCAAGAGCATCGTCGTGGTGATCCACGAGGTGAACTACGCCGCCGCCTGGGCCGACCATGTCGTCGCCATGCAGGAGGGCAGGGTGATCGCCCAAGGCACGCCCGCCGAGGTGCTGACCCCCGCCGTGCTTGGCCCCCTCTACGACATGGAGCTGGAGGTGACCGAGGTCGGCGGCCGCCCGCTGGTCCTGCACCACCTCTGACATCGTCCGGCCGCGGGCCGCCCGACGACCCGGTCGCGATCCGACGGCACAGGGTGGTCTCGCCGCAGTGCGCCCCATCTCGGGCCCGCTTGCGGGAAGAACTCCACGACCGGCGGCGGATGCTGCGCCGGTCCCGCCTCGTGCGGAGCGGCCCCGATCCGGCGGCTTCTGCGGCGGCCGGCGGGGCTCCGGTACCGATCTGACGGCAAGAATGGGTCACACCGCGCCGCGTCTGCGTCCCGAGGCGTGTTCGCGGGCAGGGGCGCACGGCCGGCAGAGGGTGATGCGCCGCTCCCGCCACGTGCAGACTGGCCCTCTGGCGGCTCGTGCGGCCTGTCGGAGCGAGCGCCCCAACGGGAATGGCCCGCGGCGCATCGCCCTCCGCCATGGGTGGCGAGCGCGTGGTGCGCGGAGAGCCCCCGGCGTCAGCGGTCGCACCGTGCCCCGCTTCGGCTCGTCCTTCCTCTGGCCACCCGCGCTGTGGATCCGGGAACGCTCGCGGCGACCCGCCGCCGCATTCGCGGGCAACTGCACTGCGCCGGGCGCTGCCCGTTTTCGCGGCATCTGCCCCACGCCGCGAAATCCCCGCTTCGCATCCGGCACTTGGCCCCTTGATCCCATGCCCCTCGAAAGGGCAAATTGTGCGCAAGGCAAGAAGGGGCGCCAGGCATGAACGACCAGACCCGGTGGGCGCGCTTCCGGCGCAGCGAGGACGCGGCCGGCCTTGCCCTGATCTCGCCCACGCTGATCGTCGCGCTGCTGCTTCTGGGCGCGCCGCTGGCGCTGATGTTCCTCTATTCCTTCCTGACCGATTCCAGCCAGCCGGCCACGGTCGACTGGACCTTCACGCTGGAAAACTACACCGCCGCGCTGACCGAGCCGATCTATCGCGCCGTCCTGTGGCGCTCGCTCTATGTCTCGGTGCTGGTGACGGCGGCGACGGTGATCCTGGCCTTCCCGGTGGCCTATTTCGTCAGCTTCCACGTCGCCCCGAACCGCAAGTCGCTGTGGCTCTTCCTGATCACCATCCCGTTCTGGACCAGCTACCTGATCCGGGTCTTCCTGTGGAAGGTGATCCTCGGGTTCAACGGCGTGGTGAACTCGGGCCTGAAGACCATCGGCCTGATCGACGAGCCGCTGTCCTTCCTGCTCTACAACACCAATTCGATCGTCCTGACGCTGGCCCATGCCTATGCGCCCTTCGCGATCCTGCCGATCTTCGTGGCGCTGGAAAAGATCGACCGCTCGCTGCTGGAAGCGGGACAGGACCTCGGCGAAAGCCGGCTGATGACCTTCTGGCGCGTCACCCTGCCGCTGGCGATGCCGGGCGTGGTCGCCGCGGTGCTGATCGTGCTGATCCCGACGGTGGGCGACTACGTCACGCCAGAGGTGATCGGCGGCGGCAAGCTTCCGATGATCGCGAACCTGATCCAGAACCGGATGCTCGGCCTCGACAACCGCCCGCTTGGCGCGGCGCTGGCGGTGGTGGCGATGGCGGCGGTCGGGCTGCTGTCGGTGGCCTTCGTCTTCGCCAACCGCCGCTTCCTGAAGAAGACCACGCGCTGAGGAGCCCGCGATGAAATCCAACGGCCTCGGGCTCAAGACCTACACGATCCTCTACCTCGTGTTCCTCTACGCCCCGATCATCCTCTTGCCGCTCTTCGCCTTCAACGACGGCACGATCATCGCCTTCCCGCTGCGCGGCTTCACCACCAAGTGGTTCGAGACGATGGCTGGCGACACCACCCTGCGCACCGCGCTGACGAATTCGCTGATCGTCGCTGTGACCTCGGCGGTGGCGGCCACGGTGCTTGGCATCTTCGCCGCCCGCGCCTCGACCCGCTACGACTTCAAGGGCAAGGGCCCGATCATGGGGCTGATCATGCTGCCCCTCGTGCTGCCCGACATCCTGATCTCGCTCTCGCTGCTGATGGTGCTCCTGGGCGTCGGCTTCACGCTGAACCTCGGCACCGTCATCATGGGCCACACGCTGGTCTGCACCCCCTTCGCCATCGCGATCCTGACCGCCAGCTTCAACAGCCTCGACCGCTCGCTGGAAGAGGCCGCCTATGACCTGGGCGAGGGGAAATGGTCGACCTTCCGGCTGGTGATCCTGCCGCTGGTGACCCCCGGCATCATCTCGGCGCTCTTGATCTCGTTCACCATCTCGCTCGACGAATTCATCATCGCCTTCTTCCTGGCCGGAAACCAGGTGACGCTGCCGGTCTACATCTACTCGATGCTGCGCTTCCCCAAGAACATCCCGACGATCATGGCGCTTGGCACCCTGCTGGTGGCCTTCTCGATCGTGCTTCTGACTTTGGCCGAATATTACCGCCGCCGCGGCATCGCGAAGACCGGCGGCAAGGATACCGGAGGCTTCCTGTGACCCTTTCCCCAACCGCCAAGGCCACGGGACAGGCCCCGCGCCCGACGATGATCGAGTTCCGGGACGTCCACAAATACTACGGCGACTACCACGCGCTGCGCGGCATCAACGCCTCGATCCGGGCGGGCGAGTTCTTCTCGCTGCTGGGCCCTTCGGGCTGCGGCAAGACCACGCTTCTGCGCACCATCGCCGGGTTCGAGGACATCTCGTCCGGCGCCGTGCTGATCGACGGCAAGGACGCGACGCAGATCCCGGCCAACAAGCGCCCGACCAACATGGTCTTCCAGTCCTACGCGATCTTCCCGCACATGAGCGTGGCGCAGAACGTGGCCTTCGGGCTGCGCCGCGACCCCGGCTCGCGCACCGACAAGGCCCGGCGGGTCGAGGAAGCGCTCGAGATGGTGGGGCTGCGCGGCTACGGCGACCGCGCCGCGCATGCGCTGTCGGGCGGGCAGCGGCAGCGGGTGGCGCTGGCGCGCGCGCTGATCCTGAAGCCGAAGGTGCTGCTTCTGGACGAGCCGCTGTCGGCGCTCGACAAGAAGATGCGCGAGCACATGCAGGTCGAGCTGATCAAGCTGCAGCGTCAGGTCGGGATCACCTTCATCCTCGTCACCCATGACCAGGAAGAGGCGCTGGTCATGTCCGACCGGATCGCGGTGATGTTCGAGGGCCAGATCGCCCAGCTCGCCGATCCCGAGACTCTGTATCGCCGCCCGGCCTCGAAGGAGGTGGCGAATTTCATCGGCGTGATGAACTTCCTGCCCGCCGCCGTCGTGGGCGAGGCGGGGGGGCGGATCACGGTCGAGGTGCAGGGGCTCGGCCAGACCGAGATCGGCGCCGATCAGGCGCCGGGCCCGCTGACGGGCGAGGGCGCGAGCGTGGGCTTCCGGCCCGAGACGCTGACGATCCTCTACGAGGGCCAGACCGCGCCCGAGCGCGAGACCCCCGGCACCGTCGAGGAGGTCGTCTATTACGGCGACATGACTTATTACGACGTGCGTCTGGACGGGGTGGAAAAGCCGGTGCGGATCTCGATGCGCAACACGCCCGGCCGCCCGGTGCTGGACATTCGGACCCGGACCCGCGTCGCCTGGTCGCCCTCGGCGCTGGTGCTGTTCCGCTAGGCCGCCGGCCGCGGGCGGGCGGGCGGCCCGTCGCCTGACGCCGCGCGGGCCCGGTCACGAGGCGGTCTGAAAGGGACGTCTGATTCGCGCCGCAGCCTGTGCGCGGGCGCCCTATCGGCGCCGCCGCAAGCGACAGCACCGCCGCAATCGCGCCGGCGGGAGGTGCGATGGATGCGGGAACCGGGTCGCAGCCTATGCGCAGACGAGGGTGCCTTGTCGCCGCCGTCGCGATGACCGAGCGCCCGCAATCGCGCCAGTCAGGGGCGCGCCGAACGCCGGCACCGGGTCGCAGCCCATGCGACGGCGCGGGCGCCCTGTCGGCCTTGCCGCGATGACCTGACCACTGCGATCACGCCGGATGAGGCGCAGAGGACGCCGGCGCCGTGCCGCAACCTGTGAGCGGGAGCGGTCGCGCCGCAGGCGCCGCGGCGGTGACCGGACCGCGGGGGTCACGCCGACAGGGGCGCTCAAGACGCCGGCACGCGGCCGCAGCCCTTGCGCGGGCGCGGGGCGCCGCGGGGATCACCCGCGGTGTCCGGACGGCGGCGATTGCGCTGGCACGGGTGTTAGGGGCGCGGAACGACCCCCGGACCTGTCGTCTGTGGCCGCCGCCGCCCAAAGCCGCGACGGAATGTCGCTCCTGCGCTTGTGAGCACCGGCGGCGAGGTCTAAGCCTGACCCGCGAGCGGCCTTCCCCCGGCCGCGCCGAGGAGCGCCTGCCGATGTCCCACCCGTCTTCCCTTGGCGAGAGGCCCTATCTCGCCGCGCTCTGGATGCTGGGGGCGATCCTCGGGTTTTCGGCGATGGCGATGGCGGCGCGGGGGCTCAGCGACGGGATCACCACGCTGGGCACGATGTTCTGGCGCTCGGTGATCGGGATGGTGCTGGTCGCGGGCCTCGCGGTGGCGATGCGGCGCAGGGCCGAGCTGCGCCCGCAGGCGATGGGCCTGCACCTGCTGCGCAACGCCTCGCATTTCGCCGGGCAGAACGCCTGGTTCCACGCGCTGGCGATGATCCCGCTCGCGCAGCTCTTCGCGATGGAATTCTCCTACCCGATCATGGTCGCGCTGGTGGCACCGCTGCTGCTGGGCGAGCGGCTGGGCGCGGTGAAGCTGGCCAGCGCGCTGGCGGGGTTCTGCGGCATCCTGATCGTCGCGCGGCCCTTCGGCGCCGGCGGGCTCTCGCCGGGGATCCTGACCGCGCTTCTGGGGGCGGTGGGCTTCGCGGGCTCTGCCATCGTGACCAAGTGGCTGACGCGGCGGGTCAGCGTGCTGTCGGTGCTGTTCTGGATGTCGGTCCTGCAGGGGCTGATGGCGCTGCCCCTGCTGCTGGCCGCGGGCCACCCGTTCTGGCCGCAGGGGCAGGACTGGCTGATGCTGGGCCTCGTGGCGGTGGCCGGGGTGGTGGCGCACATGTCGCTGACCACCGCGCTCTCGCTCGCCCCGGCCTCGGTGGTGACGCCGATCGACTTCCTGCGGCTGCCGCTGATCGCGGTGGTGGGCGCGCTGTTCTATGCCGAGCCCTTCGACCCGATGGTGATCCTTGGCGGCGCGGTGATCTTCGCCGCGAACTGGGTGAGCCTCTATGTCGACGGCCGCCGACGGGCCGAGGCCGCGGCGCTGGCCGCGGCCACCTGACATCCCCGGGGCCGCGGCGCTGGCCGCGGCTGCCTGACATCTCCCGGCGCCGCCGCTTTGCCGCGGCGCGCCGGATCCGCAGCATCCGGGTGGCGCCCGCGCGCGCGCGCTGCCAGAAGGTCGCCATGAGCCAACGCCAGATTCCCCCCGCCGCCTGGGCGCAACTGCTGCTTCTCGCCCTGATCTGGGGCGGGTCCTTCCCCGGCAACCGCGTCGCCGTGCATGCCTTCGGCGTCGCCCCCACCGTGGCGCTGCGCGTGGGCATCGGCGCGCTGGTGATGTGGAGCGTCGTCGCCGCCCGCGGCCTGCCGCTGCCGCGCGCGCCCCGGGTCTGGGCCAGCTTCCTGCTGATGGGGTTCTTCAACAGCGCACTGCCCTTCGCGCTGATCGTCTGGGGCCAGACCCGGATCGATTCCGGGCTGGCCGCGATCCTGAACACCTCGACCGCGATCCTCGGCGTCACCGTCGCCGCCATCGCCTTCCGGGATGAACGGCTGGGCCTGCGCAAGGCCGCCGGGGTGGCGCTTGGCGTCTTCGGGGTCAGCGTCACGCTGGGGCTGCACCGGCTCGCGGCCTTCGACCCGGCCTCGATCGGCCAGCTGGCGGTTCTGGGCGCCGCGCTCAGCTATGCCTTCGGCGGTGTCATCGCGCGCCTCGCCTCGACCGGAACCGCGCCCGAGGTCTCGGCCGCCGGCATGCTGACCGGCGCGACCGTCTTCGCGCTGCCCGCCGCGCTGATCGGCGGCACCGCCGGCAGCCTGCCCGGGACGGGCGGCTTCGCCGGGGCAGGGCCGGTCGACTGGTTCGCGGTCTGCTACCTTGGCGCGGTGGCGACGGGCCTTGCCTACCTGCTGTATTTCCGGCTGATCGCGCTGGCCGGTGTCGGCAACACCAGCCTCGTGACGCTGATGGTGGCGCCGATCTCGATCCTGCTCGGGGCGCTGTTCTTCGGCGAGGCGCTGCCCGCGCGGGCCTTCGCCGGCTTCGCGCTGATCGCGGCGGGGCTCGTGACCATTGACGGGCGGCTGCTGCGCAGGAAACCCCGTGACGTCGCGCAGATGGCCCGCTAGGAACCGGCCAAGGGACCGGAAGGGAAGGCGAAGGCGATGATCTACGACAGCCGCAAGGCCTGGGAGGCGGCCGAGAACCGCCGGGTGCTGCTGTTCGGGATGTCGGGCCTTGGCAAGACCCATGTCTCGAACGCGCTGCGCGCGGCGGGCGGCTGGTTCCACTACTCGATCGATTACCGCATCGGCACCCGCTACATGGGCGAGCTGATCGCCGACAATTTCAAGCGCGAGGCGATGAAGGTGCCGCTCTTGCGCGAACTGCTGATGACCGACTCGGTCTTCATCGCCTCGAACATCACCTTCGACAACCTCGCGCCGCTCTCGACCTATCTCGGCAAGCCCGGCGACCCGGCGAAGGGCGGCCTCAGCCTGGCCGAGTACCGGCTGCGCCAGGATCAGCACCGCCGGGCCGAGATCGCGGCGCTGCTCGACACCGGCCATTTCATCGACCGCGCGCAGGCGATCTACGGCTACCCGCATTTCGTCTGCGATTCGGGCGGCTCGATCTGCGAGGTCGTCGATCCCTGGGACCCGGCCGACGCGGTGCTGACCGCGCTGTCCTCGCGCACGCTGATGGTCTGGATCGAGGGCTCCGACGCCCATACCGACGAACTCGTGCGCCGCTTCGACCGCGCCCCGAAGCCGATGTACTATCAGCCCGACTTCCTCACCGCCGCCTGGGCGGCCTACCTCGACGAGACCGGCCTGACCGAGGCCACGGTCGATCCCGATGCCTTCGTGCGCTGGACCTATGCCCGTGCGCTGGCGCACCGCCAGCCGCGCTACGCGGCGATGGCCGCGCATTGGGGCGTGAAGGTCACGGCCGAAGAGGTCGCCCGGTCGCGCGACGCGCAGGATTTCGCAGATCTCGTCGCCCTTGCCCTCGACCGGCGCGGCTGACCCGCGGCGGATGCCTCCGGCGGGGATATTTGAGCAAGTAAGAAAACGCGGCTTCTCATTGGCAGAAATATCCCGGGGGTGAATGTGCCGTGAGGCACAGAGGGGGCAGCGCCCCTTTCCCTTGAGATCGCGCGGCGCAGGGTCTATCTGCGCACACACCCTTCAGGAGACGACCGATGCCCATCACCCTTCCCGAGACGCTTCCCGCCTTCGAGATCCTCTCGAAGGAGGGCGTCATGGTGATGAGCCCCGGGCGCGCCGCCACCCAGGACATCCGGCCGCTGCGCATCGGCCTGCTGAACCTGATGCCGATGAAGATCCAGACCGAGAACCAGTTCGCGCGCCTGATCGGGGCGACGCCGCTGCAGATCGACTTCCAGCTGATCCGCATGTCGGACCACCAGTCCAAGCACACCGCGGCCGAGCACATGGAGGCCTTCTACCGCCCCTTCTCCGAGGTCGAGGCCTCGGGCGAGAAGTTCGACGGGCTGATCATCACCGGCGCGCCGATCGAGCATCTGCCCTTCGAGGAGGTCACCTACTGGGACGAGCTCTGCCGGGTCTTCGACTGGACCCAGACCCATGTGCAGTCAACCTTCGGCGTCTGCTGGGGCGGCATGGCGATGATCCACCATTTCCATCCGGGCGTGCGCAAGCATGTCTTGGACGCCAAGGCTTTCGGCTGCTTCCGCCACCAGAACCTCGCGCCGGCCTCGCCTTACCTGCGGGGCTTCTCGGATGACTTCGTGATTCCCGTCTCGCGCTGGACCGAGATGCGGCAGGACGAGATCGCGGCGGATGGCGAACTGTTGACGCTGCTGGGCTCGGACGAGGTCGGACCCTGTCTGGTCGAAGATCCGGGCCATCGCGCGCTCTACATCTTCAACCATTTCGAATACGACACCGGCACGCTGAAGCAGGAATACGACCGCGACACCGCGGCCGGAAAGCCGATCAACGTGCCCGACAACTACTATCCCTCGGACGATCCCGCGCGCCCGCCGCTGAACCGCTGGCGCAGCCATGCGCATCTTCTTTACGGCAACTGGATCAACGAGATCTACCAGTCGACCCCCTACGACCTGGCCGAGATTGGGCGCTGAGGCGCTTCCTGCCCTGATCCTCGCGGTGGCGGTCCTCGCCGCCGCGACCCCGTTCCGCGCTGCCCGGCGCGAGGCGCGCGAACGCCGCAGCCACCCGCCCGAGGGCGAATTCGTCACCGCCCGCGGCGTGCGCCTGCATGTGGTGGTGCGCGGCGAGGGCGGGCCGGGCATTCCCGACCTCGTGCTGATCCACGGCGCCTCGGGTGCTGCGCGCGATTTCACCTTCGCGCTGGCCGAGCGGCTGGCCGGACCCTACCGCCTGTTCATCCCCGACAGGCCGGGCTTCGGCTGGTCCGATCCGGCGCCGGGGCGCGAGGGGCTCGAGGCGCAGGCGCGGATCCTCAGCGCCGCGGTGACGCTTCTGGGCGCGCGCGATCCGCTGGTGCTGGGCCACAGCTACGGCGGCGCGGTGGCGCTGGCCTGGGCGGCGCGGCGGGTGGGGCCGATCTCTGGCCTCGTGCTGGTCGCGGCGCCGAGCCATGTCTGGAAGGGGGGAATGCCGCTCTTCTACCGCCTGACCTCGGCGGGCTGGGGCCAGCGACTGCTGGTGCCGCTGATCGCCGCCTGGGTGCGCCGTGCCACCCTGCGCCGCGCGGTCGAAGAGGTCTTCGCGCCCGATCCGGTGCCCGAAGGCTATTCCGCGCATTTCGGGCCGATGCTGTCGGCGACACGCGGCGTGCTTCGCTTGAATGCAAGGCAACGCAAGGCGTTGAAGGGCGAACTTCATGCTATGCCTCAGCTTTACCCGCAGCTCGACCTGCCGGTCGAGATGCTGCATGGCACGGCGGACGAGATCGTCTGGCCCTCGGTCCATGCCCAGCCGCTGGCCGCCGCGGTGCCGGGGGCGCGGCTGGTGATGCTGGAGGGGGTCGGGCACATGCCGCACCATGCGCGGCCCGCGGCGCTGGTCGCGGCGATCGACCGGGCGGCGGCCCGCGCCGAAGGGCGGGCATAAGCGCGATTGCCCCAGCCGCGCTGATCGCGATACTTGACCAAAATCCCTGAGCCGGAACCGAGACATGTCCAAGAAATCCGCCGAGCCCACGGAGGCCGCAGCCGGGGCGCCGCAGCCCGAGATCCCCTTCGTCGCAGATATCCTCGACTGGTATCACAAGGCTGCGCCGGACCCGGTGCGCAAGGCCATCGCCAAGGCCGACGAGAAGCAGATCCTCGACCCGGCCTATCCCTATGCCAAGGTGCTGAAGGGCAAGGTCTACGACGCCGAGATGGAGATGCTGCAGGTCGAGCTGGTGCGGATGCTCGCCGGGATGCGCGCCGCCGGCGGCCGGCTGGTCGTGCTGTTCGAAGGGCGCGACGCGGCCGGCAAGGGTGGCACCATCGGGGTGATCCGCCAGAACCTCAACCCGCGCTCGGCCTATATCGTCGCTCTGCCGAAGCCCGACGAGCGCGAGGCGGGGCAGTGGTATTTCCAGCGCTATGTCGACTGGCTGCCCGCCAGGGGCGAGGTCGCGCTGTTCGACCGCAGCTGGTACAACCGTGGCGTGGTCGAGAAGGTCTTCGACTTCTGCACCCCGGAAGACCGCGCGAGGTTCTTCCGCCAACTGCCTGATTTCGAGAACACTCTGGTCGACGAGGGCATCACCCTGGTCAAGATCTGGCTCGAGGTCGGCCGGGCCGAGCAGACGCGCCGCTTCCTCGACCGCGCCAAGGACCCGCTGAAGCAGTGGAAGCTGAGCTGGATCGACGTCGAGGGGCTGAAACGCTGGGACGCCTATTCCGAGGCGATCCACGAGACGCTGATCCGCAGCCATTCCACGATCTCGCCCTGGACGGTGATCCTGTCCGAGGACAAGCGCCGCGCGCGGCTGGCGGCGATCCGGGCGATCCTGAACGCGGTCGACTATCCGGGCCGCGATCTGGCGAAGATCGGCAAGCCCGATCCGGCGATCTGCGGCGGGCCCGAGATCCTCGCGGGACGCGAGGCGAATGGCTAAGCAGGGCTATCATCACGGCAACCTGCGCCAGGCGCTGGTCGATGCCGCGCTGAGACGGATCGAGGCGCAGGGCCCTTCGGGCTTCACGCTGTCCGAAGCGGCGAAGGACGCGGGCGTGACCCCGGCGGCGGTCTATCGCCATTTCGCCGGCCGGGACGACCTGATCGCCGAATGCGCGCGGCAGGGATTCGCGATCTTCGCCGACCTGATCGACCACGCCTGGAACGACGGCCGGCCCTCGACGCTGGCCGCCTTCGAGGCGACGGGGCGCGCCTACCTAGCCTTTGCCCGCAAGTTTCCGGGCCATTACGTTGCGATGTTCGAAAGCGGCATCTCGACACGGCATTCGCCGGAACTGGCGGCGGTCGCGCAGCGCAGCCAGTCGGTGCTGAACCGCGCCGCCGCCGCGCTGACCGAACATCTGCCCGAAGACCGCCGCCCGCCGGCCTCGATGGTCGCGGCCCATATCTGGGCGATGAGCCACGGCGTGGTCGAGCTGTTCGCCCGCGGCACTCCCGGCGCGCGCGGGCCCTTCGCGCCGGAAGACCTGCTGGAGGCCGGCATCGGCATCTACATGCGCGGCATGGGCCTGCTGCCCGCCGATAGCCCCTGAGGCGCCGGACCCCGCCCAGAAATGCGGCACTGCGGCATATCGGTGACGATACAGCCGTCTTTTTTGCGTCCGCCGGCGGAAAATGCATCGGTCCCCGTTGAAAACGGCCGCGCGAAATCATACTCGAACGTTCAGTTGGAAATTAACGAACGAGTGACCCGGCATGGGCCGCAGGCGCAGCATCGATCGCGAGACGCTGATGACGGCCATCGAGCAGGTGGTGCGCCAGCACGGCCTGTCGGGCCTGTCGATCGACGCCGTGGCGCGCGAGGCCGGGATCTCGAAATCGAGCGTGATCTATGATTTCGAGAACAAGGCGGCCCTTCTGGCCGAGTTCACCCGGTCCCGCATCGGCCGCCACCGCGCCGCGCAGGCCGAGGCCTGCGCTGCCGCGCCCGAGGGCCGCGACCGCTGGCTGCGCGGGCTTCTGGACTGCGCGCGAAAGCCGCCTTCGGACGATGACGTCGCCACGGCGATGATCCTGTCGGCCGGGGTGGCCGCGCATGACGAATGCCGCGCCGTGGTCCGCGACTGCGTGACCGACGACCTCGAACGCATCACCGCAGAGGCCGGCGACAAAGACGCCGCCCTTCTTGCTTACCTGGCCTTCTTCGGCCTGAAATCGCTGGAGCATTTCGGCTTCCGCGAGATCGACCCCGCTTTCCGCAACCGCTGCCTCGACCTGATCGGGGCGCAGATCCAGCCCGATGCCGCGGGCGGGGCAGAGCCCGTCTGCCCCGCCGGCCCTCCGTCTTCCGAAGGTATTCGATGACCCGTCTTCTTCCCTCTCTCGCCATCGGCCTCGGCCTGTTCGCCGCCCCGGCACTGGCCCAGCAGCAGATGCCGCCGGCCCCGGTCAGCTTCATCGAGATCAAGCCCGAACCGCTGCCCATCGTGAACGACCTGCCGGGCCGGATCTCGGCCACGCGGCTGGCCGAGGTGCGCCCGCAGGTCTCGGGCATCGTCGAGGAGCGCGTCTTCGAGCAGGGCAGCGCCGTGCATGCGGGCGACGTGCTCTACAAGATCGACCCGCGGCCGTTCCAGGCGCGGCTCGCCTCGGCGCAGGGCACGCTGCAGCGCGCCCAGGCCGCGCAGCAGAACGCGCGGCTGGACGCCGACCGGCAGGCCGAGCTGCGCCAGCGCAACGTCGCGGCCGGCACCGCCTACGAGAACGCGATCACCACGCTGGCGCAGGCCGATGCCGATGTCGCCGTGGCGCAGGCCTCGCTGCAGGAGGCGCAGCTGAACGTCGACTACACGCAGGTGAAGGCGCCGATCGACGGCACCATCGGCCGCGCGCTGATCACCGAGGGCGCGCTGGTCACCGCGCAGACCGACGTGATGGCGACGATCCAGCAGCTCGACCCGGTCTATGCCGACTTCACCCAGTCCTCGAGCCAGGTGCTGGCGCTGCGCCGCGCGCTGGAGGCCGGGCAGCTGTCGGCCACTGCGCCGGGCGAGGCCGAGGTGCACCTGTATTACGACGACGGCACCGCCTATGAGCATGCCGGGCGGCTGCTGTTTTCGGAGGCAACGGTCGACAGCACCACCGGGCAGGTGACGCTGCGGGGCGAATTCCCCAATCCCGACGGGCACCTGCTGCCCGGTCTTTACGTGCGCGTCCGCATCGAGCAGGCCGTGCGTCAGGACGCGATCGCGATCCCGCAGATGTCGGTCGCCCGCGACAACCAGGGCGGTGCGCAGGTCTATGTGATCGGCGCCGATGACACCGTCGCCGTCCGCCCGGTGAAGCTGGGCAGCACGCTGGAGGACGGGCGCTGGGTGGTCGAAGAGGGGCTGGCCCCCGGCGACCGCGTCGTGGTCGAGGGGCTGATGAAGGTCTATCCGCAGGCCAAGGTCGTGCCCTCGCCCTATGATCCCAAGGCCGCCGCCGCAGCTAAGCCTGCCGCGGACCAGCCGAAGAACTGAAGGCGGACCCATGTCGCAATTCTTCATTGTCCGCCCGGTCCTGGCCTGGGTGATCGCCATCTTCATCGTCATCGCGGGGGCGCTTGCGCTGCCGCAGATGCCGATCGCGCAATATCCCCAGGTCGCGCCGCCGCAGATCCAGATCTCGGCGGTCTATACCGGCTCGTCCCCCACCGAGATGTACCAGTCCGTCGCCCAGCCGATCGAGGAAGAGCTGAACGGCATCGACGGCATCGTCTATTTCGAAAGCACCTCCGACGTCTCGGGCTCGGTCTCGATCACCGCGACCTTCGCGCCGGGCACTGACGTGTCGACCGCGCAGGTCGACGTGCAGAACGCCATCGCGCGCGTCGAGCCGGTGCTGCCCTCGTCGGTCGTCGACCAGGGCATCCAGGTCGAAGAGGCGGGCACGGGCTTCCTGATGTTCGTCATGCTGAAGTCCGACGACGGCTCGATGGATGCGACGCAGCTTGGGGATTACGCCACGCGCAACGTGCTGGGCGAGCTGCGCCGCATCGACGGTGTCGGGCGCGCGCAGGCCTTCTCGTCGGAAAAGGCGATGCGGGTCTGGATCGATCCCGACAAGCTGACCGGCTACAGCCTGTCGACCGCCGACATCGCCACCGCGATCCGCGCGCAGAACGCGCAGGTCGCCGCCGGCCAGATCGGCGCGACGCCGAACCCGGTGGGCCAGCAGCTGACCGCGACCGTGCTGGTCAAGGGTCAGCTGCAGGACCCCGACGCCTTCGAGGACATCGTGCTGCGTGCCAACCCGGACGGCTCGACCGTGCGGCTGGGCGACGTGGCCCGCGTCGAGGTCGGCTCGGAAACCTACAGCTTCTCGAGCTGGCTGAACGGCCAGCCGGCGGCCGGCATCGGCATCCAGCAAAGCTCGGACGGCAACGCGCTGGACACTTCGGCCGCGGTGCAGGCGAAGATGGAGGAGCTGAGCCAGTTCTTCCCGCCGGGCATGAGCTATGCGATCCCCTACGACACCTCGCCCTTCGTGGCCGCGTCGATCGAGAAGGTGCTGCACACGCTTCTGGAAGCCGTGGCGCTGGTCTTCGTGGTGATGTTCATCTTCCTGCAGAACTTCCGCTACACCGTGATCCCGACGATCGTCGTGCCGATCGCGCTGGCGGGCACCATCGCGGTGATGCTGGTCGCGGGGTTCTCGATCAACGTGCTGACCATGTTCGCGATGGTGCTGGCCATCGGCATCCTCGTCGATGACGCCATCGTCGTGATCGAGAACGTGGAACGGATCATGGCCGAAGAGGGGCTGGCCCCGCGGGAGGCCACGCAGAAGGCGATGGGCCAGATCCAGTCGGCCATCGTCGGCATCACGCTGGTGCTGGCGGCGGTGTTCATCCCGATGGCGTTCTTCCCCGGCTCTACCGGGATCATCTATCGCCAGTTCGCGCTGACGATGGTGGTGTCGATCCTGTTCTCGGCCTTCCTCGCGCTGACCCTGACGCCGGCGCTCTGCGCCACCTTCCTGAAGCCGGTCACCGGCCATCACGAGCGCAAGGGCATCTTCGGCTGGTTCAACCGCGGCTTCGACCGCATGACGCGGCGCTATGCCGGCGGCGTGCGCGGGCTGACGCGGCGCTCGGGGCTGGTGATGGTCGTCTACCTCGCGATCGTGGGCTATGTCGGCTATGCCTTCACCGGCCTGCCGTCGTCCTTCCTGCCGAACGAGGATCAGGGCTTCATCATCACCGACCTGCAGGCGCCGCCCGCGGCCTCGACCCAGCGCACCGACGCGGTGGTGCAGGGCGCGCTGGGCGTCTTCCAGTCGATGGAAGAGGTCGAGAACGTCGTGGGCATCCGCGGCTTCAGCTTCTCGGGGCAGGGGCCGAACGCGGCGCTGATGTTCATCACCTTCAAGGACTGGGCCGACCGTGCCCGTTCCGCCACCGAGATCGCGGGGCAGGCCAACGGCATGCTCTACGGGCTGAAGGACGCGCGGGCCTTCGCGCTGAGCCCGCCGCCGATCCCGGGCTTCGGCACCACCGGCGGATTCTCGTTCCGGCTTCAGGACCGGGGCGGGAACGGCCAGCAGGCGCTGATGGCGGCGGCCAACCAGCTGATCGCCGAGGCCGGCAAGGGCGGCATCGCTGTGGGCCTGCGCGTCGAGGGCATGCCCGCCGCGGCGCAGGTCAACCTGACCATCGACCGCGACAAGGCCCAGACCTTCGGCGTGGCCTTCGCCGACATCGCGACCACGGTATCGAACGCCTTCGGCTCGCAATATGTCAACGACTTCCCGAACCAGGGACGGCTGCAGCGCGTGGTGGTGCAGGCCGAGGACATGGCCCGGAAATCGCCCGAGGACATCCTGAAGCTGACCGTGCGCAACGATCAGGGCGGCATGGTGCCGTTCTCGTCCTTCGCCTCTGTCAGCTGGAGCCAGGGCCCGAGCCAGGTCGTGGGCTACAACGGCTATCCCGCGATCCGCATCGCGGGGCAGGCGGCGCCGGGGCACAGTTCGGGCGAGGCGGTGGCCGAGATGCAGCGCCTTGCCGGCGAGCTGCCCGCGGGCTTCGCCTATGAATGGACCGGCCAGACGCTGGAAGAGATCTCGTCCGGGAACACCTCGACGATCCTCTTCGCGATGAGCATCGTCTTCGTGTTCCTGCTGCTGTCGGGGCTTTACGAAAGCTGGTCGATCCCGCTGGCGGTCATGCTGGTGGTGCCGCTGGGGGTGCTGGGCTCGATCCTTGCGGTGATGCTGCGCGACATGCCGAACGACGTCTACTTCAAGGTCGGCCTGATCGCGATCATCGGCCTGTCGGCGAAGAACGCGATCCTGATCGTGGAATTCGCCAAGGACCTGCGGCAGGAGGGGATGACGCTGCTCGAGGCCGCGGTCGAGGCCTGCCGCCTGCGGTTCCGCCCGATCCTGATGACCTCGATGGCCTTCACGCTGGGCGTGGTGCCGCTGGCCATCGCCACCGGCCCTTCGGCCGCCTCGCAGAACGCGATCGGCACCGGGGTGATCGGCGGCATGATCTCGGCCACCATCCTTGCGGTGTTCTTCGTGCCGGTGTTCTTCGTCTTCGTCCTCTACTGGATCGAGCGGATCACCGGCCGCAAGATCGAGGGCGCGCACCACCACTGAGCCCCGGGCAACCAGCCGGGACGGTTCGGGCCCTCCGCCATGCGGGGGGCCCTTCGCGTTTCGGGGCGCCGGTCCGGGCGGATCCGCCCATGCGCATGCGTCCCGGCGTATCGGGTGGCCAGCGATTAGAGGCACAAACTTTGCTGCAACTGCATCAAATCTCTTGTGCGACCCAATCGAACCGACTAGTTTAGTGACGTAGCACCAAATCCCACGAACCGCCCCGCACGGGGTCACCGCGCCACGCGCCGCGCCCCCGTCGGGTCGGGCCCCTGTCTGGCGGTGCCCCGGCCGCGGTTCGCTCCGCAAGGAAGTCCCGATGACCACCTCTTCCCAGACGGCCGTTTCCGCCGGTCCCGGCACGGCCGTCACCGTCACCGTCCTGCTTGTCGCCTCGATGACGGTGATGGCGAATGCGACGATCTCGCCCTCGCTGCCCGGGCTGAAAGAGCATTTCGCCGACACCCCCGGCATCGACACGCTGGCGGGGCTGATCCTGACGCTGCCCTCGGCCTCGGTCATCCTTGCCGCGGGCCTGTTCGGCTGGGCGGCGGACCGCTGGAACCGGCTGGCGCTGCTGGTCTTCTCGTTGGTCTGCTACGGCTTGGGCGGCGCCTCGGGGCTGGTCGCGCAGTCGCTGACCGAGCTTCTGGCCGGGCGCGCGCTGCTGGGTCTGGGCGTCGCGGGGTCGATGACGCTGGCGATGGCCTATGCGACCGACTTGTGGCACGGGCCGGCGCGGGCGCGCTACATGGGCCTGCAGGGCGCGGCGATGTCGGGCGGCGGGGTCGTCGTGATGGTGCTGGGCGGTCTTCTGGCCTCGTTGCACTGGCGGGGGGCCTTCGCGGTCTACCTGATCGCGCTGCCGATCGCGCTGGCGGCGCTGCTGCTGCTGCGGCCCCATACCGCGCGCCGCGGCGCGCTGGCCTCGGGCGTGCAGGCCGGCGAGACGGCCGAGGGCGGCTTCCCCTGGGGCCTCTTCGCCTTCACCGGCGGGCTGGCCTTCGTCTTCATGTCCACCTTCTACATGATGCCCACGCGCATGCCCTTCCGGCTGGCCGAGATGGGCGTGACCGACAGCGCCTTCACCGGCATGATCATGGCCGGCATGATGCTGGCCGCGACGCCGGGGGCGCTGTTCTACGGGCGGATCCGCCAATATGCCTCGGCGATGACGGTCTTCGCGACCAGCTTCGCGCTGATGGCCTCGGGCTTCCTGCTGATCTCGCAGACCGCAAGCCTGCCGCTGTCGATCCTGGGCGTGATGATCACCGGCCTTGGCATCGGGCCGTCGATGGCCAACTACACCACCTATTTCCTGAACCGGGTGCCCGCGAACCAGCGCGGCCGCGCGGCGGGGATGCTGACCACCGCCTTCTTCGTGGGCCAGTTCTCGTCGCCGCTGGTTTCGGCCCCTCTGGTCAAGGCCTTCGAGATCCAGGGCGCCTTCCTGGTGCTGGCGGCGGTGATGGCGGCGATCTCGCTGGGCCTCTTCGGGCGGGTCGCGCGGGCCGGGGGGCTTCTGGCCGAGGCGTGACGCGTCCCGTCGGGCGTCATCCGCGCCTGTCGCAAAACTTTCAGCAAACCGACTCTTCCGCGTGACCGACGCGGCCTACTCCGGCCCCAGCAGCAAGCGGGGGCCGGATGCTCATTTCAGTCGAGGGTGTGACCAAGGATTTCGGGCGCGGTCCTGCCGTGGACAACGCCACCTTCCAGGTCGACCGCCCGATGATGATCGGGATCATCGGCCGCTCGGGCGCCGGCAAGTCGACCTTCCTGCGGATGATGAACCGGCTGACCGACGCGACCTCTGGCCGGCTGATGGTCGAGGGCCGCGACGTGCTGGCGCTGCAGGGCGCGGCCAAGCGCGTTTGGCAGGCCGATTGCGCGATGGTCTTCCAGCAGTTCAATCTGGTGCCGCGGCTCGACGTGGTGTCGAACGTGCTGCACGGGCTTCTGAACCGCCGTGGCACGCTGGCGACGCTGTTCAACGTCTGGTCCAGGGACGACATCCTCAAGGCCATCGACATCCTCGACCGGCTCGGCATCGCCGAACAGGCCCCGAAACGGGCCGAGGCGCTGTCGGGCGGCCAGCAGCAGCGCGTGGCGATCGCCCGCGCCGTCATGCAGGACCCGAAGGTGATCCTTGCCGACGAACCCATCGCCTCGCTCGACCCGATGAACGCCCAGATCGTCATGGAGACGCTGCGGCGCATCCATGAAGAGGACGGGCGCACCGTCATCGCGAACCTGCACACGCTCGACACCGCGCGGCGCTATTGCGACCGGGTGATCGGGATGCGCGCGGGGCGGATCGTCTTCGACGGCACGCCCGACCTGCTGACCACCGCCGCCGCGCGCGAGATCTACGGCGCCGACGCGAGTTTCTCGGAAGCCGCGACCTCGACCTCGATCGAGGCGCTGGAAGCCCCGCCGCACCAGGCGGATGGCACCTACGCCCAGCGGATGCTGGCGGACTGACCCCTTCCTGCCGTCCGGCGGGGACCGGCGGCAGGGCGAACCCCTCCCCAGGAGATAAGCCATGAAGGCCATTATCGCTGCCGCGCTGGTTTCGACCGCGCTCGTCTCGACCGCCCAGGCCCAGGACATCAAGGGCTTCAACATCGGCATCCTCGGCGGCGAGAACGCCCAGGACCGCCTGAACTCGAACGAGTGCTACCGCAAGAAGATCGAGGACGCGCTGGGCGTTCCGGTCAAGGTCTTCACCCCCGCCGACTATGACGGCGTGATCCAGGGCCTGCTGGGCGGCACCATCGACATGGCGTGGATGGGCGCCTCGGGCTATGCCAAGGTCTACCTGACCGACGCCAAGGCGGTGGAGCCGGTGCTGGTCAAGCAGAACCTCGACGGCTCGATCGGCTACTACTCGATCGGCATCGCCCGCAAGGACAGCGGCATCACCGACATGGCGACCGGCAAGGGTAAGGTCATCGGCTTCGGCGACCCGAACTCGACCTCGGGCTACCTGATCCCGAACGTGGAACTGACCCAGTCGGGCATCGCCATGCAGCCGGGCCAGTACTTCAAGGACGTGAAGTTCACCGGCGGCCACGAGCAGACCATCGTCGCGGTCAACAACGGCGACGTGGATCTGGGCGTGACTTGGGCCGACGGCCTGGGCAACTGGGAAGACGGCTACAACTCGGGCGCGCTGCGCAAGGCCGTGGATGCGGGGCTCGTCGACATGAACGACCTCGTGCAGGTCTGGAAGTCGAAAGAGATCCCGGAAGGCCCGATGGTCATCCGTTCGGCCCTGCCGGCGGACGTGAAGGCCAAGGTCACCGAGCTGACCGCCAACCTCTGGGAAGAGGACGCCAAATGCGCCTATGGCGTGGCCGGCGGCGACGCCAAGGACTTCATCCCGGTGAAGCACGAGCAGTACCAGTCGATCATCGACGCCCGCAAGATGTCGGGCAGCTGATCGCCTTAGCGAACCTGACGGGCGGGTGCCTTCCGGCCCCGCCCGTTTTCATGCCTGCGCCGAGGGGGGCGGCGAAGGCGGCGCAGAAGACCGAGGCGGGGGCCGAGATGGCAGAGACCACGAGCGACATCCATCGCAGCGAGGGCGTCCGCGGCCTTGTCGCGATCCGCGAGGACTACCTCGCCCAGACGCGCCGCAAGCGGGTCTATTCCACGGTCCTGATCGCGCTGTTCGTGGCGATGATGGCCGCGGGCTTCGACCTGGCCGATGGGCGCAATGCCGGCGGCTTCTGGTCCGGCCTGCACCGGGTCTTCGACTTCCCGACCGAACTTCTGGCCGAGGCCTGGGAAAAGCGCGCGGCGCTTCCCGGCAACATGGTCACCTACTTCCCGGCGCTGGTCGAGACGATCAACATCGCCGCGGTCTCGACCCTTGTGGGCGCGATGCTGGCGGGGCTGATCTCGCTGCTGGCGACGCCGGGACTTGCACCCTGGCCACAGGCCGTGCCGGTGTTCCGCCGGCTGCTCGACCTCTGCCGGGCGATGCCCGAGATCGTCATCGCACTGATGCTGATCTTCGTGCTGGGCGGCGGCCCGGTGCCGGCGATGATCGCCATCTGCTTCCATACCGTCGGCGCGCTGGGCAAGCTGTTCTCGGAAGTGAACGAGAACGCCGACCCGAAACCGGTCGAGGGGCTTTTGTCCACCGGCGCGCGCTGGGGCCAGCGCATGGGGCTGGCGATGCTGCCGCAGGTCGCGCCGAACTGGCTGAGCTACGCGCTGCTCCGTTTCGAGATCAACGTCCGCGCTTCGGCGATCCTCGGTTTCGTGGGCGCGGGCGGCATCGGCTACGAGCTGAAGATCGCGATCGGCTGGGGGCAGGGCCGTTATGACGCCGCCGCGGCCGTTTTCCTGCTGCTGTTCCTGACCATCGTGGTGATCGACCAGGGGTCGAGCGCGCTGCGCAACCGCCTTGTGAAGGGGGAGTGAGCCGATGACCGCCACGCTTGCCCAAGGCGCATTGCCCGAAGTCCGCACCGAGGTCATGGCCCGCATGACCCGCCGCCGGCTGATGTCCTTCGCGGTCCCGGCCGCGGTGCTGACCTACCTCGTCTATGCGCTGTTCGCCTTCAACCTGCCGGAACTGCTGGGCAAGGCGCGGTGGGAGAACGGCGCCACGCTGATTTCGGACAGCTACAGCTACAAGACCCATGTCACGCGCGAGAACCGCTCGGGCGAGGTCGGCGTCGCCATCGAGGGCGAGCGCAAGGGCACCTATGCCAATCCCGCGCAATGGCCCGACTGGGTGCGCGAGGACGCGGGCGTGACCGATGTCGCGCTGAAGGACGGTGCCGGCGTGCGCATCGCGCCCGAGGACGTGCGGATGGTGCTGCCGGGCTATGGCACGCTGGTGATCGTGCCGGAACGCTCGGGCATCACGATCACCGCGCCTGAGGGCAAGGCGCTGCCGGACTATGTTTCTGCCTCGAACACCCGGGTGCAGGTGACCGCGCCCGAGGGGCGGCTGACGGTGACCAAGGCCAAGACCGAGGTCTTCCGCTATTCCTACGGCTGGGAGCTGTGGTTCTTCGACCTCGAAAGCCCGTTCCACTTCATGAGCTGGGGCCAGATCGGGCAGGCGCTGGTGTCGGGACAGGAGCTGCGGCCGGGCATGTCGAACCTGTCGGCGATGCTGCAGGACTTCTGGAACAACGGGATGTGGCAGCACGGCCGGGTCTTCGGCGCGATGCTGGAGACATTGCTGATGGCCTTCCTCGGCACGATGGGGGGCGCGCTGATCGCGCTGCCGCTGGCGTTCCTCGCGGCCAGAAACTTCTCGGTCCTGCCGGTGCGGTTCGGGGTGCGGCGGGTCTTCGACTTCCTGCGCGGCGTCGACGGGCTGATCTGGACGATCATCCTGTCCCGCGCCTTCGGGCCCGGGCCGCTGACCGGGGCGCTCGCGATCCTGATCACCGACACCGGCAGCTTCGGGAAGCTGTTCTCGGAAGCGCTCGAGAACATCGACGGCAAGCAGGTCGAGGGGCTGCGCTCGACCGGCGCCGGCACGCTGCAACGGAACCGCTGGGGCGTGATCCCGCAGGTGGCGCCGGTGATCCTGAGCCAGGTGCTGTATTTCCTGGAATCGAACACCCGTTCGGCCACGGTGATCGGGGCGATCGTCGGCGGCGGCATCGGGCTTCTGCTGACTCAGGCGCTGATCACCCAGAAGGACTGGGAAGAGGTCGCCTATTTCATCACCCTGATCCTTCTGATGGTGATGGCGATGGACTGGCTTTCCGGCAAGATCCGCCGGCGCCTGATCAAGGGGGAATGAGCGTGCCGAAACTGTCCGCAGAGCATCCGCTGATCCACGCCGGCGCCGAGGTCTTCAATTCCACGCTGGGCCGGTTCTGCGAGGTGGGCGAGGGCGCGCGGCTGCTGAACTCGGCCCTTGGCGACTACAGCTATTGCGAGCGGCTCTGCGACATCGCCAACACCGAGGTCGGCAAGTTCGCCAACATCGCGGCGATGGTGCGGATCGGGCCGACCGACCATCCGATGACCACGGCGAGCCTGCACCACTTCCTGTACCGCTCGGGCGACTACTGGGAAGATGCGGGGCGGGACGAGGCCTTCTTCGCCGCCCGCGCCGCCCGGCGTACGGTGATCGGCCATGACACCTGGATCGGGCACGGCGCCATCGTGAAGCCCGAGGTGACGGTGGGCCACGGCGCGATCGTGGCCTCGGGCGCGGTGGTGACGAAGGACGTGGCGCCCTACATGATCGTCGCCGGGGTACCTGCGGTGCCGCTGCGGGCACGGTTCAGCGCGCCGGCGGCCGAGCGGCTGATGGCGCTGGCCTGGTGGGACTGGGATCACGAGCGGCTGCGGGCGGCGCTGGACGATTTCCGCGCGCTGCCGGTCGAGGCCTTCCTGGAGCGCTATGAGCGCGCGGCGGTCGGCGCCTGAGGGCACGCGACCGAACGTTGTCAGGACCCGCCCCGAAGGGCGCGACCGGGCGCTGGTGGGTCCGCGCCCGAGGGCGCGCGGCCGGGCGTCAGTGGGTCAGCGGCTGGTCCACCGCCGCGGCGGCGAGGGCGGCGCGCTGGGGCGTGCCGGCATCTGCCGCGAACCAGCTTTTCGGCACGAACAGGAAGACCATGACCGCCACATAGGCAACGGCGAAGACGCCCAGCGCGAGGGCATTGGTCCGGGGCGAGCGCGGGTTCGCGAACATGGCAGTGTCCTTTCCTTGCCCGATTTTTCCGCAGTGCGGCGGAATCATGGGCATCTTGTTAACCCAAGACATCTCTACCGGATTTGTCGTGATAAGTCCTTCCTGAAGTCACGAAGACTGCGGAAAACTGTCCCGATGCCGCCGGGTTTCGGCGACCGTTCGCCTGCGGCGCCGCGGCAGGTGACAGCCGCCGCGGGATCGGTCATCCCTTGGGCATGAGCCGCAAGGAGATGCCATGCCCGCTCCCGTCCTGCATTTCGACGCCGCCGAATTCGACGCCCGCCTCGACAGGGCCCGCCAGTCGATGGAGGCCGCGGGCCTCGATGCGCTGGTGATCGCCGACCCGTCGAACATGTATTGGCTGACCGGCTATGACGGCTGGTCCTTCTATGTCCATCAATGGGTTGTGCTGCCGATCATTGGCGAGCCCTTCTGGTTCGGCCGCCCGATGGATGCCGCCGGCGCCCTGCGCACCGCCTGGCTGCCCGAGGCGGACGTGCTGTCCTACCCCGAAGCCTGCGTGCAGAATCCCGACGACCACCCGGCCACCCATCTGGCGCGGGCGATGGTCGCGCGCGGGCTGCGGCTGGCGCGGATCGGGGTCGAGATGGACAATTATTATTACACCGCCGCCGCAGATGCCGCGCTGCGCGCCGGCCTGCCCGAGGCGCGCATCAAGGATGCGACCGGGCTGGTGAACTGGTGCCGGGCGGTGAAATCCCCGCGCGAGCTCGACTACATGCGGATGGCCGGGCGCATCGTCGGGGCGGCCCATGCCCGCATCCTCGAGGTCTGCGAGCCGGGCGTGCCCAAGTCCACCGTCGCGGCCGAGATCCTGAAGACCCTGACCATGGGTGTCGACGGCGAGGCGGGGGACTACACCGCGATCGTGCCGATGCTGCCCTCGGGCTCGGACGCGGCCGCGCCGCACCTGACCTGGGACGCGAGGCCCCTGCAGGCGGGCGAGGGCACCTTCTTCGAGATCGGCGGCTGCTATCGGCGCTATCACTGCCCGCTGTCGCGCACCCTGTTCCTGGGCCAGCCCACCGACGCCTTCCTGCGCGCCGAGGAGGCGACGCTGGAGGGGATGGAGGCGGGGCTGGCGGCGGCGAAGCCCGGCAATACCTGCGGCGACATCGCGCGCGCCTATTTCGCGGTGCTCGCGAAGCACGGGATCGAGAAGGAAAGCCGCGCGGGCTATGCCGTCGGGGTCAGCTATCCGCCGGACTGGGGCGAGCGGACGATGTCGATCCGTCCGTCCGACACCTCGGTGCTGCAGCCGGGGATGACCTTCCATTTCATGACCGGCCTGTGGATGGCGGACATGGGTTTCGAGATCACCGAAACCGTCGCGATCACCGAGACCGGCCACGAGCTGCTGGCCGATGTGCCGCGCAAGCTGTTCGTGAAGGCCTGACCCTCAGGCGCGCGCGCTTACACCCGCGCGCCCTGGCGGCGCGCGGAGGGTTCTTCGATCGCGGCCACGGCAAGGCCGGTGAGGAACAACTCTCGCACCATGTCGGGCGTGGTCGAGGTGGCGATCATCGTGTTCGGCGGCTTCACGTAGGACCGCCATTCGACGACCGTCATCCCGCGGGTGAGCTTGCCCTGCAGCTCGCAATCCACCGCGACCGGGTGGAACAGCACCGTCGAGGGGTCCATCAACGCCGCCGCCGCGACCGGGTCGTAGAGCGGCATCGGCCGGCGGCCCAGCGGGTCGGGCGTGCGCGCATAGGCGTCGAGCATGTCGGCCAGGATCTCGGCCCGCGGGCCGCCCATGGCGCGGATCAGCTCGGCATCGACGATGGTGACGGTGACCTGCTTGCAGGTGTCGAGCCCGATCATCCCCCATTCGACACCCGAATCGCAGACGATCTGCACCGCTTCGGGATCGGCATAGGCGTTGCATTCGGCCGCGGCGGTCTGGTTGCCGGCACCGGCCGAGCCACCCAGCCAGAGCAGGCGGAACTTCTTCGCAAGCTCGGGGTGCTGGGTCAGCAGTTCGGCGATGTTGGTCAGTGGCCCGAGCGCGAGGATCGTGCGGCCGCCCTCGCGGATCCATTCGGCCATGGCGCCGACCGCGTCACGGCTGTCGATCGAGCCCGCGACCGGCGGCAGGTAGTTGCGGCCGCCGGGCAGCCCGGTCTCGCCGGGGGCGAAATAGGGCTCGATCGGGTCGCCGGACAGGGCGTTGGCGGCCCCGGCATGGATCGGGAAGGACCAGCCGAAATGCTCGGCCGCCGACAGCGCGTTGCGGATGACCTGGTCGAGCACGGTGTTGCCGGCGACCAGCGAGATCCCGTCGATGCGGGTCGAGCGGGCGCGGATCAGCAGCACCGCCGCGAGGTCGTCGAACCCCATGTCGGTGTCGATCCAGAGCCGTTCGGGGGGGACGGGGGCAAAACGCTCGGTCATCGCGCGGGTCCTGCGGCAACCCCGCCGAGGGTACCGCCGCGGGGGCGGCGGGCGATGCGGGGGGCGGCGAGGGGTGTCGGCGGTGTCGCCACGGGCGTTCTGTCCTCTCTTCCAGGTCGGCCCCGGCTTCTGCCGGGGGTGCGGACGCGGCGGGGACGCCGCGTCGCGATGCTGCAATTCGCGCAATGATGGCGCGGGTGCGGGGCGGGTGCAACCGTCCCGTGCCGAAAGCTTACGGCAGGGCCGCGGTGACGATCACCTCGACGAGGTATTCCGGCGCGGCAAGGCGCGACTCGCCGGTCGCGCGGGCCGGGGCCTGCCCCGCGGGCACCCAGGCGTCCCAGACGGCGTTCATGTCGTCGAAGCTGGCGATGTCGGCCAGCCAGATCTGGGTGGTGACGATCCGGGTCTTGTCGGTGCCGGCAAGGGCCAGCAGGCGATCGACCTCGGACAGGCAGGTGCGGGTCTGGTCCGCGACGCTCTCGCCGGGGTTGCCGACCTGGCCGGCCAGATAGACCATGCCGTTGCAGATGACCGCCTCGCTCATGCGGGCGCCGGTTTCGAGGCGGGTGATGTCGGGCATGATCTTCCTTTCGGCTTGCGTCGGGACCTATCGGTAGCGGCGGCGCGGGCCGTGGTCCAGCCCTTCGCGACGGCTTTTGCCGCGGTGCGGCGCTTGCGCTACCAGACCGACCAGAGCGCGACGGTCAGGATCATGCAGAGGAACGCGAGCCCGAAGAACTCGATGGCGGCGCCAAGGCAGCGCAGGGTCTCGACCGAGCTGCGCACCATCCGCAGTTCGCTGCGCATCCACTCACCCACCTGTTGCATTCTGCCGTCTCCTTCCGGGTCTTCCTCAGGCAGAGATCGCTTCGGATTGTGGTCCAATAACGGCGCAGGTCTGGCGGGTTAGGTGTGTTTTCACGCCAGATTTAGTGCGTTCGCACAATCCGCGCGGCAGGGCCCCGTTGTCGCGGGCCTGTCGCCCTATGCGGGTGCGCCCGGAGGGGCCCCGGTGGCGGACAGCCCGCGCCAGGGCGAGGACCTGCGGTCACGCCTGTCAGCAGGGTCAATCGGATCTTGGGGGTTGGGGGAGAGTGGAGCGGGTGAAGGGAATCGAACCCTCGTATGCAGCTTGGGAAGCTGCCGTTCTACCATTGAACTACACCCGCAACGCGCCCTCTCTAGCGAAGGCGGCGGCGGCGCGCAAGCCGGTTGGACGGCCTGCGCGCACGCGATGTCATTCCAGCTCGATCGTGCCCGGCGGCTTCGAGGTGACGTCGTAGAACACCCGGTTGATGCCGCGCACCTCGTTGATGATGCGGGTCATCGTCTCGCCCAGGAAGTCGTGGGTGAACGGGTAGTAATCCGCCGTCATCCCGTCGACCGAGGTCACGGCGCGGAGCGACAGCGCGTAGTCGTAGGTGCGGCCGTCGCCCATCACGCCCACGGTGCGCATCGGCAGGATCGCGGCGAAGGCCTGCCAGATCTCGTCGTAGAGCCCGTGCTTGCGGATCTGGTCGATATAGACCGCATCCGCCTGACGGAGGATTTCCAGCTTCTCGCGGGTGATCTCGCCGGGGCAGCGGATCGCGAGGCCGGGGCCCGGGAAGGGATGGCGGCCGATGAAGCTGTCGGGCAGGCCAAGCTCGCGGCCCAGCGCACGGACCTCGTCCTTGAAGAGTTCGCGCAGCGGCTCGACCAGCTTCAGCCCCATCTTCTCGGGCAGGCCGCCCACATTGTGGTGCGACTTGATCGTGACCGAGGGACCGCCCGAGAACGATACCGATTCAATGACGTCGGGGTAGAGCGTGCCCTGCGCGAGGAAGCGCGCGCCCTCGATCTGGTCGGCGTATTTCTGGAACACGTCGATGAACAGACGGCCGATGGTCTTGCGCTTCACCTCGGGGTCCGAGACGCCTTCCAGCGCGCCAAGGAACAGGTCCTGCTCCTGCGCGTGGATGACGTGCAGGTTCATGTGGTCGCGGAACATCTGCACGACCTGCTCGCCCTCGTTCAGGCGCAGAAGGCCGTGATCGACGAAGACGCAGGTCAGCTGGTCGCCGATCGCCTCGTGGATCAGCGCCGCCGCGACCGAGCTGTCGACCCCGCCGGACAGGCCGCAGATGACCTTGGCATCACCGACCTGGTCGCGGATCTTCTGGACCATCTCCTCGCGGTAGGCGGCCATCGTCCAGTCGCCCTTGAAGCCGGCGAGGCGCACGAAGTTCTCGTAGAGCGCGGCACCCTTCGGGGTGTGATGCACCTCGGGGTGGAACTGCACGGCGTAGAAGCGGCGTTCGAGATCGGCAGTGATCGCGAAGGGCGCGTTCGGCGAGGTGCCGTAAACCTTGAAGCCCGGCGCGATCTTCGAGACGTGGTCGCCGTGGCTCATCCAGACCTGCTCGCGCCCGGCGGCGAACCAGCCGTCCAGAAGCTCGATCGTCTCGGTTTCGGGCTGCACGAAGGCGCGGCCGAATTCGGCGGTGCCATGGCCGCGCTCGACCTTGCCGCCGAGGCATTCCATCATCACCTGCTGGCCGTAGCAGATCCCGAGGATCGGCACGCCAAGCTCGAACACGCCGGCCGGCGGCCGGGGCGAGCCCTCGTCGATGACAGAGGCCGGGCCGCCCGAGAAGATCACCGCCTTGGGGGCGAACTCCTGAAGGAAGGCTTCGTCCACCCGGTTGAACGGATGGATTTCGCAATAGACGTTCAACTCGCGCAGACGCCGGGCGATGAGCTGCGTCACCTGGCTGCCGAAGTCGATGATGAGAAGGCGATCATGCTGGGTCATGCGCCTGCGCATAGGCCGCGAGGGGGCGCGGCGCAAGAGGGTCGCGCTTCCCGGCAGGGGCGGCTATGTCGGTTTCGGTCGCCGGATGCCGAAAACCGACCCGGCGCGCCCCCGTGGGGCGGTTAGAACATGATTGGACGCATGCGCGGGAGGCAGCGATGGACGAAGTTGTTGGACGGCGGGGCCGGTCGGGTGGCGGCGCGGCACGCAGGGCGGAACGGACGGCGGTCCATATCGAGACGGCCCGCTTCATCGAGCGCAACATCCCGAACCTCGAGATCCTGAACGAGGAAGCCCTCGCGATCATCGAGCACAATGCAGAGACCGTGCTGCAGGAGATCGGGGTCAACTTCGTCGAGAATCCCGCGGCGCTGGAGCTGTGGCGCGCGGCGGGCGCCGATGTGCAGGGCGAGCGGGTGCGGATCCCGCGCGGTCTTGCCCGCCAGCTTTGCGCCACCGCGCCGGGCCGGATCGTGCAGCATGCCCGCAACCCCGAGCGCACCGTCGAGATCGGCGGGCGCAGCCTCGTGCTGGCCCCGGTCTACGGCCCGCCCTTCGTGCGCGATGCCAAGGGCGGCCGGCGCTATGCCACGATCGAGGATTTCCGCAACTTCGTGAAGCTCGGCTACATGTCGAAATGGCTGCACCATTCCGGCGGCACGGTCTGCGAACCGACCGACGTGCCGGTGAACAAGCGCCATCTGGACATGCTGCTGGCGCATATGACGCTGTCGGACAAGCCCTACATGGGCTCGGTCACCGAACCGTCGCGGGCCGCGGATTCGGTCGAGATGTCGAAGATCCTGTTCGGGGACGATTTCGTCGACCAGAACACGGTGATGACCTCGCTGATCAACATCAACTCGCCGATGACCTTCGATTCGGTGATGATGGGTGCGCTCGAGGTCTATGCGAAGGCGAACCAGGCCTGCATCGTGTCGCCCTTCATCGTCGGCGGCGCGATGGCGCCGGTGACGGTCGCGGGGACGCTGACACAGGTGCTGGCCGAGGTGCTGGCCGGCGTCGCCTACAGCCAGCTGGTGCGCAAGGGCGCGCCGGTGATCTTCGGGGCCTTCGTGACCTCGATCGACATGAACTCGGGCGCGCCCACCTTCGGCACGCCAGAGGCGTCGCAGATCACCTATGGCGCGGGCCAGCTCGCGCGCCGGCTTGGGCTGCCCTACCGTTCGGCCGGGGCCTTCTGCGGTTCGAAACTGCCCGATGCGCAGGCGGCCTATGAAAGCGCCAATTCGCTGAACATGGGCCTGCTGTCGGGTGTGAACTTCATGCTGCATGCCTGCGGCTGGCTCGAAGGCGGGCTCGTGTCCTCCTACGAGAAGTTCGTGATGGACGCCGACCAGCTGGGCATCCTGCACCGGATGGCCGCGGGCGTGGCGATAGACGAGAACGCGCAGGGCATGGACGCGATCCGCGAGGTGGGGCCGGGCGGCCACTACCTCGGCTGCGCCCATACCCAGGCGAACTTCAAGTCGGCCTTCTGGCGGACCGAGGTGCTGGACTACAAGCCCTTCGAGACCTGGGAGGAAGAGGGCGCGCGCGACACCGTGGCGCTGGCCGCGGCGCGGGTCGAGAAGATGCTGGCCGACTACGTCAAGCCGGCGATCGACCCGGGCACCGAAGAGGCGCTGAAGGACTACGTCGCGCGCAAGAAGGCCTCGATGGCCGACAGCTTCCTTTAAGCCTCGATCAGGGCGGGCCGGGGCCGGGGCGTCAGCGCCCGCGTCTCGGCCAGCAGCGCGATCAGCGCCGCGACATGCAGGGCGGGACGATAGCCCGGATCGCCCCGCCGCCGCCGCGTCTCGCACAGCGCCTCGAGCGCGGCGAGCAGCAGCGCGGCCCGCGCCGGCTCGGGCGCTTCGGGCAGGGCCAGCAGGCGGCGCAGGGTCGGCGCGCGGCGGTAGAGCGGCTGGCCGGCGGCGGCGGCCTGCCACAGTAGGCGCGGACGGGCGAAGGGGCGCGGCCCCTCGGCTGGATCGAGCATCATCACATCACTCCCGGAACGGAAGCCGTGATCCTGCACCCGCGTCGGGGGGTGTTGCGTCGAAGCGCGATGCTGCGAACGCTGCGCTTGCCGATATTTAGGTTTTTGTAAACGATTATCGCTCCCGTCGCGCTTTCTTAACGGACGGGTAACCAATGCAGCGGACGGTTGTTTCGGGGGCGGCAACGAAGGCACCGCCGATGTCTGCAAGCGGGAAACGGTCCCTGCCGAAAGGCGGGACCGGTGGGGCGTGCACCTGCGCGCCCGAGAACCTGCGGCTCTATCTCAGCCATGTCGAGGACGGGCAGTCGATCCGCGCGCTTGCGCGGGATCTGGGCTGCCATGCCTCGACCGTGCTGCGCAGGGTCCGCCGGTTCGAGGCGCGGCGGGACGACCCGCTGGTCGACGAGGCGTTGGGGCGCTTCGCGCGGCGGGGGACGGATGGTGCGGAGGGGAGAGAGGACCAAGCGATGAGCCAGGAGATGCGCCGCGCCCAGACGGGTGCGGTCCAGCACGACACGTCCCAGCCGATGCGCATCCTCGCGCGGCTGGCGGAGCCGGGGGCGTTCCTTGCGGTCGCCCCCGACATGGAGCGGGCGGCGGTGCTGCGCGACGGGGTCCGCCTTGCGGTGGCCGAGCGCGGGCTGCTGCAGCAGATGGCGGTCAGCGACTGGATCGCGCTGACCCGCCGGCAGGGACGGGTGCTGGTCTACGAGATCAGCGGACCGGGGCGGGCCGCGCTGCGCCGCCATCAGGCGGGCGAGGACGAGGCCCCGGGCTTTGCCGAGCAGCACCGGGTCTGGGAGGAACGGTCGATCCCCGATCCCGAGGACGGCCGCCTGCGCCGCCAGCGCGCCAATCTTGCGGAAAGCCCGGTGGCGGTGCTGGCGCGGCGGCGCGAGCGGGACGGGGCGCCGTTCCTGGCGCCCGAGCTGGTCGCGGCGGGCGAGCGGCTGCGCGAGGATTTCGAACTGGCGCAGCTCGGCCCGCGCGTCGCGCAGAACTGGGAGCGGTTCCTGACCGCGGGTGATCGCGGCGGCCTCGCGCTGTCAGCGGGACCGGGGGGCGGCTCGGCCGCGGCGCGGGACCGGGTGGCGGCGGCGCTGCGCGCGCTCGGGCCCGGGCTGGGCGACGTGGTGCTGCGCTGCTGCTGCTATCTCGAGGGGCTCGAGACCGCCGAGCAGCGCATGGGCTGGTCGGCGCGGTCGGGCAAGATCGTGCTGCGGATCGCGCTGGTCCAGCTCAAGCGTCACTACGACGAAACCTACGGTGGCGCGCCGCGTCTGATCGGCTGACCCGGCGCCGAACAGGCTGCCCGTCGGATGCCCGGCGCGGGCAATCGCGGGCAGGACCATGTGCATCGCGTTCAGCCACAGGCTCCGGGCGGGATCCTCCCGGCCGGAATGTCAGGCGGGGCGGCGGTTGTCTGCCATGGTGGAAAGTCGCGCCCGGGCCCGATCTTCCGGGCGGGATGGGCCTCAAGCGTGATCATTGCCATCTGCGTGGCGATCTTCCGCACCGGCATCACCCGAAGCGTGAACGCCGACTTTGTCCGCGCTTTCCGCCTGTGCGTCGGCCTCATCCCAGAGGCCGGCGCCGTCCGCTCTGGCCTCGGCCACGCGAGCGGCAGCCCCGCCGAACGGCCCCCTCGCGCGTCATGTCTCGCGTGACGCGCGAGGGTCGTCTCAGTAGCTTCGGATCAGCCCGACGAGGCGGCCCTGCACCTGCACCGCCGCCTCGGGCAGGATCCGGGTCTCGTAAGCCGGGTTCGCCGCCTCGAGCGCGATCATCCCGCCCTTGCGCCGGAAATACTTCAGCGTGGCCTCAAGCCCCTCGACCAGCGCCACCACGATCTCGCCGTTTTCGGCCGTGTCCTGCTCGCGGATCACGACGATGTCGCCGTCGTTGATCCCGGCCTCGATCATCGAATCGCCGCGGACCTCGAGCGCATAGTGCTGCCCGCGCCCCGACAGCATCGAGCCGGGCACCGCCACCATGTGCGACACCTCGGAGATCGCCTCGATCGGCACGCCGGCGGCGATCCGGCCCATCACCGGCAGTTCCAGCGCATGCACGGCCGCGACCGGCAGCGCCGCGGCCGGGCGCTCCGCCGGCGCGGGTTTCGAACCTTCGATGACCTTGGGCGCGAAGGCGGAGGCGGGCGCCTCGGCCGCGGCCTTGCGGCTGCGCTCCATCGCCTCTGGCAGTTTCACGATCTCGATCGCGCGGGCACGATGGGCCAGGCGGCGGATGAAGCCGCGCTCTTCCAGTGCGGTGATCAGCCGGTGGATCCCGGATTTCGAACGCAGGTCCAGCGCCTCTTTCATCTCGTCGAACGAGGGCGGGACGCCGTCCCGATCCATGCGTTTCTGGATGAAGTCCAGCAGTTCCAGTTGCTTGCGCGTCAGCATCGACCGGATCCCCTTGCAGCCTGCCCCCGGACCCATGCCGGGAGTTCGTGCAAAGTTCTGGCACTGTTCCGCTTTTGTGTCAAGCGCGGCCGGCCGCGGTCGTTAAAGTGCGATGTAGTCCACACGGTCGCCCGCGCGGCGGGCCCCGTCACCGGCCGGGCGGATCAGCAGCGCGTCGGCCTCTGCCAGCAGCCGCAGGCGGGCACTGTCCTGGCTGTCGACCGGCGCGATCCGCGGCAGGCCCGCGCCGCCCGTCAGTCTCGCGCGCATGTAATGCGCCCGCGGACCGTTCGCCGGCAGGTCGCAGCCAAGCTCTGCGGTCAGGCTGCGCACCTCGCCCGGCAGGCCCTGCATCGCGGCCAGCAGCGGCAGCAGGAACAGGTGCCCGCAGACGATGGCCGAAACCGGGTTGCCCGGCAGGCCCAGCATCCGTGCCGCCCCGATCCGGCCCGCCATCAAGGGCTTGCCCGGGCGCAGCGCAACCTTCCAGAACGCGCGTTCCATCCCCAGTTCGACCGCGACACGACCCACGAGGTCATGGTCGCCGACCGAGGCGCCGCCGATGGTCACGATCAGGTCGCATCCCGCGGCCAGCGCGAAGCTCTGCCGCAGGCTGGCCTCGGAATCGCGCGCGATCGGCAGCATCCGCACACGGGCGCCCGCCGCCTCGGCCATCGCGGCCAGCGCGAAGCTGTTCGAGGCGACGATCTGGTCGGGGCGCGGGTCTTCGCCGGGCATCACCAACTCGTCCCCGGTGGCGAGGATCGCCACCTCGGGCGCGCGGGCCACGGTGACCTCGGCCACATTCATCGCGGCGATCAGCGCGAGATCGACGGGGCGCAGCAGCCGCGGCGCCTCGATCCGGTCGCCGGCGCGGAAATCCTGGCCCAGCGCGCGGATGTTGGTCTGCGTCTCGAGCCGCTCGCCCAGCACGACCGTCTCGCCCGAACGGGTGACGTCCTCCTGCAGCACGACGCGCTCGGCGCCCGCGGGCACCGGGGCGCCGGTGAAAATCCGCACCGCCTCGCCGGGGCCGGGGCTGCCTGCGAAGGCATGCCCGGCGCCGGCCTCGCCGATCACCCGCAGGCTGCGGCCGGTCACATGGTCGTCCTCGCGGATCGCGTAGCCGTCCATGGCCGAGGCCGCGAAGGGGGGCTGATCGCGGAGCGCGATCACCGGGGCCGCCAGCACGCGGCCGGCGGCGGCGCGCAGGGGCACCACCTCGGTCGCGGGGGCATCGGCAAGGGCCAGAACCCGCGCCAGCGCCTCGGCGACCGGGATCAGCGCGCCGGGGGCGGGTTCGGCGCCCATCAGTCCTTGTCCCTCAGCATCAGGTCCGACTTGCCGCCGGTCTTCACCACCACCCGGATGCCTTCGATCCGCATCGTCTTCTCGGCCGCCTTCAGCATGTCGTAGACGGTCAGCGCCGCGACCGAGACCGCGGTCAGCGCCTCCATCTCGACCCCGGTGCGGCCGGTGGTCTTCACCGTGGCCTCGATCCGCACCCCCGGCAGCGCCGGATCGGGCGTCAGTTCGACCGCGACCTTGTCGATCGCCAGCGGATGGCAGAGCGGGATCAGGCCCGAGGTCTGCTTGGCCGCCATGATCCCGGCCAGCCGCGCCACGCCCAGCACGTCGCCCTTCTTCGCGGTCCCGGCCAGCACCAGCGCCAGCGTCTCGGGCGCCATCACCACCGCGCCCTCGGCCACCGCGGTGCGCGCGGTCTCGGCCTTGGCCGAGACGTCGACCATGTGGGCGTGCCCCTCGGCGTCGAAATGGGTCAGGGTCATGCGTCGGCCCGGCTCGACACCGGGGCGGGGACCGGGTCGGCGAGGATCGCGCGGGTGGCGGCGGTCACGTCGTCCTGCCGCATCAGCGCCTCGCCGATCAGGAAGCTGCGCGCGCCGACCGCGGCCATCTCGGCGAGGTCGGCGGGGGTGAAGAGCCCGCTTTCGCAGACCAGCCGCCTGTCCGCCGGTACCCGCGCGGCAAGGCGCCGGGTGGTGTCGAGCGTGACCTCGAAGGTCTTCAGGTTGCGGTTGTTCACGCCCAGAAGCGGCGATTTCAGCGCCAGCGCGCGGTCGAGCTCTTCCTCGTCATGGACCTCGACGAGCACGTCCATGCCCCAGCCCATCGCCGCGTCTTCAAGCTCGCGTGCCAGCGCGTCCTCGACCGAGGCCAGGATGATCAGGATGCAGTCCGCCCCCCAGGCGCGGGCTTCCGCGACCTGGTAGGTGTCATAGAGGAAGTCCTTGCGCAGCGCCGGCAGGTCGCAGGCGGCGCGCGCGGCGGTCAGGTAGTCGGGTGCGCCCTGGAACGAAGGGCCGTCGGTCAGCACCGACAGGCAGGTGGCGCCCCCGGCGGCATAGGCCCGGGCCAGCGCCGGCGGATCGAAATCGGGCCGGATCAGCCCCTTCGAGGGCGAGGCCTTCTTGATTTCGGCGATGAGCCCGTAACCGGTCGTCTCCGCCTCGGCGAGGCGGGCGGCGAAACCGCGGGTCGGGGACTGCGAGCGGGCGGCGGCCTCGAGATCGGCAAGCGACCGCTGCGCCTTGGCGGCGGCGATCTCGTCGAGCTTGTAGGCCTTGATCTTGTCGAGGATATGCATGGCGCCTTCCTAGCGCCTTCGGACCGGCTTGCAAAGCGCCGTGCCGTGGGCGGTGGCGGGCCCCATCCGGCCGGTGCGCTGCGCGCAGGGCACTCCCGCGTCGTCGCCGGCTCGCGCGCGTCAGATGGTCGGTGGTTTTTCCGTCCGTCGGCTTTCGAGCAGGCGGGGCGGGTGCGGCTCGGCCGCGTGCCCGTGCCGTCTGCCGGCGGGGCGTTGCGTGTCGTGGCTGCCGGGTTCGGGTCGGGGCTCGCCAGATCGAGGCGGCGCAGGGGCCACCCCTTCGGGACGAGGACGGTTCCGAAGCCGAGCCAAGCGCGCGGGCGTTATTGCGAGCCCCTCGAAAGGCGCGGTGATGCGACCGCCGCTGCGGGATCGGCAGGCTGCTACGCTGCAGCGCGGGGTGTTGGCTGACGTGCGGGCCCGTCTCGATCAGCGGAGAGGCTTGATGAGTCGTGGCTGCCGGGAGCAGGCAGGGATCGGTCGGGACTGCGCGGGGGCGCCGGTCTCAGGGTCGAAACGAAAGCGGGGAAGGAGCCGCCGCAGCGCACCGATAGACAGGCATGGTGCGGTGACCGCCGTGGCGGTAACCGGCTGGCTGGCGCTGAGCAGACGCGCGTGGCGTTCGGTGGGGCACGGGTCCGTCTCTGTTGCGGGCGAGGGGAATCGAGTGAAGACGCCGCCGCGCCCGGGACGGCGCGGCCACCGGCGGTGGGCAAGGACCGGCTGACGGCGCTCCGAGCCGACGCCGGCTCCGGGGCCAGTTTGAGCGCGGTGAGCGACCCATCGTACGCTGTCAGAATCGCGTGGTGGGATGGCTGCCGCGGCGGGATCGGCCGGATGCTCCTGAGCCAGAGCGCAGGCCTGTGTCCAAGGCAGGCGGGGCGTCGCGTGTGAAGGCCACCGGCGGCGACGGCCCCAACCTCGGGTCGAGCGCGGCGCGCGAAGCCGCGCACACCGCCAGACCCGCGCGGCGAGATGCCGGCGGCGACGGGATCGGCGGGCCGCCGCGGGTTCGGGCAGGGGCTAAATTCCGCCTCGCGCCCCCGTCCCGAAACAGGCTGGGCGGCCATCGGGCCGGACCCGCACCCGCCGGGCGCGCCTTGGGGGACGCGGCGGGCATTCAACCGTTCAGGCTGCGCTCGAGCAGATCGAGCACCATCTCGGTCGTGAACGGGCGCTCGAGCGCGAGGTGGCGCGCGTCATCGGCGGGCGGGCGATCGTCGTCGCGCGGGATCAGCACGATCACCGCGCCGCGGGTCTCGAGCATGCCGACGAACTCTTCCCAACCCTCCTGGCCGCGCGCATCGGCGACGAAGGCGAGGTCGAGCCGCGCGGCCCCGTCCAACAACGCCGCTGCCGCCTCGGGGTCGCGGGCGCGCAGGACCTCTGCGCCCGGATCGAATTGCGCAATGGTCTGGGCCAGGTCCTCGGCCACGATGAGATGACGGGTGAGCACGAGATAGGCCCGGGGGGAACGGGTCATTGGCAGGATACAGCCTCGGGAAGACGCGCCTCAGGCCGGCGCAGGCGCCCCTTCAATGGAACCTCGCAGGGGCTCGCGCATTTAACTGCGACATAGCACCCGAGGAATTCGCCACGTGAATGCACCGATCGTCCCCTGCCTCGCCTGCCCGTTGAGCTGCAACCCGCTGTTCGAGAAACCGTCCGAGGACGAGCTCGAATTCATGCAGGGCTTCAAGATCGGCGAGCTGACGGTGGAACCCGGGCGGACGGTGATGATGGAGGGGGCGACCTCGGCCCAGTTCTACACCGTTCTCGAGGGGCTCGGGCTGCGTCAGAAGACATTCCCCAACGGCCAGCGCCAGGTGATCAGCTTCGTGCTGCCCGGCGACCTGGTCGGGCTGCAGGCGGCGGTGATGGGCGAGATGCAGCATTCGGTCGAGGCGACGACGCGGATGACGCTCTGCGTGTTCGATCGCAACGGCCTCTGGGACCTTTTCCGCAACCAGCCGAAGCGGGCCTATTCCGTCACCTGGCTGTCCGCGGTCGAGGAGAACTTCCTGGGCGAGACGCTGGCCACCATCGGCCAGCTGGACGCGACCCAGCGCATCGCCTGGGCGCTGGTGCGGCTGCACGACCGGCTGGCGATGCTGGCCGATGCCTCGGGCACGCTGGTCGAGCGCGGCGCGCCGGTGGTGCTTCCCTACCGCCAGCAGGACCTCGCCGATGCGCTGGGCCTGTCGCTGGTGCACACCAACAAAACGCTCGCCCGGCTGCGGGCCGACGGGCTGGCCGACTGGTCGCAGGGTCGGCTGGCGCTGCCGGGGCGCCAGAAGCTGGCCGAGATCGCGATGATCGACGCCGAGGTTCCGGTGCGACCGCTGCTCTGACCCTCGAAAACCGGGGCGCGATTCCGTTCAACCGGGCACCGTCACCGCCGGCATGGGCACTGGCGCCCCAAGCTAAAGGCGCTGCGACGCCCGTCCCGGGGACTGTGCACTTCCCTACCCGGCTCTCGCACGGCGGTGCGCTTGGCGTCTGCCGATGGCGAGCCCGTCTCGTGTCCCTGATCAGGGCCGTCCGCGGGGGAGCTTCCTCGCGCTGGTCGTCTGTCGCCCCGCTTTGGCGCATTTCACCAGTCTGATTTCGGGCCGATCCCGGCGTCACCCGGCAGGGCCGACGGCTTCCGGAAATCATGCACCCCACGCCCGGTCCGGGCGATCCGAGGCGGGGCGCGGACGTGGCCGATGGGAGATTCGGCGAGGCGGCGCGCTCCTGCCCTAGGCGCGCCGCCAAGGCTCGGCAAGGTTTCGATGCACGACGGGCCGTTCCTTCTGGCGGGCCGCCCCGGCGCGGGTGCGCGGCGACGACGCGCCCGCCGCGGAAGGCTTTGCGCCGGTCGCGCTTCGGTCTAGAAGCGGGCCGACCCCACAGACGGAGCCTGCCGATGACCCCCGCCGCCCGCCTCGCCGCCGCGATCGAGATCCTCGACCGCCAGCGTGCCGGCGAGCCCGCCGAGAAGGCGCTGACGCTCTGGGCGCGGACCCATCGCTTCGCGGGCTCGGGCGACCGCGCCGCGATCCGCGACCATGTCTTCGCGGCCCTCAGGGCGCCGCGCTCGCAGGGGGCGCGGGGCGGCGGGTCGCAGGACGGTCGCGCCAGCGGGCGCCAGCTGGTGCTGGGCGGGCTGGTGGCCGCCGGCATCGACCCCGACACGCTCTTCACTGGCGAGGGTCATGCCCCCGCCGCCCTGACCCCGGCCGAACGCGCGAGCCTTGACGCCGTGCCCGCTGAGCTGCCCGAAGCGGTGGCGCTCGATTGTCCCGACTGGCTCGCGGGGCCGCTGCGCGACAGCCTCGGCACCGGTTTCGCCCCGGTGATGGCGCTGCTGCGCGAGCGCGCCCCGGTCTTCGCCCGCGCGAACCTTGCCCGTGGTCCGCGCGAGGCGGCCATCGCCGCGCTGGAGGCCGAGGGTATCGCCGCGCACCCGCATCCGCTGGCGGCGACCGCGATCGAGCTCACCGGCAACGCCGCGCGCCTGCGCACCGCCGCCCCCTATCTCGACGGCCGGGTCGAGCTGCAGGATGCCGCGAGCCAGGCGGTGGTCGAGATGCTGCCGCTGCCCGCGGGCGGCGAGATCCTCGACTATTGTGCGGGTGGCGGTGGCAAGGCGCTGGCGATGGCGGCGCGCGGCGCGGCGCGGCTGACGGCCCATGACATCGACGCGGGCCGGATGCGCGACCTGCCCGAGCGCGCGCGCCGCGCCGGCGCGCGGATCGCGCTGGCCCGGCCCGGCAGCCTTGGCGGCCGGCGCTTCGATCTGGTGCTGGCCGACGTGCCCTGCTCGGGCTCGGGCAGCTGGCGCCGCGCGCCCGAAGCGAAATGGACGCTGACGCCCGCGCGTCTGGCCGAGCTGACCGCCCTGCAGGCCGAGATCCTCGACGAGGTCGCGGCGCTGGTGCGTCCGGGCGGCGTGCTGGGCTATGCCACCTGCTCGATGCTGGAAGCCGAGAACGGCGCACAGGTCGCGGCCTTCCTCGCGCGCCGGCCGGGCTGGCGGCTCGAGGCCGAGCGCGGCTTCACCCCGCTGGACGGCGGCGACGGCTTCTATGCGGCGGTGTTGCGCGCGCCCGCCGCCTGAGGCGCCCCGGGCAGCAGTTCGCAGGCGCCGTCATGATCCCATGCCGGCATCGGGGTATCCCTCTGCCTTGTGCCGCCGCGCTTGTGCGCGGGGAACCGCGACCAACGCCTCACCCGCCAAAATCTTAACGTCTGGTTAACGCTTTCCGCGCACCAATCCGGACGGGAGTCGTTCGCGGAGAAGCAGGTGTCGGAGACGCTGCCGGATCGCCCCAGCGCCCCGCACCCGATGGTGCGCACGGCGCTGGCGCTGGCCAATCGGGGATTGTGGCTGCTGCCGGGGGCGGCGCTGGCCGGGCTCTGGGCGCTGGCCAATTGGGGCAGCCATGCCGCGGTGGTCGCAAGCTCGGTTGCGGCCGGGCTGATCGGCCTGTCGCTGGTGATGCGCGGGCTCGCGGCGCTGCACGGGCTGCGGCGCGACCGCGCGCTGGGCGGCGTCGCCACGCTGGTGGCCGCGGATCTGGCGCCCAGCTTCGTCACGCTGGGGGCCGAGCGCCGGCTGGTCCTGCAGAACCGCGCCGCGACCGAGCGTTACGGCCTCGCGCGCGATGACGGGCTGGAACATGCGCTGGGCGAGATCCTCGCCAATCCGGGCGCGGTGCTGCAGCGGCTGGGCGCCAAGGTCGAGCGCCACGGCTCCGCGCGCGAGGATTTCATGACCCGCCGCGGGCAGGTCCGGCTGTCGGTGCGCCGGATCGCCGACCAGACCCATCTCTGGCGGCTCGAGGAATCGCTCGACCGCGGTGCCGATCCGCGCAGCTCGGCCGACCGGCTGCCGATGCTCGCCGTCTCGCGCGCGGGGACGATCCTCTACATGAACGAGGCGCTGCGGCGCATGGTCGGGCGCAGCCCCCGCACGCGCGAGGCGCTGCTGGGCCCCGAGTCGACGGCCCCCGGCGGCGAGAGCACGATCACGCTGGCCGACGGCTCGGCCGCGCGGGTGATCCCGGTCGAGATCGAGGGCGCGGCCGGGCGGCGCGAGATCTACCTGCTGCCGGCCCGCGACGAGGCGCCGCTGGCCGGTCTGACCGGTTTCGACGCGCTGCCGGTGGCCATGCTGCGCCTGTCGGTCGAGGGGCGGATCCTGTCGATGAACCCGCCCGCCCGCGCGATGCTGGGCCGGGTCGAGCCCGGGACCGCGCTGGCGCAGGTGCTTGAGGGGCTCGGGCGGCCGATCGGGGACTGGGTCGCCGACACCGTCAACGGCCGCATCGACCGCCGGCCCGAGGTTCTGCGCCTGCGCCGCACCGGGGCCGAGGAATTCCTGCAGGTCACGCTCTGCCGCAGCCAAGGCGAGGGCGAGGCCGCGCTGATCGCCATCCTTGCCGACGCGACCCAGCTCAAGACGCTCGAGGCGCAGATCGCGCAGAGCCAGAAGATGCAGGCCATCGGCCAGCTCGCCGGCGGCGTCGCGCATGACTTCAACAACCTGCTGACCGCGATCGGCGGGCATTGCGACCTGCTGATGCTGCGCCACGACCGCGGCGACCCGGATTATGCCGATCTCGACCAGATCGCCCAGAACACCAACCGCGCCGCGGCGCTGGTCAGCCAGCTGCTGGCCTTCTCGCGCAAGCAAACGCTGCATCTGCAGGTGCTCGACCTGCGCGAGCTGGTGGTCGACCTGACGCATCTGCTGAACCGGCTGGTGGGCGAGAAGGTCTCGCTGGGCCTCACCCAGGCGCCCGACCTGCTGCCGGTGCGCGCCGACCCGCGCCAGCTGGAACAGGTGCTGGTCAATCTCGTGGTCAATGCCCGCGACGCGATGCCCGACGGCGGCACGGTGCGGATCGAGACTTCGAACCACCGGCTCGGGCGGCCGATGATCCGCGGCCGGGCCGAGGTGCCGCGCGGCGACTATGTCCTGACCCGGGTCATCGACACCGGCACCGGCATCCCGCCCGAGCATCTGGGCAAGATCTTCGAGCCCTTCTACACCACCAAGCGCGGCGGCGACGGCACCGGCCTTGGCCTGTCCACGGCCTATGGCATCGTCAAGCAGTCCAGCGGCTTCATCTTCGTCGACAGCACGCCGGGTCAGGGCACCGCCTTCGAGATCTGGCTGCCTGCGCTGCCCGCCGGCACGACCGAGCAGCCCGAACCCGCCCCCGCCGTGGTGCCGCGCCGTGCCGCGCGGATGGGGCAGGGCACGGTGCTGCTGGTCGAGGACGAGACCCCGGTGCGCGCCTTCGCGGGGCGCGCGCTGCGGCTGAAGGGCTATGACGTGATCGAGGCCGACTGCGGCGAGGCCGCGCTCGAGTTGCTGGCCGACCCGGGGCTGGCGATCGACCTCTTCGTGTCGGACGTCATCATGCCCGGGCTCGACGGCCCGGCCTGGGTCGAGCGCGCGCTCGAGGATCGCCCGCAGGTGCCGGTGATCTTCATGTCGGGCTATGCCGAGGACGCGCTCGAGGATCGCGACGCGCGCATCGGCGCCGCGGCCTTCCTGCAAAAGCCCTTCTCGCTGGCCGAGCTTTCGGCGATCGTCGAGCGCGAACTGGCCTGAGCCCGCGTCGCGCTGGTTCCGGGCCGGGTCAGCGCCGCGCGGCGTCCCAGATCGCGCGGTCCTCGGCCAGCCGTCCGGCCAGTCGCGTCCGCAGGCCCGCCGAGATCGCGGTCTCGGCCGGGGCCGAGGCGCGCAGCCGGGGAAGGGTGATCTCGCAGCCCAGCCGATCCTCGAGGAACTCGACCAGCTGGCCGATCTCTTCATAGCGGAACAGGTGGTCGACGCAGAGCGCCCCCGCGCCGTCGGTCAGGAACGCGGCCTGGCTCTCGATGCCCAGAGGCCGGTCGGATCCGTCGGCGAGGAAGGCCTCGACGAAACCCTCGAAATCGCCGGCGGCGGCGGGGTTCTCGTCCTCATCGGGGTGGCGTTCGCGATACCAGCTCGCGAGCCAGTCGAGCGGCTCGCGGATCACCGCCACCGTCTCGAACCGCGCCCCCTCCGCCGCGCCTGACAGGAACGGGGCAAGGTGGCTGCGATAGCTGCGGGCGTCGGTGTGCTTCAGCTCGGGCGGACGGGCGATCGCCACGTTTGCCAGCGACTCGAGGGCCATCTCGATCGAGGTCGACCCGGTGCGGCTGTTGGCAAGAAACACCAGCCGCGGCTTCCAGAACACCAGCATCTTCGTCCTTCGCTTCCGTCCCGCCGCGACCCGCGGCGATGGCCGTAAACTAGCTGTTAACCGTGATGGGAAAAAGTGGGCAGTGCGAAGAATAGGATTGATTTGTTCTCTTTTTGATCTCATAAGAACGAGAACAAGTGCGGAACATAACCCATCTGCCGGCGCCCAGGCGATTGATTGCCGCGGGGGGCGGGCTGTGAAATAAGGATCGGGACCCATGGCAGCGGCGAACCTCTTCGACATGAACGACAAGCGCAACGCGGACAAGCAGAAGGCGCTCGAAAGCGCGCTGGCCCAGATCGAACGGCAGTTCGGCAAGGGCTCGATCATGAAGCTCGGGGCCGACAACCCGGTGATGGAGATCGAGGCGACCTCGACCGGCTCGCTGTCGCTCGACATCGCGCTGGGAATCGGCGGCCTGCCCAAGGGCCGGATCATCGAGATCTACGGGCCCGAAAGCTCGGGCAAGACCACGCTGACGCTGCATGCGGTGGCGGAAGAGCAGAAGAAGGGCGGCGTCTGCGCCTTCGTCGATGCCGAACACGCGCTCGATCCGCAATACGCCAAGAAGCTGGGCGTTAACCTTGACGAACTGCTGATCTCGCAGCCCGACACCGGCGAGCAGGCGCTCGAGATCGTCGACACGCTGGTGCGCTCGGGCGCGGTCAGCATGATCGTCGTCGACTCGGTCGCGGCGCTGACGCCGAAGGCGGAACTCGAAGGCGACATGGGCGACGCGACCGTCGGCGCCCAGGCCCGCCTGATGAGCCAGGCGATGCGCAAGCTGACCGCCTCGATCGGCCGCTCGAACTGCATGGTGATCTTCATCAACCAGATCCGGATGAAGATCGGGGTGATGTTCGGCTCGCCCGAGACCACCACGGGCGGCAACGCGCTGAAGTTCTATGCCTCGGTCCGCCTCGACATCCGCCGCATCGGCTCGATCAAGGACCGCGACGAGGTCGTGGGCAACTCGACCCGGGTGAAGGTGGTGAAGAACAAGGTCGCCCCGCCGTTCAAGCAGGTCGAGTTCGACATCATGTATGGCGAGGGCATCTCGAAGGTCGGCGAGATCGTCGACCTGGGCGTGAAGGCCGGCGTCGTCGAGAAGTCGGGCGCCTGGTATTCCTATGGCGACGAGCGCATCGGCCAGGGCCGCGAGAACGCCAAGCAGTTCCTGCGCGACAACCCGGACGTGGCGATGGCGATCGAGGACAAGATCCGCGCCAGCCACGGGCTCGATTTCGGTGCGAACATGACCGAGGACGGCGACGACGTGATGGAGGCCTGAGGCCCCGGTTCCGCAGATCGACAGGGCGCCCCGCGGGGCGCCCTTTTCGTTTGCTGCCGGTCGATGGGCGGACAGGACCGCCCTCTGCCGGGGGACGGGACGCGGCGCCGAGATCGGCCGAGGGGGCGGCCGTCGGCCCCCCCCGGTGACGGGGTGACGCGACGGCGCCGCCGCTCGCGGAGGATGCAGGTTGGCGGGGCGGGACCGGGGGTCCGCCGCCGCCGGGCTGCGGATCAGCCGCGGGTGGCCGTCAGCGCGACCGAGACGGTGACCGGGAAGCCCACGGTCGCCTCGTCCTTGTAGGTCGGCCCGATGCCCCAGTCGCGGCGGTCGATCATGGTCTGGCCCTGCATCGTCGCGCGATCGCCCTCGACCGTCAGCGTGAAGGGCAGCACCACCGGCATCGCCGTGCCGCGCAGCATCAGGGTGCCGGTCGCCACGAGGTTCGGGCCCGCCGCATCCGGGGCGATGTCGGCGGTGAAGACCGCGGTCGGATGCGCGGTGGCGTCGAAGAACTCGGCCCCCAGCGCCTGGTCGGTCACCGATCCCAGTTTCAGTCCGGTCAGCGGGATCTGCACCTCGACCGAACCTGTGCGCGACGCCTCGTCATAGTCGATGCTGGCGGTCCAGCCGGTGAAGCTGCCGGCAACCTCGGCGCCCATCTGCTTCAGCGACAGGCCAAGCGTGCCCTCGGTCACCGTCCAGGGATGCGCACCGGCCTCGCTGCCCGCGGCATCCGGCACGGCCTCTTGCACAGCGCCCGGCACGGCAGCCGGCTGGCTGACCGCGGCGGTGGTGCTGTCGGCGGGGGCCGCGGGTTCGGGCGTCGGCCCGCCCAGCGCGATGCCCAGCACCGCCAGCCAGACGCCGACCGCCGTCAGCGCGGGCGTCGCCGAGTGCCCGCCCGCCGGGGCCACCGGCCCGCGGCCGTTCACCATCCGCGCGAGCGTCCCGTCGCGTTCGAGCACCGCGTGCTTGAGCGCTCCCAGCACATGCAGGCCGATCGCGCCATACAGCACCAGCGCCGACAGCTTGTGCACGCCGTTCGCGGCATGGGCCACGGCCTCGGACTTCGGCACGAAGGGCAGGTCCTGCGGCAGCGGCCAGAGGATCGGCGCGAAGCCGGTCAGCGCCGAATGGTAGATCCAGCCCGACAGCGGCATCACCAGCATCGCGCCGTACAGCGCCCAGTGCACGAGGTCGGCAAGGAAGGTCTCGGCCCGGCGCTCGGGGTGCAGGGCGCCGGGGCGCGACTGGGTCAGCGCCCAGAGGATCCGCGCCAGCGCCAGGAAGAAGGCGGTGACGCCAAGGGTCTTGTGCAGCGAGTAGATGCGTGCGACCGCGGCCACCTCGTCGCCGGTGGCGCGCGGCAGGTCCTCGCCGTAAAGCGCAAGGCCGATCGCGGTCAGGATCACGAGCGCGGTCAGCCAGTGCAGGGTGCGGGCGACGGCGCCGTAACCTGTCGGGGAGTTCGAGAGCATGGAGGGTTCCGGAGAAGGGATCGTTCGGGGACCGAAGATACGCGATCCGGGCCGATGTCGGAAAGCATCCGCGCCCGCACAGCGCTTGTGCGGGGCGGGGCCGCACCTGACGGGGAGTTGTCTCGACCGTGATCGGGGTTTATGGGCGGGGGAACGACAGGCGCTTGCAGGAGAAAGTTTCATGACCCGTGCATTCGTGTTCCCCGGACAGGGAGCCCAGGCGATCGGCATGGGCCGCGCGCTGGCCGAGGCCTGGCCCGAGGCCCGCGCCGTCTTCGACGAGGTCGATGCCGCGCTGGGCGAAAAGCTCTCGGCGCTGATCTGGGAGGGCGACATCGAGACGCTGACCCTGACCGAGAACGCCCAGCCCGCGCTGATGGCGACCTCGATGGCGGCGATGCGCGCGCTGGCGGCCGAGGGGATCGAGGTGACCGACGCGGCCTATGTCGCCGGCCATTCGCTGGGCGAATATTCGGCGCTCTGCGCGGCGGGTGCGCTGGGGCTGTCGGACACGGCGCGGCTGCTGCGGCTGCGCGGGCGCTCGATGCAAAGCGCGGTGCCGGTGGGCATCGGCGCGATGGCGGCGCTGCTTGGGCTGGATTTCGCCGCGGCTGACGAGGTGGCCCGCGAAGCCGTGGCTACCGGTCCGCGCGGCGAGATCTGCCAGGCGGCGAACGATAACGATCCCGCGCAGGTGGTGATCTCGGGCCACAAGGCCGCAGTCGAGCGGGCGGTCGAAATCGCCAAGGCGAAGGGCGCCAAGCGCGCGATCCTGCTGCCGGTGTCCGCCCCCTTCCATTGCGCGCTGATGCAGCCCGCGGCCGAGGCGATGCGCGAGGCGCTGGCCGGCGTGGCGATCGCCGCGCCGCGGGTGCCGGTGGTGGCCAATGTCACCGCCGCCCCGGTCGAAAGCCCCGACGAGATCCGCGATCTGCTGGTGCGCCAGGTCACCGGCTCGGTCCGCTGGCGCGAGAGCGTGAGCTGGATGGCCGGCCCCGGCGGCGTCACCGAGTTCTGGGAGATCGGCGCCGGCAAGGCCCTGTCGGGGATGGTCAAGCGCATCGCCAAGGAAGCTGCGACCCGCGCCATCGGCACCCCCGAAGACGTGGCCGCCGCCAAGGGCTGAGGCCGGATCAGGCGCTCTGCTGGTCTCCGCCGTGCAGCAGGCGCGCGCGGTGGCCGGCGAAGACCGCGTCGAGCCAGGTGAAGAGCTGCTCGATCGTGGTCGCGGCCGTGATTTCGTAGCAGGCGACGCCCGCCCGCTCGAGCAGGCGGCGGCTGGCATTCCAGCGCCATTCCCGGTCGATCTCGGGATTGCCGGCGGCGATCTCGAGCGCCGCGACCGGCAGGCCCGCGGCATCGAGCACCACGAGGTCGACGCGGTGGCGCAGCGCGCGCTCGGACCCGTCGCGGGTTTCCAGGATCTTCTTCAGGGCCAGCTGCGGGGCGAGCCGCAGCCCGGGGCCCAGCTCTGCCAGCGCGATGTCGAGCATGCGCGTCCAGTCGAGTTCGGCCGGGCTGAAGGCCGCGCGCATCCGCACGTCCTGACCCGTGGCCGTTCCGGGGGCCGAAGTCGCGGCGGCCGCCGGCATGGTGACGGAGGGCGGGGCGAATGTCGCGGCGGCGTGGCGGTCCGGCCGGCGTTTCGAAGAGCGGGTCGCAGGAGGATTTGAGGGGCGGCGGGGCATTCGTCGTATCCGGGCACTGGCAGGGGCGGCCGCGGCGGCCGTGTCGCGGACCCTGCCCGGGGAATGCGGCGAAAGGAAGGTCCTGCTGGTGCGAGGGTCGGGCGCCTGCTAAGGGGCGCGCGACGATCAAGGAGACGGACATGTTCGATCTGACCGGAAAATCGGCGCTGGTGACCGGCGCCTCTGGCGGCATCGGCGCCGCCATCGCCCGCGCCCTGCATGGGGCGGGCGCGAGCGTCGCCCTGTCGGGCACGCGCACCGGCCCGCTGGAAGAGCTGGCGGCCGAACTGGGCGGGCGCGCCCATGTGCTGGCCTGCAACCTGTCGGACGCGGCCGCGGTCGAGGCGCTGCCCAAGCAGGCGGCCGAGGCGATGGGCGCGGTCGACATCCTGGTGAACAACGCCGGCATCACCCGCGACAACCTGTTCATGCGGATGTCGGACGAGGAATGGCAGTCGGTGATCGACGTCAACCTGACCTCGACCTTCCGGCTGTGCCGCGGCGTGCTGCGCGGCATGATGAAGGCGCGCTGGGGCCGCATCGTGAACATCTCGTCGGTGGTCGGCGCGACCGGGAATCCGGGGCAGGGCAACTATGCCGCCGCCAAGGCCGGCATGGTCGGCATGTCGAAGTCGCTGGCCTACGAGGTCGCCTCGCGCGGGATCACCGTGAACTGCATCGCGCCGGGCTTCATCGCGACCGCGATGACCGACAAGCTGAACGACGAGCAGAAGGGCAAGATCCTGGGCCAGATCCCGGCCGGGCGCATGGGCGCCTCGGACGAGATCGCGGCCGCGGCGCTGTACCTTGCCTCGGCCGAGGCGGGCTATGTCACCGGCACCACGCTGCATGTGAACGGCGGCATGGCGATGGTCTGACGGCCGGTAACAGGGGCCGCAACAGGGTCGGGGGGCCGACGCGGCCCCCCGCGCCCCCCCGGTCCGGGTGCCCCTGCCGGAAGGCGCGCAAGGGGCGAGGGATTTGGCGCTTGCGAAAGCGTTTGCCTTCATATCAGTGTGTGCTATAGGCGCGCCGACCCCGGGGGCCAGCCCCCGGTTGCCCCGTTCCCGGGGCTCTTGACCGCCCCGGTCCCGGATGGGATAGGGCAATCGGAACGGACAGGGCCCCAAGGCCCGCTTTATGAGGACAGGACATGAGCGATATCGCTGATCGCGTGAAGAAGATCGTCGTCGAGCATCTCGGCGTCGAAGAGGACAAGGTGACCGAGAACGCCTCGTTCATCGACGATCTGGGCGCGGACAGCCTCGACACCGTCGAGCTGGTCATGGCTTTCGAGGAAGAGTTCGGCATCGAGATCCCGGACGACGCTGCCGAGACCATCCAGACCTTCGGCGACGCCGTGAAATTCATCTCGGAAGCCGCCTGATCCTTTCAGGATCGCGCTTTCGCGGACGACATCGCTTGCGGCGCCCCCATCCGGGGGCGCCGTTTGCATTCGGGGGGGGCGGGTCGCGGTGGAACGGGGCTCTGCCCCCGGCTTCTGCGGAGCCTCCCCCGGGATATTTGGACCAATGCGAAAGCCGGAACGGGTCGGCGGAAAGGTGATGCGATGAGCCCTGGGGCTGCCCCCCGCCTCGAGACGCCGCGGCTGGTGCTGCGCGCGCTGGTCGCCGCGGATTTCGACGATTACGCGGCGCTCTGGTCGGATCCCGAGGTGACGGCCCATGTCGGCGGCACCCGCGATGCCGACCGCAGCTGGAGTTCGTTCCTGCTCTGCGCCGGGTTCTGGCCGCTCTTCGGGCACGGGATCTGGGCGGTGACCCGGCGCGAGGACGGCGGCTTCTTGGGCCATATCGGCTTCATGCGGGCGCGGCGGGGGCTGCACGGGCTCGACGAGGTGCCGGAATGCGGCTGGATGCTGCAGCGCAAGGCGCAAGGCCTGGGCTATGGGCGCGAGGCGGCCGAGGCGGTGCACCGCTGGTATGACGCGGCGGGCTTCGGACGCAGCTTCGTGATGATCGAACCGCGCCATGCCGGGTCGATCCGGCTGGCCAAGGGGCTGGGATACCGTCATCTTCGCGACGACCGCTTCGGCGGCGACGCGGTGGTGCTGCTGGCGAGGGACTGAGGATGACGGGGGCAGGCAAGGGCGCGGAGTCGGCGCTTGGGCGGATGTTCGGGGCGGATGGGGGCACGACCTTCATGGGTCTGCCCGCGGGCGATCTCGAGGGGTTCGCCGGCGGCGTCGCGCTGATCGGCGCGGGGGCCTGCACCTCTTATGCCAGCGTCGGCGCCTATTGCGCGGGCGCGCCGGCGGCGATCCGCGCCGCCTCGCGCCGCTATGCCGCGAACCTGACCCACATGAACTTCGACCTCGGCGGACCGGTGATCCCCGAGGGTGCGACGGTCACCGATGTTGGCGACCTGCCGCAGGTCGATGGCGAGGGCGCGGCGAACCGGGCGCGGATCGCGGCGGCGGTGGCGAAGGTCGTGGCCTGCGGCGGGGTGCCGGTGATCCTTGGCGGCGACGATTCCATCCCGACGCCGATGCTGGCCGAACTGGGGCCAGAGCCGCTGTGGATCCTGCAGATCGACGCCCATATCGACTGGCGCGATGCGGTGGATGGCGAGCCGCTGGGGCTGAGCTCGACCATGCGGCGCGCCTCCGAGATGGCGCATGTCGCGGGGATCGTGCAGGTGGGGCAACGCGGCATCGGTTCCGCCCGGGTCGGCGACGTGGCCGATGCCCGCGCCTGGGGCGCGAGCTTCGTGCCGGCGCAGGAGGTCGCGCGCGAGGGGATCGGCCGGGCGCTGGCGATGATCCCCGAGGGGGCGCGGATCGCACTGTGCCTCGATTGCGACGCGATCGATCCTGCGGTGATGCCGGCGGTTATCGCGCGCACCGCGGGCGGCCTGTCCTACTGGGACGTGCTGGGCCTTGTCGAGGGCGCGGCGGCCCGCGGTCGGATCGTCGCCGCGGACATGGTCGAGTTCATGCCCGAAGCCGATATCGACGGTCAGGGCGCGCTGGTGGCCGCGCAGCTTCTGGCCGCGATCCTTGGGATTGTTGCGCGACAGGGGTAGAGAGGCTATCAGGGCGGCCACGAGAGCTTACACGGAACGGAGAAGCCCATGCGTCGGGTCGTCGTCACTGGTCTTGGCATGGTCACCCCGCTCGCCTGCGGCGTCGAGGAGACCTGGTCGCGTCTGTTGGACGGGCAGTCGGGCGCGGGCCCGATCACCCGCTTCGATGCGACGAACGTCGCCACGAAATACGCCTGCGAGATTCCGCTGGGCGATGGCACCAACGGCACCTTCAATCCCGACGACTGGATGGAGCCGAAGGACCGCCGCAAGGTCGACGACTTCATCCTGTACGGCATCGCCGCCGCCGATCAGGCCGTCGCGGATTCGGGCTGGAAGCCCGCGACCGAGGAAGAGTTCGAGCGCACCGGCGTCATGATCGGCGCGGGCATCGGCGGGCTGAACTCGATCGCCGAGACCGCCGTCCTGATCAAGGAGAAGGGCGTGCGCCGCGTCTCGCCGTTCTTCATTCCGGGCGCGCTGATCAACCTCGTGTCCGGGCAGGTCTCGATCAAGCACGGCTACAAGGGGCCGAACCACGCGGTGGTCACCGCCTGCTCGACCGGGGCGCATGCCATCGGCGACGCGGCGCGGCTGATCGGCTTCGGCGATGCCGATGTGATGATCGCCGGCGGCACCGAAAGCCCGATCTGCGAGATCGGCGTCGCGGGCTTCAACGCCTGCAAGGCGCTGTCGACCAAGCGCGCCGACGATCCGAAAGCCGCCTCGCGTCCCTATGACGCCGACCGCGATGGCTTCGTCATGGGCGAAGGCGCGGGCGTGGTCGTGCTCGAGGAATACGAGCACGCCAAGGCCCGCGGCGCGAAGATCTATGCCGAGGTGCTGGGTTACGGGCTTTCGGGCGACGCCTATCACATCACCGCGCCCTCCGAGGACGGTGACGGCGGCTTCCGCGCGATGAAGGCCGCGCTGAAGCGCGCGGGGATCACCCCGGACCAGATCGACTACATCAACGCCCACGGCACCTCGACCATGGCCGACACGATCGAGCTTGGCGCGGTCGAGCGTCTGCTGGGCGACGAGGCCGCGTCGAAGGCCACGATGTCCTCGACCAAATCCTCGATCGGGCACCTGCTGGGCGCGGCCGGCGCGGTCGAGGCGATCTTCTGCATCCTCGCGATCCGTGACCAGATCGCGCCGCCGACGATCAACCTCGACAACCCGGCGGTGACGCCGAAGCTGGACCTCGCCCCGAACAAGGCGGTGAAGCGCAAGATCGACATCGCGCTGTCGAACAGCTTCGGCTTCGGCGGCACCAATGCCTCGCTGGTGCTGGGCAAGGTGACCGGCTGATGTGGCGCGCGATCGCCTCGAACTTCCTGACGCTGGCCATCGTCATCCTGGTGGCGGTGGGCGGCGTGATCGCCTGGGGGCAGCGTCAGTATGTCGACGCGGGCCCGCTGGCGAATCCGGTCTGCCTGCGTGTCGAGCCCGGCTCGAGCATGGGGCGGGTGTCGGACAATCTGGAAGCGCAGGGGGCGATCTCGTCGGGCTACATCTTCCGCGTCGGCGCGGATTACGAGAAGAAGTCCGGCCAGCTGAAGGCGGGGTCGTTCCTGGTGCCGGCCGGCGCCTCGATGCAGTCGATCGTCGATCTGGTGACGCGCGGCGGCCAGTCGACCTGCGGCACCGAGATCAACTATCGCATCGGCGTGCTGATGGCCGAGGTGGTGGTGCGCGAGCTTGACGCGGCGACGAACCGCTATGTCGAGAAGGTGAAGTTCAACCCCGCGACCGAGGCCGCCCCCGATGCCTATCGCGCGGTGGCCGAGGATGGCGACACCCGGCTGCGGGTGACGCTGGCCGAGGGCGCGACCTCGTGGCAGGTGGTCGATGCGCTCAAGCGCGCCGACTTCCTGGCGGGCGAGCCGGGCGAAGTTCCGGCCGAAGGGATGCTGGCGCCCGACAGCTACGAGGTGAAGCGCGGCGAGCCGCGGGCCGACCTGCTGGCCGAGATGCAGCGCCGGCAGGAGGCCGTGCTGGCCGAGGCCTGGGCGAACCGCGCGCAGAGCCTGCCCTATGACACGCCGGAAGAGGCGCTGATCATGGCCTCGCTGGTCGAGAAGGAGACCGGCGTCGCGACCGAGCGCGGGCGGGTGGCGAGCGTGTTCCTGAACCGTCTGGAACAGGGGATGCGGCTGCAGACCGACCCGACGGTGATCTATGGCATCACCAAGGGCCAGGGCGCGCTGGGCCGCGGCATCCGCGCGAGCGAGCTGCGCCGGCCCACGCCCTACAACACCTACCAGATCGACGGGCTGCCGCCGGGGCCGATCGCCAACCCGGGCCGCGAGTCGATCCGGGCGGCGCTGAACCCCGATCAGACCGATTTCCTGTATTTCGTCGCCGATGGCAGCGGCGGCCATGCCTTCGCCCGGACGCTGGACGAGCACAATCAGAACGTGCGGAAGTGGCGCGAGATCGAGGCGAGCCGCGGCGAAAGCGATCAGGGCGGCACACAGACCGGCACCCAGACCGGGAACTGACGTTAACTGTTTTTCGAGACGAGAAGCGCGGTAATCCGGTGGGTTGCCGCGCTTTCTTCATTCGAGATGCGAACATTCCCTAACGGCTCGCGCGCCGGGTGTTGCGCAACCCCAAGGCGACAAACTTGATCCGGCGAACGCCCCGTGGCATATCTTTTGGCACGCTGGACATGGTGGGTTCGGCAGGCAGGGCAACGGCCCGGGATCTTCCCGAGGCCGTTTTTTGCTGCCTGGCCGCCGGACCCGAGGGACCGCGGGGGACCGCTCCGGCGAAGCCGGGCGCGGCTGCCTTCGCTGAAGGGGGGTGCCCGGTGGATGAACCGGTGTTCAGGCCGGGGGGCGGCAGGGACCTGCCGCTGCCCGGCTCGCTTCTGGCCGAGACGGCCGAGCTTTACGACGACGCCGCGCGAAGCCTTTTCGCGGTGCTGCGCGAGATCAAGCAGGGAGACACGGCCCGGGCCCGCGAGGCCCAGGCCGCGGTGCGCGAGCTGAAGGCCGCGTTCCAGCTTGCCATGGAGGAGAGGTCACGTGTCGAGAAGCTTGGACGGGATGCCGCAGGACAGCTTCGAGAGCAGACGCTCGATTTCGACGCCGCTCGGGCTGAGATCGGGCGCCGCCTGGCTGTCCTGCGCGACGGAAGATGAGATCGAGGGGTTTCTCGGCGGGCTGTCGGACGCGAGCCTGATGGCGCTGCCCTGGCTCTTCGAGTTCTGGGCGCTGCCCCACCAGCTGCCGCCCGGAGGCGCTTGGCGGACCTGGGCCATTCTGGGGGGGCGCGGCGCCGGCAAGACGCGGGCCGGGGCGGAATGGGTGCGGGCGCAGGTCGAGGGCGCGCGGCCCGGCGATCCGGGGCAGGCGAAGCGGGTGGCGCTTCTGGCCGAGACCTATGACCAGGGCCGCGACGTGATGGTCTTCGGCGACAGCGGGATCCTCGCCTGCTCGCCCCCCGACCGCCGCCCGGCCTGGGAGGCGACGCGGCGGCGGCTGGTCTGGCCGAATGGCGCGGTGGCGACGGTGCATTCGGCGCAGGAGCCCGATGCGCTGCGCGGGCCGCAGTTCGACGCGGCCTGGGTCGACGAGCTGGCGAAATGGAAGAAGGGGGCCGAGGCCTGGGACATGCTGCAGTTCGCTCTGCGCCTTGGGCCCCATCCGCAGCAGGTGGTGACGACGACGCCGAAGAATGTCGACGTGCTGAAGGCGGTGCTGCGCAACCCCTCGACGGTGACGACCCATGCGCCGACCGAGGCGAACCGGGCGCATCTGGCGGCCTCGTTCCTGGCCGAGGTCGAGGCGCGCTATGGCGGCACGCGGCTGGGCCGGCAGGAGCTGCAGGGCGAGCTGATCGAGGATGTCGAGGGCGCGCTCTGGACCACCGAGATGCTCGAGGCCGCGCGGGCCGAGACACCGCCGCGGCTCGACCGGATCGTGGTGGCGGTGGACCCGCCGGCCTCGGGCAAGACCAGCTCGGACGCCTGCGGGATCGTGGTCGCGGGGGTCGAGATCCGGGGGGCGGCGCCGCAGGACTGGCGGATCTGGGTGCTCGAGGATGCCTCGCTGTCGGCGGCGGGTCCGCGGGCTTGGGCCGACGCCGCGGTGGCGGCGGCGCGGCGGCATGGCGCGGCGCGGCTGGTGGCCGAGGTGAACCAGGGCGGCGACATGGTCGAGACGATGATCCGCCAGGTCGATGCGCATGTGCCCTACCGCGCGGTGCGTGCTGCGGTCGGCAAGGCCGCGCGGGCCGAGCCGGTGGCGGCGCTTTATGAACAGGGCCGGGTGCGGCACCTGCGCGGGCTCTCGCGGCTGGAAGAGCAGATGTGCCGGATGGCGCGGCACGGCTATCAGGGCAAGGGCTCGCCCGACCGGGTCGATGCGCTGGTCTGGGCGGTGCAGGAGCTGCTGTTCGACGCGGGCGGGCGGCAGGGCGACCCGCGGGTGCGCGGGATCTGAAGCGATGAAGGGGGGGCGCTGCCCCCCGGCTCCTCACGGAGCCTCCCCCCGGGATATTTTGACCAATGCGAACGGGCTTTCGCATTGGCGGAAATATCCCGGGGGTCCGGGGGCAGCGCCCCCGGCCTTGTCACGGATTTCTGGAGAGCGACATGGCATTCGGGATCTTCCGTCGCGGGCGCGGCGGGGAGGGCGCGGGCGCGCCCGAGCAGAAGGCCTCGGCCACCGGTCGGGTGATCGCGCGCAGTCTCAGTGGGCGGGCGGTCTGGGGGCCGCGCGACGCAGCCAGCCTGACGCGCGCCGGCTTCACCGGCAATCCGATAGGCTTCCGCTCTGTCCGGCTGATCGCCGAGGCGGCGGCGGCGCTGCCGGTGCTGGCGCGCGATTGCGGGGGCCCCGGGGCTGCGCGGCTGGTCGAGCATCCGGCGCTGGCGCTTCTGGCGCGGCCGAACGCGGGCCAGGGGCGGGCCGAGTTCCTAGAGGCGCTGTTCGGCCAGCTTCTGCTGACCGGCAACGCCTATGTCGAGGCGGTGGGCGAGCCGGGTGCCGGGCTGCCGGTCGAGCTGCATGTGCTGCGCTCGGACCGGGTGTCGCTGGTGCCGGGGGCGGATGGCTGGCCGGTGGCCTGCGACTATACCGTGGGTGGGCGGGTGCATCGCTTCGACATGGGCGGCAGTCCCGACCCGATCTGCCATATCCGCAGCTTCCATCCGGCGGACGATCACTATGGGCTTTCGCCGATGCAGGCGGCTGCGGTGGCGGTCGAGGTGCACAATGCCGCGAGCGCCTGGTCGAAGGCGCTGCTCGACAATGCCGCGCGGCCCTCGGGCGCGATCGTTTATGGCGGGCCGGACGGCACCGGGCATCTGAGCCCCGAGCAGTACGACCGGCTGGTGAGCGAGATGGAGCTGCATCACCAGGGCGCGCGCAATGCCGGGCGGCCGATGCTGCTGGAGGGCGGGCTCGACTGGAAGCCGATGGGATTCTCGCCCTCGGACATGGAGTTCCACGAGACGAAGCTGGCGGCCGCGCGCGAGATCGCGCTGGCCTTCGGGGTGCCGCCGATGCTGCTGGGGATCCCGGGCGATGCGACCTATGCCAATTACGCCGAGGCGCACCGGGCCTTCTACCGCCTGACGGTGCTGCCGCTGGCGTCCCGCGTGCTGGCGGCGCTGGCGCATTGGCTGGGGACTTGGGGGGCGGCGATCGACCTGGCCCCCGATCCCGACCGGATCCCGGCGCTGGCCGAGGAGCGCGACCGCGAGTGGCGCCGCATCGGCGAGGCGCTGTTCCTGACCGCGGCCGAGAAGCGCGTGCTTCTGGGCCTGCCCCCGGCGGCGGAGTGAGCCGGTGATGGAGGGGGGATCGCGCTATCTCAAGGCGCCCTTCGAGGTGCACGAGCAGCGGTTCGAGGCGACCGAGCGGATCATGGAGATCCAGTTCGCCGCCGTCGAGCGCCGGCTGGAACGGATCGAGACGCTGATCGAGCGGCTGGAGCGGCGGCTTTGGGTCACCGTCTACGGCGTGGTCGCCGTGGTGCTGGTGCAGGGGGTGCAGTCGCTTCTGGACCTCGCGCCCGGAAAAGGGGGGCTCTGATGGAGCTGGAACGGAAATTCCTGGGCGCCGGCGCGGGGTTGCGGCTGGGTGACGAGCTGGTCGCGGAGGGCGCGGTGATCGAGGGCTACGCCTCGCTCTTCGGGGTACCCGATCGCGGCGGCGATGTGGTGGCGGCGGGGGCCTACCGCGCCTCGCTTTCGCGGATGGCGCAGCGCGGGGGCCGGGTGAAGATGCTCTGGCAGCATGACCCCCTCCAGCCGATCGGCGTCTGGGACGAGGTGGTCGAGGATGCGCGCGGGCTGCGCGTCCGCGGCCGGCTGCTCGACGCCGTCGCGCGGGGCCGCGAGGCGGCGGCGCTGGTGAAGGCCGGCGCGCTCGACGGGCTGTCGATCGGCTATCGCACCGTCGCCTCCACCGCCGAGGGGCGGGGGCGGCGGCTGGTCGAGATCGACCTGTGGGAAATCTCGCTCGTCACCTTCCCGATGCTGGGCGAGGCGCGGGTCGCGGCCAAGGCCGCCGCACCCGAGGACGGCTGGGCGGCGCTGGCCGCGGTTCTGGAACGGGGGCGCGCGGCGCTGGTCGCGCAGGGCCCGCAAGAGGGAGCACGACATGACGGATGACGGTGCGACCGGGGCCGATGCCCCGGCTGTGGAACGTGCGGGCGCGGCGATGGCGGGGTTCCTCTCGGCCTTCGGCGCCTTCCGCGACGGGATCGAAACGCGGCTCAAACAACAGGACGAGCGACTGACCATGCTGGATCGCAAGAGCACCCCCCCGCGCCGCCCGGCGCTGTCCGCCGCCGTGGCCGAGGAGCCGCTGCACCTGAAGGCCTTCGGCGCCTATCTGCGCTCGGGCGATGACGACGGCCTGCGCGGCCTCGTGCTCGAGGGCAAGGGCATGACCACCGCGGTGGCGGCCGACGGCGGCTATCTGGTCGACCCGCAGACCTCGGAGACCATCCGCTCGGTCCTGCGCTCGACCGCCTCGCTGCGCCGGCTGGCGAGCGTGGTCAATGTCGAGGCCACCAGCTTCGACGTGCTGATCGACCGCACCGATCTGGGCGCCGGCTGGGCGACCGAGACCGCGGCCCTGACCGAGACCGCGACGCCGCTGATCGAGCGGATCTCGATCCCGCTCTACGAGCTGTCGGCGATGCCGAAGGCCAGCCAGCGGCTGCTGGACGATTCCGCCTTCGACATCGAGGGCTGGCTGGCCGCGCGCATCGCCGAGAAATTCTCGCGCGCCGAGGGGGCGGCCTTCGTCTCGGGCGATGGCATCGACAAGCCGAAGGGCTTCCTTGCCCATCCGGCGGTGGCCAATGCCAGCTGGGCCTGGGGATCGCTGGGTTATGTGGCGACCGGGGCGGCGGGCGATTTCGCCACCTCGAACGCCTCCGACGCGATCGTCGACCTGGTCTATGCGCTGAACGCCGAGTACCGCGCCAACGGCGCCTTCGTGATGAATTCGAAGACCGCGGGCGCGGTGCGCAAGATGAAGGATGCCGACGGGCGCTTCCTGTGGTCGGACGGGCTGGCCGAGGGCGAGCCGGCGCGGCTGATGGGCTATCCGGTGCTGATCGCCGAGGATATGCCCGACATCGGCGCGAATGCCTATGCGCTGGCCTTCGGCGACTTCGCGAGCGGCTACACCATCGCGGAGCGGCCCGACATCCGCATCCTGCGCGACCCGTTCTCGGCCAAGCCGCATGTGCTGTTCTATGCCTCGAAGCGCGTGGGCGGCGATGTCAGCGATTTCGCGGCGATCAAGCTGCTGAAATTCGCCGTCAGCTGACGGCGGCGAGGGGCGCGCGCCGGGCGGCGGGGGCAATCCGGCGCGCGCCCGCTGGGGCTTTTCCGAACGGCATGGGGGACAGGCGATGTTGCTGACCGAAACCACCACGGTCGCGGCCGAGGCGCTGCCGGTGGCCGCGTTCCGCGCGCATCTGCGGCTCGGGACCGGGCTTGCGGACGAGACGCTGCAGGACGGGCTTCTGGAAGCGCATCTGCGCGCGGCGCTGGCGGCGATCGAGGGGCGCACCGGCAAGGTGCTGCTGGCGCGCGATTTCCTGCTGCGCCTGACCGCCTGGCGGGGCGAGGGCGCCGAACAGGCGCTGCCGGTGGCGCCGGTGACCGCGGTGGCCTCTGTCACCGTGCTCGATGCCGGGGAGGAGGCGGTGGTGATCGATCCCTCGCGCTGGCGGCTGATCCGCGACCTGCACCGCCCGCGGCTGGCGGCGAAGGGCACGGGCTATCTGCCGGCGGTGCCCTGCGGCGGCGCGGTCGAGATCGCCTTCACCGCCGGTTTCGGGCCCGACTGGGCGGCGGTGCCGGCCGATCTGCAGCAGGCGGTGTTCCTGCTGGCCGCGCAATATCACGAGGCGCGCCACGAGGGCGGCTTTGCCGAAGGGGCCACGATGTCCTTCGGGGTGCAGGGGCTGATCGAGCGCTGGCGCACGGTCCGGCTTCTGGCCGGGCGGGAGGGCGCGTGATGGCGCGGGCGCCGCTTCTGAACCGGCCGCTGACGCTTGAAGAGGCGGTGCGGAGCAATGACAATTCCGGCGGCCAGCGACTGGCCTGGGTGGCGCTCGGCACGCTCTGGGCCGAGGTGGTGTCCGAGCGTGGCAGCGAGCGGGCGGGCGAGTTCGTGACGCTCTCGACCACCGGCTACCGGATCACGGTGCGCGGTGCGCCGCCCGGCGCCCCCTCGCGCCCGCGGGCCGACCAGCGCTTCCGCGAAGGCGCGCGGATCTTCCGGATCCTCGCGGTGACCGAGGCCGATGGGTTGGGCCGCTACCTGACCTGCTTTGCGCGCGAGGAGGTGCCGGCATGAGCCTTGGCGCATCTGCCGCGCTGCAGGCCGCGGTCTATCAGCATCTGGCCGCCGACCCGGCCCTTGCGGCGCTGGTCGGGACCCGGATCTTCGACGCCGTGCCGCCCGCGACGGTGACCGGCACCTATGTCTCGCTCGGCCCCGAGGACGTGCGCGAGGCCGCCGACCGCTCGGGCCCCGGCGCGCGCCACGATTTCACCGTCAGCGTCGTCACCGACGAGGCCGGATTCTCGCTGGCGAAGGAGGTTGCGGTGGCGATCTCGGACCGGCTCGACAATGCGGCGCTGGCGCTGGCGCGCGGCCGGTTGGTCAGCCTGTGGTTCCTGCAATCGCGCGCGCGCCGGGTCGAGACCGGCCAGGCCCGCCGCATCGACCTGACCTTCCGGGCCCGGATCGAGCTCTGATCGGTCTTTCGGCTTGGCAGAAATACTCCGGGGGTCCGGGGGCAGCGCCCCCGGCCTTCCTTTCCTCAGGGAGAGTGACAGATGGCAGTACAGAACGGGCGCGACCTTCTGGTGAAGCTCGACATCACGGGCGACGGCCAGTTCGAGACCTTCGCCGGCCTGCGCGCCACCCGGCTCGCCTTCAATGCCGAGACGGTCGAGGTGACCTCGCTCGACAGCGCGGGCTGGCGCGAGTTGCTGGCCGGGGCGGGGATCCGCTCGGCGCAGATCACCGGCTCGGGCGTGTTCCGCGACGCCGACACCGATGCCCGCGCGCGGCAGATCTTCTTCGAGGGGCTGATGCCCGCGGCGCAGGTGATCGTGCCCGATTTCGGGGTGATCGAGGGGCCGTTCCAGATCACCGCGATCGAATATGCGGGCAGCCACAACGGCGAGGCGACCTACGAGGTCGCGCTGGCCTCGGCGGGTGTGCTCAGCTTCGTGGCGCTCTGAGATGTCCGGTCCGATGGCCAATCCCCGGGCCAATCCCTGGGCCGGAGAGGTGGCGCTGACCGTGGACGGGCAGGACCTGCGCGCGAAGCTGACGCTGGGCGCGCTGGCCGAGCTGGAGGCCGCCTTGGGCGAGGACAGCCTGCCCGCGCTGGTCGCGAGGTTCGAGGGCAGCCGCTTCCGGGCCCGCGACGTGCTGATGCTGCTGGCCGCGGGGCTGCGCGCCTGCGGCTGGCCGGGCGATGCCGCGGATCTCGGCCGGGCCGAGATCGCGGGCGGCCCGATCGGGGCCGCGCGGGCGGCGGCGGCGCTGCTGACGCTGGCGTTCAGCGGGCCCGAGGGTGCCGCGTCGCCGCTTGCCGGGCCGGTCGGCGGCGCGGGCGGCGGCGGGGTGGCCCCGGGCGGCTCGGCCGCGGCGCAGCCGGCGGGGAGTGCCGGCGGCGATGGCTGAGCGGCTCGACTGGCCGGGAATGCTGGGGGCGGGTCTGGGACCGGTGGCGAGGGGCGGGCTCGGGCTCGACCCGGTGCGGTTCTGGGCGCTGAGCCCGGTGGAACTGGCACTGATGCTGGGGATCGCCCCGGGCCGCGGGCCGCTCGGGCGCGGCCGGCTCGAGGAACTGATGCGGGCCTGGCCCGACCGGACGAAGGCAGGGGGGGACGGCAATGGCGGATGTTGACGGGATCGATGGGTTCGGTCGGGGCTTTTCCGATCTGGAGCGCAGCCTTGCGGGGGCCGAGGCGATGACCGCAGCCTTCACCGCCGAGCTGGGGCGGATGCAGGAGAGCATGGTCTTCACCGGCCGCGAGGTGTCGCTGCTGTCGACTGGCATCGGGCGCGGGTTGCGCTCGGCCTTCGACGGGGTGGTCTTCGACGGGATGCGGCTGTCGGACGCGCTGGAGCGTGTCGCGCGGTCGATGAGCGCGAGCGTCTACGGCATCGCGATGCGCCCGGTGCAGAACGCGATGGGTGGCGCGCTGGCGCAGGGGATGAACGGGCTGATGTCCGGGCTGTTCCCGTTCGCCAAAGGTGGCGCGATCAGCCAGGGCCGGGTCATGGCCTTCGCCCGCGGCGGCGTGGTCGGCGGGCCCACGGCCTTCGGGATGCGGGGCGGGCTTGGCCTGATGGGCGAGGCGGGGCCGGAGGCGATCTTGCCGCTCGCGCGCGGCGCGGACGGGCGGCTGGGGGTGCGGGCCGGATCGGGCGGCGGCGGGGCGCGGGTGACGGTGAACGTCTCCACCCCCGATGTCGCGGGCTTCCAGCGCAGCCGGGCGCAGATCGCGGCGGGGCTTGCGCGGGTGATCGCGCGGGGCGAGCGCAACCAGTAGCGCCGTGCGCCTTTCAGGGCGCGGCGGGCAGCCGGGCGCGACCTTGTTCCGTGTCGGATGGCGCAGATGACGGCCCTTCGGGAGGCCCGGCGCGATTGGGCCGTGCGGCACGACGCGCGGGTGGGTGCGCTGCGCAGTGGGCTGCGGGGCAGGTCGAGACCGGCGTCGCCACGGGCGTCGCGGACGGTGCTGCCGGATTTTGCGACGCGGCGGGGAGTGCTGTGGGCCGCAGTGCGGGATGGCCGAGCCGGTGCGGGCCGGGAGGCAAGACGGGCGCTGCCCAGCGCGGCAGTGGCCCCTCAGCTGCGGGGCAACGCGTGGCTTAGGGGCGTGGCGGTCTCCGCACCAAGCCGTGGATCGCGCGAGGTGCGATGCGGGGCGGGACCGGGCGCGACGCGACGTTTGGCGATGCACGCGGCGGGCGGGGCCTTCGGGCGCGCCTGCCGCGGTGCGGGCGGGTTGGGGCTGCGCGGCGCCGAGGGCGGATGCGCGCGGAGCAGAGGGGACGAGAGATGGCGTTTCACGAGGTCCGCTTCGCGGTGGACGTGAGCTTCGGTGCGCTCGGCGGGCCGGAACGGCGGGTCGAGATCGTCGAGCTGGCCAATGGCTATGAAGAGCGCAACACGCCCTGGGCCGCGTCGCGCCGGCGCTATGACGCGGGGATGGGGCTGCGCTCGCTCGATGATCTCGAGCGGCTGATCGCCTTCTTCGAGGCGCGGCGCGGGCAGCTGCATGCGTTTCGCTGGCGCGACTGGGCGGACTGGCGCTCGGCCCCGGCGTCGCAGGCGATCTCGGCCTTCGATCAGGGGATCGGGATCGGCGACGGGGTCACCGTCAGCTTCCAGCTGGTCAAGCATTACGTCTCTGGCACGCAGAGCGAGACGCGGGTGATCGCGAAGCCGGTGGCGGGCACGGTGCTGGCGGCGGTGCACGGGGTGCCGGTCGCGGGCGAAGACGCGCTGAGCGTCGATGCGACGACCGGCGTCGTGACCTTCGCGGTGCCGCCGGCGCCGGGGTCCGAGGTGACGGCCGGGTTCGAGTTCGACGTGCCGGTGCGCTTCGACACCGACCGGCTGCAGGTCTCGGTCGCGACCTTCGAGGCGGGCGAGGTGCCGGCGGTGCCGCTGGTCGAGGTCAGGCTGTAAGGGGGCCGGGGATGTCACGGACGGATCTTCTGGCGCGGCTGGGCGGCGGGGCCACCACGGTCTGCCGCTGCTGGCGGCTGGTGCGCCGCGACGGGCGTGCCTATGGCTTCACCGACCACGACCGCGACCTGAGCTTCGAGGGCGTGACCTTCAAGGCGGGGACCGGGATCTCGGCCCGGATGCTGTTGCAGACAACGGGGCTGGGCGTCGACAACACCGAGGCCGCGGGGGCGCTGAGCGCCGCAGGCCTGACCGAGGCCGAGATCGCGGCGGGCCGTTTCGACGGCGCCGAGGTCACGGCCTGGCTGGTCGACTGGTCGGCGCCCGAGGCGCGGATGGTCGAGTTCCGCGGCAGTTTCGGCGATCTGGTGCGCGGTGCGGGCGGCTTCACGGCCGAGCTGCGCGGCCTGTCGGCGCCGCTGAACGAGGCGCAGGGGCGGGCCTATCTGGCGCGCTGCGGCGCGGTGGTGGGCGACAGCCGCTGCCGGGTGGATCTGGCGGCGGCCACCTTCGGGATCGAGGTCGCGCTGGAGCTGGTCGAGGGTGACACGCTGCTGTGGTTCGCCCCGGGGGGCGCGATCGACGGTTTCGCGGACCGCTGGTTCGAGAAGGGCCGGGTCAGCGTCCTCGACGGGGCGGCGGCCGGGCTTTGGGGGGCGGTCAAGGCGGACCGGCTGTCGGGGACCGGGCGCGAGGTCGAGCTGTGGCAGGGGCTGCGGGCGCCGTTGGCGGCGGGGGACCGGGTGCGGATCACCGCCGGCTGCGACAAGCTGGCGGAGACCTGCCGCGGGAAGTTCGGCAACCTGCTGAACTTTCGCGGCTTCCCGACGATCCCGGGCGAGGACTGGCTGACGGTCGCGCCGTCGAAGTCCCGGCGCTGAGGTTTTTGCGCATGGCACGCGGGCGCGGTGCCTCGGGCGCGCGTGGGGCGGTCGGGTGAGGCACGGCTTTGCCATGCGGCGGATCTCCCGGTCGGGTCGCAATCCTGTCGGGCCGGTCCGGTCGGCAGGTGGCGGCGGGTTCGTGGCGGTCGCCGCGGGGCGGATCGCGCGGTCCGGCTCTGGTGGTCTGCGCCGTCGGGCGGATGCATATCGGCGGGTGGAGGGGCGGATGACGGGGATCGCGGGGCCGGAGATGGTGGCGCTGGCGCGGGGCTGGATCGGCACGCCCTATCGGCACCAGGGATCGGTGCGGGGGGCGGGGGCGGATTGCCTCGGCCTTCTGCGCGGGGTCTGGCGCGAGGCCTTCGGGGCCGAGCCCGAGCCGGTGCCGGCCTATGGGCCGGACTGGTCCGAGCCCGGGCGCGAAGAGCGGCTGTGGGCGGCGGCGCGGCGGCATCTGCGCGAGGTCCCGGCCTGGCGCGCGCCCGCGCCGGGCGAGGTGCTGCTGTTCCGGATGCGCGAGGGCTCGGTCGCCAAGCATCTGGGGATCCGGGCGCGGCTGGCGGCGGAGCCGGCGGGCGCCTCGTTCATTCATGCCTACAGCGGGCGCGGGGTTTGCGAAAGCGCGCTGACCTCGCCCTGGGCGCGCCGGGTGGTGGCGCGGTTCGATTTTCCCGAGGGGCTTGTCTGAGCGCCTTGGCTCTTCCTGATCTGGCTTGGGGGCCCTGATGGCGACGATCCTGTTTGCAGCGGCCGGTGCCTCAATCGGTGCGGGGTTCGGGGGCACGGTGCTGGGCCTGTCCGGCGCGGTCATCGGGCGCGCGGTGGGCGCGACCATCGGCCAGCTGATCGACCAGCGGGTGATGGGTGGCGGCTCGAACGCGGTCGAGACCGGCCGCATCGACCGCTTCCGGCTGACCGGCGCCAGCGAGGGCGCGCCGGTGACGCGGGTCTGGGGGCGGATGCGGGTCGGTGGGCAGGTGATCTGGGCCTCGGAGTTCCGCGAGCGGTCCGAGACCGAGACGACCTCCTCGGGCGGCAAGGGCGGCGGCGGCAGCCAGAGCTCGAGCGTGACCACCTACAGCTATTCGGTGAGCCTGGCCTTGGCGCTGTGCGAGGGCGAGATCCGCGGGGTCGAGCGGGTCTGGGCCGATGGCGCGCCGCTGAAGTGGTCGGACGTGTCGATGCGGGTCTATCGCGGGGACGAGGGGCAGTTGCCCGATCCGGCGGTGGAGGCGGGGATGGGCGCCGGGCGGGCCCCGGCCTATCGCGGCACGGCCTATGTGGTCTTCGAGGATCTGGACCTTGGACCCTTCGGCAACCGGGTGCCGCAGTTTTCCTTCGAGGTGGTGCGGGCGGCGGCCGATCCGGCGATCGAGGTGCCGGACATGGCCGGAACCGTGCGCGGCGTGGCGCTGATCCCCGGCACCGGAGAGTATTCGCTGGCCACGAGCCCGGTGCGCTATGACTTCGGCGAGGGCGAGGCGGTGACTGCCAACCAGCACAGCCCGCTCGCGCGGACCGATTTCCTGGCCTCGCTGGCGACGCTCGAGGTCGAGCTGCCGCGGGTCGAGACCGTGCTGCTGGTGGTGTGCTGGTTCGGCTCGGACCTGCGTTGCGGGCTGTGCGAGGTGCGCCCGAAGGTCGAGCAGGGCGAGACCGACGGCGCGGGGCGGCCCTGGCGGTCGGGCGGGATCGGGCGGGGCGATGCGCAGGAGATCCTGCGGATCGACGGGCGACCGGTCTATGGCGGCACGCCCTCGGACGGGTCGGTGATCGAGGCGATCCGGGCGCTGCGGGCGGCGGGCAAGCGGGTGGTGTTCTATCCGTTCCTGCTGATGGAGATCCTCGACGGGAACGGCCAGCCCGATCCCTGGAGCGACGCGGGCGATCAGCCACCCTTGCCCTGGCGGGGGCGGATCACGCTGTCGAAGGCGCCGGGGCGGCCGGGCAGCCCGGATCAAACCGCGGCGGCAGAGGCGCAGGTGGCGGCGTTCTTCGGCGCGGCCTCGGCCGGGGATTTCGTGGTGGCGGGCGGGGATGACGCCTGGTCCGATGCGATTTCCTATGCGGGGCCCGAAGAATGGTCCTATCGCCGCTTCGTGCTGCATTGCGCGCATCTCTGCGCGCGCGCGGGGGGCGTCGATGCCTTCTGCGTGGGCTCCGAATTCCGCGGGCTGACCGAGATCCGGGGCGCGGGCGGCGCCTTCCCGGCGGTGGCGCAGCTGCGCGCGCTGACCGGGCAGGTGCGGGCGGTGCTGGGGGCGGGCGCGAAGCTTGGCTATGCGGCCGACTGGTCGGAATATGCGGGCTATGCGCCGGGCAATGGCGACCGGTTCTTCCAGCTCGATGCGCTCTGGGCCGATCCCGAGATCGACTTCGTCGGCATCGACAACTACCTGCCGGCGGCGGACTGGCGCGACGGGGTCACGCATCTGGATGCCGAATGGGGCCGGGTGCATGATCTGGGCTACCTGCAGGCCAATATCGGCGGCGGCGAGTTCTACGACTGGTATTACGCCAGCGAGGCGGACCGCGCGGCGCAGGTCCGCACGCCGATCACCGATGCGGGCCATGACGAGCCCTGGGTCTGGCGGCAGAAGGACATCCGCGGCTGGTGGGAGAACCGCCATTACGAGCGGGTCGGCGGGGTGCGCAGCGAAGAGGCGACGACCTGGCTGGCCGGCATGAAGCCGATCTGGTTCACCGAATACGGCTGCGCGGCGATCGACAAGGGGGCGAACCAGCCCAACAAGTTCCTCGATCCGCGGTCGGTGGAATCGGCCTTGCCGTATTTTTCGGACGGGCGGCGCGACGATCTGATGCTGCACCAGTACCTTCGCGCGACCGCGACCTACTGGGGCAAGGCGGAGAACAACCCGGTCTCGCCCATCTATGGCGGGCCGATGGTCGATATGGGCAACGCCCATGTCTGGGCCTGGGACGCGCGGCCCTGGCCCGAGTTTCCGGCGCGGATGGACCTGTGGTCGGATGGCGGCAACTGGGCGCATGGCCACTGGCTGAACGGGCGCGCGGCGGCGCAGCCGGTCGAGAATGTCGTGGCCGAGATCGCGGGCCGCGCGGGGCAGCGGGCGCTGAACGTCGATCATCTGGCGGGGCTGGTGCGGGGGTATTCGATGTCGGATGCCGGCACCGCGCGCTCGGCCCTGCAGCCGCTGATGGTGGCGCTGGGGTTCGATGCCTATGAGCGAGAGGGCGAGCTTGTGTTCGTCAGCCGGGGTGGCGGGCCGCTGGCGGGCATGATCGACGAGGGCGCGGTGGCGCGGGTCGCGCCGGATCGCCCGGTGGTCGAGCGCACCCGCGCCGCCGAGGCGCAGTATGTGGGCCGGGTGCGGCTGAGCTATGTCGCAGCCGAGGGCGGGTTCGAGCTGCGCGCGGTCGAGGCGGTGCTGCCCGACGAGGAAGCCGGGGCGGCGGTCGCGGCGACTGAATATCCGCTGGCCCTGCTGGGCGCCGAGGCGCAGGCCGCGGTCGAGCGCTGGCTGGCCGAGGCCCGGGTGGCGCGCGACGGGGTCAAGTTCGCGCTGCCGCCTTCGGACAGCGGGATCGGGGCCGGAGATCTGGTCGCCCTGAGCCCGAGCGGTGCGCCGCCCGAGATCTACCGCATCGACCGGGTTGAGATCGGTGCCGCGCGCGAGATCGAAGCGGTTCGGGTCGAGCCGGGGGTCTATGTCGCCTCGGAAGAGGCAGAGCCGGTGGTGGACCCGGTGCCCTTCGGCGCGCCGCTGCCGGTCTTTGCGCTGTTCCTCGATCTGCCGATGCTGGCCGAGGGCGACAGCGCCTTTGCGCCGCGGATCGCGGTGTCGGCCCGTCCCTGGCCGGGGAGTGCGGCGCTGTTCTCGGCCCCGGCGGACGAGGGCTATGCGCTGAACACCGAGGTCCGGCTGCGGGCAAGGATCGGGGCCACGGAAAGCGTGCTGGCACCGGCGATGCCGGAGGTCTGGGACCGGGGGCCTGCGCTTCTGGTCCGGCTGTGGTCCGGCGCGGTCGCCTCGGCCGAGGAGGGAGCGGTGCTGAACGGCGCCAATCTCTTCGCGATCGGGTCGGGGGATCCGGGCGGCTGGGAGGTCTTCCAGACGGCGAGGGCCGAGCTGGTGGGACCGGGGCTTTACGCGCTGTCGATGCGGCTGCGCGGGCGGTTCGGGACCGGGGCAGAAATGGCGGGCGACTGGCCGGTGGGCAGCCGGGTGGTGGTGCTGGGCACCGATGCCGAGGTGCCGCAGATCCGGCTGGCCGAGGCCGAGGTCGGGCTGGAGCGGCATTACCGCGTGGGCCCGGGCGGCGTGCCCTATGATGACGAGAGCTTCACCCATCTGGTCGAGAGCTTCCGGGGGCAGGGCCAGCGCCCGCTGGCGCCGGCGCATCTGGACTGGGTTGCGGAGCCGGGCGGGGGCGGGCGGATCGGCTGGATCCGGCAGAGCCGGGTGAACGGCGAAAGCTGGGAGGTGGCCGAGGTGCCCCTGGGCGAGGCGCGCGAGCGCTACCGCTTGCGGATCGTCGTGGGCGGCGTGGTGCGGCGCGAGGTCGAGCTGGCGGCACCGGGCTTCGACTATTCCGCGACGGCGCGGGCGGCGGACGGCGCGGGCGCGGGCTTCACGGTGAGTGTGGCGCAGTTGTCGGACGCCTGGGGCGCGGGGACCGAGGCGGAGCTTCAGGTCTTCGACTGAGCCCTGCGGTGAGGGATCTTGGTCCGGTGGGGACCGGGTCGCGCAGGGGCCGCAAGGGCGGGGCGCGCGCTTCGACGGGGGCGGTGCGGTCGCGGCCAAGGCAAGCGGTGAAGGATCAGGCCCACGCCGGACCCCGGGCGTGGCGAGACGGCGTTTCATCCAAGGAGAGAGCTGATGGCCGAGTCCGGACAGCTTGGTCTGCCGCTGCTGGCGGCGGCGCAGGCGCAGAAGCATGTGACGGTGAACGAGGCGCTGGTGCGGCTCGACGGGCTGGTGCCGATGGTGCTGGTCTCGCGCGCGGCGAGTGCGCCGCCGGTCACGCCCGAGGAGGGCGCGGTCTGGGCGGTGCCCGCGGGGGCCGGCGGCGACTGGGCCGGGCAGGACTGGATGCTGGCGATCCGCAGCAATGGCGGCTGGATCTTCGTCGCGCCGCGGGTCGGCTGGCGCGCCTTCATTCTGGACGAGGGGCTGGCGGCGATCCATGACGGCACCGACTGGGTGGCGGGCGCGCTGTCGCTGGGCCTGACCGGGGCCGCGACGCTGACCCGGGTGATCGAGGTGGTGCATGCCGTCTCGGCCGGGACGAGTTCCTCGCCCGGGTTCCTGATCCCGGCCGGGGCGGTGGTGCTGGGCATCACCGCGCGCGTCACCGCGGCGATCACCGGCGCGCTCAGCGGCTGGCGGTTGGGCAATCCGGGGGCCGACGATCGCTATGGTTCGGGGCTGGGGATCGGGCTGGGCAGCTGGGCGCGCGGCGTCTTGGGCCAGCCGATGGCCTTCTATGCGCCGACGCAGGTCATTCTGACCGCCGAGGGCGGCAGCTTCGCCGGCGGCGAGGTGGCGCTGGCGGTGCATGTGATCGAGCTTGGCCTGCCGCGCTGAGGCGCCGGGGGCGCGGGGAACCGCCGGGACCCGGTCATCACGGAATGTCATACCTCTTCCGGAGTGACCTTGGAGACCTATCTGCTATGATGGGTGCGAATTTCGGAGGGCCGGACATGGCAGAAACCAGAGCGAAGCTGGCGCAGATCGACCCGGTCTGGGACCGGATCTGCGACGAGGCGCGTGAGGCCGTGCGCGTGGAACCGCTGCTGGGCGGGCTGATCCATTCGGGCCTGCTGCATCATCCGACGATGGAACGGGCGCTGGCCTATCGATTCTCGCTCAAGCTGGCCTCGGGCGAAATGAGCGAGCAGATCCTGCGCGAGATCGCCGACGAGGCGCTGGCGCAGGACCCCGAGATCGGGCAGGCGGCGCGGGCCGACCTGACGGCGGTCTATGACCGCGACCCGGCCTGCCACCGCTATTTGCAGCCGATCCTGTTCTTCAAGGGCTATCAGGCAGTGCAGGCCTATCGGATCGGTCACTGGCTCTGGCAGCAGGGCCGGATCGACATGGCTTATTTCGTGCAGATGCGCGTGTCCGAGGTCTTCGGGGTCGACATCCACCCCAATGCCCGGATCGGGCGCGGGATCATGATCGACCATGCGCATTCGATCGTCATCGGCGAGACGGCGGTGGTGGGCGACAATGTCTCGATGCTGCATTCGGTGACGCTGGGCGGCACCGGCAAGGAGGATGGCGACCGTCATCCGAAGATCGGCGATGGGGTGCTGATCGGCGCAGGCGCGAAGGTTCTGGGCAATATCCATGTCGGCCATTGCTCGCGCATCGCGGCCGGGTCGGTGGTGCTGACCGATGTGCCGCCCTGCACCACCATGGCCGGCGTTCCGGCACGGGTGGTGGGCGAGGCCGGATGCTCGCAACCTTCGATCAGCATGGATCACCGGCTGGCCGCACAGGCGTGAGCGGCACCCGAGATTGACGGCGGGCGGCCCGGGCGTTAGCCCGGGGCCGACGCCACCATTGCGGACATCTCATGGATTCCAAAACCCTGCTGGCACGGATCTTCGGGCGCATGTTCGTGCGGACGCTCGTGCCCGGTGCCCGACCCAAGATCGTCTGGCTCGTGCCGTTCGTCAGCCGCGCCAACAGCCGGGACTGGGAGCGGGCCTGTGCTGTGCTGGCCGAGACGCTCGCCTCGGTGAAGGCAGTGGAGTATGACAACTGGGCGCTGGTGCTGTGTTCGCAGGATCGACCGGCTTGCTTCCCGGATGGCGATCCGCGGTTTCATTTCCTGCCTGCGCCGCAACTGAATCTGGCGAAGGGGATTTCCGACCATCGCCACAAGATCAAGATGATGACGGATTACGCGGCGCAGACCTTCCGCGAATTCGTCTATCTCTCGCATCTGGATGCAGACGACCTGCTGCACCCCGACCTGCCCGGCTTCATCGCGCGCGACGGGAATGGATGTGGCTATATCGTCGAGAAGGGCTTCATGGCCGATGCGCGGTCAGGCGATCTGGCGCCGATGGGCGAACCCGGGGACAAGCCGTTCTGGAAGGATTGCGGATCCTGCGCTTATCTCGCGGTCGATTTCGCGAAGGAGCGGCTTGCGCCTTTGCATCTGCGACTGATCGGGAAGGGGCACAAGACCTATGTCGAGCGTGCCGCGGCGCTGGGGCGACCGCTGGACCCGGTGCCGTTTCCGGCGATGATCTATGTCGTGAACCACGGTGAGAACATTCAGGACCGCAAGGGCAATTCGAAGCTGATGTATCTGGATCGCAGGCGGATGACCGATCCGGCGCTGATCAAGGCGGCGCTTGACGCCTTCGGGCTGCGGTTGCTTGCCGAGCCGGGGCTGGCCGGCCTTCTTCAGGTGCGCCGCGAGGGCTGACGGCTGCGGAGGGGGCTCTGCCCCGCGGTCTGCGACCGCCCCCCGGGATATTTTCGCCAATGCGAAATCGCCAAAAGAAAGGGCCGCGGAGATCCGCGGCCCTTCGGTCTTGTTGGCGCAAGCGCTCAGGCGAGCATCGCGACCGGGTTTTCGAGGTTCTCGACGATCGCGGTCAGCAGCTCGGCGCCGAGCGCGCCGTCGATCACCCGGTGGTCGACCGAGAGCGTCATCGACATGACAGTGGCCACGCCGATCTCGCCGGTTTCGGTGACGACCGGCTTCTTGACGCCCGCGCCGACGGCGAGGATCGCGCCGTGCGGCGGGTTGATCACCGCGTCGAAGTTGTCGATGCCGAACATGCCGAGATTCGAGATCGCGAAGCTGCCGCCCTGGTACTCATGCGGCGCGAGCTTGCGGTCGCGGGCACGCTTGGCCAGGTCCTTCATCTCGGCCGAGAGGGCCGAGAGCGACTTCATCTCGGCGTCCTTGAGGACCGGCGTGAAGAGCCCGCCTTCGATCGCGACCGCGACGGCCACGTCCGACGGCTTCAGTTTCAGGACCCGGTCGCCAGCCCAGACCGCATTGGCGGTCGGGACCGACTGCAGCGCCATGGCGCAGGCCTTGATGATGAAGTCGTTGACCGAGAGCTTCACGCCGCGGCCCTCCAGCTTCTTGTTCAGCTCGCCCCGGAACTTCATCAGCGCGTCGAGCTTCACGTCGCGGCGCAGGTAGAAATGCGGGATGGTCTGCTTGGCCTCGGTCAGGCGCGCGGCGATGGTCTTGCGCATGCCGTCGAGCGGGATCTCCTCGTAAGGACGCCCTTCGTACATCTTCTTGACCATGTCGGCGCCCATGCCAGTGGGCATGGAAGCCTTCGGCGCCTCGGCCTTGGCTGCGGGGGCAGCGGCAGCGGCCGGGGCAGCCGCGGCGGCGGCGCCGGGCTTGGCGTTCTCGACATCGGCCTTGACGATCCGGCCATGCGGTCCCGAGCCGGTGATCGCCGAGAGGTCGATCCCCTTGTCGGCCGCGATCCGGCGGGCCAGCGGCGAGGCGAAGACGCGTCCGCCCTTGGCGGCCGGTGCCGGAGCGGCAGCGGTCGGGGCAGGGGCTGCGGCTTCGGCCTTGGGGGCCTCTGCCTTCGGAGCCTCGGCCTTCGGCGCGGCGGCGCCGGCGGCTGGAACCTCTTCGCCCTCTTCGACGAGGATCGCGATGGCTTCGTTGACCTTCACGCCGGCGGTGCCTTCGGCGATCAGGATCTTGCCGAGGACGCCTTCGTCCACCGCCTCGAACTCCATCGTCGCCTTGTCGGTCTCGATCTCGGCGAGGATGTCGCCGGATTTGACCGTGTCGCCCTCTTTCTTCAGCCAGCGAGCAAGCGTCCCTTCCTCCATGGTCGGGGACAGTGCGGGCATCAGGATTTCAGTGGCCATGACGCCCTCCTTACCGGTAGGTGACTTTTTTCACCGCCTCGACGACTTCGTCCGAGGTGATGAGCGCGAGTTTCTCGAGGTTCGCCGCATAGGGCATCGGCACGTCCTTGCCGGTGCAGTTCAGGACCGGCGCATCGAGGTAATCGAAGGCGTTGGTCATGATGTAGGCCGAGAGGTGGTTGCCGATCGAGCAGACCGGGAAGCCTTCCTCGACGGTCACGCAGCGGTTGGTCTTCATCACCGAGCGCAGGATCGTGTCGTAGTCGATCGGGCGCAGGGTGCGCAGGTCGATGACCTCGGCCGAGATGCCAAGCTCGGCCAGCTTGTCGGCGGCTTCCAGCGTGTGGACCATGCCGATGCCGAACGAGATCAGCGTCACGTCGGTGCCTTCGCGCCAGATCTTGGCCTTGCCGAAGGGGATCGTGAAGTCATCGAGGACCGGCACCTCGAACGAGCGCCCGTAGAGGATCTCGTTCTCGAGGAAGATCACCGGGTTCGGATCGCGGATCGCCTGTTTCAGCAGGCCCTTGGCGTCAGCGGCCGAATAGGGCTGCACGACCTTGAGGCCGGGGATCTGCGCGTACCAGGCGGCGTAGTCCTGGCTGTGCTGCGCGCCCACGCGGGCGGCGGCGCCGTTCGGACCGCGGAACACCATCGGCGCACCCATCTGGCCGCCCGACATGTAGAGCGTCTTCGCAGCCGAGTTGATGATGTGGTCGATCGCCTGCATGGCGAAGTTGAAGGTCATGAACTCGACGATCGGCTTCAGGCCGCCGAAGGCCGCGCCGACGCCGATGCCGGCGAAGCCGTGCTCGGTGATCGGCGTGTCGATGACGCGCTTCGGGCCGAACTCGTCCAGCAGGCCCTGGCTGATCTTGTAGGCGCCCTGGTACTCGCCGACTTCCTCGCCCATGAGGAAGACGCTCTCGTCGCCGCGCATCTCTTCGGCCATGGCCTCGCGCAGGGCTTCCCGCACGGTCATGGTCTTCATCGCGGTGCCTTCCGGCCAGTCCGGCGTGGTGTCGGCGGGCTTGACCGCGACCGGCGCGGCCTCGGCCGGGGCCTTCGCGGCGGCGGGAGCCGGGGCGGCTTCGGCCTTCGGCGCCGGGGCGGCCGAGGCGTCTTCACCTTCTTCGACCAGCATCGCGATCGGCGTGTTCACCTTCACGCCGGCGGTGCCTTCGGCGATCAGGATCTTGCCGAGGATGCCTTCATCCACGGCCTCGAATTCCATCGTCGCCTTGTCGGTCTCGATCTCGGCCAGGATCTGGCCGGACTTGACCTCGTCACCCTCTTTCACCAGCCACTTGGCCAGCGTGCCTTCCTCCATCGTCGGGGAAAGCGCGGGCATCAGAATTTCGGTAGCCATTCGTAGATCTCCCCCTCAGGCGTCCTGCGGCGCCACGTCGGCGTAGATGTCGGTCCAGAGCTCGGACAGCGCCGGCTCGGGGCTTTCCTTGGCGAACTCCGCCGAGTCGTTGACGATCGCCTTGATCTCCTTGTCGATCGCCTTGAGGTCGTCATCGGTGGCATGGCCGCCGGTCAGCAGCAGTTCGCGCACATGCTCGATCGCGTCGCGCTCGTCGCGCATCTTCTGCACTTCCTCGCGCGAGCGGTACTTGGCCGGGTCGGACATCGAGTGGCCACGGTAGCGGTAGGTCATCACCTCGAGGATGTAGGGGCCCTTGCCGGCGCGGCAGTGCTCGACCGCGCGCACGCCTGCTTCCTTGACCTTCAGCACGTCCATGCCGTCGACCGCTTCGCCCTTGATGCCATAGGCCGCGCCGCGCTCCCAGAGCGAGGGCGACTTAGTCGAGCGTTTCACGCTCGTTCCCATGGCATACTGGTTGTTCTCGATCACGAAGATCACCGGCAGGTCCCAGAGCTGGGCCATGTTGTAGGTCTCGTAGACCTGGCCCTGGTTCGCGGCGCCGTCGCCGAAATAGGCGAAGGTCACGCGGCCGTTGCCGAGGTACTTGTCCGCGAAGGCGAGACCCGCGCCGAGCGGCACCTGCGCCCCAACGATCCCGTGGCCGCCGTAGAAGTGGCGCTCCTTCGAGAACATGTGCATCGAGCCGCCCTTGCCCTTCGAATAGCCGCCTTCGCGGCCCGTGAGCTCGGCCATCACGCCGCGGGCTTCCATGCCGCAGGCCAGCATGTGGCCGTGGTCACGGTAGGAGGTGACGCGCTTGTCGCCTTCCTCGGCTGCGGCCTCGAGGCCGACCACAACGGCTTCTTGGCCGATGTACAGGTGGCAGAAGCCGCCGATCAGGCCCATGCCATAAAGCTGGCCGGCCTTTTCCTCGAAGCGGCGGATCAGAAGCATGTCCCGGTAATAGCCGAGAAGCTCGTCCTTCGAGACATTCGGCAGTTCGGGTGCCTTGCGCGTGGCCATAGGCGTCCTCCCTCTACGTGAGCAGATAGTTCAACGTTAAACGATCCATAGCGCATCGGTGAAACAAGGGCCAGAGCCGATTGCGCCAAGAGATCGCGATGCGCGGGGAGGTGCGCGCGGCGTCAGCGTAGCATGTAGAGGAATTGCGTAAAGGCCGCTGGCGGTGACGCGCAGGGGATCAGCGGATGACGATCTCGTCGTGGCGCAGGTAGCCCAGCATCACGCGGGCCTGCTCGTCCAGCAGGTCGAGGTCGAGGTAGTCGTCCGACAGGCGCCGGGTCAGGTTCTCCATCCCGGCCACCTCGGCGGCGAGCTGGTCGCGCTGCGCAGACAGCGCCTTGGCCTCGGCATTCAGCTGCACGCGGCGGAAGACGCCGAAGTCGCCCTGGACGGCGGCGAAGGTGAAATAGGCGCCCAGCACTAAGGCCAGCGCGAAGAAGAACATCGCGCCCAGCGGGGGTCTGTTTCTGGATCTGCCCATCATCGCCTCGTGTCGCCGCCTCTTGGATGGGCGGTCTTCGCGCAAGGATAGCATGAAGCGCCCGCGCGGCAATTCGAAATCCCCCAGATCTCGCGGCTCTCGGCGGTGTGGCGACGACCTGTGGCAGGATCGGCGCAATCGGGCCCGAAATGCAGAAGGCCGGGCGCGGGGCCCGGCCTTCCTTGAAAACGGCTGTAGCCGATCAGCCGGCGACCGAGGCCGCGTGGATGCTGTCGACGGTCTTGCCCAGCACCACGTCGAAATCGGCATCGGGCTGGCCGGCCGACAGGCCTTCGGTCAGCGCGCGCGAGAAGCTGGCGATCATGCCGGTGTTCTGGGCGAGCTTGGCGTTCGCCTCGTCGCGCGAATAGCCGCCCGACAGCGCCACGACCTTCATCACCTTCGGATGGTCGACCAGCGGCTTGTACTGGTTCGGCTTGGTCGGCAGCGACAGCTTGAGCATCACCGGGGTCTCGGCCGGGATGTCGTCGAGCGCCTTCAGGATCTCGGCCAGAAGGATGTCCTCGGCCTCGGCCTTGTCGGCGATCGAGATCGTCACCTCGGGCTCGATGATCGGCACCAGCCCGTGCGACAGGACCTGCTTGCCGATCTCGAACTGCTGCGCCACGACCTTGGCGATGCCCGCCGGGTTCGCGGCGTTGATGACCGAGCGTTCCTTGGTGCCGAAGATGCCGCCCTTGGCCGCGCGCGCCAGCAGCGTGTCCAGCGTCGGGTTCGCCTTCATCAGCTGCACGCCGTCGGCCTCGGCCTCAAGCCCCTTGTCAATCTTCAGGAACGGCACCACGCCGCGCTTTTCCCAAAGATAGGTGGCGGTCGGCATGCCGTCGATCTGGCGGTCCATGGTCTGCTCGAAGAGGATCGCCCCCACAACCTTGTCGCCCGAGAAGGCCGGCGACTTGATGATGCGCGAGCGCATCGCGTGGATCAGGTCGAACATCTCGTCTTCCGAGCCGTAGGCGTCCTCGTTGACCCCGTAGAGCTTCAGGGCCTTCGGCGTCGAGCCGCCCGACTGGTCGAGCGCGGCGATGAAGCCCGCGCCTTTGCGCATCTGTTCGGCCTGCTTGGCGTTCATGTGTGGTCCATCCTGAAAAGATCTGTTCTGCGGATGACGGCCCGACTTCGGGCGTCTTCCCCCGCGACAGGGTATAAGCCTAGAATTTGCATGTGCAATTCTGGTGACGCTAACAAATGAGGAACGGGCGGCGGCGGACCGCCGCCCGAAGGCTGTCGCCTCAGGCGTCCAGCGCCGCCACGCCGGGCAGGTCCTTGCCCTCCATCCATTCGAGGAAGGCGCCGCCCGCCGTCGAGATGAAGGTGAAATCGGCCGCGGCCCCGGCCTTGTTCAGGGCCGCTACCGTGTCGCCGCCGCCGGCGACCGAGACGAGCTGACCGGCCTTCGTCAGCTCGGCCGCCTTCGCCGCCGCGGCATTGGTGGCGGCATCGAAGGGCGCGATCTCGAAGGCGCCGAGCGGGCCGTTCCAGATCAGCGTCTTGGCCTTGCCGAAGACCATCGCGATATGCGCCACGCTTTCCGGGCCCGCGTCGAGGATCATCGCATCGGCCGGGCAGGCCTCGGCGCTGACCGTCTGGTTCTCGGCGCCTGCCTTGAACTCGCGCGCCACCACCACGTCGATCGGCAGGATGATCTCGCAGCCCGCCGCGGCGGCCTTCTCGAGGATCTCGGTCGCGGTCGCGGCCATGTCGCGCTCGGCCAGGCTCTTGCCGACCTCGATGCCCTTGGCGACGAGGAAGGTGTTCGCCATGCCGCCGCCGATCACCAGATGGTCGACCTTGCTGACGAGGTTGCCCAGCAGGTCGAGCTTGGTCGAGACCTTGGCCCCGCCCACCACCGCCACCACCGGGCGCACCGGGTTGCCAAGTGCCGCGTCCAGCGCCTTCAGCTCTTCCTCCATCAGCCGGCCGGCGCAGGCCGGGCGCAGCTTGGCCAGCCCCTCGGTCGAGGCATGGGCCCGGTGCGCGGCCGAGAAGGCGTCATTCACATAGACATCGCCCAGCGCGGCCAGCGCGGCCGCCATCGTCGGGTCGTTCTTCTCTTCGCCGGCGTGGAAGCGGGTGTTTTCCAGCAGCAGGACCTCTCCCGGCTGCAGCGCGGCGACGGCGGTCTTGGCCGGGCCGCCGATGCAGTCCTCGGCGAATTTCACCGGCACGCCCAGCGCGGCTTCCAGCGCGGGCAGGGTGACCTTCAGGCTCATCTCCGGGACGACCTGGCCCTTCGGACGCCCGAAATGCGCCAGCAGCACCGGCTTGCCGTCCTTGGCGAGGATGTCCTTCACCGTCGGCACGATCTTCTCGATGCGGGTGGCATCCGTGACGCGGCCGTCCTCGACCGGCACGTTGATGTCGACCCGGACCAGAACGGTCTTGCCGGCAAGATCCATGTCGTCGAGCGTTTTCCAGGCCATGCGCCTCTCCTCGGGAATGCTGTCGTGTTCACGGACCCTTGTGGCCCGCGCGCCGGGCAATGGGAAGCCGATCCTCGCCATTTCGTCAATCTCGGCCCGGAATTGCAGCTTCCCCTTCGCGAGTGGCCCGATTAGGGTCCGCCCGACCTGAAGGAAGGGAGCCGACAATGGCCGACATCAAAGACCCCGAAAACACCATCATCCTCACGCTCAAGGACGGTGAGGTGGTCATCGAACTTCTTCCCGAGATCGCGCCGAAGCATGCCGAGCGCATGAAGGAGCTTGCCCGCGCCAAGGCCTATGACGGCGTGGTCTTCCACCGCGTCATCGACGGCTTCATGGCCCAGACCGGTGATGTCGAGCATGGCAAGGACCCGTCGAACCTGCGCCGCGCCGGCACCGGCGGCTCGGACCTGCCGGACCTGCCGGCCGAATTCTCGAACATCCCGCACGACCGCGGCACGCTGGGCGCCGCGCGCTCGCAGAACCCGAACTCGGCCAACAGCCAGTTCTTCATCAACTTCAACGACAACCACTTCCTGAACCGCCAGTACACGGTCTATGGCCGCGTCATCTCGGGCATGGAATTCGTCGACAAGATCGTGCGCGGCGAGCCGCCGGCGACCCCCGACACCATGATCACCGTGCGGGTGGCGGCCGATGTCGCGTAAGCTCGCGCTGGCCGCGGCGCTGGCCGCGCTGGCCTCGCCCGTCCTCGCTGCCGAGGACGGCCCGGGCCCGAACCTGGTGATCGAGGTCGACGGCTCGGCCAAGGGCGAGATCGTCATCGACCTGCTGCCGGACCTCGCGCCGAAGCATGTCGCGCAGATCACCGCGCTGGCCAAGGAAGGCGCCTATGACGGCGTGGTCTTCCACCGCGTGATCGAGGGCTTCATGGCCCAGACTGGCGACGTGGAATACGGCAAGCACGGCAACGACACCTCGCGCGCCGGGATGGGCGGCTCGTCCAAGCCCGACCTGCCGGCGGAATTCTCGCGCGAGACCTTCGACCGCGGCGTGGTCGGCATGGCGCGGTCGCAGAACCCGAACTCGGCCAACAGCCAGTTCTTCATCATGTTCGCGCCGGGTCCGTTCCTTGACGGCCAGTACACGATCGTCGGCCATGTCGTGAAGGGCATGGACGTGGTCGATGCGATCAAGAAGGGCGACCAGGCCGCCAATGGCGCCGTGGACGATCCCGACTACATGGCCAAGGTCACCGTCGCCGAGTGACGGCGCAGACCTGCACCGAAAAGGCGGCGGTCCGGGCTCCGGGCCGCCGTTTCCGTTTGTGAAACGCTGCGTTCGCCCCGATCCGGGCGAAAACGTGGCGAAATCACGGCACTGTCACGGCGCTGTCATGCGGCCGACCTAGGCGGGGGGCGACAGACCTCCCCAAGGATCAGAGCCATGAAGTACCTTCTCCTCTCCGTCGCGCCCGCCGCCATGCTGCTGGCGATGCCCGCCGCCGCCGCGACCGTCTGCCCGACCGTCGGTTCGGTGACCACCTGCACCGGCGACAACCTCGGCGAGGTGAAGTTCGGCAAGACCGTCGGCGGCCAGACCGTGATCGTCACCGCCGGCGCGACCCTGACCAACACCGCCGATGACGCCGTGCGCATGCGCGGCACCGGCAACACGCTGATCAACAACGGCACCATCAACGGCGCCTACGACCAGGCCGATGGCGGCAGCGACGGCGTCGATGGCGGCGCGAACCTGACCGTCATCAACACCGGCACCATCACCGCCACCAACAAAGGCGTCGATGCCGAAGCGCTGAACGGCCTGACCGTCCTCAACTCGGGCACGATCTCGGCCTATGACAAGGCGATCCGCAACCAGAACGGCAACAACGCGGTGCTGGTCAACTCGGGCCTGATCCAGTCGGCCACCGACGAGGGCTTCGAGTCGGGCAACGACGCGCAGATCAACAACTCGGGCACGATCGTTGCCGGTGACGACGCGGTGCAGGTCGCACAGAACGGCCAGATCGTGAACTCGGGCACGATCCGCAACGTGATCTCTGACCCCGCGAACCTTCAGGATGCGATCGACATCGACTCGGGGCTGATCATCAACACCGGCGCGATCATCGCCGAGGGCAGCGCCGGCATCGACTTCGACGCGAATGTCGACAATGACGACGATCCGGAAACCACTCCGAACGCCGCCGGCATCGTCGTGAACGCGGGCCTGATCCAAGGAGCCGAGGCCGCGATCGAAAGCGATCCGCGCGCGATGGGCGTGCAGACCATCTACAACAGCGGCAGCCTTGTCGGGACGCAGGGCACCGCACTGATGCTCTGGGGCGGCGACGACGCGCTGATCCTGCAGGCTGGCGGCTCGATCACCGGTGACAGCTTCTTCGGCACCGGCGCCGACCAGCTGGTCTTCGAGGCCACCTTCGCCGGCGAAAGCTTCGGCCTCTTCGATGGCGGCCTCGATGCCGATACCGACACCGTCAGCTTCGCCGACTACCTGTTCAGCGACTTGACCTCGCTCACCCTGCTGGATGACGTGTTCTCGCTGACCTTCTCGGATGCGTTCAGCCTGTCGCTGACCAACTGGGATCTCTTCACCTTCGCCGACGCCCGCTACGACCACGCGCAGTTCGCCGCGGCCGCCACGACCCCGGCGCCGGTGCCGCTGCCGGCCGCGGGCTGGCTGATGCTGGCGGGCCTTGGCGGCATCGCCGCCCTGCGCCGCCGCAAGGCCTAAGAAAAAGCCCGGGGGGATCTCTCCCCCCCGGACAGTTGTAGCGTGTGTGCTGGGGGGCCTTCGGGCCCCCCGTTTCCATTCAGCCCAGCGTCACCAGCGCGTGGCGCTTCTTGCCGGCCGACAGCTTCACCGGCTCGGCCAGATCGCCCGCGGCGAACATGCGGCCCGCGTCGGTCTCGGCCGCGTCGTTCAGCTTCAACCCGCCCTCGGTGATCAGCCGCTTGGCATCCTTGCCGGACTTCGCGAGGCCCGAGCGCACGACAAGCTGCGCAAGGCTGATGCCCTCGCCGACCTCGTCCGCCGACAGCGCCAGCGTCGGCAGGTCGTCCCCGATCCCGCCCTTCTCGAAGACCTCGCGCGCGGTGGCCTCGGCGGCCGCCGCGGCCTTGGCCCCGTGCAGCAGCGTCGTCACCTCGCGGGCAAGGATGATCTTGCCCTCGTTGATCTCCGACCCCTGCAGCGCGCCGATCCGCTCGCACTCGTCCAGCGGCAGCTCGGTGTAAAGCTTCAGGAACCGGCCCACGTCGGCATCGGTCGAGTTGCGCCAGAACTGCCAGAACTCGTAAGGGCTCAGCATGTCGCCGTTCAGCCAGACCGCGCCATTGGCCGACTTGCCCATCTTCTTGCCGTCGCTCGTCGACAGCAGGTGCGAGGTCAGGCCGAAGATCTGGTTGTCGGCGACGCGCCGGGTCAGGTCGATCCCGTTGACGATGTTGCCCCACTGGTCCGAGCCGCCCATCTGCAGCAGGCAGCCATAGCGGCGGTTCAGCTCGAGGAAGTCGTAGGCCTGCAGGATCATGTAGTTGAATTCGAGGAACGACAGCGACTGCTCGCGGTCGAGCCGCGATTTCACGCTTTCGAACGACAGCATCCGGTTGACGCTGAAATGCCGGCCGATGTCGCGCAGGAACTCAAGGTAGTTCAGCCCGTCCAGCCACTCGGCATTGTTCAGCATCAGCGCGCCGTTCGGGGCGTCGCCGTAATCGAGGTAGCGGGCGAAGACCTGCTTCAGCCCGTCGATGTTGCGGTCGATCGCGGCATTGTCCAGCAGCGGGCGTTCCTCGCTGCGGAACGAGGGGTCACCGACCTTGGTCGTGCCGCCACCCATCAGGGTGATCGGCTTGTGCCCGGTCTTCTGCAGCCAGCGCAGCATCATGATGTTCAGCAGGTGGCCGACATGCAGCGACGCCGCCGTGGCGTCATAGCCGATATAGGCCGGCACCACGCCCGAGATCAGCGCCTGGTCGAGCGCCTGCAGATCGGTGCAGTCGGCCATGTAGCCGCGCTCGATCATGATCGAGAGGAAGTCGGATTTCGGATGCCAGCTCATGATAATGGTCCTTCGGGTCACACCCCTGCGGGTGGCGATGCTGTAACGCCCGCGTCCCCGCGCATCAAGGCAAAGCATCGGCGCCTTGCCCCCAGAGGGCGGGCCGGTGCAGTGTCGCGGACGGGACCGGCGGGTGGAGAGGGCGGCAATGAGAGGCAACGGCGCGATCTGGGCGCTTGGCACGATGTCGGGCACCTCGCTCGACGGGGTCGACGCGGCGCTGCTCTTGACCGACGGCGAAGAGATCGCGGGCTTCGGCGAGAGCGGCTATCGGCCCTATTCAGAAGCAGAGCGCGCGGTGATCGCCGCGGGGCTGGGGCGCTGGCCGGGCGAGGTGGGCGTGCTCGATGCCGCCGAGGTGGTCGAGACGGCGCATGCCGAGCTTATGTCCGGCATCGCGGGGGCCGAGCTGTGCGGCTTCCACGGCCAGACGCTGGCCCATGACCCCGCCGGACGCGGCACCCATCAGGCTGGCGACGGCGGCGTGCTGGCCGAGGTGCTGGGCCTGCCCGTGGTCTGGGATTTCCGCAGCTCGGACGTGACGATGGGCGGGCAGGGCGCGCCGCTGGCGCCCTTCTTCCACTTCGCGCTCGCTCGGCTGATCGGGGCCGACCGGCCGGTGGCCTTCCTGAACCTCGGCGGCGTCGGCAACCTGACCTGGATCGACCCCGCCGCCCGCGCGCCCGAGGCGCCGGGCGCGCTGCTGGCCTTCGACACCGGTCCGGCCAATGCCCCGATCGACGACCTGATGCGCCGCCGCCGGGGGCTGTCGCGCGACGAGGGCGGGGCGCTGGCCGCGACCGGCACGGTGGATGAAGAGATCTTCGCCGCCTTCCTCGACCACGGCTATTTCCTGAAGATCCCGCCGAAATCGCTCGACCGCAACGATTTCCACGCCGGGCTCTCGGCTGTCGAACGGCTGTCGGATGCCGATGCCGCCGCGACCCTGACCGCCGCCGCCGCGGCCGCCGTCGCCCGCGGGGCCGAGCATTTCCCGGCCCCGGCCTCGCGCCTGCTGGTCGGCGGGGGCGGGCGGCACAACCCGGTGATGATGGCGATGATCGCGGCACAGCTCGACTGCCCGGTCGAGCCGGTCGAGGCCGCAGGCCTCGACGGCGACATGCTCGAGGCGCAGGCTTTCGCGCATCTGGCGGTGCGGGTGCTGCGCGGCCTGCCGACCTCGGCCCCCGGCACCACCGGCGTGCGCGCCGCGGTCGGCGGCGGCCGGATCAGCCGCCCCGGCGCCTGAGACGCGCGCGGCTGGTCCGCTGTTCGGGTGCCGTCCACCACGACGGGCTCTCGCTGTGATCAGGTCAGGCGCCCCTTTGCGCCGCGGGAGCCCCAGATCCGAAGACTGCGGTTGGCAGGCAGGAGCCGGACCGGAAACGCCGGGGGAGGCGCGCGCTGCCGTCGGCGCGGCTGATCTGCGGTCCAGGTGCGGGCCGCTATGACAAGCGCGTGCTGAGATCAGGGCAAGGCCCCTTCGTGCCGCGGGAGCCGACGACGATCTGACGGCGGTGGTCGGCAGGCGGGGCCGGCTGGAAACGCCGGGACGGGCGGGCGCGGCGGCGATGGCGGCCTGCGTCGTCGCGGACTGCGCTCTGGTGCCATCCGGTCGTGTCCCCATCCCGGCGAACCGGCGCAGGCGCGGCGGCTCCCGGCCGCCCCATGACGACGCCGGCCCGGCCTGTCCGCATCCGCCACAAGCGGCCGGACCGGCGCGGCGGGTGTCCGCGGCGCGGCTTGCGGCCTTCGCACCCGCAGCAATTCCGGTTTCCGCGCGCGCACCTGTCTCAGCCGCGAGACAGTCGGCCCCACGGCGCCCGGCCCCCCGGCTATCGCGGCGGAACCGCCCCCGGCATGCTCCTCCCATCAGCCCCGAGGAGGGGGCGACCACAGGAGGATGACATGGCCAACGACATGGCGAGCGAATTCCGCGGCGTGATGACGGTTCCGTTCCGCCCGCGCTACGACAACTTCATCAACGGCGAATTCCGCGCGCCGAACGCCGGCCGCTACTTCACCAACACCACGCCGATCACCGGCCTGGCCTGTGGCGAGATCGCCCGCTCGGACGCCTCCGACATCGAGGCCGCGCTCGACGCCGCCCATGCCGCGAAGGACAAGTGGGGCCAGACCTCGGTCACCGAACGCTCGAACATCCTGCTGAAGATCGCCGATCGCATGCAGGAGAACCTCGAACTGCTGGCCACCGCCGAGACCTGGGACAACGGCAAGCCGATCCGCGAGACCCGGGCCGCCGACATCCCGCTGGCCATCGACCACTTCCGCTACTTCGCCGGCATCGTCCGCGCGCAGGAAGGCACGATTTCCGAGATCGACCACGACACCGTGGCCTATCACTTCCACGAGCCGCTGGGCGTCGTCGGCCAGATCATCCCGTGGAACTTCCCGATCCTGATGGCCGCCTGGAAGCTGGCGCCCGCGCTTGCCGCCGGCAACTGCGTGGTGCTGAAGCCCGCGGAACAGACCCCGGCCTCGATCCTGGTGCTGGCCGAGCTGATCGCCGACCTGCTGCCGCCGGGCGTGCTGAACATCGTCAACGGCTTCGGCCTGGAAGCCGGCAAGCCGCTGGCCTCGAGCCCGCGGATCTCGAAGATCGCCTTCACCGGCGAGACCTCGACCGGCCGGCTGATCATGCAATACGCCTCGGAAAACCTGATCCCGGTCACGCTCGAGCTGGGCGGCAAGTCGCCGAACATCTTCTTCAAGGATGTCTGCAACGAGGATGACGACTTCTTTGACAAGGCGATCGAAGGCTTCGTGATGTTCGCGCTGAACCAGGGCGAGGTCTGCACCTGCCCGTCGCGCGCCCTGATCCACGAGTCGATCTACGACCGCTTCATGGAACGCGCCATCAAGCGCGTCGAGGCGATCAAGCAGGGCGACCCGCGCGATGCGGCGACGATGATCGGCGCCCAGGCTTCGAACGAGCAGAAGGAAAAGATCCTCGGCTATCTCGACATCGGCCGCCAGGAGGGCGCCGAGGTCCTGACCGGCGGCTCCGCCTCGATGCTGGGCGGCGAGCTGGACGGCGGCTACTACATCAAGCCGACGGTCCTGCGCGGCCACAACAAGATGCGGGTCTTCCAGGAAGAGATCTTCGGGCCCGTGGTTTCGGTCACCACCTTCAAGGACCACGAAGAGGCGCTGTCGATCGCCAATGACACGCTCTTCGGCCTCGGCGCCGGTGTCTGGAGCCGTGACGCGAACACCTGCTACCGCTTCGGCCGCGCGATCAAGGCCGGCCGGGTCTGGACCAACTGCTACCACGCCTATCCGGCCCACGCGGCCTTCGGCGGCTACAAGCAGTCGGGCATCGGGCGCGAGACGCACCGCATGATGCTGGACCACTACCAGCAGACCAAGAACATGCTGGTGAGCTACGCCACCTCGAAGCTCGGCTTCTTCTGATCCCGTCCCAAATCCTCCCCGGAGGACGGGACCAAGGGGGCGCGCTCCGGCCTGGCCGGGGCGCGCCCCTCGTATCTTCCCTGCCCGAACTGGCCGCGGTCCCGCGCGGCCTTCGGCCCGTCACCGTCAGATCGGGCACCGGCGCCCTTGATCGGGCCCGGCCTGCGGTTGACGCAGGATCTCGCCCCGAAGGCGCCTGAGTCCTTCGCAGGCGAAGGGGCGCCGAAAGGGCCTGAAGGCGGAGACAGTCCACAGGATTGTCCGTGCGGGCCCCGTGACCGATCCGCACCTGACAGCCAGCGCCGGTCGACGTCCCATGATCTTGGGACCGAACCCTGCGACCTTCAGCCCTCAGCCGGACCTTCCGCACGCAGCCTTTCGGGGGTGCCGCTGGCGGGTGCTGCGCCGATGGCGTCAGCCCGGTATCTCGAAACCCTCGGGTGCCAGCTCGAATCCCGCGAAGTCGAAGCCCGGCGCCACCACGCAGGACACCAGCACATGCCCCGCCTCGGGCGCGGCTGCCTGCCAGTGACCGGCGGGCACCACCAGCTGCGGCGCCTCGCCGGCGGCGATGTCGCCGCCCAGCCGCCGGGTCAGCGCCGGCCCCGCGTCCGTCTCGGCCACCGACAGCGCCAATGTCCCGCCGCGGTGCCACAGCCAGACCTCGGCCGCATCGACCCGGTGCCAGTGGCTGCGCTCGCCCGCCTTCAGCAGGAACAGGATCGCCGTCCCCGCCGCCCGTGCACCTTCCGCCGCCGCCGCCCGCCAGGTCTCGCGGTACCAGCCGCCCTCGGGATGCGGCTGCAACTCCAGCGCAGCGATCAGCGCCTCGGCCTCGATGTCATCCATGGGTTTCCCTCGGCCTCCGCATCGGTCAGTGTCGCGCCGATCTTCCCCGGACGGAGCCCGCCATGCCACAGCAAATCCTCGTCATCGGCGCAGGCCTGATCGGCGCCGCCCTCGGTTTCCGGCTGTCGCAGGCCGGGGCGCAGGTGACGCTGATCGACATGGGCGCCATCGGCGGCGCCACCTCGGCCCGCAGCTTCGGCTGGATCAACGCGAACGCCCCCGACACGCCCGAGTATTTCGCGCTGCGCTGCGAGGCGCTGGCCGCCTGGCGCCGCCTTGATGCAGAGCTGGGCGGGATCGGGCTGTCGGGGCAGGGCACGCTGACCTGGTATGCCGGCGACTGGTCGACCGAGGCCGAGATCGCGGCCGTCACCCGCCACGGCCCCTATGCCGCCCGCGTCGTGGACCGCGACGAGTTCGCCCGGCTGGAACCCGCGCTGGCCGATCCGCCCGAGGTCTCGGTCCTGACCTCGGACGAGACCGCGCTCGACGGACGCGCCGCGGCCGAGCGGCTGGTGGCCGAGGCCGCGCGGCTGGGCGCACGGGTTCTGAACGGCGCCGCGGTCGAGGGGCTGGTGGAAGAGGGCGGGCGGATCACCGGCGCCCGGACCGGCTTCGGCACCCTTCGGGCCGATCACGTCGTGCTGGCGACCGGCACCGCGACCGGCCGGATCCTCGAAGGGCTGGGCATCCGCCTGCCGATGGACAACCGCCCCGGTTTCATCCTGCACAGCCGCCCCGTCGCCCCGGTCCTGAACCACATCCTGCTGACGCCCGAGGTCCACCTGCGGCAAGAGCCCGACGGGCGCATCGTGGCGGGCGAGGTCTTCTTCGGCGAGGGGCCGAATTCGGCCGAGATGACCACCGATCCGCTGGGCTTCGGCGACCGCCTGCTGGCCGCGATGCGGGTGCGGCTGCCGGGCGTGGCGATCGAGCCGCTGCGCGCGATGCTCGGCACCCGCCCGATGCCCGCCGACGGTTTCCCGGCGGTGGGCGAGGTCGCGCCGGGGCTTTCGGTCGTGACCACCCATTCCGGGGTGACGCTCTCGGCGATCCTCGCCGAGAGCCTCGCGGCAGAGATCCTGCGCGGCGAGGCGCAGCCGCTGCTCGCGCCCTACCGCCCCGGACGTTTCGACGGCTGGACCTGACCGGCGCGGATCCCCATATTCGCCCCATGACCCTGCACATTCCCTTCGACAATTCCTATGCGCGGCTTCCGGGCCGCTTCTTTGCCCGCCAGAACCCGGTGGGCGTCGCGGCGCCCGGTGCGCTGGCGGTGAACGCGGGGCTTGCCCGGGCGCTCGGCCTCGATCCGCAGGCGCTGGCCGGGCCCGAGGGCGTGGCGATGGTCGCGGGCAACCTCGTGCCCGAGGGCGCGGAACCGCTGGCGCAGGCCTATGCCGGGCACCAGTTCGGCGGCTGGAACCCGCAGCTGGGCGACGGGCGGGCGATGCTGCTGGGCGAGATCGTGGCACCGGCGGAGGGGCCGCTGGCGGGGCGGCGGTTCGACCTGCAGCTCAAGGGCTCGGGCCCCACGCCGTTCTCGCGCCGCGGCGACGGGCGCGCCTGGGTCGGCCCGGTGATCCGCGAATACATCGTGTCCGAAGCGATGGCCGCGCTGGGCGTGCCCACGACCCGGGCACTCGCCGCGGCCACGACGGGCGAGCCGGTGATCCGCGAGGGCCGCGCGCTGCCCGGCGCGGTGCTGCTGCGCGTGGCCTCCAGCCACATCCGCGTCGGCACCTTCCAGTTCTTCCACGCCCGCCAGGACCTCGAGGCCCTGCAGATCCTTGCCGAGTATGTCCGCGCCCGGCACTTCCCCGAGGCCCGCACCCCGCGCGCGCTGCTCGACGCCGCCGTCGCCGCGCAGGCGAACCTCATCGCGCAGTGGATGGGCCTCGGCTTCATCCACGGGGTGATGAACACCGACAACATGGCGGTCTCGGGCGAGACCATCGACTACGGCCCCTGCGCCTTCATGGACGGATACCACCCGCAAACGGTGTTTTCCTCGATCGACGCCTATGGCCGCTATGCCTATGCCAACCAGCCGCAGATCGCGGTCTGGAACCTCGCGCAGCTTGCGACCTGCCTGCTGCCGCTCTGGGACAAGCCAGAGGCCGAGGCGGTGGAAGAGGCCACGGCCTCGGTCTATGCCTTCGCCGATCTCTACCAGCAGGCCTGGCTCGCCCGGTTCCGGGCCAAGCTGGGCCTCGTGACCGAGGAGGACGGCGATCTGGAACTGATCGAGGCGCTGCTGACCCGGATGGCCGAGGGCCGCGCCGATTTCACCCGCAGCTTCCGGGGCCTGGCCGAGGGCACGGCCCGCGACGAGTTCCTCGACCGCGGCGCCTATGACGGCTGGCACGCGGACTGGCAGGCGCGCCTCGCGCGCGAGCCGGCGGGCGCCGAGGCGCGCCTGCGCGCCGCGAACCCGGCGATCATCCCGCGCAACCACCGTGTCGAAGAGGCGATCGCGGCGGCGGTCGAGGGCGACCTCGCGCCGTTCCACGCGCTGAGTGCGGCGCTGTCGCAGCCCTTCGACGTTGCGGTGGACAGCCCCTTCCGCCTTGCACCGCTCGAGGATCAGCGGGTGCTCAGGACCTTCTGCGGCACTTGATGGTAAGGGCGGGGGGCGCTGCCCCCCGGGACCTTCGGTCCTCCCCCCGGGATATTTGGGCCAGTGCGAAAGCTGTATTTCTCATTGGTTCAAATATCCCGGGGGTGAATGCGGCGTCAGCCGCAGAGGGGGCAGCGCCCCCTGCCTGGATCACTCTCCACGCCGCGCGCGGCGGCGGCTGCCGCGCAGGCGGCGGAACCGGTCGCGGTTCAGCATGACGAACTGGCCCAGCACGTTGGTGAAGCCGCCAAGCTCGCGCCCCTTCAGGAACAGGAAGCCGCAGGCCGCGCCGAAGCCGCCGCCGACCACGTCGACGATCAGGTCGCCCATCGTGTCCATCAGGCCGGACTTCTGCATGTTCAGCCCGAAGGCCTGGTCCATCGCGAATTCGAAGATCTCCCAGACCGCGCCGATCGTCACCGCCACGCAGAAGGCCATGAACCCCATCGCCCAGGCCGGCGCCGCGTAGCGGTCGCCCTCGAACAGCATGAAGACGAAGAGGAACCCCATCAGCCCGAACCCCAGTGCCGAGCCGCCGTGCATCACCACGTCCCACCAGGCGTAGCGGTGGTAGAAGTCGAAGGCCTCGCCCAGGAAGATCGTGGCATAGATGAAGGCGACGATGCCGACGATGAAGGGCATCGGCAGCCGCACGCCCAGCCGGCGCACCAGCACCAGCGGTGCGACCGAGGCGCCGAAGGTCGCCAGCGCCACGAAGGCCAGCGGCCACTGCCGTTCCCACAGCGCGAAGATCACCGCCAGCCAGAGGCTGGCCCAGATCGCCTGCACGGCATAGGGCTGGGCGCGGAATGCCCCCTTCAACTGCAGGAACCTTTGCATCCCACCTCCGTTCCTTCCCCAAGATCCTGACCGGAAACGTCGCTTTCCAGTCATCCCTACACGGCTATAGTCCCCAGATGCAGATCCGCCTCGCCAGTTACAATATCCGCAAATGCCTTGGCATGGACCGCCGGCGGCTTCCGGCCCGCACGCTCGACGTGGTCAACGCGTTGTCGGCCGACGTGATCGCGCTGCAGGAGGTCGATCGCCGGCTGGCCCCGCGCCCCTTCGCGCTGCCGCCCGAGCTGATCGCGGCCGAGACCCAGCTTCGCCCCGTCGCCATCGCCCCCAATCCCGAAAGCCTCGGCTGGCACGGCCAGTCGATCCTGCTGCGCCGCGGCCTGCACGCGCTGGCCGTCGACCGCATCGATCTGCCCTCGCTGGAACCGCGGGGCGCGATCGCGGTCGAGATCGCCGGTGACGACGGCCTGCCGTTCCGGGTCGTCACCGTGCATCTCGCGCTGATGCGGCACTGGCGGCGCCGTCAGCTGGCCGCGCTGCGCGCCCGGCTGGACACGGCCGCGCCGATGCCGACGATGATCCTTGGCGATTTCAACGAATGGTCCGGCCGCGGCGGCATGGAACCGCTGGCCGAGGCCTTTCGCGTCCATGCCCCGGGGCGCAGCTACCCCGCGACGCAGCCGATGGGCCGGCTCGACCGGGTGGCGCTGTCGCAGGGCGTGCACCTGCTGGGGGCGGGCGTGCTCGACACGCCGCTGGCGCGCGTCGCCTCGGACCACCTGCCGGTCTGGGCCGACGTCCGGCTGGAACCGGTCGTGGCGTGAGCCTGCGCGCCGGCCTCTTCCCCGGTCCGGCGATTGCGGCTACACCGCCCGGACCGGCAACGTGATGACCGGCAACGTGACGACCGGCAGCGTGACGACCGGCAGCGTGACGAAAGGTGGGGGGCAGGGCCATGGGCCATGACGGCGACAGCCAGTCGATCATCGCGCGTTGCGAGGCCAAGGGCCTGCGCCTGACCGAGCAGCGCCGGGTCATCGCCCGCGTCCTCGAGGAATCGCCCGACCACCCGGATGCCGAGGTGCTTTACGCCCGCGCCTGCGCCATCGACCCCCGGATCTCGCTGGCGACGATCTATCGCACGGTGAAGCTCTTCGAAGAGCGCGGCATCCTCGAGCGGCTGGATTTCGGCGATGGCCGCGCGCGGTTCGAGGATTCCACGCGCGAGCATCACGACCATCTCATCGACATCTCGACCGGCAAGGTGATCGAGTTCGTCGATCCCGAGATCGAGGCGCTGCAGGAGAAGATCGCCCGCAAGCTCGGCTACCGGCTGACCGGGCACAAGATGGAGCTGTACGGCGTGCCGCTCAGGAAGGGCTGAGGGTCCGGTATCATGGACAACCTGCGCGGCATCCTGCTGATGGTGGCCTCGATGGCCTGCTTCGCGATCGAGGATGCCTTCCTGAAGGCCGCCGCGGCCGGGCTGCCGCTGGGCCAGCTGATCTTCGTGAACTGCGTGGCCGGCATGCTGGTCTTCGGCACGCTGGCCCGGCTGCAGGGGCGCGCGCTCTTCGCCCGCGGCGCCTGGGGCGGCATGGCGCTTCTGCGCAATACCTCTGAAATCTTGTCGAGCTTCAGCTACATCACCGCGCTGGCGCTGATCCCGCTGTCGCTCGCCTCGGCGATCCTGCAGGCCTCGCCGATCCTGATGACGCTCTTCGCGGCGCTGTTCCTTGGCGAAATGGTCGGCTGGCGGCGCTGGTGCGCGGTCGCGGCAGGCATGGCCGGGGTGCTGGTGATCCTGCGCCCGGGCACCGAGGCCTTCCAGCCCGAGGCGATCTGGGCGGTGGTCAGCGTGCTCGCCCTCACCGTGCGCGAGCTTGCGACCCGCCGCGTCTCGCCCGAGGTCGGCGGCATGCAGATCGCCTTCTCGGCCTGCGCGATGCTGACCGGGCTGGGCGCGGTGATGATGGCCTTCGAGGGCGGCCCGGTGATGCCCGACGCGGCCGAGGCGGGCCTGCTTCTGGGCGTCGTCGCCAGCGGAACGCTGGGCTATGGCGCGGTGATCGCCGCCGCCCGCACCGGCGAGATCGCCGTGGTCACGCCCTTCCGTTACAGCCGGCTGCTCTTCGCGCTGGTCATCGGCGCCGTGGTCTTCGCCGAACGGCCCGACGCGCTGACGCTTCTGGGGGCGGGGCTGATCATCGCCTCGGGGCTCTACACCCTCGCCCGCGAGCGCAAACGGCGGAAAATGCTAGCGCAAATAGCGGTTCCCACCACTTCCCTCGCCCCGCCGGTCAGGCTAGACAAGCCCTGACCCTACGCCAAGACCCCCACCGGAGGACGGCCATGAGCACCATTATCGACATCCACGCGCGCGAAATCCTCGACAGCCGCGGCAACCCGACCGTCGAGGTCGACGTCACGCTGGAAGACGGCACCATGGGCCGCGCCGCGGTGCCCTCGGGCGCCTCGACCGGCGCGCATGAAGCGGTCGAGAAGCGCGACGGCGACAAGTCGCGCTATCTCGGCAAGGGCGTGCTGGAAGCCGTCGAGGCGGTGAACGGCGAGCTGGCCGAGAACCTCGTGGGCGAGGACGCGACCGAGCAGGTCGCCATCGACCGGATGATGATCGAGCTGGACGGGACCCCGAACAAGGCCCGCCTTGGCGCGAACGCGATCCTCGGCGTCTCGCTGGCCGTGGCCAAGGCCGCCGCCGACTACACCCAGCAGCCGCTCTACCGCTATGTCGGCGGCACCGCGGCCCGCATCCTGCCGGTGCCGATGATGAACATTATCAACGGCGGCGAGCATGCCGACAACCCGATCGACATCCAGGAATTCATGATCATGCCGGTCGCCGCGGAGAACATCCGCGACGCCGTCCGCATGGGGTCGGAAGTCTTCCACACGCTGAAGAAAGAGCTTTCGGCCGCGGGCCTCTCGACCGGCATCGGCGACGAGGGCGGCTTCGCGCCGAACATCTCGTCGACCCGCGCGGCGCTCGACTTCATCCTGAAGGCGATCGAGAAGGCCGGCTACGCCCCGGGCGAAGAGATCTATCTGGCTCTCGACTGCGCCTCGACCGAATACTTCAAGGGCGGCAAGTACGAGATGAAGGGCGAGGGGCTGTCGCTGACGGCCGCCGAGAACGTCGACTATCTGGCCAAGCTCTGCGCCGACTACCCGATCATCTCGATTGAGGACGGCTGCGCCGAGGATGACTGGGAGGGCTGGAAGCTTCTGACCGACACCATCGGCAACAAGGTGCAGCTGGTGGGCGACGACCTGTTCGTGACCAACCCCAAGCGCCTGGCCGAGGGCATCCACCGCGGCGTCGCGAACTCGATGCTGGTCAAGGTCAACCAGATCGGCTCGCTGACCGAGACGCTGCAGGCCGTCGACATGGCCCACCGCGCCCGCTACACTAACGTCATGTCCCACCGCTCGGGCGAGACCGAGGACGCGACCATCGCCGACCTCGCCGTCGCCACGAACTGCGGCCAGATCAAGACCGGGTCGCTGGCGCGCTCGGACCGGCTCGCGAAGTACAACCAGCTGATCCGCATCGAGGAAATGCTGGGCGAGACCGCGGAATACATGGGCCGCGGCATCCTGAAGGCCTGAAGCCTTCCGATCGGATGAACAGGGGCGCGACCTTCCGGGGGCGCGCCTTTTTCATGCGCTGCGCCGGAAACAGGGTCGGGGGGCCAGCGTGGCCCCCACTGCCATTGGTCCTCGGACGGATGGCGGACCGATGGCAGTCCCCCCGGCTCGGGCGCCTTTGTCAGCCCGCGAAGCGGATTTCATAGGTTGCACGAAGCGCGCCCCAGCTCGGCCAGAAGCGCGGCGGGGTGCGGCCCTCGGCCACGGCTTCGAGGATGTCGAGATGCGTGTGCCAGCCGGCCGCCGTGGAGAGCAACGAGCTGCGCTTCTCGACGCGGGCATGGGTCACGGTCAGCAGCACCCGGTCGCCACGTGGGGCGAGGTCGAAGGTGACGCCGCCCGAACCCGCCCAGGTGAAGCCCAGCCGGTGCGGCGGCTCCCATGCGGTGATCGTGCAGCTCATCCGGTTCTCGGCGGGCACGCCCTCGGGGCGTTCGGCGGGCGGCGGCGCGAGCTCGTCATTGCGCCAGACCAGCTCGGCCTGTCCGCCGACCCGCGGCTCCATCGGCCCGTCGGCCAGCCATTTCGCGCGCAGCGCGGGCTCGGTCAGCCAGGCCCAGACCCGCTCCAGCGAGCCGGGCAGAAGCCGCTCGATGCGCAGCGTCTGCTCGGCATCGCAGCTGGCATGGCGGTCGATCGCGTCAGTCATCGTCGTCCTCCGTCTTCGGTTTGGCAGGGGCAGGCGTGATCTCCTCGGCGCGCAGAAGCTCTTCCAGCCGGTCGAGCCGGCCGGTCCAGAACCGCGCGTAGTCGTCAAGCCAGCCGTGGGCCGCTCCCAGCGCCTCGGGCGCCAGCCGGCAGCTGTGCGTGCGCCAGCGGATCTCGCGGGTCAGCAGGCCCGCATCCTCCAGCACCCGCACATGTTTCGACGCCGCGGCGAGCGAGATCGCATGCGGCGCGGCAAGCTCGCCCACCGTCTTCTCGCCCTCGGCCAGCGCCGCCAGCATCCGCCGCCGCGTCGCGTCGCCAAGGGCGTGGAAGATGGCATCGAGCCGGGGGATCTGTTGTTCAACCATGCCGTTGAATGAAGCGCATCGCGCTGCGTCAGTCAACCGAGTCATTGAATGAAGCGCGCGAAAACGAAAACGCCCGCCTAAGGGGCGGGCGTCGGGATCGGCGTGAGGCGAGCGGATCAGCCGCCGGTATGGCTCATGTGCCGGGGCATCTGGCCGCGGACCTTGCCCCGGGAATAGTCGAAGTCATGCCCCTTGGGCTTGCGCAGGATCGCGTCGCGGATCGCGGCTTCCAGAGCCGCGTCGTCGGCACTGGCCCGCAGCGGCGCGCGCAGGTCGGCGCGGTCTTCCTGCCCCAGGCACATGTACAGCTCGCCGGTGCAGGTCACCCGCACCCGGTTGCAGCTTTCGCAGAAATTGTGGGTCAGGGGCGTGATGAAGCCGATCTTCTGGCCCGTCTCTTCCAGCCGGACATAGCGCGCCGGCCCGCCCGAACGCTCGTCGCTGTCGATCAGCCGGAAGTGCTCGGCCAGCTTCGCGCGCAGGTCGAGGATCGGCCAGTACTGGTCGAGCCGGGTCTCTTCGCCCATCTCGCCCATCGGCATCACCTCGATGAAGGTCAGGTCGTGCCCCTCGCGGCCGCACCATTCGACCAGCGTGAGCAGCTCGTCCTCGTTGAAGCCCTTCAGCGCCACGGTGTTGATCTTCACCCGGATGCCGGCGTCCTTCGCGGCGTCGAGCCCTTCGAGCACCTGCTGCAGCCGGCCCCAGCGGGTGATCTCGGTGAATTTCGCGGCATCGAGCGTGTCGAGCGAGACGTTGATCCGCCGGATCCCCGCCGCCGCCAGATCGCCCGCATATTTCGCAAGTTGGCTGCCGTTGGTGGTCAGCGTCAGCTCGCGCAGCTCGCCCGAGGCGAGATGGCGCGACATGCCCTTGAAGAAATGCAGGATGTCGCGGCGCACCAGCGGCTCGCCCCCGGTGATGCGCAGCTTCTGCACGCCCAGCCGGATGAAGGTCGAACAGAGCCGGTCGAGTTCCTCGAGCGTGAGCAGGTCGCGCTTGGGCAGGAACTGCATCTGCTCGGCCATGCAATAGGTGCAGCGGAAATCGCAGCGATCCGTCACCGAGACGCGCAGGTACGAGATCGGGCGGGCGAAGGGATCGATGAGACAGGCCATGATGCGATGAACCTATGCCTCGCCCCCCGGTGCCGCAAGGGGCAGCCGGCCGAGTTTCGTCACCCGCGCCGGGCGGGCGTTCAGGGCGCCACAGCCTCGGCCACCAGCGCCGACATCCGGCCGCGGATCGGATGCTCGCCCAATCGCGCAGCAAGCTCGGCGGCGATCGCGGCCCGCACCTCGTCGAGGGTGGGTCCCGGCCGCGCCTCGATCTCCAGCTTCAGGGGCGACCCGTGGCACTGGGCAAAGGCGAAATCGTCGGCGGTCTCGGCCTCGCTGGTCAGGTCCAGACGCTCGATCGCGACGGTCTCGAACCCCGCGTCGCGCAGGTCCTCGGCGATCTGCTCGGGGTCCGAATAGCCGAAGGGCGTGCGGGCCAAGAACAGCGGCGGGTCCTGCGGATACAGGCGGACCAGCGTCTCGACCGCTATGGCCGAGAACTGGTTGCGTGCCAGCGCCCCCCAGCTGTTGAACACGAGCCGCCCGCCCGGGCGCATCACGCGGCGCAGCTCGGCATAGCCGCGGACCCGGTCGGGGAAGAACATCACGCCGAATTGGCAGAGCACGGCATCGAAGACCGCGTCGTCGAAGGGCAGGGCCAGCGCATCTGCCGCCTGCCAGTGCAGCCGCGGATCGCGCAGGTGCATCCGCGCCCGGTCCAGCATGGCGGCATTCAGGTCGGTGACGTCATAGCGCGCCCAGCCCGGCAGCAGCGGCAGCAGCGCGCGCGTCACCGCGCCGGTGCCCGCCGCGACCTCGAGCACGCGCTCGGGCGCCTCGCGGGCGACACGCGCCGCGAGGTCCTGCGCATAGCCATCGAACAGGATCGGGACGAGCGCGCGGTCATAGACCTCGGGGATCGAGCCCTGAAAGCTGGAATCAAGGATCGTCATGGGGAACCTCCCAGAAAGGCTCACCCACTCATTATACCAGTTTTGCGATCCCTTGTCAGCGCTTGTGGAAATCGGGTCCGGACGCGACCGGGCCGCCGCCGGCCACGGCCCGGCGCTCAGTCCTCGGCGCCGGGGGCGTCGGGGTCGGGCGCCTCGCCGGCATCCGGCCGCGGCTTCGGCTGCGAGGCCTCGCGCGCCGCGTCGCGTTCGCCCTCGCGCGCGCTGCGCCACAGGTCGGCACGGGCCGCGTCATGGCGGGCCAGGGCCGCGACCCAGGCCTCGGCCGCGGGCCGTGTCGCGCGGGTGGCCCACAACAGCGCCGCCCAGTCGAGCACCGTTTCGCGGATCGCGAGATCCTCGTCCTTGGGGAAGGCCATCTTCGCGAAGGGCAGGGTCATCGCCAGCGCCGTGCGCCGCGGCTCCAGCGCCGGGTGGTCGATCAGGTCCGCCAGCTCGACCAGCCGCGAGGGATCGGCCGCCAGCCGCCGCTCGCCGGCCTTGGCCACCGCCTGCGCCACCGCGCCCTCCGCCAATGCCTGAGGCTCTCCTGCCCAGTCGAGGATCAACGCCCAGACCTCGTCATCCTCGGCGATCCGGGCCTGGGTCAGCAGCTTCGCCGCCGCGATCCGCGGCCGGGTCTCGCCGGTGTCCCACAGTTGCGCGGCCAGTTCGATGCGCTCTTCGACGGCCACATCGGCGCGCCAGTCGCGCACCAGCAGGTCGAGCGCGGCCCCGTCCAGCCCCTGAAGGGCGGTCATCGCATCGTCAAAGGTCATTCCACGGTCACCGACTTGGCAAGGTTGCGGGGCTGGTCCACGTCGGTCCCCTTGGCGACGGCGGTGTGATAGGCCAGCAATTGCGCCGGCACCGCATAGAGAATGGGCGCGATCAGGTCCGGGCAGGAGGGCAGCGTGACGCTGGCCCAGGTGCCGTCGCCGGCGGTGCGCACGCCCTCGGCATCCGACATCAGCAGAACCATGCCGTGGCGCGCCATCACCTCCTGCATGTTCGACACCGTCTTGTCGAACAGCTTGTCATGCGGCGCCAGCACCACCACCGGCACCATCCGGTCGATCAGCGCGATCGGCCCGTGCTTCAGTTCGCCCGATGCATAACCTTCGGCGTGGATGTAGCTGATTTCCTTCAGCTTCAGCGCACCTTCCAGTGCCAAGGGATAGAGCGCTCCACGGCCCAGGAACAGCACGTCCTGCGCCTCGGCCAGCCGTCCGGCCAGCCGCGCGATCTCGTCCGAGGCGCCAAGCGCCTGGTTCATCAGCCCCGGCAGCGCGCGCAGGCTTTCCAGATGCGCGGCAAGACCCGCCGCATCCAGCCGCCCGCGATCCACCGCCGCCTTCAGCGCCATCATCGCCAGCACCGTCAGCTGGCAGGTGAAGGCCTTGGTCGAGGCGACTCCGACCTCGACCCCGGCATGGATCGGCAGCGCGATGTCGCTTTCCCGCGCGATCGACGAGGTCGGCACGTTCACCACCGACACCACCTTCGCGACCTTCTCGGTCACGTAGCGCAGCGCGGCCAGCGTGTCCGCCGTCTCGCCCGACTGGCTGACGAAGACCGCCATCGAGGCGGGCGACAGCGGCGGCTCGCGATAGCGGAACTCGGACGCGATGTCGGTCTCGCAGGGGATGCCCGCCAGCGTCTCGAACCAGTATTTCGCCACCATGCAGGCGTAGGAGGCGGTGCCGCAGGCCACCAGCATCAGCCGGTCGACGCCGGTGAAGTCCAGCGTCTCGGGCAGGTCGATGCCGCCGTCGCGCAGGTAGCGGTTCAGCGCGTCGCCGATCACCACCGGCTGCTCGGCGATCTCCTTCATCATGAAGTGCTTGTAGCCGGCCTTCTCGATCCGGGTCGCATCGACCTGGATCCGGCCCATGTCGCGGTTCGCCCGCGCCCCGCGCGCGTCGAAGATCTCGACGCCGGCACGGGTGACGAAGGCGTGGTCGCCCTCTTCCAGATAGGTGATCCGGTCGGTCATCGGCGAGAGCGCGATCGCGTCCGAGCCCACGAACATCTCGCCGTCGCCATGCCCGATCGCCAGCGGCGAGCCCTTGCGGGCCGCAACCAGCAGGTCCTCTTCGCCATCGAACAGGAACAGCAGCGCGAAGGCGCCCTCCAGCCGGGCCAGCGTCGCCACCGCAGCCGCGCGCGGGGTCATCCCGCGGTCCAGATGCAGGCGCGTCAGCATCGCCACCGTCTCGGTGTCGGTCTGGCTTTCGGGGGTCAGCCCCGCGGCGGCCAGTTCCTCGCGCAGTTCGCGGAAGTTCTCGATGATGCCGTTGTGCACGACCGAGACCGGGCCAGAGCGGTGCGGGTGGGCATTGGTGACCGTCGCCGCGCCATGGGTGGCCCAGCGGGTGTGGCCCATGCCCGACTTGCCGGCGAGCGGCTCGTGCACCAGCAGGTCCGACAGGTTGATCAGCTTGCCCACCGCCCGCCGGCGGTCCAGCCGGCCATGGTTCACCGTGGCGATCCCGGCCGAGTCGTAGCCGCGGTATTCCAACCGCTTCAGCGCCTCGAGGATGATCGGCGCGACCTCATGGGTTCCCAGAACCCCGACAATTCCGCACATCTTCAGCGCCTCGCCAGCTTGCGGGCCTTCGCGGCCTTCAGTTTTTCGAACAATTTGACTGCCAGGCCGGGTTTTGTTTCCTGCCGGGCGCGTCCCACCGCCAGCGCGCCGTCGGGCACATCCGCGGTGATGACAGAGCCAGAGGCGGTCATCGCATCGGCGCCCACCTTGACCGGCGCCACCAGCATGGTGTCCGAGCCGATGAACGCCCGCGCGCCGATCGTGGTGCGGTGCTTCGAGACGCCGTCATAATTGCAGGTCACGGTGCCCGCGCCGATGTTGGTGTGCTCGCCGACATGGGCGTCGCCCAGATAGGTCAGGTGGCCGACCTTCACCCCCTCGTCGAGGGTCGCGTTCTTGATCTCGACGAAATTGCCGACATGGACATCCTCGGCCAGCTCCGCGCCGGGGCGCAGGCGCGCGAAGGGCCCGACGGTCGCGCCGCGGCTGACGTGGCAACCCTCGAGATGGCAGAAGGCGCGGATCTCGGCCTCGGACTCGATGGTGACGCCGGGACCGAAGACCACGTTCGGCCCGATGACGGCATCGCGGCCGATCACGGTGTCGAAGCTGAAGAAGGTGCTTTCCGGCGCCAGCAGGGTGACGCCGGTCTCCATGGCGTCCGCCCGGCGGCGGGCCTGGAAGGCGACCTCTGCCGCGGCAAGCTCGCTGCGCGCGTTGATGCCCAGCGTCTCGGCCTCGTCGCAGGTGACGACCTCGGCCGAAAGCCCGCGGGCGCGGGCAAGGCCCACCACATCGGTCAGGTAGTATTCGCCGGCGGCATTGTCGTTGGTCAGTTCAGACAGCAGGCCTGCCAGCAGATCCGCATCGATCGCCATGACGCCCGAGTTGCAGAGCCGGATCGCCCGCTCGGCCTCGGTCGCATCCTTCCATTCGACGATCCGCTCCAGCGCCGTTCCCTGCGTGACCAGACGCCCGTAGCGGCCGGGGTCCGCGGCCTCGAAGCCCAGCACCGTCACGTCGGCGCGGGCCTCGGCCAGCCGTTCCAGCGTTTCGGCCGTTATGAAGGGCGTGTCGCCATAGAGCACGATCGCGCGGCCCGAGAAGCCCTCCAGCGCCGGCATCGCCTGACGCACGGCATGGCCGGTGCCCAGCCTCTCGGCCTGCAGCACGCAGATCGCTTCGGGGTTATGGGTCTTCGCGGCCTTTTCGACCGCCTCGGCGCCATGGCCGGTAACGACGACTGTGGTTTCCGGGAACAGGCTGTCGCCCGCCGCCATCGCATGCCACAGCATCGGCACGCCGCCGATCGGGTGCAGCACCTTCGGGCGGTCCGAATTCATCCTCGTGCCCTGGCCGGCGGCCAGGATGATCAGGGCGGTTGCCATATATCGCCTCTTGTTCCTGCTCGCCCCCGTATTTACCGATGGACCCTGCCGTCGCAAGGGGCGGGGGCATCAAAGCACGTTACCGCAAGTTACAGCGCCCCTTCCGGCGCGAAAGGGCCAGATGCGCACGGTGATCTTCGACCTCGACGGCACGCTGGCCGATACCTCGGCCGATCTGATCGCCGCGGCGAACGCCTGTTTCCGCAGCCTCGGCCACGGTGATGTGCTGGATCCGGCCCGCGATGCGCTGACCGCCTTCCACGGCGGGCGGGCGATGCTGCGGCTGGGCTTCACCCGGCTTACCAGTCAGGCGCCGGACGAGACCGAGGTGAACGAGCAGTATCCCGCGCTGCTGGCGCATTACGGCGCGAACATCGCGACCCACACCCGTGCCTATCCCGGCGCGGTGGCCGCGGTGCAGGCGCTGCGGGACGCGGGCTTCGCCGTCGGGATCTGCACCAACAAGCCCGCGGGTCTGGCCGAACAGCTGCTGTCCGAGATGGGGATCCGCAATCTTTTCGCCTCGCTGGTCGGTGCCGACACGCTGCCGGTCCGCAAGCCCGACCCCGCGCCCTATGTCGCGGCGGTGGCGCGGGCAGGGGGCACGCTCACCCGGTCGATGCTGATCGGCGACACCGAGACCGACCGGCGCACCGCGGCGGCGGCAGGGGTGCCGGTGGCGCTGGTCACCTTCGGCCCCGAGGGCCGCGCGATCGAGCGGCTGGCGCCCGAGGCGCTGCTCGACAGCTATGACGACCTGCCGGGGCTGGCGGATCGGCTTTTGGCCTGAAAAAGTTCGAAAAGGTCAAATGCGCGCGGGTTATCCACAGGATCCCGCGCGCAAGGGTCGGCTTTGTCAGGTCTCAGAAACGGTGGACATAGGCCACGCCCAGCACCACCGGGTCGATATGGGCGGTGCCGATCTTGTCGCCATTCAGTTTCACGGTGCTGTCGATGTCCATCCAGCGGGCATCGACCCGGATCGCCCCGCGCTCCGAGATCGCGTAGTCGAGGCCGGCGTGCAGCGCGAGGCCCCAGCTGTCGCCAAGCTCGAGGTCATTGCCGGCCAGCGCGCCGGTGGCCTTGTCCGACAGGAAGGTGGTGTAGTTCAGGCCGACGCCGACGAAAGGCGTGACGGCAGAGCTGTTCCGGAAGTGGTACTGCAGGCTGACGGTCGGCGGCAGGTGCTTGACCTTGGCGACCTTGCCCAGCCCGTCCAGATCGACGTTGTGCGAGAAGGGCGTCGCCGCCAGCACCTCGATCCCGAGGTTGTCGCGGATGAAATATTCGAAGGTGAAGGTCGGCTGCGCGTTGTCGCCGACATGCGAGGAGAAGCCTGCCAGATCCCCGTTGTCGTCCTTCGGCATCACCGAGTGCAGGCCGAAGCCCAAGGTGAAGTCGCCGGCCGACTGGGCGAGGGCGCCGGTGGCGGGCATCAGGGCGAGGGCGGCGCAAAGCGCGAGGTGGCGGGCGGTCATCTGTCGTCTCCTTCATCAGATGCCCCGGCCTAGACCCGCGCGCCGCCCCCGCTCCTTGACCCAGATCAACCCCGCCCGTGGCAGCCTGTCGCAGGCCTGACGCGGCGTCCCGCTATCGCCGCTTTCGACTTTCGCCAAATATCCTGGGGGTGCGGGGGCCGGCCCCCGCTCTTGCCCCGCCTCTGACCCGCACCGGAGCGCCGCCGATGATCCGCCTGCACCACGCCGCCCAGACCCGATCCTTCCGCGTGCTCTGGGCGCTCGAGGAGTTGGGCCTTCCCTATGACCTCGTGGTCCATTCGATGCTCGACGGCTCGCTGCGCCGGCCCGAGTTCACCGCGCTCTCGCCGGCCTCGCGGGTGCCCGCGATCGAGATCGACGGGCGCAGCCTTGCCGAGTCGGGCGCGATCCTGCAGCACCTGAGCGAGACGGCGGGTAGCGAGACCGCGGCCGCCCTCGGCCCCGGCCTGGGCGAGCGTCCCGACTGGCTGGAATGGATCCACTACGCCGAAACCGCCGGCGCGCTGATTGCCAATCTCACCCAGCAGCACATCGTCCTGCGCGAGGATGACATGCGCTCGCCGGTGCTGATGCGGCTCGAGGCGAAGCGGCTCGAACGCGCGCTTGCCGCGGTCGAAACCCGGATCGCCGGCGACTGGCTGCTGGCCTCGGGCTTCACGATGGCCGACATCGCGATGGGCTACGCCGCCTGGATCGGCCAGCGCTTCGTCGCGCTCGACGCGCTGCCGAAGACCGCGGCCTGGCTGGCCCGCCTGCAGGCCCGCCCGGGATTCGCCCACGCCGCGGCCCGCGACGGCACGCCCGAGATCTACCTGCGCCCGTTCTACCCGCCGCCCGATCCACCCCCGCGCGTGTGACTCAGCGCCGCGGGTGCAGCGGCGCTTCGCCGCAGTCGCGGCAAGTGCTGACCTCGCGTAAACTATTCGCATACAATTGCATTCTTTTCGCTGCGCTGCGGTGAAAAGCCTGGGTGCGTCAGTTGACCGCGCCCCCCTTGGAGAGTAAACGGGGCCACAGCCGGAGTTCTTGCAAGCGACAATCCGCTTGCCACAGGAGGGGAACCAGCCGTGGACGGATTGCTTCGCGAATATCTGCCGATCCTGATCTTCCTTGCATTGGCGGTCGCACTTGGCCTGATCCTGACGCTCGCCGCGGTGATCGTGGCCGTCCGCAACCCCGACCCCGAGAAGGTCTCGGCCTACGAATGCGGCTTCAACGCCTTCGACGACGCCCGGATGAAGTTCGACGTGCGCTTCTACCTCGTCTCGATCCTGTTCATCATCTTCGACCTCGAAGTGGCCTTCCTCTTCCCCTGGGCGGTGGCGTTCGGGAACCTGAGCGAAGTGGCCTTCTGGTCGATGATGGTGTTCCTTGGCGTGCTGACCGTCGGCTTCGCCTATGAATGGAAGAAGGGGGCTCTCGAATGGGAGTGATGACCGGGGCCAACACCGCCCAGGCCGACCGCGAGGTCGCGACCCAGGCGCTGAACGCCGAGCTTCAGGACAAGGGCTTCCTGCTCACCTCGACCGAGGACATCATCAACTGGGCGCGCAACGGCTCGCTGCACTGGATGACCTTCGGCCTGGCCTGCTGCGCCGTCGAGATGATCCAGGTGTCGATGCCGCGCTACGACATCGAGCGTTTCGGCACCGCGCCGCGCGCCTCGCCGCGCCAGTCCGACCTGATGATCGTCGCGGGCACGCTGACCAACAAGATGGCGCCGGCGCTGCGCAAGGTCTACGACCAGATGCCGGAACCGCGCTACGTCATCTCGATGGGCAGCTGCGCCAATGGCGGCGGCTACTATCACTACAGCTACTCGGTGGTGCGCGGCTGCGACCGCGTCGTGCCGGTCGACATCTACATCCCCGGCTGCCCGCCCACGGCCGAGGCGCTGCTCTACGGCGTGCTGCAGCTGCAGCGCAAGATCCGCCGGACCGGCACGCTGGTGCGCTGAGGAGGGCCCGATGAGCTACTACGCCAACACCGACGCCCTGCTCGAGCTTGCCGCCCATATCGAGGGCCGCCGCTCTGACGCCGTCTCGTCCACCCGCGTCGAATTCGGCGAGCTGACGGTGACCGCGACCACCGCGGGCCTGATCTCGCTGGTCGAGTTCCTGCGCACCGACGGCACCTGCAAGTTCTCGAGCCTCGTGGACATCACCGCGGTCGACTACCCGACCCGGCCCGAGCGGTTCGACGTGGTCTACCACTTCCTGTCGATGTACCGGAACCAGCGCATCCGCGTGACCGTCCCGGTGCGCGAGGACCAGATGGTGCCCTCGATCACGCCGATCCACAAATCCGCGAACTGGTTCGAGCGCGAAGTCTTCGACATGTTCGGGATCATCTTCTCGGGCCATCCGGACCTGCGCCGGATCCTGACCGACTACGGCTTCCGCGGCCATCCGCTGCGCAAGGACTTCCCCACCACCGGCTATACCGAGGTGCGGTATGACGAGATCGAGAAGCGCGTGGTCTACGAGCCGGTCAAGCTGACCCAGGAATACCGCCAGTTCGATTTCATGTCGCCCTGGGAGGGCGCGAAATACGTGCTGCCGGGCGACGACAAGGCGAAGGCCTGATCCGTGGCCGCGGGCGCGATCCTGTTCTGTGTGGGGGCGACGAAGGCAGGCACGTCCTGGCTTTACCGCTATCTGCACGACCATCCGGAGTGCCGCCTGCGGTCCATCAAGGAACTGCATTTCTTCGATACCGTGGATGCCAACGACTATGACTTCCAGTTCGAGACCTGGGCGCGCCTGCGCCGCGATCTCGAACGCCGTCTCGACGGGGCGGAGGGCTGGCGCCGGGGCAACCTGCAGCGCCAGATCGCGGATCTCGACGAGATGACGGCGGTGCTGGAACTGGCCCGTGGCGGCAACATGGACGCGGCCGTGGCGGCCTATCGGGCCTACCTGGCGGGCCGTCCTGGCGACGACAAGCTGGTGGCCGACATCACGCCGGGCTACGCGCTGCTGTCGCAGGCGCGGCTGTCGATGATGGCGGGTCTCTCGGGCGCGGTGCGGGTGCTCTACCTGATGCGCGATCCGGTCGAGCGGCTCTGGAGCCATGTGCGGATGCAGGCGGCGCGCCAGCAGCGCGAGGGCGAGGATCTTGCGCTGAAGTCGCGCCGGATCCTGAACCGCGTGGTCAAGCGCGGGCTCGAGGCGCATATCCCGGCGCGCGGCGACTACCGCTCGACGATCGAGCGGCTGACCGCGGCGGTGCCGGCGGGGCAGCTGATGATCGACTTTTCCGAGCGGCTGCTGACCGAGGACGGTCTGCGGCGGCTTTGCGGGTTCCTCGGCATCGGCTACCGGCCGGCCGATACCTCGGCGCGCGAGCACGAGGGGGTGCGGCTGGTGATCGAGCCGGGACAGAAACTTCAGGCGCAGGACTTCCTTGCGCCGCAATATGCCTATGTGGCGCAGAATTTCGGCCCGCTGCCGGAACGCTGGCAGGCCAACTGGATGGGGGCGTGAGCATGGACGGCACTTTTGACGACGCGCTGACGGGCGAGCAGAAGATCCGCAACTTCAACATCAACTTCGGCCCGCAACACCCTGCGGCGCATGGTGTTTTGCGTCTGGTGCTCGAACTTGACGGCGAGATCGTGGAGCGTGCGGACCCGCATATCGGCCTGCTGCACCGCGGCACCGAAAAGCTCATGGAGTCGCGGACCTATCTGCAGAACCTGCCGTATTTCGACCGCCTCGACTACGTGGCGCCGATGAACCAGGAGCATGCCTGGTGCCTGGCGATCGAGCGTCTGGTCGGCGTCGAGGTGCCGAAGCGTGCGCAGATCATCCGGGTGCTCTATTCGGAAATCGGCCGGATCCTGAACCACCTGCTGAACGTCACCACCGGCGCGATGGACGTCGGCGCGCTGACGCCGCCGCTCTGGGGCTTCGTCGCCCGCGAAGAGCTGATGGTGTTCTACGAGCGTGCCTGCGGCGCGCGCTTGCACTCGGCCTATTTCCGCCCCGGTGGCGTGCACCAGGATCTGCCGCCGAAGCTGATCGAGGACATCGACCTGTGGATGCAGGAGTTCCCGAAGAAGCTCGACGACATCGACGGGCTGGTGACGGACAACCGCATCTTCAAGCAGCGCACCGTCGACATCGGCGTGGTCAAGGAACAGGACGTTCTGGACTGGGGCTTCTCGGGCGTGATGGCCCGCGGCTCGGGCCTGGCTTGGGACCTGCGCCGCTCGCAGCCCTACGAGAACTACGACGATTTCGAGTTCCAGGTGCCGGTCGGCACCAATGGCGACTGCTTCGACCGGTATCTGTGCCGGGTGAAGGAGATGTACGAAAGCGTGAAGATCTGCCGGCAAGCCTGTGACATGCTTCGGAAAACCCCGGGCGACGTCCTCGCGCGCGGCAAGGTCACGCCGCCGAAGCGGGCCGAGATGAAGCGCTCGATGGAAGCGCTGATCCACCACTTCAAGCTTTACACCGAGGGCTTCCACGTCCCGGCCGGCGAGGTCTATGCCGCCGTCGAGGCGCCGAAGGGCGAATTCGGCGTCTATCTGGTCGCCGACGGGTCGAACAAACCCTATCGCGCCAAGATCCGCGCTCCGGGCTACCTGCACCTGCAGGCGATGGACTGGATGGGCAAGGGCCACCAGCTGGCCGACGTCTCGGCGCTGATCGCCACCATGGATATCGTGTTTGGGGAGGTGGACCGCTAATGCTGCGTCGCCTGCATCCGGTCCAGCCGGAAAGCTTCGAATTCACGCCCGCGAACTACGCCTGGGCGCAGGGCCAGATCTCGAAATACCCCGCCGGCCGTCAGGCCTCGGCGATCATCCCGCTGCTGTTCCGCGCGCAGGAGCAGGAGGGCTGGCTGAGCCGCCCGGCGATCGAATATGTCGCGGGCCTGCTGGACCTGGCCTATATCCGGGCGCTGGAAGTGGCGACGTTCTACTTCATGTTCCAGCTGCAACCCACGGGGTCCATTGCGCATTTCCAGATCTGCGGCACCACTTCCTGCATGATCACCGGCGCCGAGGACCTGATCGACGTCTGCAAGGCGAAGATCGCCAAGCACGCGCATGAGGTTTCGGCCGACGGCAAGTTCAGCTGGGAAGAGGTCGAGTGCCTGGGCGCCTGCGCCAACGCGCCGATGGCCCAGATCGGCAAGGACTATTACGAGGACCTGACCCCCGCGGGGCTGGAAAAGCTGATCGACGACCTGGCGGCCGGTTCCGTGCCGCGCCCGGGTTCGGAAATCGGGCGCTATTCCTCGGAACCGGCGGGCGGCCTGACCAGCCTGACCGAGTTCACCGGCGGCGCGCCGTTCAACGGCTCGGTGCAGCGCGCGGTGGACATCGGCGAAACGGTGAAGCGCATCGACGGGACCGAGGTTCCGATCACCACGCCCTGGATCGCCGGCTCGCAGCCGCAGGTCTGGGAAGCGAACCCGAATTTCGTGGCCCAGCCGCCCTATGCCGCCAACCCGGCGACCGAGGCGACCCCGGGTGCGGGCCTGCCCGCCGATGACACCGGGATCACCGTGCAGGAGGCCCCGGCCGACAGCGCGGCGGCGGTCACCCCCGAGGCGGGTCCGACCGGCCCGTCCGAGATGCCGGTCGAGGCCGAGGGCGAGGGCGTGCAGCCGCAGGGCCTGACCGCCCCGCGCGAGGGCGCCGGCGACGATCTGAAGGTGCTGGAAGGCATCGGGCCGAAACTGGAAGAGGTTCTTCACGGTCTTGGCATCTATCACTACGACCAGATCGCGGGCTGGAGCCCGGCCGAGGTCGCCTGGGTGGACGGCAACCTGAAGGGCTTCAAGGGCCGCGTCACCCGCGACAGGTGGCAGGCGCAGGCGAAGCTGATCCTCGAGGTCGGGCGCGACGAGTTCCTGCGCCGGGCCAAGACGAACGACTACTGAGGCCGGATGTCCGGTTCCGACCAGAAGGCCCTTCAGCGCGAGGCGCGGATGGTGGCGGTGGTCATCGCGGTGACGATGATCGCGTGGTTGGCGGCCGGATGGCTGGGAGGCACACTGGGGCTCGACCCGAGTTACGCCTTCCTGTTCGACCTCGCGGCGATCGCGGCGTTCATCTGGGCGCTCGTGGTGACATGGCGGATCAAGCGGCAGCTGGCCCGCAAGTGAGACCCGGAAGGGGCCCGGAAGGGGAGAGAGTGAGATGCTGAAGGATCAGGACCGGATCTTTACCAACCTCTACGGGATGCATGACCGCAGCCTGAAGGGCGCGCAGATGCGCGGCCATTGGGACGGCACGGCGTCGATCCTGCAGAAGGGGCGCGACTGGATCATCGAAGAGATGAAGAAGTCGGGCCTGCGCGGGCGCGGCGGTGCGGGCTTCCCGACCGGTCTCAAGTGGTCCTTCATGCCGAAGCAGTCGGACGGCCGCCCGGCCTATCTGGTCATCAACGCCGACGAATCCGAACCCGCGACCTGCAAGGACCGCGAGATCATGCGCCACGATCCGCACACGCTGATCGAGGGCGCGCTGATCGCCGGCTTCGCGATGAACGCGGTGGCGACCTACATCTACATCCGTGGCGAATACGTGCGCGAGAAGGAGGCCCTGCAGGCCGCCATCGACGAATGCTACGACGCGGGCCTGATCGGCAAGAACGCCGCCGGTTCGGGCTATGACCACGACGTCTTCCTGCACCACGGCGCCGGCGCCTATATCTGCGGCGAGGAAACCGCGCTGCTGGAAAGCCTCGAAGGCCGCAAGGGCATGCCGCGGATGAAGCCGCCGTTCCCGGCCGGCGCGGGCCTTTACGGCTGCCCGACCACGGTGAACAACGTGGAATCGATCGCGGTCGTGCCCTCGATCCTGCGCCGCGGCGGCGAGTGGTTCGCGTCCTTCGGGCGCCCGAACAACGCCGGCGTGAAGCTGTTCGCGATGTCGGGCCATGTGAACACGCCCTGCGTCATCGAGGAAACCATGTCGATCTCGATGCGCGAGCTGATCGAGAAGCATGGCGGCGGTGTGCGCGGCGGCTGGTCGAACCTGAAGGCGGTGATCCCCGGCGGCGCGTCCTGCCCGATCATCCCCGCCAGCCAGTGCGACGATGCGATCATGGACTATGACGGGATGCGCGAGCTGAAGTCGTCCTTCGGCACCGCCTGCATGATCGTGATGGACCAGTCGACCGACGTGATCAAAGCCGTCTGGCGGCTGTCGAAGTTCTTCAAGCACGAGAGCTGCGGCCAGTGCACGCCCTGCCGGGAAGGCACCGGCTGGATGATGCGGGTCATGGACCGTCTGGTGACCGGCGACGCCGAGCCCGAGGAAATCGACATGCTGCTGTCGGTGACCAAGCAGGTCGAAGGCCACACGATCTGCGCGCTGGGCGACGCGGCGGCCTGGCCGATCCAGGGTCTGATCCGTCACTACCGCGAAGAGATCGAAGACCGCATCAAGGCCAAGAAGACCGGGCGCATGGGCGCCATGGCGGCCGAGTAAGGGGCAGGGCGGACGTGAAACCCATGGGGATCATCGGCATGGTCGGCGTCGGGGCTCTCGCAGCCTGCGGCAACCCGAACCTGCGCGAGAGCCCGCAGGGATTCTCTGCCACCCACACCGCGATGAGCCCCGGCTCGCCGATCGCCTACAAGGGCGAAAGCTTCCATGCCGGCGTGACCCGCGGCCCCGCGGGCCTGCGGTTCACCGGCGCGGGCGCGCAGGCGGTCTCGGGCGAAATGGTCAGCGTCACCCGGGCGGGCGGCGCGATGCGCTATGACGAAGGCAAGGCCGCCAAGGACGTGGCGCGGCTGGCCTGCGAGGGCGCCGGGCGGCGCTATGACGCGACGGCCCAGGGCCGGTTCGTGGCAGGGTCCTGGCAGTTTGCGGGGGCCTGCGCATGAACCCGGCGGGTGACGGAATGGAAATGCACGGATTTGCCTACCAGGCGACCGGACTCCCCGCGCTGATCTGGAGCGCGGTGGTCTTCGCGATCGTCTTCTGGCCGGTGGTGCGCATCCTGCAGCGGACCGGCCATTCGGGCTGGTGGGTGCTGCTGGCGCTGCTGCCGGTCGTGAACCTGATTGCGCTCTGGGTGCTGGCGCTGAAACGCTGGCCCTCGGGCGACAACCGCTGAGCGGAGAGAGACATGTCTAACCTGCGCAAGATCATCATCGACGACCGCGAAGTCGAGGTCGATCCGAACCTCACGATCATCCAGGCCTGCGAGCAGGCCGGGATCGAGGTGCCGCGCTTCTGTTACCACGAGCGTCTCTCGATCGCCGGCAACTGCCGCATGTGCCTGGTCGAGGTCGTCGGCGGCCCGCCGAAGCCCGCCGCCTCCTGCGCGATGCAGATCAAGGACCTGCGTCCCGGCCCCGATGGCGCGCCCTCGGTCATCAAGACCAACTCGCCGATGGTGAAGAAGGCGCGCGAAGGGGTGATGGAGTTCCTGCTCATCAACCACCCGCTCGATTGCCCGATCTGTGACCAGGGCGGCGAATGCGACCTGCAGGACCAGGCGATGGCCTATGGCGTCGACTTCAGCCGCTACCGCGAGCCGAAGCGGGCGTCCGAGGATCTGAACCTCGGCCCGCTGGTCGAGACGCACATGACCCGCTGCATCTCCTGCACCCGCTGCGTGCGCTTCACCACGGAAGTGGCGGGCATCCACCAGATGGGCCAGACCGGGCGCGGCGAGGATGCCGAGATCACCAGCTATCTGAACCAGACGCTGGCCTCGAACCTGCAGGGCAACATCATCGACCTCTGCCCGGTGGGCGCGCTGGTCTCGAAGCCCTATGCCTTCACCGCCCGTCCGTGGGAGCTGACCAAGACCGAGACGATCGACGTCATGGACGCGCTCGGCTCGAACATCCGGGTCGACACCAAGGGCCGCGAAGTGATGCGCATCCTGCCGCGCAACAACGACGCGGTGAACGAGGAGTGGATCAGCGACAAGACCCGCTTCGTCTGGGACGGCCTGCGCCGCCAGCGGCTCGACACGCCCTACATCCGTGAAAACGGCAAGCTGCGGAAGGCGAGCTGGGGCGAGGCGCTGGCCGCCGCCGCCGCTGCCATGAAGGGCAAGAAGGTTGCGGGTCTGGTCGGTGACCTGGCCCCGGTCGAGGCAGTGTTCTCGCTGAAGACCCTGATCGAGGGGCTGGGCGGCAAGGTGGAATGCCGGACCGACGGTGCGCGTCTGGTCGCGGGCGAACGTGGCGCCTATGTCGGCAACGCGACGATCGAGGACATCGACAGCGCCGAGATGATCCAGCTGATCGGCACCAACCCGCGCGACGAGGCGCCGGTGCTGAACGCCCGGATCCGCAAGGCCTGGGCGCGCGGCGCACAGGTCGGGCTGATCGGCAAGGCCGTGGACCTGACTTATGACTATGCCCATGTCGGCACCGACCGCGCGGCGCTGGTCGCGCTGGCCGACAAGGAGATCTCGGACGAGACCCGCGCCAAGAACACGCTGATCATCGTCGGCGCCGGCGCGCTGGCCGAGGCCGATGGCGCCGCGGTCATGGCGCAGGTGCTGAAACTGGCGGCCAACACCGCCTCGAAGGTGCTGGTCCTGCACACCGCTGCCGCCCGCGTGGGCGCGATGGACGTGGGCGCGGTGACCGAGGGCGGTCTGCCGGCCGCGATCGAGGGCGCCGAGGTGATCTGGTCGCTGGGCGCCGACGAGGTCGAGATCGCCGCCGGTCCCTTCGTGATCTATCAGGGCAGCCACGGCGACCGGGGCGCGCATCGCGCCGACCTGATCCTGCCGGGCGCCGCCTATACCGAAGAGAACGGGCTGTTCGTGAACACCGAAGGCCGCCCGCAGCTGGCGTTCCGCGCCGGTTTCGCGCCGGGCGAGGCCAAGGAGAACTGGGCGATCCTGCGCGCCGTCTCGGCCGAGCTGGGTGCGACCCTGCCCTGGGACAGCCTCGCGCAGCTGCGCCAGAAGCTGGTCGCGGCGGTGCCGCATCTGGCCAAGGTCGACACCGTGGTCGAGAACGCGCTGCCGAGCCTCGAGCTGCGCGATCTGCCGGCCGCGGACTTCCGCGCCACGGTCAAGGACTTCTACCTCACGAACCCGATCGCGCGCGCCTCGGCGCTGATGGCGGAGCTGTCGAAGCTTGCCGCCGAGCGCGCCGCGGTTCCGATGGCGGCGGAGTGAACTGATGCCGCGCGCCGCCTTCACCGCGCTGACCGCAGCCGGCCTTTCGGCCGCGCTGTCGGGCTGCGCGCCGGCGGCGACCGGCAGCCCGGCCACGGTCGGGCAGGGGGCGGCCCGCCCCGACTACACCCCCCAGTACAGGGGAATCGAGACCCGGCTTCTGTCGGGTGATCTGGTCAACTTCCGCGTGGCGATGTCGGGCGCACGCGGCCTGCCCGACGTGGAGGCCTATGCGGCCTGCGCGGCGGCACAATACGCCCTGATCCGGGGCTACGGCTTCGCGCGCCATGTGCGCACGAATGTCGACGAAGAGGGTGGCGTTTGGAAGGCGGATGCGGTTTACACGATCTCGCCAGCGCTGCCCCGCGGCATTTCGACGCTCGACGCGGAAGTCGTCGTCGCCGATTGCGCCGCGCAGGGAATACCGACGGTCTGAGGGACATAAGGCAAGATGGCTGAGTTTCTGAACACATCCTTGGGCACCTTCCTGCTGATCCTCGTGCAGGCGATCGGCGTGGTGGCTTTCGTGATGATCTCGCTGATCTTCATGGTCTATGGCGACCGGAAGATCTGGGCTGCCGTGCAGCTGCGGCGCGGTCCGAACGTCGTCGGGCCCTGGGGCCTGATGCAGACCTTCGCGGATGCGCTGAAATACATCCTCAAGGAAGTCGTCGTGCCCGCGGGCGCCGACAAGTTCGTCTTCTTCCTGGCGCCGATCCTCAGCTTCGTGCTGGCGATGATGGCCTTCGCGGTGATCCCGCTGGCCGATGGCTGGGTGCTGTCGGACATCAACGTGGCCGTGCTGTTCGTCTTCGCCGTGTCCTCGCTGGAAGTCTACGGCGTGATCATGGGCGGCTGGGCCTCGAACTCGAAATACCCGTTCCTCGGCTCGCTGCGGTCGGCCGCGCAGATGATCTCTTACGAGGTGTCGCTGGGCCTGATCATCATCGGGGTGATCATCTCGACCGGCTCGATGAGCTTCGGCGACATCGTCCGCGCGCAGGACGGCGCCTATGGCCTGTTCAACTGGTACTGGCTGCCGCACCTGCCGATGGTCGTGCTGTTCTTCGTCTCGGCGCTGGCCGAAACGAACCGCCCGCCCTTCGACCTTCCGGAAGCGGAATCGGAACTCGTCGCCGGCTACCAGGTCGAATACAGCTCGACCCCGTTCCTGCTGTTCATGGCCGGCGAATACATCGCGATCTTCCTGATGTGCGCCCTGCTGTCGATCCTGTTCTTCGGCGGCTGGCTGAGCCCGATCCCGGGTCTGCCCGACGGGTTCTTCTGGATGTTCGTGAAGATGTGGTTCTTCTTCTTCATGTTCGCGATGGTGAAGGCGATCGTGCCGCGCTACCGCTACGACCAGCTGATGCGGATCGGCTGGAAGGTGTTCCTTCCGCTGTCGCTGATCTGGGTCGTGCTGGTCTCGATCCTCGCCCGCTACGAAGTTCTCGGCGGCCTCTGGGCCCGCTGGTCGATGGGAGGCTGACGCCATGGCATTCGATGTCGCGCGCGCCGCGCACTATTTCTTCATGATGGATTTCATCAAGGGCTTCGGCCTGGGGATGAAATACTTCTTCGCCCCGAAGGAGACCATCAACTACCCGCACGAGAAGGGCCCGCTGTCGCCCCGCTTCCGGGGTGAGCACGCGCTGCGCCGCTATCCCAACGGGGAAGAGCGCTGCATCGCCTGCAAGCTGTGCGAGGCGATCTGCCCCGCGCAGGCGATCACCATCGATGCCGAACCGCGCGAGGACGGCAGCCGCCGCACCACGCGCTACGACATCGACATGACGAAATGCATCTACTGCGGCTTCTGTCAGGAAGCCTGCCCGGTCGATGCGATCGTCGAGGGGCCGAACTTCGAATTCGCCACGGAAACCCGCGAAGAGCTGTTCTACGACAAGGAGAAGCTCCTTGCGAACGGCGCCCGCTGGGAAGCCGAGATCGCCCGCAACCTCGAGATGGACGCGCCCTACAGATGAGTGACGAATTCTCCAAGATGTTTCGGACGATGATGGAGCAGGGCCAGGAAATGGCCCGCGCTTTCAACCCGGCCATGGAGAATTTCAGCTTCAAGGGGTTCGAGAACCTCATTCCCACGATGTCCAAGGACTTCATGGAGATGTGGTTCGGCAAGACCTTCAACCGCGACGGGCTGGACGCCAAGACGAGGCTTCTGGTGACGATCGCGGCGCTGACCGTGCTGGGCGCGCATGCGGAACCGCAGCTGAAGCTTGCGATCCGCCACGCGCTGGAGGCGGGGGCAAAGAAACGGGAGATCGCGGAAGTGATCTACCAGATGAGCATGTTCGGCGGCCTGCCCGCCATGACCAAGGCGCTGGAACTTGCCCAAGGCGTGTTCCGCGAATTGGACGAGACGGAATGAGGGACGCTAAGTGAGGGCCCGGGGATGACCTTTTTCGAATTTGCCTTCTACCTCTTCGCGGTGATCGCGGTGGTATCGGGCCTGATGGTCGTGGTGACGAAGAACCCGGTGCACGGAGTTCTGTGGCTGATCCTCGCCTTCCTGTCGGCGGCGGGCCTGTTCGTGCTGATGGGCGCCGAGTTCGTGGCGATGCTGCTGATCATCGTCTATGTCGGCGCGGTCGCGGTGCTGTTCCTGTTCGTGGTCATGATGCTGGACGTCGACTTCGCCGAGCTGAAGGGCGAACTGGCGCGCTACATGCCGCTGGGCCTCTTGGTCGGCGTGGTGATCCTGCTGCAGCTGGGCCTTGCCTTCGGCAGCTGGGAAGGCTCCTCGGCGGCGATGGGGCTGCGCGCGGCACCGACGCCCGAGGGCGTGACCAACACCGCGGCGCTCGGCGCGCTGCTCTATGACAAGTACGTCTTCCTGTTCCAGATGGCGGCGCTGGTGCTGCTGGTCGCGATGATCGGGGCGATCGTGCTGACGCTGCGCCACCGCAAGGACGTGAAGCGCCAGGACGTGCTGTTCCAGATGTACCGCAAGCCCGAGGAAGCCGTCGAGATGCGCGACGTGAAGCCGGGGCAGGGCCTGCACTGACGCCGGGTCCGGCGGCAGGACAAGAGAATACGGCCCCCCGCAGGGGCCGGGTGAAAGAAGCGGGTGAAGCGCACCCGGAGGGACGAGAATGATCGGATTGACCCACTACCTTGGCGTGGCTGCCGCGCTGTTCGTGATCGGGATCTTCGGGATCTTCCTCAATCGGAAGAACGTGATCGTCATCCTGATGTCGATCGAACTGATGCTGCTGGCGGTCAACATCAACATGGTGGCCTTCTCGGCGGCGCTCGGCGACCTCGCGGGGCAGGTCTTCACCATGTTCGTGCTGACGGTCGCGGCGGCCGAGGCGGCGATCGGCCTTGCGATCCTCGTCTGCTTCTTCCGCAACCGCGGCACGATCGACGTCGAAGACGTCAACGTGATGAAAGGGTAAGGCGAACATGGAAACGATCATCCTCTTCGCCCCGCTGGTCGGCGCGATCATCGCGGGCTTCGGCTGGCGCGTGATCTCGGAGACCGGCGCGCAGTATCTGACCACCGGCCTGCTGGCGCTGGCCTGCCTGTTCAGCTGGATCGTCTTCCTCGGCTTCGACGGCGAGATGCGGCAGATCCAGATCCTCGACTGGGTGCAGTCGGGCACGCTGGACACCGCCTGGTCGATCCGGCTCGACCGGCTGACCGCGACGATGCTGATCGTCGTGACCACGGTCTCGACCCTCGTGCACCTCTACTCGATGGGCTACATGGCCCATGACGACAACTGGGGCCATCACGAGCACTACAAGGCGCGCTTCTTCGCCTATCTGTCGTTCTTCACCTTCGCCATGCTGATGCTGGTGACGGCGGACAACCTGCTGCAGATGTTCTTCGGCTGGGAGGGCGTCGGTGTCGCCTCGTACCTGCTGATCGGCTTCTACTACCGCAAGCCCTCGGCCTGCGCGGCGGCGATGAAGGCCTTCATCGTGAACCGCGTCGGCGACTTCGGGTTCCTGCTGGGCATCGCCGGCCTCTACTTCATGGTCGACTCGATCCATTTCGACGACATCTTCGCCGCCGCGCCGACGCTGGCGCAAAGCACCGTCACCTTCCTGTGGACCGACTGGAACGCCGCCAACGTGCTGGCCTTCCTGCTGTTCGTCGGCGCGATGGGCAAATCGGCGCAGCTGCTGCTGCACACCTGGCTGCCGGACGCGATGGAAGGCCCGACCCCGGTGTCGGCGCTGATCCACGCCGCGACCATGGTGACCGCCGGCGTGTTCCTGGTCTGCCGGATGTCGCCGCTGTACGAATATGCGCCGGAAGCCAAGACCTTCATCATCTACATCGGCGCGACCACGGCCTTCTTCGCCGCGACCGTCGGTCTGGTGCAGAACGACATCAAGCGCGTCATCGCCTACTCGACCTGTTCGCAGCTGGGCTACATGTTCGTGGCCGCGGGCTCGGGCGTCTATGGCGCCGCGATGTTCCACCTGCTGACCCACGCCTTCTTCAAGGCGATGCTCTTCCTGGGCGCCGGCTCGGTCATCCACGCGATGCATCACGAGCAGGACATGCGCAACTACGGCGGCCTGCGGAAGAAGATCCCGATGACCTTCTGGGCGATGATGATCGGCACGCTGGCGATCACCGGCGTCGGCATTCCGCTGACCCACATCGGCTTCGCCGGCTTCCTGTCGAAGGACGCGATCATCGAGAGCGCCTATGCCTCGGGCGTCGGCTATGCCTTCTGGATGCTGGTGATCGCGGCGATGTTCACCTCGTTCTACTCGTGGCGGCTGATCTTCATGACCTTCTACGGCAAGCCGCGGGGCGACCATCACGCGCATGACCACGCGCATGAAAGCCCGATGGTGATGCTGGTGCCGCTGGGCGTGCTGGCGATCGGCGCGGTCTTCTCGGGCATGGTCTGGTACAACAGCTTCTTCGGCGACCACGAGAAGATGTCGGCCTTCTTCGGCATGCCGCATCACGCCGAGGCGTCGGAAGGCGCGGCCGAGGGCCACGCGCCCGCCGCGACCACCGAAGCCGCCGCGACCGAGCATGCGACCACCGAGGCCGCGACCGGCGAGGCGCCCGCCGCCCATGGCGCCGAGCCGGCCGCGACGACCGAGGCCCATGCCGAGATCGGCCCGATCGGCGCGATCTACATGGCGCCCGACAACCACGTGCTGGACGAGGCGCACCACGCCCCGGCCTGGGTGAAGGTCTCGCCCTTCATCGCGATGCTGCTCGGACTGGTGACGGCCTGGATGTTCTACATCAAGGACACCTCGCTGCCGCGCCGCCTGGCCGCGAACCAGCCGGTTCTCTACCAGTTCCTGCTGAACAAGTGGTATTTCGACGAGGTCTACGAAGTGCTCTTCGTGCGCCCCGCCAAATGCCTTGGCGCCTTCCTGTGGAAGCGCGGCGACGGGAATGTCATCGACGGCTCGATCAACGGGGTCGCGATGGGGATCGTGCCGTTCTTCACCCGCCTCGCGACGCGGGCGCAGTCGGGCTACCTCTTCCACTATGCCTTCGCGATGGTGATCGGGATTGCGGTCCTGATCACCTGGGCGGCCCTGATGGCCGGAAACTGAGAAGGGCCCCGGGGACAGACAATGGAAAACCTCCTCTCCATCATCACCTTCACGCCGATCGTGGCGGCGCTGATCCTTGCGATCTTCCTGCGCGGCGACGACAAGGCGGCCCAGGCCAACGCGAAATGGGTGGCGCTGGTCGCCACCACCGTGACCTTCCTGGTCTCGCTGTTCCTGCTGGCGGGCTTCGATGCCAGCAACACCGGGTTCCAGTTCGTGGAAGACCACGACTGGATCATGGGCCTGAAATACAAGGTCGGCGTCGACGGGATCTCGGTCCTGTTCGTGATGCTGACCACCTTCATCATGCCGCTGACGATCTGGTCCTGCTGGACCGTCGACAAGCGGGTGAAGGAATACATGATCGCCTTCCTGATGCTGGAAGGGCTGATGATCGGCGTCTTCGTCGCGCTCGATCTGGTGCTGTTCTACGCCTATTTCGAGGCGGGCCTGATCCCGATGTTCCTGATCATCGGCATCTGGGGCGGCAAGGACCGGATCTACGCGTCCTTCAAGTTCTTCCTCTACACCTTCCTCGGCTCGGTGCTGATGCTGATCGCGATGATCGCGATGTATGTCGACGCCGGAACCACCGATATCGTCGCGCTTCTGAAGCACGACTTCTCGTCGGCGCCGATGGTGGTGCTGGGCTTCCATGTCGCCGGTGGCCTGCAGACGCTGCTGTGGATCGCCTTCTTCGCCAGCTTCGCGGTGAAGATGCCGATGTGGCCGGTGCACACCTGGCTGCCCGACGCCCACGTGCAGGCGCCGACCGCCGGTTCCGTGGTGCTGGCCGCTATCCTGCTGAAGATGGGCGGCTACGGCTTCCTGCGCTTCTCGCTGCCGATGTTCCCGATCGCTTCGGACCTGCTCGGCCCCTTCGTGCTGTGGCTCTCGGCGATCGCGATCGTCTACACCAGCCTCGTGGCGCTGGCGCAGTCCGACATGAAGAAAGTCATCGCCTATTCCTCGGTCGCGCACATGGGCTACGTGACCATGGGCATCTTCGCCGCGAACCAGCAGGGGATCGACGGCGCGATCTTCCAGATGATCAGCCACGGCTTCATCTCGGGCGCGCTCTTCCTCTGCGTCGGCGTGATCTATGACCGGATGCACACCCGCGAGATCGCGGCCTATGGCGGCCTCGTGAACCGGATGCCGGCCTATGCGCTGCTGTTCATGTTCTTCACCATGGCGAACGTGGGCCTGCCGGGCACCAGCGGGTTCGTCGGCGAATTCCTGACGATCATGGGCGTCTTCCAGGTCAACACCTGGGTCACCTTCGTCGCCGCCACCGGCGTGATCTTCTCGGCGGCCTACGCGCTCTGGCTCTACCGCCGGGTGGTCTTCGGCGACCTGATCAAGGAAAGCCTGAAGCTGATCACCGACATGGACCGCCGCGAGAAGGCGATCTTCGCGCCCCTCGTGGTGATGACCCTGTTCCTCGGCGTCTATCCGAAGGCCGTGACCGACATCATCGGCCCCTCGGTCGAGGCGCTGGTTTCCGACTATCAGGCCGCGCAGCCCGCCCAGACGGCGGATGCTGCCCCGGCCAGCCACTGAGGGTTCCGACATGACCTCCGCCGATTTCAACACGGTCCTGCCCGAGGCCCTCTTGGCATTCTACGCCATGGTGATGCTGCTGGTCGGCGTCTGCTGCGGCAAGGACAAGCTGACCGGAACCATCACCTGGATCACCGCCGCGGTCTTCGTGCTGCTGGCGGCGATGATTGGCCTGGGCGGGCAGGGCAGCCGCGTGGCCTTCGCGGGCCTGTTCCTCGACGACGGCTTCGCCCGCTTCGCCAAGGTGACGCTGCTCTTGGCCGGCGCCGCCGTGCTGGTGATGAGCCATGACTACATGATGAAGCGCGACATGGGCCGCTTCGAATACCCGATCCTGATCGCGCTCGCGACGGTGGGCATGATGGTCATGGTCTCGGCCGGCGACCTGATGACGCTCTACATGGGGCTCGAGCTGCAGTCGCTGGCGCTTTACGTCGTCGCCGCGATCCGCCGCGACAGCGTGAAGTCGACCGAGGCCGGCCTGAAGTACTTCGTGCTGGGCGCGCTGTCGTCGGGGATGCTGCTCTACGGCGCCTCGCTGACCTACGGCTTCTCGGGCACCACCACCTTCGCCGGCATCACCCAGGCCATCGGCGCGACCGAGCATCTGCCGATCGGCCTGCTCTTCGGCCTCGTGTTCCTGATCGTGGGTCTGGCCTTCAAGGTTTCGGCCGTGCCGTTCCACATGTGGACGCCGGACGTCTACGAAGGCGCGCCGACCCCGGTCACCGCCTTCTTCGCCACCGCCCCCAAGGTCGCGGCGATGGGCCTGTTCGCGCGGGTGATGTTCGACGGCTTCGGCATGGCCGCCGCCGACTGGGGCCAGATCATCGCGCTGCTGGCGGTGCTGTCGATGTTCGTGGGCTCGGTCGCCGCGATCGGTCAGACCAACATCAAGCGCCTGATGGCCTATTCCTCGATCGCGCACATGGGCTACGCGCTGCTGGGCCTGCTGGCGGGCACCGCGCTCGGCGTCAAGGCGATGCTGGTCTACATGGCGATCTACGTCACGATGAACATCGGCACCTTCGCCTTCATCCTGTCGATGAGCCGCGACGGCCAGCCCGTCACCGACATCAAGGCGCTGAACCAGTATGCCAAGCGTGAACCCACCAAGGCGCTGGCGCTGCTGGTGCTGATGTTCTCGCTGGCCGGCGTGCCGCCGATGCTCGGGTTCTTCGCCAAGTACGGCGTGCTGATGGCCGCGGTCTCGGCCGGCTACAGCCTTGTGGCGGTGCTGGGCGTGATCGCCTCGGTGATCGGCGCCTATTACTACCTGCGCATCGTCTTCTTCATGTACTTCGGTGCCGAGGGCGAGACGCTGGATGGCCACATGCCCGCCGCGCAGTGGATCCTGCTGATCGGCTCGGCGGCGATCATGGTGCTGGGCGTGGTGAACATGTTCGGTGTCGAGGGTGCCGCGGCGCTGGCGGCGGAAGCCCTTGTCCGCTGACGACAGCGACCGCTGGGCCTGGCCCGAGGGCGTGGCGCGCCACGTCCTGGCCGAGGTCGACAGCACCAATTCGGAAGCCGCGCGGATCGGGCCCAGCCTGACCCGCCCGGCCTGGATCCTTGCCCACCGGCAGACCGCGGGGCGTGGCCGTCGCGGCCGCGCCTGGGTCGACCCGGTGGGCAATTTCGCGGCAACCCTGGTGATGCGCCCGGCGGGCGGGCCGTCGCAGGCGGCGCTGCGCAGCTTCGTGGCGGCGCTGGCGCTGGAAGAGGCGCTGTCGGCCCTGCTGGGCCCCGCGGCGCGGCTGGCGCTGAAATGGCCCAACGACGTGCTGCTGAATGGCGGCAAGGTGTCCGGCATCCTGATCGAGGGCATCGCCGGCGGCGAGAAGATCGCCATCGGCATCGGCGTGAACCTTGCCCATGCCCCGGACCCCGCCGACCGCGACCCGCGCGCCCCGCGCCCGGTGTCCGTCGCCGGCGAGACCGGGATCGCGGTGACGCCCGAAGAGCTGCTGGACCGTCTCGCCCCGGCCTTCGCCCGGTGGGAGGCGCAGCTGCTGGCCTATGGCTTCAGCCCGCTGCGCGAGGCCTTCCTGGCCCGCGTCACCCGGCTGGGCCAGCCGATCGTCGCGCGCACCATGTCCGAGACGATCGAGGGAACGTTCGAGACCATCGACGCCGACGGCTCGATCGTGCTGATGACCGCCGAGGGTCGCCGCGCGCTGCCCGCCGCCGACCTCTTCTTCTGAGACGACCCCGGGAGGGAGTTTCCATGCTGCTCTGCATCGACTGCGGCAATACCAACACCGTGTTCTCGATCTGGGACGGGACGCAGTTCCTGTCGACCTGGCGGATGCGCACCGATCACCGCCGCACCGCCGACGAATATTACGTCTGGCTTTCGGGGCTGATGAACCTGCGCAAGCTCGAGGTGAGGATCGGCGAGGTGATCATCTCGTCGACCGTGCCGCGGGTGGTGTTCAACCTGCGCGTCCTTGCCAACCGCTATTTCGATTGCCGCGCGCTGCAGGTGGGCAAGCCGGAATGCGCGCTGCCGGTGGCGCCGCGGGTCGATCAGGGCACCACGGTCGGGCCGGACCGGCTGGTGAACACCGTCGCGGGCTTCGACCGCCACGGCGGCAACATCGTGGTCGTCGACTTCGGCACCGCGACGACCTTCGACGTCGTCGACGATGACGGCGCCTATATCGGCGGGGTGATCGCGCCGGGGGTGAACCTGTCGCTGGAGGCCCTGCACATGGCCGCGGCGGCGCTTCCTCACGTGGACGTAACCAAACCGCAATCCGCCATCGGCACCAATACCGTCGCCTGCATGCAGTCGGGGGTCTATTGGGGCTATATCGGGCTTGTGGAAGGGATCGTGCGCCAGATAAGGATCGAACGCGAAAGACCTATGAAGGTGATCGCGACAGGCGGCCTCGCGCCGCTGTTTGCCCAGGGCACGGATCTCTTCGACGCGATCGAGGATGACCTGACCATGCACGGGCTGGTGCTGATCCACCGGCACAACACGGCACTGGAGACCGGATGAAAAAGGACCGCCTGATCTATCTGCCGCTCGGCGGCGCGGGCGAGATCGGCATGAACGCCTATGTCTACGGCTATGGGCCCGAGGGGAAAGAGCGCCTGATCCTCGTCGATCTGGGCGTGAGCTTCCCCGACATGGACACGAGCCCCGGCGTCGACCTGATCATGCCCGACATCTCGTGGCTCGAGGCTGCGGCCGATCGGCTGGAAGGCATCTTCATCACGCATGCGCATGAAGACCACATCGGCGCGCTGGCGCATCTGTGGCCGCGGCTGCGGGCGCCGATCCATGCGCGCAAATTCACCGCCGCCATCGCCAAGCTGAAGATGGAGGATCACGGCCAGCCCGTCGACGTGATCAACATCCACGAGCCGCGCCCCGCGACGATCGAGTGCGGGCCGTTCAAGGTCCAGTTCGTGCCGATCGCGCATTCGATCCCGGAAAGCTCGGGTCTGGTGATCGACACGCCGGCGGGCCGGATCGTGCATACCGGCGACTTCAAGCTGGACCCCGATCCGGTCGTCGGCGAACGCACCGACCCCGAGGTCTGGAAGGGCATCGCGCGCGAAAAGCCGGTGCTGGCGATGATGTGCGATTCCACGAACATCTTCTCGCCGCTGCCGGGCCGCTCGGAAAGCTCGCTAGCCGGGCCGATCACCTCGCTGGTGCAGGAGCAGCGCGGGATGATGGTCGCCACGACCTTCGCCTCGAACGTTGCCCGCCTGAAGACGCTGGCAGAGGCCGGTCATGCCGCCGGTCGTTCGATCTGCCTGCTGGGCCGGGCGATGCGGCGCATGGTTTCGGTCGCGGTCGAAACCGGCGTGCTGACCGACTTCCCGCCGGTGCTGCAGCCCGAACAGGCGGCAGAGGTCGGGCGCGACAACCTGATGCTGATCGTCACCGGCTCGCAGGGCGAACGCCGGGCGGCCTCGGCGCAGCTGTCGCGCGGCAAGTATCTGGGGCTCGAGATGAAAGAGGGCGATACCTTCCTCTTCTCGTCGAAGATCATTCCCGGCAACGAGAAGGGTGTGATCCGGATCATGAACGCCTTCTCGGAAATGGGTGTCGACGTGATCGACGACCGCGGCGGGCTCTACCATGTCTCGGGCCATGCGAACCGGCCCGATCTGGAAGCCGCGCATGCGATGATCAAGCCGAAGATCCTGATCCCGATGCATGGCGAGCACCGCCACCTGCGCGAGCACATGAAGCTGGCGGAGTCTAAGGGCATCGCGTCCGAGATCGTGACCAACGGCACGATGATCGACCTGTCGGGCGGTTATCCCGAGGTGGTCGAGTATATCGAGACCGGGCGCACCTATCTGGACGGTTCGGTGCTGATCGGGGCGATGGACGGCGTGGTTCGCGACCGGATCCGCATGGCGCTGAACGGGCATGTGCTGGTGACGATCATCGTCGACGAGGACGACCTGCCGCTGGGCGATGCCTGGGTCGAGACCATGGGCCTGCCCGAGGTCGGCCGCAGCAAGGCCGGGCTGGAAGAGACGCTGGAGCAGGAGCTGGCCGAGTTCCTGGAACGCGTCGATGCCAAGACCGTCGCCAATGACGACCGCATGGACGAGCAGATCCGCCGGATCGTGCGCCAGGTCTCGGTCGAAGAGATCGGCCGCAAGCCGGAAGTGACCGTGGTGATCTCGCGGCTGATCGCCGAGTGATCCGGGTCGCCTGATCTGAAAAGGCCCCGCCATCGGCGGGGCCTTTTGCTTTGGGGGCGCTGCGGGCGTAAAAAAGCCCCGCGCGAGGGCGGGGCTTTCGTCAGATCCGGCGGGTCACTTCGCGCTGTCGGCCTCGGCGGCGGGCTTCAGGCGGAAGTCGCGCATCAGGAAGTCAGGGACGTGATCGCCCATGCCGACGACCGGCACGTCATCCTCGCGGTCGCGGCGGTCGCGGCGGCCCTCGCGACGGTCATCCCGGCGCTCTTCGCGACGCTCTTCCCGGCGGGGTTCGCGCCGCTCTTCACGCCGTTCTTCACGGGGCGCGCGCGGTGCCTGGGCCTCGGCCACGACCGGTTCCGGTGCTGCGACGGGCGCGGCCACCGGGGCCTCGGCCATGACGGCCTCGACCGGTGCTTCCTCCCGGGCGCGGCCACGGCCGCCGCGGCTGCGGGTGCGGCCTTTCGGCCCGCGCTCTTCCTTCGGATCGCGGTCGGGACGACCGGTTTCCGACGGCGCGAAGCCTTCGGGCGCCTCGGCGCGCGGCAGCTGGGATTTCACCAGGCTCTCGATCGCGGCGAGGTATTTCTCGTCCGCCTGGGTCGAGATCGTGTAGGCCGTGCCCTTGCGCCCGGCGCGGCCGGTGCGGCCGATGCGGTGGACGTAGTCCTCGGCATGGCTGGGGACGTCGAAGTTGAACACGTGGCTGACCGCCGGCACGTCAAGGCCGCGCGCGGCCACGTCCGAGGCGATCAGGAACCGCAGGCTGCCATCGCGGAACCCGTCGAGCGTGCGCATCCGCTGGCTCTGGTCGAGGTCGCCGTGGATCGGCGCAGCGTCGTAGCCATGCGACTTCAGCGACTTGGCGACGATGTCCACTTCCGTCTTGCGGTTGCAGAAGATGATCGCGTTCGAGCAGGCCTCGCCCTCGGCATCGATGATCGCGCGCAGCAGCTCGCGCTTCTGCTTGGCGGCCATGTCCTTGCGGGTCGGCGTCAGCTCGATCAGCTTCTGGGTGATGTTCTCGCTGGTCGTCGCCTGGCGGGCCACTTCGACGCGGGCCGGCGAGTGCAGGAAGGTGTTGGTGATCCGCTCGATCTCGGGCGCCATGGTGGCACTGAAGAACAGCGTCTGGCGGGTGAACGGCGTCAGCTGGAAGATGCGTTCGATATCCGGGATGAAGCCCATGTCGAGCATCCGGTCGGCCTCGTCCACCACCATGATCTGCACGCCGGTCAGCAAGAGCTTGCCGCGTTCGAAATGGTCCAGCAGCCGGCCCGGGGTCGCAATCAGCACGTCGACGCCGCGGTCGATCAGCTTGTCCTGCTCGCCGAAGGACACGCCGCCGATCAGCAGCGCCTTCGTCAGCTTGGTGTGCTTGGCATAGACGTCGAAGTTCTCGGCCACCTGCGCGGCCAGTTCCCGCGTCGGCGCGAGGACGAGCGAGCGCGGCATCCGGGCGCGGGCGCGGCCCTTGCCCAGGAGCGTGATCATCGGCAGCGTGAAGCTGGCGGTCTTGCCGGTGCCGGTCTGGGCGATGCCCAGCACGTCCTTGCCTTCGAGCGCGTGCGGGATCGCCTGCGCCTGGATCGGGGTCGGCGTTTCGTAGCCGGCTTCGGAAATCGCCTGAAGCACGCGGGGGTCGAGCGCGAGGTCGGTAAACTTGGTCATCAGCGTCCTTGGTTGCGGCATCGGGCCGCAAGGTGAAGGGCGCTGGCATGACGCGCCCGGGGCGTCGGACCCCGGAACAGAAATGTCCACAGGGGTTCAGGTGCCGCTAGCGTAAATTCCGCGTCAGGTCAACCTTTGTGCAGGATTTCGGCCTGTTTTCGCACTGTCATCAAGATTTCGCGGGACTCTCACGGCGCCGTGACCCGGTCCCGGAAGGCTTTGGCTGGATGTCACCAGACCGGAGAACGCCGATGACCAGACCGATCTTCGCCCTCGGCCTTGGGGCCCTGATGGGCCTTGCGACCGCCGTGCCGCTGGCCGCCGAGACCGCCGCGCCGAACCCCGCCGGGCAGGTCTTCCCCGCGCGCCTCGCCGGCCATGCCGTGCTGCCGGCGCTGAGCCTGATCGCGCCGCCTGAGGACGCGCCGCGCGATGCGATGATCTCGGGCAAGTTCGCCGCCGGCGCAGGCCCGGTGCGCCAGCCGATGAGCGTCGAGGGCGACGTGGGCAAGGCGCACGGATCGCGCAAGACCGGACTGTTCCTGCCGTTCATCGGCCAGCCGGTGCAGGGCTTCTCGGGCTATGCGATGGATCTGGCCGGGGATGGCGCGACCTACACGCTGACCGACAACGGCTTCGGCACCAAGGCGAACTCGCCCGACGCGATGCTGTTCTTCCACAAGATCCGCCCGGATTTCGACGCGGCCACCATGGGTCTGGAGCAGACGATCTTCCTGCGCGACCCCGACCGCAAGGTGCCGTTCCGCATCGCCTATGAAGGCACCGACAGCCGCTATCTGACCGGCGCCGATTTCGATCCGGAATCGATCCAGCTGGTCAATGGCGAGATCTGGATCGGCGAGGAATTCGGCCCCTATCTGATCCGCGCCAGCCTCGACGGCCGCGTGCTGGACGTGTTCCCGACAATGATGGACGGGCGCGAGATCCGCAGCCCCGACAACCCGCGCCTCGTGGTGCCGGCGGCGGCGGGCAAGGACTGGCAGTCGCAACGCTCGGGCGGCTACGAGGGCATGGGCCTGCAGCCGGGCACCGGCCTGCTGTGGGCGATGTTCGAGAAGCCGCTGATTGCGGACGGCGGCCAGCCCGAGGGCGACTTCCTGCGCGCGCTGGCCTTCGATCCGGCCAAGGGCGAATGGACCGGCGCCGGCTTCCGCTTCCGGCTGGCCGAGGGTGCGACCGCGATCGGCGATTTCAACTTCATCGACGAGACCCGCGCGATGATCATCGAGCGCGACAACGGCGAGGGCGTTCCGGCGCTGAAATGCTCCGCCGGCCCGGCCGACGACTGCTTCCCGGCGCCGGCACTGGTCAAGCGCATCGTGCTGATCGACACCGCCGATCTCGATGCCGAAGGCTTCGCCCGCCGCATCGGCCATGTCGACCTGATGAACGTGACCGATACCGAGGGCCTCGCGCGGCTGAAGTCCGCCGGCGGGCAGGAGGGCGTCTTCACCTTCCCGTTCTTCACGATCGAGGACGTGCGTCGCGTCAACGACACCCAGATCATGGTCGGCAACGACAACAACCTGCCGTTCTCGGCCGGGCGCGAGCTCACGCAGGCGGCCGCGAACGAGATCATGCTGCTGGACGTGCCAGAGCTGCTGAACGCGCGCTGAGACTGCCCGTTCCCGATGCCGTCCGGCGCTTTTCCGGGCGGCATCTTCATTTTCCGGGCCGGCATGGGGCGAACGTGATCACGCCCCGTGGACGGCGCGCCGGAATTCCTTCGAATGTCATGCAACCCGATCCGGATGCGGGCGTTCAGTGGGGGCGGGGTCGGGGGTGCGGCACCCTCCGGGGCGATCGGCCTGACCTATCTAAACCGGCCCTGCACGAAATTCAGCCAAGGAGAGACCCGATGATCGTCAAGAGCGGATCCGCCGTCTGGAGCGGCAGCCTGAAAGAGGGCAAGGGCAGCGTCTCGACCGAGAGCGGCGCCCTGAAGGACCAGCCCTATGGCTTCGCCATCCGCTTCGAGGGCAAGACCGGCACCAATCCCGAAGAGCTGATCGGCGCCGCCCATGCCTCGTGCTTCTCGATGGCGCTGTCGAACATCCTGGGCCAGGAAGGCATCGTGCCCGAGAAGATCGCCACCACCTCGAAGGTGACGCTCGACATGACCGACGGCCCGAAGGTGACCAAGGTGCATCTGGTGACCGAGATCTCGGCCCCCGCCGATGCCGACAAGATCCTGGAATGCGCGGAAAAGGCCAAGGCCGGCTGCCCGATCTCGCAGCTGCTGAACGCCGAGATCACCATGGATGCCAAGGTCGTCTGACCCCGGTCCCAAGTCCCGGGGAGGGCGAAGATGCTGATCCGCTTCGGTCACGAGTTCACGGTCACCTGTACCCAGCCCACCCCGATGCTCTGCCTGACGGCGGCGCATGTGGAACGCTCGGGCGACCTTCTGGCGCCCGAGAAACTGACCAACAGCCGCGATGACGTGCCGGTGCACAGCTACTACGACATCTTCGGCAATGTCGTGCGCCGCTTCGTGGCGCCCGTGGGCGAATATACCTTCGGCTCGGACGCCACGCTGCGCGACAACGGCATGATCGACGAGGTGCCGCCGCCCGAGGCCGGCGACACCCCGATCGCGGCGCTTCCCGACGAGGTGCTGATTTACCTCGTCGGCTCGCGCTACTGCGAAACGGACCTGCTGTCGCCCGTCGCCTGGGAACTGTTCGGGCGCACCGCGCCGGGGTGGGAGAGGGTGCAGGCGATCTCGGAATTCGTGCATTCGCGCATTGCCTTCAACTATCAGGACGCCGACGCGACCCGCACCGCCTTCGGCGCCTTCGAGGAATGCAAGGGCGTCTGCCGCGACTTCACCCACCTGGGGATCGCGCTCTGTCGCGCCATGAACATCCCCGCGCGTTACGTGAACGGCTACCTCGGCGACATCGGCGTGCCGGTCGCGCCCTATCCGATGGATTTCTCGGCCTGGATGGAGGTCTTCGTGGCCGGCAAGTGGTACACGCTCGACCCGCGCCACCATGCCCGCCGCATCGGCCGGATCGTCACCGCCCGAGGCCGCGACGCGGCGGATGTGCCGCTGATCCAATCCTTCGGGCCGCATGTCCTGTCGAAATTCGAGGTCTGGACCGACGAGGTCTGGGAGGGCTGATCACCCGGCCGAGGGGTGCAGCAGCGGCTTGTACCCTGCCTTCAGAACCTCGACGATCGGGGCCGGGGTCAGGCAGGTCACACTGTTCGCAGGTCGCTTGAGCTTTGCCGTGTAACCTTCTGGCGAATAACGAAACATCGCGTCGTCGATCAGAATGTGCGCCACGTCGTCCCACAGTACGAAAGCGCCCGCCGGCAGATCCGGCGCCGCTGCCTCGAACCGCCGTTGCGCGCGACCGTCGAGGCGCGCCGCGTGCAGTATGCGGTCGAGTTCCGGCGCTTTCGGGCGTTCGCCCCGCGCGCGCTGCCAGGCGTCGAGGAAGGCGAGGTAGTCTGTCCGGCGGCATTCGGCGCAGGGACGGTGGCCGGCGGCAAGGGCGGCCGCCTCGTCGAGGAAGAACAGTTCCGTATAGCAGCCCGGCGCCATCAGGCGGCGCTTGCGACCCTTGAAGGACAGCGCACAGCAGATCCAGTTGCGGTGGCGCCATCGCGCCTTGCCCAACTGCCGGTGGTCGTCATGCAGGATGCCGCGGTTGCCCATGAACAGGCCGCGGCCGGGAGCGGAGACGATCTCGGACGTGGGCAGCAGGCGGTTCTGAAGCGGCATCGGCGGTCCCCGGCATGGTTCTGCCCGCTGTCAGATCATGCCGGCGGCGCCATGGCGAGGAAGAACGTGCCTACGAAGCCGGCGGCGGGCCGCCCCGCGAGGGGGCGACCCGCGAGACGTCAGGCGGTCTTGCGGCGGCGCAGCGCGCCGGCCGCCACGAGGCCCGAGCCCAGCAGCCAGACACCGGCTGGCAGCGGGACAGGCGCCGGGTTCCCTGGGTTCTCGGGGTTCTCGACGTCGCCGACCAGCAGGTTCTCGAACATCCGGGCGTTGTCGTTGAAGTCCGAATAGACGTTGTCCCAGACGTTCTGGTCGGTGATCAGGAAGATCGAGCCCGCGCCGACATTCTCGTAGGCCATCATCACATGGCTGAGGTCGGCCCCCATCATCAGCGCCTGGCCGTTCGCGCCCAGCTGCAGCGGGGCGAAGGCGGCGTAGTTGTAGACCTCGACCCCGTCGAGCAGCGGATGCTCGAGGATCTGGCCGTCGGCGATCGTCGCGTCCTGATAGCCGCCGTCATAGGCCTCGTTCACGATCGACATGGTGCTGCCGAGGCTGGCGAGGACGGCAGTGATGTAGTTGTTCTCGGCCGGGGCGTAACCGCCGTGTTCGCCCATGAAGGCGATGCGGCCGCCACCGGCGAGGAAGGTGCTCAGCGCGGCGACCTCGCTGTCGGTGTAAGCGTCAGAGGGCTGGACGGCCCAGAGCAGATCGACCGAGGCGAGGGTGCTGTCCTCGAGGGTGTCGATGATCGACGAGCTGTGCCCCGAGAGGCCATCGTAGAAGTCGTTGATCACGCTGATGTCGTACCGCTCGCCGAAGACGGCGACCGAAGCGGCCTGTGCGGAGGGGGAAAGGGTGAGGGCGATCGCGCCGGCGGCGATCAGTGCCTTGGGGAACATAGGCAGCATCAAATGATCCAATCATAAAAAAACCGCACCCGAAAATGCGGGTGCGGAAACGACCTATCCGATTCGGATCACATTGTCGTGGCGGCAGGCGCCTTCAGACCATCATTTCCTTGGTGGCGGTCAGGCGCAGGCCTTCGTAGTCGCGCAGCACCCGGTCGATGTCCCATTGCAGGCGGGTCAGGAACACGAGGTCGCCGTCGTTGTCGGTGGCGATGTGCTGCTTGTTGACGTTGACCATCTTCTCGATCGCCGCCTTGTCGCCCTGCACCCAGCGCGCGGACTGGAACTGCGTCGGCTCGAAGCGCACCGGGATGCCGTATTCGATCTCGATCCGGCTGGCCAGAACCTCGAACTGCAGGGCGCCGACGACGCCGACGATGAAGCCCGAGCCGATCGAGGGTTTGAAGACCTTCGCGGCGCCTTCCTCGGCAAATTGCATCAGCGCCTTTTCCAGGTGCTTGGCCTTCATCGGGTCCGTCGCGCGCACAGATTGCAGAAGCTCGGGCGCGAAGCTGGGAATGCCGGTGAAGCGCAGCGGCTCGCCCTCGGTCAGCGCGTCACCGATGCGCAATTGCCCGTGGTTCGGGATGCCGATGATGTCGCCCGCCCAGGCCTCTTCCGCCAGCTCGCGGTCGGCGGCGAGGAACAGCACCGGGTTCGTCACCGCCATCGGCTTCTTCGAACGCACGTGCAGCAGTTTCATGCCGCGCTCGAAATGCCCCGAGGCGAGGCGCACGAAGGCCACGCGGTCGCGGTGCTTGGGGTCCATGTTGGCCTGCACCTTGAAGACGAAGCCGGTGACCGGGCTTTCTTCGGCCCCGATCTGGCGGCTGTCCGAGGTCTGCGGCTGCGGCTCGGGGCCGTATTCGCCCATGCCGTCCATCAGCTCGCGCACGCCGAAGCTGTTGATCGCCGAGCCGAACCAGATCGGCGTCATGTGCCCTTCGAGGAAGCTCTTGCGGTCGAAGGCGGGCAGGAGTTCCCGCGCCATCTCGACCTCTTCGCGCAGCTTCGCGAGCAGGTCGGCGGGGACGTGATCGGCAAGCTTCGGATCGTCGAGCCCGGTGATCTGCACCGTCTCGGCCACCTTGTTGCGGTCGGCGCGGTCCATGATCTCGAGCCGGTCGTGCAGCAGGTCATAGGCGCCGATGAACTCGCGCCCCATGCCGATCGGCCAGGAGGCCGGGGCCACGTCGATCGCGAGGTTTTCCTGGATCTCGTCGATGATCTCGAACGTGTCGCGGCTTTCCCGGTCCATCTTGTTGCAGAAGGTCAGGATCGGCAGGTCGCGCAGGCGGCAGACCTCGAACAGCTTGCGCGTCTGGCTTTCGACGCCCTTCGCGCCGTCGATCACCATGATCGCGGCATCGACCGCGGTCAGCGTGCGGTAGGTGTCTTCCGAGAAGTCGGAGTGGCCGGGCGTGTCCACGAGGTTGAAGCGGTACTGGCGGAAGTCGAACGACATCGCCGAGGCCGAGACCGAGATGCCGCGGTCCTGCTCCATCTTCATGAAGTCCGAGCGCGTGCGCCGTGCCTCGCCCTTGGCGCGGACCTGGCCGGCCATCTGGATCGCGCCCCCGAAGAGCAGGAACTTTTCGGTCAGCGTGGTCTTGCCGGCGTCGGGGTGCGAGATGATCGCAAAGGTCCGGCGGCGGGCGATTTCGGGCGGAAGGGCGGGGCGATTGTCGAGCATGCCCGGCAGATAGCCGCTTCGCGCTTCTTGGGCAATGGCGGAGAGGGGGCGGTGCCCCCTCGGGCTGCGCCCTCATCCCCGGGATATTCGGACCAATGAGAATGGGCGCTTTCTCATTGGCTCAAATATCCCCGCCGGAGGCGCGGCTGTCCACCGGGCGGAGGCTCAGCCCCGGCCGCGGCGGCGCAGGAGGGCGGCGCGGGCCTCGGCGTCGAAGGTTTCACGCCCGGCCTCGGTGCCGAAATGCTGGTGGTGGCTGAGGCCGGGGAAGCGCGCCTTGACCTCGTCCGAGAGGTCGCGGGGCAGAAGGCTCAGGGTCGCTTCGGAGACCATCAGGCTTTCGCAGGGGATGCCCTCGGCATAGACGATCTCGTGCCGGTCGAAGACCAGCGCCACGTAATCGACCCAGCCGCCTTCGACGACGCGGATCTCGTCATCGCCGACAAGATGTTTGGCCTGCACCAGAAGCTCTGCCGTGGGGGCGAGCCGCTCGCCCGCGCGCTGGTAGAGGAAGAGGCGATGGTGCTGGCTGACGCGCAACTCGCCCGCATTGCCGAGCGCGCCCGGCGCAATCGCGACCGGGGCGAAGCCGCCCTGCGCGCGCAGCGTGGCGCGCCCGACCCAGGCCACCGGCTGCGCGCCGCTGTCGCGGGTCAGCACCCGGTCGCCGGGGGAGAGCGTCTCGATCGCGCGCTGGGCGCCCGAGGCCATTGTGATCATCGTCCCGGCCGCGAAGGAGGCGCAGGCGACATCGGCCAGGCGCACGTCGGCCGGCGGCGGTTCGATCGAGATCAGCGTGTAGTCGGTGCGCGGCGCGACCGGCGAGAAGGGCAGCACGAAGCCCGCGCCGCTCGGCGCGTGGCGGATCACCAGCAGTTCGAGCCGGTCGCCGTCGGGCGCCATCAGGGTCAGCAGCGCCACCGGGGCGACCGGATCCCCCGCCGCCCCCAGCGCCGAGCCCGCGGCCACGCATTGCTGGCCCGAGGTGGCGCTGAGCCGCAGCGTCAGCGGCTCGGCGGCGGGGTCGAGGCGGTAGATGTCGCCGGGTTCGCAGCTGTCGGGATCGTCGAGCCCGTCGCCCTGGTTCGCGCCGGCGACCACCCAGATGTCATGGGCCGAGAACAGCGCCAGCGCGAAGGCCGGCGCGGCGGCAAGGGTGTCTGGGCTCTGGCGCGTGGTCATCCTGCGGGGTCCGTCTCGACTGCACGTGGCCCGCGCGCGGGGCCGCGCGGGGGGCGTTCCGGGGTTGTGGGCCGGGGCCGACCTTGTCATGGTCGCCCCGAATACGTGTCTGCCGAAAGAATGTTTCATATTTGATCCAAATTCGGCGGCGGCGGGGCTTTCCTGTCACAGCGCCCCGCGCGCGACAAGGCTCTGCTTGGCCATCGGGCACGGCAGACCGGACAAGGGAGAGCCGCATGGATCTGGGCATCAAGGGACGGCGCGCGCTGGTGACGGCAAGCTCGAAGGGGCTGGGGCGTGGCTCGGCGCTGGCGCTGGCCGAGGCAGGCGTCGATCTGGTGCTGAACGCGCGCGGCGCCGAGGCGCTGGAGGCGACGGCGGCCGAGATCCGCGCCGCGACCGGCGTCGAGGTCACCGCGGTGGCGGGCGACATCACCACCGCCGGGGGACGCGCGGCGGTGCTCGAGGCGGCGCTGGGGCAGGGGCGCGAGATCGACATCCTCGTCACCAATGCCGGCGGCCCGCCGCCCGGGCTCTGGTCGGATTGGGACCGCGAGGATTTCGTCCGGGCCCTCGACGCCAACATGCTGACGCCTATCGCGCTGATGCAGGCCTGCCTGCCGGGGATGATGGCGCGCGGCTGGGGGCGGGTGGTCAACATCACCTCGCAATCCGTCAAGGCGCCGATCGCGCAGCTTGGCCTGTCGAACGCCGCGCGCGCGGGGCTGACCGGCTTCGTCGCGGGCACCGCGCGGCAGGTGGCAGGTCAGGGCGTCACCATCAACAACCTGCTGCCGGGGATCCATGACACCGACCGCGGCACCTCGCTCGACAAGGGCGCCGCCGCGCGCGAGGGCATGACCGAGGCCGCGGTACGCGCCCGGCGCGAGGCGACGATCCCGGCGGGGCGCTATGGCACAGCCGCGGAGTTCGGCGCGGCCTGCGCCTTCCTGTGTTCGGCCCATGCGGGCTTCATCGTCGGGCAGAACTGGCTGCTGGACGGCGGCGCGATGAATTCGACGCTCTGAGCCTTGGCGTTGCCCCGGGCGGGGGCGGCTGCTAAGCCCGCCCCCGATCCTTGCCAGAAAGCCGAAGCCCTTCCGTGCCCCAGTCCCTGCCGCCCGCCGCCCCGCGCCTTGCCGTCGAGAACCTGACCCGCCGCTTCGCCGGCCGGGCGGTGGTCGACGACGTGTCGTTCCGGTTGGCCGCGGGCGAGGTGACCTGCCTGCTCGGCCCCTCGGGCTGCGGCAAGTCGACGACGCTGCGGATCATCGCCGGGGTCGACCGGCAGGACGCGGGCCGGGTGCTGGTCGAGGGGCGGCCGGTGTCGGACGGGGCCCTGCACTGCCCGCCTGAACAGCGCTCGATCGGGCTGATGTTCCAGGACTTCGCGCTGTTCCCGCATCTGTCGGTGGCCGAGAACGTGGCCTTCGGGCTGAAGGGCCTCGACCGCGCGGCCAAGCGCCGGCGGGTCGAGGAACTGCTCGAGCAGGTGCGGATGCGTCGCTACATCGACATGTATCCGCACGAGCTGTCGGGGGGCGAGAGCCAGCGGGTCGCGCTGGCGCGCGCGCTGGCGCCGCGGCCGCGGATCCTGCTGATGGACGAGCCGTTCTCGGGCCTTGACGAGCGGCTGCGCGACGGGATCCGCGACGACACGCTGTCGGTGCTGAAGGCCGAGGGCACGGCGGTGCTGCTGGTCACCCACGAGCCGCACGAGGCGATGCGCATGGCCGACCAGATCGCGCTGATGCGCGGCGGGCGCGTGGTGCAGATGGGCGCGCCCTACAACCTCTACAACGCGCCGGTCGACCGGGCGGCGGCGGCCTTCTTCTCGGACATCAACGTGATCGAGGGGCGGGTGCAGGGCGCGCTGACCGAGACGCCGTTCGGCGCCTTCCTGACCCCGGGCCATGCCGAGGGCGGCAAGGTCGAGATCGTGATCCGGCCCCAGCACCTGAAGATCGACTTCGACCGCTCGGGCCGCGGGCCGAACCCGACGGTGCAGGACGGCACGCCGGCGCGCGGCATCGTGGAACGCGCGCGGTTCCTCGGGCGCGAGAGCCTCGTCGAGTTCCGCATGGAGTTCGACGGCTCGATCCTGCGCGCGACGGTGCCGGCGGTGTTCCTGCCCAAGCCCGGCACGCCGCTGTGGCTGACAATCCGTCGCGACCGTTGCTTCGTCTTTCCGGGCTAGTCCAGCAGTTTCGTGAGTTCGGCCCGGTAGCGGGCGGCCATGGCGGTCCCGTCGGTCGAGGTCTCGTGCAGGTCCGTGCAGGTCGATGTCTTTCCAAGATGGCGCAGCGATAGCTCGAGCCGCGGATCGCTGTCCGGCAGATCCTGCGCCCAGCGCAGGCGCAGGTTGCGTGCGTCCATGGTCTTGTAGGAAATGTAGACCGAGACATGCAGTCGCCCGGCAAGCATGTCGCCGCCAGTCTTCACATGCGAACCGACTTGGTTGCCCGAAAGATCGTACGCAGCGTTCAGCTCGTCGAGGACCTTCTGAAGGTAAATCCGGCCGGGGCCGTCCTTTGGGCCGCTGACCGCCCTTGCGACCTTGGGGGCTACAGCCCAGAGCCGCGTCACCACGGCATCGTCAAGACGTTCGCGCTGGTCCTCGTTGATCTCGGGGTGCGCGGTGATGTTTGTGTGAAGGGAGCGCAGCTTCTTCGCGTCGGTCTCACCGGCAATCCGCTGCAGGGTTTTCGCCACCTGCTCTTCAAGCCAGGCCTGTCTGTCCTTCGTCGTCACTCGTCATTCTCCGTCACGGTCTCGGCACACGCGTGAATGCAATCACCCCTTTGGTTAGAGCATGCGGTGCCACGGTTGACGAGCGTCCCGGCGTTTCACCCCTCGCCCTCGTCGATCGCCGCCTGTGGCAGCAGGGTCGCGACCTTGGCCAGCAGGGTGCGGGCGGGGCGGGCGAGGGAGTCGGCCTCGTCGCCCGCGACATGGCGCAGGCCGCGGACCAGCGCCTGCAGCTCGTCCGGGGTCATCAGCGTGGGCGGCAGCACCAGCGGCGCGCGCAGTATGTAGCCAAGTCCCCGCTCGCCCGAGACCGGCATCCCGGTCTGCGACAGGATCGCCATGTCGCGCCAGATCGTGCGGACCGACACGCCCAGCGTCGCCGCCAGCTCTTCGGCCGTGTGCAGCCGGCCGTCGCGCATCTGCTGCACGATGTCGTAAAGCCTCTGGTCGCGCTTCATCGCCGGTTCCCCCGTGGCTGGGTGCAACTGACAAATTACTGTCAGTTGAGCGCGGGCGCGAGCCCCTGCGCGTCTTTTCGCGACTCTGCGCAGGGCGTATCAAGGCTTCCGGGATTTCTGTGACCGCCGCCCCGGATGGGCGCGCGGCTGACTGGGGAACAAGACAATGCTGAACAACATCGGCCTGCCCGGCCTGCTTCTGATCGCCGTCATCGTCCTCGTGCTCTTCGGGCGCGGCAAGGTCTCGTCGCTGATGGGCGAGGTCGGCAAGGGCATCACCGCCTTCAAGCAGGGCGTGAAGGACGGCAACGACGAGATCGAGACCTCGCGCACCACCCGCGACGTCACCCCCGAGAGCGAGAAGGAAAAGGTCTGATCCGCGCCGCGGAGAGGATCGGTTTGACGCTCACATGGACGGTGGCCGCGCCGCTCTGGCGCGGCGCTCGGAGGCGCTGAGACAATGCTGGATATCGGCTGGAGCGAGCTGCTCCTGATCGGGGTCGTGGCCCTGGTCGTGGTCGGTCCCAAGGACCTGCCCGTAATGTTCCGCCAGCTGGGGCGGATCACCGCCAAGGCGCGGTCCATGGCGCGCGAATTCAGCCGCGCGATGGAGGATGCCGCGAAGGAGGCCGGGGTCGACGATGTCGCCAAGGACCTGCGCAACGTGACCTCGAAGAAGTCGCTGGGATTGGACGCGCTGGAGAAGGCCGCCGACCGCTTCGAGAAATGGGACCCGAAGCTTCCCAAGAAGCCGATGGGTCCCGCGACGCAGGCGCTGGCCGATGCGCGGGCCGCGAAGGCCGCCGCGGGCAAGGATGGCGTCGGCATCGGCACCATCGGGCAGACGCCGGCCTCGGCCCTGCCTGAAGCCGTGCCCGAAACGGTCGCCGCCGCCCCGGACGCGGGTGCCGATGCGCCGGCCGCCGACCCGGTGCGCCGGGTCGCGACGCTGCGCAGCCGCGAGAGCGCCGCCCCGAGCGCCGCACCAGCCGACGGGCTGCCCACGACCGCCGGCGGAGAGGGCGGCGCGGCCTGAGGGCCGCCGTCCCCTGAACCCCCCGACCAGAACAGACCAAGGAACCGACGGGCATGACCGCCTCCACCGACGAGATCGACGACAGCGCCGCCCCGCTCATCGAGCATCTGGCAGAATTGCGCACCCGGGTGATGTGGTCGCTCGCCGCCTTCGTGGCGGCGATGTGCGTCTGCTTCATGGTCTGGAACCCGATCTTCAACTTCCTGACCGTGCCGATCTGCGGCGCGCTCGAAGGCCGCGGGCAGGCCTGCGGGCTGGTGCTGATCGCGCTGCAGGAAGGCTTCTTCGTCGCCGTCAACATCTCGCTCTTCGGCGGGCTGGTGCTGTCCTTCCCGATCATCGCCTACCAGATGTGGCGGTTCGTGGCGCCGGGGCTCTACAAGTCCGAGAAGAACGCCTTCCTGCCGTTCCTGATCGCCTCGCCGATCATGTTCGTGATCGGTGCGGCCTTCGCCTATTACGTCGTGCTGCCGATCGCCTTCGACTTCTTCCTGAGCTTCCAGCAGGGGCCGCTGGCCGCGACCCCGACAGAGGCCGCCTCGAACGTGCCGGTGAACCCGAACGCGCCGCCCGCCGGCATCGTCTTCCAGGGGTCGGTCCAGGCCTACCTGGGGTTGACGATGAAATTCGTGCTGGCCTTCGGCCTGTGCTTCCAGCTGCCGGTACTGCTGACGCTGATGGGCAAGGCGGGGCTGATCTCGGCCGACGGGCTCGCCTCGGTGCGCAAATACGCGGTGGTCGGCATCCTGATCGTCTCGGCGCTGGCGACCCCGCCGGACGTGCTGAGCCAGTCGATCATGTTCTGCGCGATCTACCCGCTGTACGAAATTTCGATCCACCTGATCCGGCGCATCGAGAAGAAGCGCGAGGCGAAGCTGCGGGCCGAGGGCCTGTGGGTCGAGGACCCGGAAGAGCCCGGCCTGCCGGAGAAGCGCGAATGAGCTTCGACACCGAGACGCTGGCGCGGATCGCCGAGGCGCTGGAGCGCATCGCCCCGGCGCCGGGCCGGGCCCCGGACTTCGCGGCTGCCGATGCCTTCCTGTGGCACACCGGGCCTGACCGGCTCGAGCCGGTGGGACAGGTCTCGCGCATCGACATCGGGCTTCTGGTGGGCGTGAACCGGGCGCGGGACACGCTGCTGGAAAACACCCGCCGCTTCGCGCAGGGCCATGCCGCGAACAACGCGCTGCTCTGGGGCGCGCGGGGGATGGGCAAGTCGAGCCTGGTGAAGGCGATCCATGCGCAGCTTCTGTCCGAGGGGCTGCCGCTGAAGCTGGTCGAGCTTGCGCGCGAGGATCTGGCGACGGTGGGCCGGCTTTTGGGCCACCTGCGCGCGGCGGCCGGCACGCGCTTCGTGCTGTTCTGCGACGACCTGTCGTTCAGCCATGACGACCAGCACTACAAGGCGCTGAAGTCGGTGCTGGACGGCGGGATCGAGGGGCGGCCGGCGAACGTGCTGTTCTACGCGACTTCGAACCGCCGGCACTTGATGCCGCGGGACATGATCGAGAACGAGCGGTCGACGGCGATCAACCCCTCGGAAGCCGTCGAGGAAAAGGTCTCGCTCTCGGATCGCTTCGGCCTGTGGCTGGGCTTCCATCCCTGCGATCAGGACGACTACTTGGCGATGATCCGCGGCTATTGCGATGCCCACGGGGTCGAGATCGACGACGCGACACTGCGCGCCGAGGCGATCGAATGGCAGGCCACGCGCGGGGCGCGTTCGGGCCGGGTGGCCTGGCAGTATTTCACCGATCTCGCCGGGCGGCGCGGCATCGCCGTCTGAACCGGCGGCACGTTGCGCCGCTTACGGCCAGTGCGCGCCCGGGTCGCCCTGGTCGTAGGTGCCGGCCTGCGGCGGCAGGCCGGGCAGGGGCGGCAGCTTCTGGCGGGCCAGCTTCATCCAGTCGGGGCTGGGGTCCTTGCGGGCGAGGGGGGCATCGTTCGCCTCGCTCTGCAGGGTGCGGATCGGCCAGCTGAGGTTGGTCAGGCTGTTGGCGATGCAGGCCGCGCGCCAGATCCCGTCGTCGCCCAGACGCAGCATTGCAGAGGACCGGAACGCCTCGATCAGGCGCTGGCCGTTGCGCAGCAGATGGGTTTCATAGCTGCCGCACAGGATCGTGCTGCCGACGGGATAGACCCCGGCGCCCAGCCGGAACAGGTCGGTGGCCCCCAGCCGGTCCATCAGCGCCCGGAAGGCGTCGAAGCCTTCGCGCTGCTGGTCGAGGCTCTGGATCACCATGGTCTGGCGGGCCGTCACCATGACGAAGGGCAGGATCATCGTGTCGGCATAGCCGTCGAAATCGTTGTCGAAGAACGTCTTGCCGACGCGGTCGAGCCATCCCTGAAAGTTCTGCATGCTGCGCGCTCCGTCCCCCGCGGCCGCGACGCGCGACCGCCCGCGGCCCAAGCCTGCGCAGGTCAGGTAAACGCCACGCTAACAGAGCGGGGACTTGCCCCACGCGCGCGGGGCGGCTAAACGGCGCCTACCGGGTGATTAGCTCAGTGGTAGAGCGCCTCGTTTACACCGAGGATGTCGGGAGTTCGACCCTCTCATCACCCACCATCCTCCTTCGATGCAGATGCGGCCGCGGGACGGACCCGCGACCGCCCGCGGCTTACAGCTGGATGTCGGGCACCTTCTTCACGGCTGCGGGATCCTCGACCGGCTTCACGCCCGGCGCCACGCCATCGAGGCTCGGCATCGGCAGCGCCAGTTCCAGCACCTCGGCGGTGCGGTCCCATTCGGCCTGCAGCATCTCGGGCGCCTCGTTCAGCTTGCGCCCGTAGCTCGGGATGATCGCCAGCAGCTTGTCGTGCCATTCGGCCTTCACCTTCTCGGGGAAGGCGCGTTCCAGCAGTTCCAGCATGATCCCCGGCGAGGTCGAGCCGCCCGGCGAGGCGCCGAGCAGCGCGGTCAGCGAGCGGTCGGCCGACACCACGACCTCGGTCCCCAGCTTCAGCACGCCGCCCTTGCCCGGCTCGTTCTTGACGATCTGCACGCGCTGGCCGGCCTGCCACAGCCGCCAGTCCTCGTCCTTCGCCAGCGGCATGTACTCGCGCAGCACGTCCATCTTCTGCTCCTTGGACAGCATCAGCTGGCCGACCAGATACTTGACCAGCGCGAATTCGTGCAGGCCGACCTGCAGCTGCGGCAGGACGTTCTCCATCGTCGTCGCCTCGAGCATGTCGAAATACGAGCCGTTCTTCAGGAACTTCGGCGCGAAGGTCGCGAAGGGCCCGAACAGGATCACCGTCTTGCCGTCGAGCACGCGGGTGTCGAGATGCGGCACCGACATCGGCGGCGAACCGGTCGAGGCCAGCCCGTAGGCCTTGGCGAGGTGGCGCTTGGCGATCTCGGGGTTGTCGGTGACCAGGAACTCGCCGCCGACCGGGAAGCCGCCATACTGCTGGGCCTCGGGGATGCCCGAAAGCTGCAGCAGCGGCAGCGCCGCGCCGCCGGCACCGATGAAGACGTGGCGCGCGTCGACGGTCTGGATCCGGCTGTCATCGGCCATGTCGAAGGCCGAGACCCGCCAGCTGCCGTTGGCGTTGCGGGTGATCGAGCGGACCTCGTAGCCGGTGGTGACGCGGCCCTTCCCGGTCTGGCCGAGGAAGGCGTAGAACTGGCGGGTGATCTCGCCGAGGTTCACGTCGGTCCCGAGGTTCGAGCGGCTGACGGTGATGACCTCGTCGCCCTTGCGGCCCTCCATCATGATCGGCAGCCACTCGGCGATCGTCGCGGGATCGTCGGTGATCTCCATGCCGGTGAACAGTGGGCTGGCCTTCAGCGCGTCGAATCGCTTGTGGAGGTAGTCGCGATTTTCCTCGCCGAAGACGAAGCTCATGTGCGGGGTCGCGTTGATGAAGCCGCGCGGGGTTCCCAGCACGCCGCGGGTCACCTGATGGGCCCAGAACTGGCGCGAGATCTGGAAGTATTCGTTGATCTGGATCGCCTTGGCGATCTGGACATTGCCTTGTTCGTCCATCGGGCAGTAGTTCAGCTCGCACAGCGCCGAATGGCCGGTGCCGGCATTGTTCCAGCCGTTCGAGCTTTCCTCGGCCACGCCGTCGAGGCGTTCGAAGATCTCGTAGCTCCAGTCCGGTTCCAGCTCGGTCAGGTAGACGCCCAGCGTCGCCGACATGATGCCGCCGCCGATCATCAGCACGTCGACGCTGCGGTCCGCGGTCTCGGCGCGGTACTGGCCGCCGAACAGCAGGCTCGAGGCGACGAGGACGGCGCCCGCGCCCAGCGCGGTGCCCAGCAGGCGGCGGCGGGTGACGCGGAAGGTGCCGCCGGTCGTGGCGGTGTCTTTGGGATCGGACAAGGGGAGGACTCCAAGCTTCGGTGCCCTCCGGCCCGGGGATCGCGTGGATCCGGGCCGGTTGGCGGTCTTCCTCCCGTAGGGGCGGCATACTTATGCATGCCGAACCTGTCAAAGCTGATCTAACGTCACGTCAGAATGGCACCCATGCAAAGAAAATCCTTGCGCTTTCGCGATGGGGTGATTCTTCGGCGCATGCTTTCAGGGTGCCGGACCCGGTCGCGCGATGCTTGGACCTCGTCTGGCGCGAAGACATGACCGGGACGGCAGCGGTGCGGGGCAGGGAGTGCGACACGGCGGACGGACAGGCCGCGCCGGCGACGGCCCGGAAGGTGCCCAAGCGCGCGTGAGGCTGGCCTGAGGTCAGGCGCAACGTTCTGTGATGTCGGGGGATTTCACCCGGCGACCTGTGGCGGAGAGACAGGGATTCGAACCCTGGGTCGGCTCGCACCGACAACGGTTTTCGAGACCGCCGCATTCGACCACTCTGCCACCTCTCCGCGTCAGGGGTCGTCGTGGAGCGGGGATTTAGCGATGCTTCGCGCGGGCTGCAACCCGATTTTCACACCCCGCGGCGGAAATTTTCACAACCCCTCAAACCGCCGTGCAAACCACCGCGCCGGAGAACCTCCCCATTGGCAAGCGACACGCGCCGCACTAGCGTTTCCGACATGTCTCCCGCACCCCGTCCGCGCCCGCTTCGCCCGCTTCGTCCCCTCGCCGTGACGGCGCTTCTGGCGCTTGCGCTGCCGGGACCGGCGCTGGCGCAGGCGGCAGGCACCACGCTTGCCCCGGCAGCACCGGTGCCGGCGCCCGGATCGGTTTCCGACAGGCCCCCTGTCACGTCCCAGGCCGGGCAGGCGCCCGCCGCGGCCGAGGACCCGGTCGAGCGGCTGGGCGGGCTGCTCGCGCTGCCCGAGATCATCGCCCTGATGCAGGACGAGGGCGCGGGCTATGCCGAGGATGTCGAGGGCGAGCTGTTCCCGGGCAAGGGCGGGGGCGGCTGGATCGACGAGGTCCGCGCGCTCTACGCGCCCGAGCGAACGTCGCCGATCTTCTTCCGCGCCTTCCGCGACAGCCTCGGCGCCCGCGACCTCGAACCGATGGCGCGCTTCTTCACCGACGGGGTCGGGGCGCGGGCGGTGCCGCTCGAGGTCTCGGCCCGGCGGGCGATGCTGGATCCCGATGTCGAGGATGACGCGACCCTGAAGGCCGGCGACATGATGGCGGCGCGCGATCCGCGCTTCCGCTCGCTCAGTGCCTTCATCGAGGCCGGCGACATGGTCGAGGCCAATGTCATCGGCGGGCTGAACGCGAATCTCGCCTTCTGGCGCGGCCTGTCCGAGGGCGGCGCCTTCCCCGAACCGATGGCCGAAGAAGACCTGCTGGCCAAGGCCGCGGGTCAGGAAGAGGCGTTGCGCGCGGAATCGCGCGATTGGCTCTTCGCCTATCTCGCGCTGGCCTATGCGCCGCTGAGCGAGCGCGAGCTGGCCGACTACACCGCCTTCTCGGCCTCGGGTCCCGGGCGGGCGCTGAACACCGCGATCTTCGCCGGCTTCGACGCGGTCTTCGTCGATGTCTCGCACCGGATGGGCGTGGCCGCGGCGCATCGCATCGCGGGCCAGACGCTTTAGCCCGCAGCGAGCACCGCGCCCCTTGCGACAGCACGGGCGGTTGACGCGGCGTCTTGACAGGCGGGGGGCGATCCGGGATAAGCCCGCATCTTCGGCGGCCCCCCGGGACCCGCCGGGATTCTCTATGACACCAACGCCCCTCGCGGGGCGCGCAGTCCGAAGGCGGCGGGATCCCCCGTCACGAACACCCGGCAACGGGGGCCGCAGGACGCGGACATTGAAAAGGAACGACCCATGTTTGCGGTCCTCAAGACCGGCGGCAAGCAATACAAGGTGCAGGCGGGCGACGTGCTCCGCGTCGAGCGCCTGAACGCTGTTGCCGGCGACAAGATCCAGTTCAACGACATCCTGATGGTCGGCGGCGACGCCCCGGTCTTCGGTCTGCCGCTGGTCGCTGGTGCCGCCGTGCAGGCGGAAGTGATCGACGAGATCAAGGCCGACAAGGTCATCACCTTCCACAAGCGCCGCCGGAAGCACTCGTCGCAGCGGACCCGTGGCCACCGTCAGACCCTGACGCTGGTCCGCATCACCGACGTCCTCGCCTCGGGCGCGGAAAAGTCGGGCGTGAAGGCCGCGGTCGGTGCGCGCACCAAGACCGCCGAAGCGAAGGAGTAATCCCCCATGGCACACAAGAAAGCAGGCGGTTCCAGCCGCAACGGTCGCGACAGCGCCGGTCGCCGTCTTGGCGTGAAGCTCTATGGCGGCCAGGCTGCGATCCCGGGCAACATCATCGTGCGTCAGCGCGGCACCACCTGGTGGCCGGGCGAGGGCGTCGAGATGGGCCGTGACCACACCATCTTCGCCGTCACCGAAGGCAAGGTCGCCTTCAAGAAGGGCCTCAAGGGGCGCACCTTCATCTCGGTTCTCCCGCTCGCGGAGGCGGCCGAGTAAGCCGAACCTTCACAGGGTTTCTGTAAGAGGGGGATCGGCCGCAGGGCCGGTCCCTTTTCGTTTCGCCCTCGGGGCCGGGGATGACGGCGGCGGTGGCGGGAATTGCGGTTTCCGGGTCACAAAGCCGCGAAAAACCCCCGGATTGCCGGGTTTTCGGCAAGTTTCCGCCCTTGGGCGGTGGATTGATGAGTAAACACCCGCCACATCTCGTGGAGGGAGACCGCGCAAGCGGAAGGAGACGACGATGATCCAGGACACCATCCTGCTGGCGGACCAACCGGTGATCGAGGCCGAGCGCTTCGTGCTGCGACCGCTGCGCAAGTCCGATGCCGGGCTCATCGCGCTCTATACCGCCGACCGCCGCGTGGCCGAGGGCACCCGCGCGATTCCGCATCCGCTGCCCCCCGGCGCGACCGAGGCCTTCGTCACCCGTGCCATGTCGGCGGGAAGGGTCGAGGACGTCTGGGCGATGGACGGATCCGAGCAGGGGCTGGCCGAGGTGCTGGGGCTGGTGTCGCTGACCCGGATGGAGAACGACCAGTCCGAGATCGGCTACTGGGTCGCCCCGGGCTTCTGGAACACGGGCTTCGCGAGCGAGGCCGTCGCGGCTCTGGTCGCGGCCAATCCGCATGGCGCGCGCACGCTGTTCGCCGAGGTCTTCCAGGACAACCCGGGATCGGCCCGCGTGCTGACCAACTGCGGCTTCGACTATCTGGGCGATGCCGAAAGCTGGTCCGTGGCGCGCAACGCCCGGGTCCCGACCTGGACCTACCTGCGCAAGATGGCCTGAGGCCGAAGGTCCCAAGGCGAGGCTTCGCCCCCGTTGAGAACAAGG
>NZ_JBAWKD010000003.1:109129-268329 GCF_037095735.1 Frigidibacter sp. MR17.14 | reverse complement strand
GGGGCTCCCCCCCCCGGGCCCGTTCCGGGCCTCCCCCCGGGATATTTGAACCAGTGCGAAAAGGGGTGGGCCTCGCGCGAGGCTTGAGCCTTGGCGCATTATCCCCTATCGGCTCGCAGGACCGCTCCGATGTGCCCATGGGCGCCGGCGGGGGCGAGCCCCTCAAGCCTAGTCGAAAGTGTCTGCCATGAAGTTCCTCGATCTCTGCAAGGTCTACATCCGGTCGGGCGGCGGCGGGAACGGCTGCGTCAGCTTCCGGCGCGAGAAGTTCATCGAATTCGGCGGGCCCGATGGCGGTGACGGCGGCAATGGCGGCTCGGTCTGGGCCGAGGCGGTCGAGGGGCTGAACACGCTGATCGACTTCCGCTACCAGCAGCATTTCTTCGCCAAGAACGGTACCCCCGGCATGGGACGGCAGATGACCGGCGCCAATGGCGAGGACATCATCCTGAAGGTGCCGGTCGGGACCGAGATCATCGAGCCCGACAGCGACGAGGGCGACGAGGGCACGATCATCGCCGACCTGACCGAGCCCGGGCAGCGCGTGCTGCTGGCCCGCGGCGGCAATGGCGGCTTCGGCAACCTGCATTTCAAGTCCTCGACCAACCGCGCACCGAGCCGCGCCAACCCCGGCCAGCCCGGCATCGACCGCACCATCTGGCTGCGGCTGAAGCTGATCGCCGATGCGGGGCTGCTGGGCCTGCCCAATGCCGGCAAGTCGACCTTCCTTGCCGCCAGTTCGAACGCGCGGCCGAAGATCGCGGATTACCCCTTCACCACGCTGGTGCCGAACCTCGGCGTCGTCGGCGTCGATGGCCGCGAATTCGTCATGGCCGACATCCCCGGCCTGATCGAGGGCGCTTCCGAGGGGCGGGGGCTGGGCGACCGGTTCCTCGGCCATGTCGAGCGCTGCGCGGTGCTGCTGCACCTGATCGACGGCACGTCCGAGCATGTCGCCGAGGATTACCAGACCATCATCGACGAGCTCGAGGCCTATGACGAGGATCTGGCCGGCAAGACCCGGATCACCGCGCTGAACAAGATCGACGCGATCGAGCCCGACGAGCTGAAGAAGAAGCAGAAGGCGCTGGAGAAGGCCTCGGGCGGCAAGGTCTTCCTGATCTCGGCCGCGACCGGCAAGGGCGTGATCGACGTGCTGCGCGCGCTGATGGCCGAGATCGACGCCGACCGGATCACCCCGGTGGAGGCGCAGCCTTGGCAACCCTGACCGCGACCGCGACCCGGCCCGACATCCGCGCGGCGCGCCGGCTGGTCGTCAAGATCGGCTCGGCGCTGCTGGTGGACCGGGCGACGGGGCTGAAGACCGACTGGCTGGTCGCGCTGGCCGAGGACGTGGCCGCGGCGCGGGCGCGGGGGACGGATGTGATCCTTGTCTCCTCGGGCTCGATCGCGCTGGGGCGGATCCTGTTGAACCTGCCCTTCGCGGCGCTGCCTTTGGAGCAGAGCCAGGCCGCGGCGGCCGTGGGCCAGATCCGGCTGGCGCGCGCCTATGAAGAGGTGTTGGCACCCCACAACATCACCGCCGCCCAGGTGCTGATGACGCTTGAGGACACCACCGACCGCCGGCGCTATCTGAACGCGCGGGCGACGATGGAGACGCTGCTGGGCCTTGGCGTGGTGCCGATCGTGAACGAGAACGACACGGTCGCCACCGACGAGATCCGCTTCGGCGACAACGACCGGCTGGCGGCGCAGATCGCGGTGACGGTGGGCGCGGACCAGCTGGTGCTGCTGTCGGATGTCGACGGCTTCTATTCGGCGAACCCGAAGGAAGACCCGACGGCCGTGCGCTTCGAGGTGGTCGAGCACATCACTGCCGAGATCGAGGCGATGGCGGGCGATCCGGTCTCGGGCCTCTCGAAAGGGGGCATGAAGACCAAGCTTCTGGCCGCGCGCACCGCCGTCTCGGGCGGCTGCGCGATGGCGATCATGGAAGGCTCGCCGCTGAAGCCGCTCACGGCGCTGACCGCGGGCGCGAACTGCACCTGGTTCCTGCCCGAGGGCGACCCGCAGGCCGCGCGCAAGCGCTGGATCGCGGCGATGAAGCCCAAGGGCGAGGTGCGCATCGACGCCGGGGCCGTGGCGGCGCTGGCGCAGGGCAAGTCGCTGCTGCCGGCGGGCGTCACCAAGGTCACCGGCAGCTTCGGGCGCGGCGAGCCGGTGGCGGTGCTGGCGCCGACGGGCGAGGTTCTGGCCAAGGGGCTGATCCGCTACACCTCGACCGAGGCGCGGGCCATCGCCGGCCACCGCTCGGGTGAGATCGAGGCGATCCTCGGCTCGCCAGGGCGGGCGGCGCTGATCCACCGCGACGACATGGTGCTGTAGGCGCCATTGCAAGACGGGATGCGAAGGCGCATCTCTGCGACATTCCAGAAGGAGGCAAGGGCCATGAAGGACATGGACAACATCCCCGCCCTGATCGACGATATCGGCCGCCGTGCGCGCGCCGCCGCCGCCGAGCTTGCCTTCGCCCCAACCGAACGCAAGGTCGCGGCGCTGCTGAGCGCGGCCGAGGCCGTCTGGGCCCGCCGGCAGGAAATCTTCGACGCCAATTGCGAGGATCTGGCCTATGCCGAGGCCAAGGGCATCTCGCCCGCGATGATGGACCGGCTGATGCTGAACGATCTGCGTCTGTCGGCGATCGTCGACGGCCTGCGCGCCGTGGCCGAGCAGAAGGACCCGGTCGGCGAGGTCATCGCCGAATGGGACCGACCCTCGGGCCTGCACATCCGCCGCGTGCGCACCCCGATCGGGGTCGTGGGCGTGATCTTCGAAAGCCGGCCGAACGTCACCGTCGACGCAGGCGCGCTCTGCCTGAAATCGGGCAACGCGGTGATCCTGCGTGGCGGCTCGGAAAGCTTCCATTCCTCGACCATCCTGCACGAGTGTCTCGTGACCGGGCTGAAACAGGCGGGCCTGCCCGAGGACGCGATCCAGCTGATCCCGACCCGCGACCGCGAGGCCGTGGCCGAGCTTCTGCGCGCGGTCGAGCATGTCGATGTCATCGTGCCCCGTGGCGGCAAGGGGCTGGTCGGCCTCGTGCAGAAAGAGGCGCGGGTGCCGGTCTTCGCGCATCTCGAGGGCATCTGCCATGTCTATGTCGACAAATGGGCCGATCCCGACATGGCCGAGAAGATCGTCGTCAACGCCAAGACCCGGCGCACCGGGATCTGCGGCGCGGCGGAATGCCTGCTGATCGACTGGAAATACTACACTGAACACGGGCCGCGGCTGATCGAGGCGCTTCTCGAGAAGGGCGTCGAGGTGCGCGCCGATGGCATCCTGTCGAAGATCCCCGGCACGGTTCCGGCGACGGAGGCGGATTTCGGCAAGGAGTTCCTCGACAAGATCATCGCGGTGAAGCTGGTGGACGGCGTGGACGAGGCCATCGCCCATATCCGCAAATATGGCAGCCAGCACACCGAGGCGATCGTGACCCGCGACGACCCGACGGCCGAGCGCTTCTTCACCCGGCTCGATTCGGCGATCCTCTTGCGCAACGCCTCGACCCAGTTCGCCGATGGCGGCGAGTTCGGGATGGGGGCAGAGATCGGCATCGCCACCGGCAAGCTGCATGCGCGCGGTCCCGTGGGGGCCGAGCAGCTGACGACGTTCAAGTACATCGTCGAGGGCAACGGCGCGATCCGGCCGTAACCCCGATCCAAGGCCGGGGGCGGCTCAGAACCGGATCTCGATCCGCCCCTCGCCGATCGAATGGTCGAGCGCGCGGCCCATCAGCCGCGCCTCGAGCGCCAGCAGGCCGAACTGCACCTGCGCTGCCGACAGGGTTTCGACCGCCGACCCCGTCACCTCGGTGTCGAGCAGCGCCCAAAGCGCGGTGTCGATCTTCATCCGCTCGGCCGTGCCGGTGATCGTCCAGTCGCGGCCCGCCTGCGCCAGCGTCACCGTTCCGCCCCAGGGCATCGCGGTTTCAAGGCATTGGAGCGCCAGCAGCGCCAGCTTCACCTCGGCCCGCGTCGCGTCGCGTTCCCCCTGCCAGCGCAAGGCCATCCGCCCGCCCGACGAGATCTCGGCCAGCAGCGCCGCGATCTCGGTCCCGGCGATCCGCTGCGCCGAGCCGGCGCCGAAGGCGAGACGGTAGAATTTCACCTTGGCATTGGCCGCGGCGACGCTTTGCGAGATCAGGTCGATCTCGGCCCCGCCGGCAAGGCCCGCCATCTGCAGCAGCTCCAGCCCGTTGCTGATCGCGCCCAGAGGGCTGATAAGGTCATGGCAGATGCGCGAGCCCAGCAGTGGCAGCAGCCCCTCGGCCGTCAGCGGCACGCGCGCCGTCACTTGCGCCCCCCGGGGCAGAAAGCGGAGAAGGACAGATGAACGCGATCCTCCAGCCCGGAATGCTGGTGCGCAATCCGCGGCAGCCGGACTGGGGCCTGGGTCAGGTCCAGTCCAATATCGGAAACAGGATCACCGTGAACTTCGAACATGCCGGGAAACAGGTCCTGGACGGGGCGGTGGTGGAACTCGAACTGGTACATCAATACTGACCGCTGCGGATGCGCGATGCAACCCTTCCGGGAATTTCTCGCGCCTGTCAAATGCGAAATGCAACTTAAAACACTGATAATTAATACATATTATCAGGTGTGACCAGTGGCGGGCCCGAACAGGAGCGCCGGCGTTGCGGAGGAACTCCCGGGGATGTCCGGGGGAAGGTTGCGCCGGTCGCGCCCTGCGCCTAGAACCCGCGCAGGGGATCGCGGGGGTTTGGATGAGCGGCGGCAAGGCAGAAGCGCGGATCGGGGGGCAAAAGGCCCCGGCTCTGGCCCCGGTGCTCGCGGTGAGGCTGGCCTCGGGCGAGGCCGACCTGCGCGGGGCCGAGCGTCTGCGCTACCGCGTCTTCGTCGAGGAACTCGGTGCCGCCGGGCCGCTTGTCGATCATCAGGGCCGCTTCGAACGCGACGAATTCGACCCGGTCTGCGATCACCTCGTGCTGGTCGATGAAACCCGCGATCCGGCCAGCCACGACCATGTCGTGGGCGCCTACCGCCTGCTGACCGCCGAGAAGGCAGCAGCCTTCGGGCGATTCTACTGCGATGCCGAATACGACCTGTCGGCGTTGCGCGCCTCGGGCCGGCGGCTGCTGGAGCTTGGCCGCTCCTGCGTCGACGTGCAGTTCCGCGGCGGCGCGGCAATGTATCTGCTGTGGAACGCGCTGGCCGACTATGTGCTGGCCCGGCGGATCGAGGTGCTGTTCGGCGTCGCCAGCTTCCACGGCACCGATGTCGAGGCGCTGAAGATGCCGCTGGCCTGGCTGCACCACCACCATCTCGCTCCGCAGGCGCTGCGCGTGCGCTCGCGCGTGCTGCAGCCGATGGATCTGGTGCCCGAGGCCGAGATCGACCGCAAACAGGCGATGCTCGAGATGCCGGCGCTGATCAAGGCCTACCTGCGCCTTGGCGGCTTCGTGGGCGAGGGCGCCTTCGTCGACCACCCGTTCAACACCACCGATGTCTGCCTGCTGATGGACACCGAGGCGATGAGCGCGCGCCACAAGGGCTTCTACACCCGCAAGACCGACCTCGGGGCGGCGGGCGCCGAGACCGGGGCCCGCGACTGAGATGGTGACTTGGCACGACGACCCGCCGCCGCAGCCGCGGGTGGGTCTGCTGGGCTGGCTGCTGGTCGCGGTCCGGGCGCCGCTGCTTCTGGTGCTGAACTTCGGCGGGCTTGCCCTGCTGGTGGCGCTGCGCCAGCCGGAACGGCTGATCTGGGGCCTGCACCGCCCGCTGACGCCCTGGATCACCCAAGGCGTCTGCCGCGGCTCGCTGGCGATCCTCGGGATCCGGCTGCGGATCACCGGCCGGCCGATGCGGCAGCATGGCGCGCTGGTGGCCAACCATGCCGGCTGGCTCGACATCTACACGCTGAACGCCTGCGACCGGATCTACTTCATCTCGAAGGCAGAGGTCGCGCGCTGGCCCGGCATCGGCTGGCTCGCCCGGGCGACGGGCACGCTGTTCATCACCCGCGACCCGCGCGAGGCGCGCGCGCAGCAGGACCTGCTCGAACACCGCCTGCGCGCCGGGCACCGGCTGCTGTTCTTCCCCGAGGGCACCTCGACCGACGGGCGGCGGGTGCTGCCGTTCAAGACGACGCTCTTCGCGGCCTTCTTCCTGGACGGGCTGGCCGAGGAAACCGCGATCCAGCCGTTGTCGGTGGTCTACGCCGCGCCGCGCGGGCAGGATCCGCGCTTTTTGGGCTGGTGGGGCGACATGGACTTCGGCCCGCATCTGCTGAAGCTGATGGCGAACCCGCGCCCCGCTCGGGCCGAGGTGACCTTCCACGCGCCGATCCCGGTCGCCGAGGCGGGCTCTCGCAAGGTGCTGGCCGCGCAGGCCGAGGCCGCGGTGCGTGCGCCGGTGGATCGCGCCACCGGCCCCGCGCCGCGCTAGGGCGTCAGAACTTCCAGCCCATGCTCAGGTCCCAGGTGGCGTCGGTGTCGTCGCCATCCAGCACGCCGCCCTGGACATAGGCGTTCTCCCAGACCGTGTACTCGGCCGAGGCGCCGTAAAGGGTCGAGCCGCGGCCGTCCTGCCGCGTGGCGATGACCGAACCGGTGATCGTCAGCGGCCCGCCGGGGGTCCAGCTGCCGTATCCGGTCCAGCCCGACATGTCGCCGGGGCGCTGCACGTCAGAATAGTAGAGCCCGCCCTGCCAGCCGCCGGCGTCGTATTTCACGCCGGATACGGTGTTTACGCCGGAATTGTCGCGCCGGTCGACATTCTCGGCCCCGGCGCTGAGCGTGAACTGCCCCGCCTTCACGCTGACCGTGCCGTCGATGACGGTGCCGTCGCCCTCGAACTGGTGGACCGAGCCAGAGACCGTCGCCTGCTGGAAGGTGCCGTCATAGCGCAGGCCCCAGGGGGTGTCGCCGGAATGCAGGTAGGTGGTGCCGACGAAGCCGCGGGTCATCACCCCGGTCGCCAGATCGACGCTTTGCGAGCCGCCGAGCGCCGGGATGTCAAGGAAGGTGTCCATCGACGAGCGCGGCACACCGGCCGAGATCACGCCGTTGCCCAGCGCCATCTTGCCCGCGCCGTAGACCGCGATGTCGCCCTCGTCGGACTGGTAGCCCTGGAAGCCCAGTTCCCAGCCGAAGGGGCTGGACGAGGACATAAAGCCGAAGGTCACGTCGCCGTAGGCAAGGCCGCGGTTGTGGTCGCGGGTGGCGAGCCATTCGTATTCGACTCGGCCCTCGATCGTGTAGCCGTTGCCGAAGCTGCTGCCGCCCTGCGATCCGCCGTAGCTGCCCGCGCCGCTGCCGCCCGCGCCGTAACCGCCGCCACCCCCCGCGCCATAGCCGTTCTGCGCGGTATAGCCATAGGTGTATTGCTGCGCGCTCGCGGCGCCGCCGATCAGGCCGGTGGCCAGCGCGCAGGCGCTGAGCGCGCCTTTCCGGAATCGGGTCATGCTCGGGTCCTCATGTCACTGTCCCCGGCCTCTCGGGGGGCCGGTATGGCGGCGACACTATCCCAGCGGGCGGGGAATCGCACCCCGAAATTCCCATCATGTTGATTTTTGTCCCAAGTCTTGGGGGTGTTGCAGGCACCACCCGCGACAGGTCGCGTCACTCGATCGCGGGGACCGTCTTCAGATAGGCGGCCACGGCCAGCCGGTCGGCCTCGGGCAGCTTGGCGAAGTTCGACACCACCTTGGCCATCTCGCCGCCGGCGCTGTCGTAATCCGGGGTGAAGCCGGACGAAAGGTATTCGGCGATCTCCGCCTCGCTCCAGTCGAGCGCGCCGGGGGTGATGTTCGGCACCCCGCCGCGCCCGTCGGGCCCGGGCACGCCCGACAGCCAGCGGTCGCGGTCGAGCCCGCCCAGCGCGTCGCGCGGCGTATGGCACTCGGCGCAATGCCCCAGCGCCTCGGCCAGATAGCGCCCGCGCGCGGCCTCGGGCGGCAGATCGCCCGGCACGGCCCAGCTGTCCTTCAGGTTCAGCATCTTCCAGACCCCCAGCCCTGCGCGGATCGAGAAGGGGAAGCGCACCTCGGACGGCTGGTTCGGCGTGGGATCCGGGGGCAGGGTCATCAGGTATTCGTAGAGGTCGGCGATGTCCTGCGGCGTGGCATGGACATAGCTTGCATAGGGCAGCGCCGGATAGAGGTGCCGCCCCGCGCGGTCGGTGCCCCGCGTCAGCGCCGAGGCGAGGTCGGCCAGCGACCAGTGGCCGATGCCCGCCTCGGGGTCGGGGGTGATGTTCGGGGCGACGAAGGTGCCGAAGTCGCTGGCGAAGCGCTGCCCTCCGGCCAGCACCGGCGCATCGCCCCCCTCTGCGGCGGCGCCCTCCGGCGTGCCCGCCGGCAGGTGGCACGAGGCGCAGCCGGCGGCGTCGAAGACCGCGCGCCCGCGCTCGGGATCGCCGGTCAGCGCGGCATAGTCCGCCGGATCGACCCGGGCCGGGCGGGTGATCCACAGGACCGCACCCCCCGCGAGGATGCCCAGGGCCAAGACCAGCAACAGCGCACGACGCATCCACGACCCTCCGACGCAAGGCTTCCCTGATCCGTGCTTGCCTGACCGGTCCGCCGCCTGCCCAGAGCCTCGGGCGAGACGCGGGCGCGGGCAAGCGGGCAGGGGGTTCGCTCACGCAACCGTGTCATCGCGAAGGGAAATGTCGTCTGCGATGTCCCGGCCGGGGCGGTGCCGGCATCAGGGGCGCGCGGCCGCGCCGGGGCGCAGGCTGCCCTGCCAGCCCTCGGGGACAAGTCCCAGCCGCTCGGCCCCCGCGAGCGCGAGGCACAGCGCGATCACGCCCACCACCAGCCAGACGCGGCTGGCCGGCGGCGGATGCGCCAGCCAGCGGCGCATCCGCAGCAGCCAGACCAGCGGATTCACGGGGTCTCGTCCGGGAAGCGCACCTTGCCGATGAAGGGCAGGTTGCGGTTGCGCTGGGCATAGTCGATGCCGTAGCCGACCACGAATTCGTCGGGGATCTCGAACCCCGTCCAGGTCGCGCGCACCTCGACCTCGCGCCGCGCGGGCTTGTCGAGCAGCGCGCAGACCTCCATCCGCCGCGGCTCGCGGCTTTTCAGCAACCGGATGACATGGGACAGCGTGAAGCCGGTGTCGACGATGTCCTCGACCACCAGCACGTCGCGGCCCGCGATCTCGCCGCGCAGGTCCTTCAGGATCTTCACCTCGCGCGTCGAATGCATCTGGTCGCCATAGGACGAGGCTTCCAGGAAATCGACCTCGACCGGCAGCGACAGCTCGCGCACCAGGTCGGCGATGAAGATGAACGAGCCGCGCAGCAGGCCCACCACCACCAGCTTCTCGGTGCCGGCGAAGGTGCGGTCGATCTCGCGCGCCAGCACCTCGATCCGCGCCGCGATCGCCTTGGCCGAGATCATCTCGTCGATGACATAGGGTCGCTGGATGCCGGCCATGCTGCGCCTTTCGCTTGAACCACGGCGCGGTTTCTACGACACGGGGGCCGGAACGTCCACGCGAGGGGAAGCGTTGGACCGACCTGACCGAAGGACAACCAGGCAGGACAGACCAGCGCGATGCCGAAACACGCCGAGACCCGCAAGCTGCCCTATACCGCGCAGCAGATGTACGACCTGGTGGCGGACGTGCCGCGCTACCCCGAATTCCTGCCCTGGTGTTCCGCGGCCCGCCTGCGCTCGACCACCGCGCGCCCCGATGGCGCGACCGCGATCGAGGCCGACCTCGTGATCTCGTTCAAGGTGTTCCGCGAGAAGTTCGGCAGCCGCGTCGTCCTGTGGCCCGAGGCGCGGAAGATCGACACCGAATATCTCGACGGCCCGTTCAAGTACATGAAGTCGAACTGGGCCTTCCGCGACACCGCGACCGGCTGCGAGGTCGATTTCTTCGTCGATTTCGAATTCAAGAACGCGATCCTGCAGGGGATCATCGGCGTGGTGTTCGGCGAGGCGGTCCGGCGCATGGTGCAGGCCTTCGAGACCCGCGCGGCGAAGCTTTACGGGCCCCGCTGAACGCCACCCCGCGTCAGGTGCACTGGCCCAGATAGCTCTGCTGCGCCGAGTTCAGCATCCCGTCCAGAAGCGCCATTCCCAGCGGGTTGCCCGAGACATCGGGCACCTGGCCCAGCGGCCCGCGCTCGCGCAGCACCTTCATCAGCAGTTCGGGGTGGTACTGGCGCAGCATCGAGCCGAAGACCAGCGAGAAGGCCATGCCCTGCTGCTGGTCCAGCGCCCCCATCGTCGTCACCGTCGGGATCGACAGGCCCGAGATCCGCGAGACCTCGGCCGGGTCGCCATAGCGGTTGGCCTCCATCGCGGCGCCGATGCGCTCGATGTCGTCGGACGACCGGCTGGCGACGGCGGTATGGATCTCTGACAGCGCGCTGCACTGGGCGGGCGAGAAGCTCATCACCTGATCCGCCGGGGGCAGGGTGGCGAACTGCGCCGCGGCAGGCAGCGGCGCCAGCGCGAGTAGCGTCGCGATCCGGACAAGGACAATGCGCATCTATGAAACCCCTTCTTCCCGGGCGCCGTCGGGCGCCAGTGGCCCAGGCATGCCATGCGCGCCCCCCGCCGGACAGGGGCGCGCCATCACATCCCCGTTGCGCGGGCGGGATGCCGCCGGAAGCGGGAAGGTCGGGGGGAGGCGCGGCCTTCCCCGCCGCCGATCGGTCCTCGGACCGATGGCGGACCCATCGGCGGGCCCCCTGCGCTCGGGCGCTCATGCCCGGGGGCGTGCCGCAACGCTCCGCTTGTCTGGCCGCTCCGCGCGGCCTACCACAGGCACATGTCCGCGCCGTCCGTCTTCGCCGAGGGCTCGCCGCCCGAGATCCCCGCCAGCTTCAACCTCGCGGCCCATGTGCTGGCCGCGGGCGAGGCCGTGCCCGACCGCATCGCGCTGCAGATCCTGCGCGCCTCGGGCGCCGAACGCTGGAGCTATGCGCGCCTGATCGCCGCCGTCCGCGGCACCGCGACCGGCCTTCTGGGCGAAGGGCTGCTGCCCGGCGACCGGGTGCTGCTGCGCCTCGAGAACTCGGTCGAGTTTCCGCTGGCCTTCCTCGGCGCCATTGCCGCGGGCCTCGTGCCGGTGCCGACCCCCGCCGGCCTGACCGAGCCCGAGATCACGAAGATCGCGCTGGGTCTGAAGCCCGCCGCGGTGATCGCGGGCGAGGGCGTGTCGCTGCCCCGCGACTGCCCGGCCCGGGTGATCCCTGCCGGGCGGCTGAAGGGATGGGAGGCGCTGCCCCCCGCGCCCTGGCACCTCGGGCCGGCCGAGCGGCCGGGCTACATCATCTATACCTCGGGCACCTCGGGGCAGGCGCGGGGGGTCGTGCATGCCCATCGCGCGATCCTGGCGCGGGCGATGATGCATCAGGGCTGGTACGGGCTGACCGCGACCGACCGGCTGCTGCACGCGGGCGCCTTCAACTGGACCTATACGCTGGGGACCGGGCTGATGGACCCCTGGACGCTGGGCGCGACCGCGCTGATCCCGGCGCCGGGCACGCGACCCGAACAGCTGGCGCTGTTCCTGAAGCGCTTCGACGCGACGCTGTTCGCCGCGGCGCCCGGCGTCTTCCGCCAGCTGCTGCGCGCGACGCCCGCGCTGAGCCTCCCGAAGCTGCGCCACGGCCTGTCGGCGGGCGAGAAGCTGCCCGAGACCACCCGCGCCGCCTGGGAAGCGGCGACCGGCACCGCGATCCACGAGGCGCTCGGCATGTCCGAGATCTCGACCTTCGTCTCAGCCGCGCCGCATCGCCCGGCCGACGGGGCCGCGACCGGCTGGCCGCAGCCCGGCCGCCACGTCGCGGTGCTGGGCCCCGACCACCGCCCGGTACCGCGGGGCGAGCCCGGCAACCTCGCCGTCCACCGCGCCGATCCGGGGCTGTTCCTCGGCTATCTCGATGCGCCCGAGGACACCGCGGCGCGCTTCGCGGATGACTGGTACCTGACCGGCGACACCGTCAGCATGGCCGAGGACGGCGCGATCACCTACCTTGGCCGCGACGACGACATGATGAACGCGGGCGGCTTCCGGGTCAGCCCGCTCGAGGTCGAGGCGGCGCTGGCCCGCCACCCCGCGCTGGCCGAGGTCGCCTGTGCCGAGGTGCCGGTGAAAGAGGGCGCGAGCGTCATCGCCGCCTTCTATGTCGCCCGCGCAGCGGTGACCGAAGACGAGCTCTGCGCCCATGCACAGGCCTCTCTCGCACGCTACAAGCAGCCAAGGCTCTGGATCGCGGTTGACGCGCTGCCCAAAAACGCCAATGGCAAGGCGAACCGACGCGCGCTGCGACAGAGCTGGCGCGCGCCCTGATCCCGCCCGCAGATCCGCGGACGGGAGCCGCTTTCGGAAAGACCCCATGACCCGTCCCCAGATCCGTTCCGCGTGCCGCCCATGATCCGTCTCGACATCATCGCCGATTTCGCCTGCCCGTGGTGCTACCTCGGCAAGGCGATGCTTGACCGCGCGCTGGAAGCACGCCCCGCGCATCCGTTGCTGCTGGCCTGGCATCCCTACCAGCTCGACCCCGGCCTGCCGCCCGAGGGCATGGACCGGGTCGAGTACATGAAGGCCCGCTTCGGCAGCGTCGACGCGATCCTGAAGGTGCACGAGCCGCTGCTGGAGCACGCCGCCGCCGCCGGGGTCGAGCTGAACCTGCCCGCGATCGAGCGCACGCCGAACACGCTGAACGCCCACCGGCTGACCCATTGGGCCGGGATCGAGGGGCGGCAGGCGGCCGTCGTCTCGGCGCTCTACCGTGCCTATTGGCGCGAGGGCCGCGACATCGGCGACAGCGCCACGCTGACCGGGATCGCCGGCGCCGCCGGCATGGACGGCGACATGGTCGCGCGGCTTCTGGACAGCGATGCCGACCGCGAGGGCGTGACCGCCCGCATCCGCCATGCCGCCGAGCGCGGCGTGCGCTCGGTTCCCACCTTCATCGTCGCCGACACCCATGCCATCTCGGGCGCGCAGCCGCCCGAGCTGTGGACCGAGGTGATCGACGAGCTTCTTGCCAAGGACCAGCCCGATGCCGAGTGACATGAGCCACCCCGCCGTCGGTGCAGGCCCGGTGAAGCGCCTGCCGCTGCCCGAGTTCATCGGACTGCTGGCGATGCTCTTCGCGACCATCGCCTTCTCGATCGATTCGATGCTGCCCTCGTTCCCGAAGATCGCGCAGGACCTCTCGCCGCAGGACCCGAACCGGGTGCAGCTGGTGATCACCATCTTCATGCTGGGCATGGGGCTGGGCACGCTGTTCGCCGGCCCGATCTCGGACGCGATCGGGCGCAAGGTGACGATCACCGGCGGCATCGCGATCTACATCATCGCCGCCCTGACCGCCTGGCGCGCCGAAAGCCTCGAGATGCTGCTGGCCGCGCGGTTCCTGCAGGGCATCGGCGCCTCGGGCCCGCGGATCGTCGCCGTGGCGCTGGTGCGCGACCTCTACCAGGGGCGCGAAATGGCGCGGGTCACCTCGCTGGTGATGATGATCTTCATCCTGGTGCCGGCGGTCGCGCCCTCGCTGGGGGCGGCGATCATGGCCTTCACCGGCTGGCGCGGGATCTTCCTCGCCTTCGTGATCTTCGCGCTGTGCAGCGCCACCTGGCTGAACCTGCGTCAGGCCGAGACGCTGGAGCCTGCCCGCCGCCGGCCGCTGAACCTGCGCGGCCTTGTCGCGGGGGCCCGCGAGGTGCTGGGCGACCGCGAGGTGCGGATCTACACGCTGACCCTGACGCTGGGCCAAGCGCAGATGTTCGCGACCATCTCTTCGGCGCAGCAGCTCTTCGACACGACCTATCACCGGGCGGCGAGCTTCCCGCTGTGGTTCGCGGGCATGGCGCTGCTGGCGGGCGTCGGCTCGATGCTGAACGCGCGCTTCGTGGTGCGGCTGGGGATGCGGCGGATCGTGATCTGGGCCTATGCGATGCAGACCGTGGTCTCGGCCGCGATGGTGGCGCTGACCTTATCGGGCGCGCTGGCGGGGACCGAGGCCGGTATCGGCTTTGCGGTGTTCTTCTTCTGGATGACCTCGCTCTTCTTCATGATCGGGGTCACCTTCGGCAACCTCAATGCGCTGGCGCTGCAGAAGATGGGGCATCTGGCGGGGATGGCGGCCTCGGTCGTGGGCTGCATCTCGACCGTCTGCGCGGTGGTGCTGGCGGTGCCGGTGGGGCTGGCCTTCGACGGCACCGACCGACCGCTGGTGCTGGCGACGCTGGCCTGCTCGGGCATCGCGCTGCTGCTGATGCGGCGGACCCGGGTCAGCGGCTGAAAACAGTCAAACAGGTCGGGGGGTGGCGCGGCCGCCCCCCGCGCTCCCCTGCGGTCTGGTGCGACTGACCGAGCTTAGCGCTTGGCCTTGACCGGCGGCGCGGGGCGCGAGACGGCCTTGGCGGGCGCCGGGGCCGGTGCGGGGGACTTGGCCTCGATCAGCTTTTCGGCGAGCGCCTTGGCGATCGCGAAGGCGCCCTTGATCCGGTCGGCCTCGGACTTCCAGTCGCGGGCGAGCACGATCTTGTTGTCCTTGATCTTCGCCGCGCCCTTTTCGGCATGGACGAATTCCACCAGCCCGGCGGGGGCGGCGAACTTGTCGTTGTGGAACTGCACCGTCGCGCCCTTCGGCCCGGCGTCGAGCTTGGCGATCCCGGCGCGCTTGCACATCGCCTTGATCCGGATCACCAGCATCAGCGTGTTCACCTCGCGCGGCAGCTCGCCGAACCGGTCGATCAGTTCCGCCGCGAAGCCCTCGAGCTCGACCTTCGTCGTCAGGTGGCTGAGCCGGCGGTAGAGGCCGAGGCGGACGTCCAGATCGGGCACGTACTCCTCGGGGATCAGCACCGGCACGCCGAGGTTGATCTGCGGCGCCCACTGGCCGTCATCCTCGGGCGCGGTGCCGAAATCGCCGGCCTTCAGCCGCGCGATCGTCTCTTCCAGCATCGCCTGATACAGCTCGTAGCCGACCTCGCGGATATGGCCCGATTGTTCCTCGCCCAGAAGATTGCCGGCGCCGCGCAGGTCGAGATCCTGGCTCGCCAGATTGAAGCCCGCGCCGAGGCTGTCGAGGCTGCCCAGAAGCCGCAGCCGCTTGGTGGCCGAGGGCGTCAACGGCGCGCGCGGCTTGGTCGTCAGGTAGCAATAGGCGCGGGTCTTGGCGCGCCCCACGCGCCCGCGGATCTGGTAGAGCTGGGAAAGCCCGAACATGTCCGCCCGGTGCACGATCATCGTGTTGGCGGTCGGGATGTCGAGACCCGATTCGACGATCGTCGTCGCCAGCAGCACGTCGTAGCGCCCGTCGTAGAAGGCGTTCATCCGGTCGTCGAGATCGCCGGCCGCCATCTGGCCATGCGCGGTGACGAAGCTGATCTCTGGCACCTGCTCGGCCAGGAACTTCTCGATGTCGGGCAGGTCGGCGACCCGCGGCACGACATAGAAGGACTGCCCGCCGCGATAATGCTCGCGCAGGAGCGCCTCGCGGATCGTGACCGCGTCGAACTCGCTGACATAGGTGCGGATCGCCAGCCGGTCGACCGGCGGGGTGCCGATGATCGACAGGTCCCGCACGCCGGTCAGCGACAGCTGCAGCGTGCGCGGGATCGGCGTCGCGGTCAGGGTCAGGACGTGGATTTCCGACCGCATCTCCTTCAGCCGTTCCTTGTGCTGAACGCCGAAATGCTGCTCTTCGTCGATCACCAGCAGCCCGAGGTTGCGGAACCGCACCCCCTTGGCCAGCACCGCATGGGTGCCGATCACCACGTCGACCGTGCCCTCGGCCAGACCGTCGCGCGTCGCCTGCGCTTCTTTGGCCGAGACGAAGCGCGACAGTGGCTTCACGTTCAGCGCGGTGCCGCGGAAGCGTTCGGCGAAGGTGCGGTAATGCTGGCGCGCCAGCAGCGTCGTCGGCGCGATCACCGCGACCTGCACGCCCGACATCGCCGCGATGAAGGCCGCGCGCATCGCGACCTCGGTCTTGCCGAAGCCCACGTCGCCCACCACCAGCCGGTCCATCGGCGTGCCGCGTTCCAGATCCTCGATCACGTCGCCGATCGCCGACAGCTGGTCGTCGGTCTCCTGATAGGGGAACTTCGCGCAGAAGGCCTCCCAGTCGTGGCCGGGGGCCTCCATGATCGGGGCGGTGCGCAGGTGACGCTCGGCCGCGACGCGCATGAGCCGTTCCGCGATCTGGCGGATCCGCTCCTTCAGCGCGGCCTTCTTCGCCTGCCAGGCGCCGCCGCCAAGCTTGTCGAGGATGCCTTCCTCATGCCCGTAGCGGCTGAGCAGTTCGATGTTCACCACCGGCAGGAACAGCCGGTCGCCGCCCTGGTATTCCAGCGAGACGCATTCGATTGTCGCCCCGGTGACGGTAAGCGTTTCCAGACCCTTGTAGCGCCCGACGCCATGTTCGACATGCACGACCAGATCGCCCGGCGAAAGCGATTGAGCTTCGGTCAGGAAGTCCTTGGCTTTCTTCGATTTCCGCGAAGGCCGGATCAGCCGTTCGCCCAGAACGTCCTGTTCCGAGATGACGGTCAGCCCCTCGCTTTCGAAGCCGCTTTCCAGCGGCCAGACGGCGAGGTGAAGTTTCTTCGCCTTTTCAGAGACATCGCGGATGTCCCTGATGGCTTCGGTGCCTGCGGTGCCCTCGTCCTCCAGCAGCCCCTTCAACCGCTCGCGCGCGCCTTCCGACCACGAGGCGATGATGACGTTGCCGTCCTTCAGCTTCGCCTTCACATGATCCGACAAGGCCGCAAAAAGGCTCAGGTTTTCCACCTGACGCTCGGGGGCGAAATTGCGCCCGATCCGGCCCCCGGCATCCAGCGCGTTGTAGCCCGTCGGCTGCGGCAGCACCGACAGCTGGATCCGCCGCACCCCGCCCAGCGCCGCCTCCCAGGCGGCATCGTCGAGATAGAGCAGCTCCGGCGGGCAGGGCTTGTAGACCGCATCGACCCGGTCGCGGCGCTTCAACGCCTCGCGGCGGTTCTCGTACTGGTCCGCGACCTGCGTCCAGCGCTCGGAGCGCAGCGCCTCGACGCCGTCGTCCAGCATCACCGTGGCGCCCGGCAGATAGTCGAACAGCGTTTCCAGCCGGTCGTGGAAGAACGGCAGCCAATGCTCCATGCCGGCGTGCTTGCGCCCGGCGCTGACCGCTTCATACAGCGGGTCGTCGGTGCCGGCCGCGCCGAACTCGATGCGGTAGTTCTGCCGGAAGCGGGTGATCGACGGCTCGTCGAGGATCACCTCGGACACCGGTGCGAAATCGACGCGGGTTAGCTTTTCGACCGTGCGCTGGGTTTCGGTGTCGAAGAGCCGCGCGCCGTCCAGCACGTCGCCCCACAGATCCAGCCGCACCGGCCCCGGCATCCCCGGCGCGAAGACGTCGATGATGCCGCCGCGCACCGCGTAATCGCCGGGCTCGGCCACCGTGGCGGTCTGCGAAAAGCCCATCCGCACCAGCCAGTCGCGCAGTTTGCCTTCGTCCAGCGCGCCGCCGACCCGGGCCGAGAACGAGGCCCCGGCGATCACCTCGCGCGCCGGCAGGCGCTGCGAGACGGCGTTGAGCGTGGTGAGCAGGATCACCGGCGCGGGCAGCCCCGCCGCCAGTCCCGCCAGCACCGCCATCCGGCGCGAGGCGACCTCGGGGTTCGGCGACATCCGGTCGAAGGGCAGACAGTCCCAGGCCGGCAGGCGCAGCACCGGCGCCTCGGGCGCCATGAAGGCGAGCGAGGCGCGCATTGCCTCCATCCGCCGTTCGTCGCGGGCGACATGGATCACCGGGGCCCCGCGCGCGAGTTCGCGGGCGAGGAGGCGGGCGTCGAAGCCCTCGGGCGCGCCCGAAAGCAGGATCTTCGTAGCGTCGGTCATGGCGATGAAGTCAGCCCTGCCGCGGGCTTTGTCAACTGTCCGGAACGATCAGAGAACGCGAACGCTCATGTTCTGCAGCATCCCCCACATCGCGGTGACGAACAGCGCGATGACGCCGACCAGCTGGATCGTCATGCGGTGCATCGCCAGCCGGCGCCACAGCAGCGGCGGCGAGGGACGCTCGCGTTCCAGCCGCTGGGCGGCGCGCAGCCGCAGGAAGCCCACCAGCGCCATCGGCGCCGCGATCAGGAACACCGCCTGCCCGAACTGGAGCCCGTAGTAGAAGCCCAGGATTCCCAGCGTGCTCAGCACCGCCGCGACCCCGGCCACAAGGATCACGCCCGCGGTGCGGTGGATGTAGAGGATCCGGTTCACGGTGATGCCCAGCATCGCCAGCGCGTCGGTCTCGGCCTCGCCACCCTTGCGGCGGGCGCGGGTGATCATGTCCCAGGGCACGCCCAGAACGTTGTGCGAGGTCCGGCTCCAGGTGACGGCGAGCGCGATCCAGTACCAGAGGTTCGAGAATGATCGCATGTCGATCACCTCGTATATCGTGTCGATGATGCCCACGCGGCCCCCGGCTTGCCCGCCGCGGCCGCTGGTCGCGGTCCGGCCGGGCGACTTCCACATCCCAGTAGTTCCGTGTAACCGCTTGATCCAAGCGCGCCAAGAGCCAGTGAGGTGACCCGATGTCCCGATCCGTTCCCCCGATCGTCCCCGCCTATCCCGCAGGCAGGCCGCGGCGGATGCGCCGGACGGCACCGCTGCGGGCGATGATGGCGGAAAGCGTGCTGACCGCCGCCGACCTGATCTGGCCGATCTTCGTGACCGACGTGGCCGGGGCGGATGTCGAGATCGCCTCGATGCCCGGGGTGCGGCGGCTGACGATCGAGGGCGCGGTGCGCGCCGCCGAAGAGGCCGCGACGCTGGGGATCCCGGCGGTCTGCCTGTTCCCCTTCACCGATCCCGCGCTGCGCACCGAGGGCGGCGAGGTGGCCTGGAGCCCCGAGAACATCACCAACCGCGCGATCCGGGCGATCAAGGCCGCGGTGCCCGAGGTGATGGTGATGACCGACATCGCGCTCGATCCCTACAACATCAACGGCCATGACGGGCTGGTGCGCGACGGCATCATCCTGAACGACGAGACGGTCGAGGCGCTGGTGCGCATGGCGATGGCGCAGGCCGAGGCCGGGGCCGACATCCTGGGGCCCTCGGACATGATGGACGGCCGCGTCGGCGCGATCCGCGCCGCGACCGAGGCGGGCGGGTTCAGGGACGTGACGATCCTGAGCTATGCCGCGAAATTCGCCTCGGGCTTCTATGGGCCGTTCCGCGACGCGGTGGGCGCCTCGGGGCGGCTGGTGGGCGACAAGAAGACTTACCAGATCGACCCGGCCAACACCGACGAGGCGCTGCGCGCCGTGGCCCGCGATCTGGCCGAGGGCGCGGATATGGTGATGGTCAAGCCGGGCATGCCCTATCTGGACATCTGCCGGCAGGTGAAGGACGGCTTCCGGGTGCCGGTCTTCGCCTATCAGGTCTCGGGCGAATACGCGATGATCGAGGGCGCGGTGCGCAACGGCTGGCTGGGCGAAAAGGTGATCGCGGAAAGCCTGCTGTGCTTCAAGCGCGCCGGCTGCGACGGGGTGCTGACCTATTACGCCCCCCGAATCGCCGCGGCCCTGAAGGGCTGAGCCGCCCGCGCGGGCGGCGAGGATCAGGCGGCGAGGGTCAGGAGCGGCGCCTGCCGTTCTTCCGCCAGCTCTCGGATGTAGTCGGGCCCCGCGATCCCGCGCGCGCGCAGCACCTGCGCCAGTTCTCCCTGAGAGGCGACGGCGGTGACGCTCTCGCGCAGCCCGGTGACGAAGGTTCCGGCCTGCGCCATTGCGGCCCGGCGTGCAGCCTCTTGCGCCTGCCAGTCCGCGGCGCCGGCCGCATGGAGACGGGCGATGGCATCGGGCGAAAGCGAGGCGCTGAGATCGAGGAAGGCACCGGCGCGGCGACGCGCCAGCTCTTCCGCGGCGGCCAGCTCGTCGATCGAGAACAGGGCGCGCAGCCCGGCCTCGTGGCACAGGCGGATCGCCGCGGCGAGCGTCCAGAGCGCATCGAGCGCCTGAAGATCGATCGGGGCACGGTGCAGGGTCTCGACCGTGTCGGCGAAGCCCTCCGACAGATGGGTGGCGGCGCGCGCCAGATCCTTCTCCGCGGCTTCGGCGGTCGCGACCTTGCTGGTCCGGGTGCCGAGCGTATCCACCGCCTCGAGATTGTGGCGGATGTCGCTGAAGATCTTGCGGCGCTCGTCGGCGCGCCGGTCGGCTGTGATCGCCTCGATCCGCGCGCCCAGCGTGTCGAGCCGGCTCTGGATGTCCTTCAGCCGCTTCAGCATCACCGCGAAGCCTGCGACCGAAACGCCCAGCCCGATCCCCGAAACCGCCAGCGTGCCGATCTGCAGGTTCTACAAGAGACCCAGCGAGGCCTGCACCTCGGCCAGCCGGTTCTTGATCTGCTGGTTCTGGATGACCGAGACGATCGACAAAGGGTTCAGACCATTCGAAAGGGTGGACGTGACGCCCTGCAGGGCGCTCGACAGCAGCTTTTCCGCAAGTCCGGTTTCCTGCAGGAAGGCTACGCCGCGGCCGGTCGCGACGTCGCGGACGACCGAGCCGGTGACCTCGTAAAGCCCCGAGGCCACGCCCTCTGCAACTTTCTGCGGCACTTCCCTGAGAAAGATCATGCGTCGGCTCCTGTCATCCGCTTTTCGCCCGCCGCGAGGATCGCGGCCTGAATGTCGCTGAGCACGCATCGCGCGCCGATGGGCCCGTGCAGTCCGAAGACCTGGCGTTCCGCCTCGCTGTGAAGGGCGGCGCGCAGCCGGTCTCGCGCCCATGTCTGGCTGCGGTCGAGGACGCCGGCACCCAGCAGGCTGGCCACGCCGATCACCACGGCGCCGGCCGCGAACAACGGCCAGCTGATCGTCGCGGTGGCCCAGAAGGCCAGAACGCTGGTCGAGACCGTTGCGAAGGAGACCACCGTCGGAATCGCGGCGATCGAGGCCGCGATCAGGGACAGACCCGCGACGGCCGGTGCCGCCGAGGCCACCTGCGACCAGACCGTGGGATCCAGCGCCAGATCGCCCGGTAGCTCGTTCATGTACTGCTCGAGCGTCGTGCTTGCACGGGTGTTCGCAATCCCGAGCTGCTCCGCCCCCCAAGCGGTCAGAGCCTCGGCGACGGAACGCTTCAGCGCGGCGCCCGGCGTGACGAGATCGAGCGTTGGTGCAGCGTCCGCAATGTCCGAAAGTCTGGCCAGCAGACCGGGGAACGCATCCGACAGCTGGTCGGAGATCGCCGCAAACTGGCCATCGCGCCAGGCGAGGAATTCCATGCGTGCGGCAAGCGACGAGAACTGCACTTCCGAAACCCGAACAAGATCAATGCTTCCCTGCTATCCCGGCGGAATTTCGCCGCATAGGCCCATGCTTGTCTGTCGCCGGTGATGCCCTGCGCAGCGTGTCCGCCGGGGCACAGCAGGGGGCTGCCGGTCATAGCCCCGCCCAGCCCCTCGTGAATGGACAAGGTCCGGCTCTTCCCCTAGGATTTGTGGCCAGAGGCCGCCAAGGCCCAATCAGTGAGGTACGCCCCGCGGGGCACGAGCAAGGGATCCGGATGATGATCGAACGGAGCATGTCGCGGCGCGGGCTGGTGCTGGGCGGGGGCGCGCTGCTGGGGCTGGCGGCCTGCGGAAACGGCGTCGGCGGCGGACGTGGTGCGCAGCTCGACGCGCGGGTCGATGCGACGCGCGACTACCTGCGCTCGCGCTATCCGGGCACCGCGGACCTGATGAGCCGCGCCTCTGGCATCCTCTACATGCCGCTGATGACCGAGGCCGGTCTGGGCTTCGGCGGCGCCTACGGGCAGGGCGCGCTTCGGATCAACGACGTGACGGTCGATTACTACTCGGCCACGCAGGCCAGCTTCGGTCTGCAGATCGGCGCGCAGCAATATGCCCATGCGCTGTTCTTCATGACCCCCGACGCGCTGGCCCAGTTCCGCCAGAGCCCCGGCTGGGTCGCCGGCGCCGACGCCAAATACGCGACGCCCGAACAGGGCAACTCGCTGGGCGCCGACACCACCACCACGATGACCCCGGTCATCGCCATGGTCTTCGGACAGGCCGGGCTGATCGCCGGCGCCACCGTCGAAGGCACGAAATACACCCGGATCATCCCCTGAGGACGATCCGGGGGCTCACGCGCGGCCTACTTGTCGTCGCCGAAGCGCTCGTCGTCGTCGTAGACATCCTCGCCATCCGGCAGGTACTTGCTGGAATTGGCGATCGAATGGTCGTCGTGGCGCGGGTCCATGACCACGTCGGACGGCAGTTCGCCCGACATCCATTCGCGGATTTCCTGCGCCGCCTCCGAGGTTTCCTGCCCGGTCAGCTCGGCGATATAGGCCACGAAGGCGCGCTGGTCGCCGTCGATGTCCTCAAGCTCGGCCTCGTCCGCATCGGGCCAGCGGTCGGTGATCGCGTCGAAGAACGCGGCCCAGTTCTCGCTCACATGTTGCCATTTCATCTCGGGCGCCCTCCATGCTCTGCCTCGTTGCCGGACAACGGCAAGCGCGGCGGCGGGTTCCCGGCCCGCCGGGGGGATTCTCGCCCATGGGCGGGCTTGCGCAAGCCGGTGGATGGTTACGATTTTTTCGGGCCAGTGGAACCGTCGGTGGAACCACTGGCCGATCCGTCGGTGGAGCCGCCAAGCTTCCAGCGCTTCAGGTTCGCCTCGATCGCGGCGATGCGCTCGGGCGTGGCGGGGTGGCTCAGCAGCCAGGCGGGAAGGGTGCGGCGGTTGCCGGTCAGCCGGTCGAGCTTGCGGAACAGGCTGATCTGCGGCCCGGCACCGATCCCGGCCTTGACCAGAAGCGCCGTGGCCCAGCGGTCGGCCTCGTATTCGTCGCCCCGCGACAGCCGGGCCGAGACCAGCCGCACCAGCCCGTCGACCAGCATCGGGCCAAGGCCGGGGATCAGCCGGCCGATGACCGTCATCAGCAGCATCCGCACCGCGTTCTGGCCGGTGAAGTCGATCATCCGCCGCCGGGCATGGCCCAGTGCCACATGGCCCATCTCGTGCGCGACGACCGAGGCGAGTTCCTCGGGCGTGATCTCGCTGGTGCGGAAGCGGGCGAGGAAGCCCTCGGTCAGGAAGATCCGCCCGTCGGGGGCGGCAAGCCCGTTCACCGCCGGGATCCGGTAGAGCCTGACCGGGATCTTCGCCACGCCGGCGGCCGCGGCCAGCCGGTCCAGCACCGGGGCCAGCCGCGGATCCTCGAGCGGGACCGAGTTGCGCGAGAGCTCGGCCTTGGTGCGGCGCGCCGAGAGCTGCCACATCAGCAGCCCGTAGCCCAGCATCAGCAGGATCGGCAGCAGCTTCAGCATCAGCGGGTCAGGATCATCTGGCGGGCGCGGATCTCGAGGCTGGCGAAGCGCGAGAGATAGCCCATCCCCAACAGCGATTCGTCCAGCGCGCCATCGGTGACGGTGGCGCGGACGCGGCGGTCCTCGATCCCGCCGAGCACGACCGAGTCGATGCGCACCGGCGCGGTGGCGACGCGGCCGTTGGCGGTCTGGGCGCGGCCGATGAAGGCAAGGTCGGTGGTGTCGATCCCGGCGCGTTCGGCATCGGCGCGCGACAGGACCATGTCGGTCGCGCCGGTGTCGACCACCATCTTCACCGGCTGGCCGTTCAATTCCAGCGTGACGTAGTAATGCCCGTCGGCGCTGACCGGGATCACCACCCGCGCGCCTTCGTCGAACACCGCCTGCCGCGGCATCACCTGCGGCCCGATCTGCTGCCAGAGCCCGTGCGCCGCGATCACCCCGAGGAAGATCAGCGCCCAGGTCAGCAGCTGCGCCGCGGTCTTCGCGAAGTTCGAGCGCAGAAGCACCAGAAGCGTGCCGCCGACCGCAAGGCCGAGCAGTCCCAGATAGATCAGCGACGCGGTATCCTCGGGCGAGAGCATGGGGTCAATCTAGGAAGACGGCGGGGAAATGTCACCGGGCAGGGTCGTGATTCCGCGCGGGCCGCGTTCAGCGCCCCGTCGGCAGCATCCCCACCACGCCCGCGCCGCGCAGCCCGTCGAGCATGAACTGCACCGCCAGCGCCGCCAGCAGCATGCCCAGAAGCCGCGTCACCACCAGCGTGCCGGTGCGTCCCAGCAGCCGCTCGATCGCGCCCGCCAGCAGGAACATCCCCATCACGCAGCCCAGCACCGCCAGCATCACCCCGTGGATCGCCACGACATGGCCGACGCCGCCGCCGCGCTCGCCCGCCAGCAGGATCATCGTCGCCAGCGCGCCCGGACCGGCGATCAGCGGCGTGGCCAGCGGGAAGATCGACGGGTCGTCGGCAAGATCGGCGGCACTTTCCGCCGATTGCCCCTCGCGCCGCTGGGTGCGGCGTTCGAACAGCATGTCGAGCGCGGTCAGGAACAGAAGCGCGCCGCCGGCGATGCGGAAGGCGGGCATCGAGATGCCGATGCCCCCCAGGATGTTCTCGCCGAAGACCCCGAACAGCGTCATCAGCCCGGCGGCGATGGCGCAGGCGCGCAGGGCCACGGCGCGGCGCTGGTGCTTCGACATGCCCTGGGTCAGGGCGATGAACAGCGGCGCGAGCCCGATCGGGTCGACGACGACGAAGAGCGTGACGAAGGCGGTGACGAGATCGGTCATCGCGCCACAGTAGCAGCCCGCGCCCGCAGGTCCATCGCGCCGCAGGGGCAGGCCGGGCAAAGCGCACAGGGGCGAGGCGGGCGGGGGGCAAAGCTTGCGGGGGGCATATCGGCTTTTCATGGCCCGCCCAGCGTGCTAGCAGCCTGCCCAGAATTTCCTCGCCGGATCCGCCGGCGGGGCCTTGCACATGAGGGATGACCACCATGGCCGTCGAACGCACGCTCAGCATCATCAAGCCCGATGCCACCCGCCGCAACCTGACCGGTAAGATCAACGCCAAGTTCGAGGAAGCCGGCCTGCGCATCGTCGCGCAGAAGCGCCTGCACCTGTCGACCGCCCAGGCCGGCAAGTTCTACGAAGTCCACAAGGACCGTCCGTTCTACGGCGAGCTGGTCGAGTTCATGGCTTCGGAACCGGTCGTCGTCCAGGTGCTGGAAGGCGAAGGCGCCATCGCGAAGAACCGCGAAGTGATGGGCGCGACCAACCCGGCCAACGCCGACGAGGGCACCATCCGCAAGGAATTCGCGCTGTCGATGGGCGAAAACTCGGTCCACGGTTCGGACGCGCCGGAAACCGCCGCGCAAGAGATCGCCTTCTTCTTCTCGGGCCTCGAACTGGTCGGCTGAGCCGCCACCGGATCGTCACCGCGACACGACACCGACGCCGCCCCCCGGGGCGGCGTTTCGCGTTCCGCGCGCCGGATCGGTCAGCAGCCCTGCTTGGTCTGGCGCGTGCAGAGGCGTAGACTGCGCGCACTACCGCCGTCGCGCGGTGTCAGCCGCGGGCGGCGATAGCGTAACCCTGACAAGGAGGACGCTACGATGGACCGCCAGAAACTCCAGATGACCGCCGGGGCGTTGATGCTGTTCGCCTCGCAGGCCCTTGGCCAGACGGCCGGGGACACCGCCGACAGCCTGATGCAGCGGCTGAAGGGCGTGGCGCCGGCGGATGTGCTCGACCAGTCGACGCTGATGGCCGACGATGCCGCCGGTGGCATGAAGGTGTTGCGCGAGGGCACCAACGGCTGGACCTGCATGTATCCCGGCACCGACCCGATGTGCGCGGATGCCGAGGCGATGAAGTTCCTGCACGCCTGGATGATGAAGGAGGACCCGCCGAAGACGGTGGGCTTCGTCTACATGCTTTTGGGAGACGAGGGCGCGAGCAACTCGGATCCCTATGCCACGGGCAAGACGGCCGACAACCACTGGGTCGCCGCCGGGCCGCATGTGATGGTCGTGGGGGCGGGGGCGAAGCCGCTTCTGGACAGCTACCCGACCGAGGTGCCGGCGAATGCGGGCCAGCCCTGGGTCATGTGGCCGGGCACGCCCTATGCGCATCTGATGCTGCCGACCGAGTGACCCGCAGGGGCCGGGGCGGCACTCTCTGCGCCCGGCAGCGGGCCGGTGCCCGGTGCCGGTGGGCGTGCGCCCTGTGGCCGGCCAAGGCGGCGGGCCCGGGGACGGTCCGCCGCGACGCGTCTGTCGCGCTGCCGGGCGCTCTGCATCCGAAAGACGCATCGGCAGCGGTCGGATGTCTGTCTGGGGCCGATGGCCGGGGGAGCCGTGCCCGAAGCATCGGGGGCAGGGCCGTCCGGACCCGCCGGGAGCGGCCGGGGCTTGCGCACCGATACCTCGCCGTTTGCCTGCGCGCGTGTCTGTCCGGGTGCCCTGTCGCGACCCCGGGCGTCATGGGGTCATGGCCGGGACGCCATGACCGCCTGCCGCGGTGCGCTGGCTTAGATCGAGGCCCAGTCGGTGAACTGGGTCGGCGCGCCCATCTGGGTCGGGGCCGAGGTCTGGCCATCCGCCTGCGGGCGGGGGGCGGCGCTGCCCTGCTGCTGGGGTTGCGGGTCGGGTTTGCTGGTTTCGGTCTTGCTCATGGCTTCGTCCGGTTGCTGCTCTGGCCCCCCTCGGGGACCGTTCTCACTGGCCCGTCGGCGTCGAAGCTCGTCTTCGGCGTCTGGGCGGTGAGGCAGATATTTCCGGCCGAATGCGGCGTCAATGGTCCGAATTCAGGCCTCAGACGCGACAAGCCAAGTCATGTTGCGTTCCCGTGAGGTTGCGCAAATGTGCGAGAGCGGCGGGGTCGTCCAGCAGATCGGCCAAAGTCACCTTGTCCAGCGTGGCATAGAAGGCCGCGAGCGCGTTTTCGAGCGCGTTTTTCAGCAGGCAGCGGCCGGAAATCGGGCAGGAGTTGTCGGTGCGGCTGAAACATTCCGTGAAGGGGGTTTCGGCCTCGAATTCGCGGAAGACCCGGCCCACGGTGATGTCCTCGGCCGCCGCGCCAAGGCGCATCCCGCCGGAACGGCCGCGCTGGGTGGCCAGGAAGCCGCTTTGCCCGAGCGCGTTGATGACCTGCGCAAGGTGGTTCTCCGACGCGTTGCAGGCGCGCGCGATCTCGGCCTTGGTGACAAGGCGGTCGTCATGCGCGGCGCAATACATCAGGGCGCGCATCGCGAGGTTGGTTCGCAGTGTCAGGCGCATGGGTGCCTCCCTTCTGGGTTGAGGGAGCTTTAACCCGAGTCGCATTTGCGCAATTTGATCTGGATCAACCGGTGATTTCGCAGCGATTGCCTTCGCATTTGGTGCAACGGCAGCGATCAGGGGCCTAGTCGTCGTCGGAAAGGTCTTCGGCCAGCGGGTGATGGCCCAGCACCAGCGCCTTCAGCCGCTCGTCCACGACGTGGGTGTAGATCTCGGTCGTGGCGAGATCGGCGTGGCCCAGCATCATCTGGATCGCGCGCAGGTCGGCGCCGCCCTCCAGCAGGTGGGTGGCGAAGGCGTGGCGCAGGACGTGCGGCGTGACCCGGACGGGGTCGAGCCCGGCGCGGAGCGCGATGTCCTTCAGCGCGACGAAGAAGCTCTGCCGGGTCAGGTGGCCGGCCGCCCCGCGGGCCGGGAACAGGAAGCGCGAGGCCGGGGCCGGGCGGCCGGGCCGCTTTGCGCGGGCGGCCTCTTCGGCCGCGTCGCGTTCGACCAACCAACAGGCCAGCGCCGCGCGGGCCGGGGTCGACAGCGGCACCAGCCGCTCCTTCCCGCCCTTGCCCTTCACGAGGATCATCTTCGGATCGCCGCGCCCCGCGGCCACGGGCAGCGACACCAGCTCGCTCACCCGCATGCCGGTGGCATAAAGCAGCTCCATCAGGCAGCGGGCGCGGGTGCGGTCGGCTTCGGTCCGCCCGGTCTCGGCCGCGGCGGCGATCAGCGCCTCGACCTCGGCCTTCGACAGGGTCATCGGCAGGCGCTTGTCCTTGCCGGGGCCCGACAGGCGGATCGCCGGATTGTCCTCGCGCCAGCCTTCCTCATGGGCGAAGCGGTACAGCTGGCGGATCGCGGCCAGCCGCCTGGCACGGGTCGATTTCGACAGCCCGTCGGCATCGAGCCGCACGAGATAGTCCTCGACCGCCTCGCGCGGGGCGTCGTGGAAATGCAGGCCGCGATGCACGAGATAGCCCGCGAAATCCTTGAGGTCGCGGCCATAGGCCAGCCGGGTGTTGACCGCCGCGTCGCGCTCGGCCGCCTGCGCGTCGAGAAAGGCCGAGATCCACATCTCCATCGCCCGTCCGGCCGCGGGGGAACGGGGGGCGGGGGAAGAAGGGGGCGGCGCGGTCATCCGCGCCGTTCCAGCAGCAGGAATTCCAGCGCGGCGCGGCGGGCGGTGTCCTCGAAGCCCGCGGCGCGCAGCACCTTCAGCCCGCGCGTCACCTCGCGCAGATCGCCGCGCGAACCCTGGGTGATCTGTTCCATCGCCGCCAGCACCGCCTCGCCGACCCGGTTGCCGGCCAGCAGCGCCGCGTCCGAGGCCTCGGGCGCCGCCCCGCGCGAGAAGGCCGCGCGCACCGCGGCCCCGCGCTGGTCGGGCTGCACCAGCCCGGTGACATCGCCCTTGGCGAGCCCGATCAGGAAGGATTCGACCCCGTCCGCCGGTGCCCGCGCCTGCGCGACGCTTTCATAGGCGGGCGACAGCAGCCCGGCGCGGAACGCGGTCTCGCCCGCCTCGCCGCGCAGGCCAAGCCCGGCCAGCTTCTCGCCATAGACCTCGGCGAAGGGCACCTCGAGCTCGGCGGTGCTCATCGCGGTCCAGGCAAGGGGCAGGGCGTCGTAGATGGCGTCCGAGCCATCGGCCAGCGCCGCGTCCAGCGCCCGGATCGCGGCGATCCGGTCCCAGACCCCGCCCGAGGCCGCTGGCGGCCGCTCTGCATAGATCGCGAAGAGCTGGTCGGGGGTGATCGCGCCGGTGCGGGCCAGCCGCTCGGCCGCCTCGGCCCGGGCCTTCCAGCCGACGTTGTCGCGCAGGTCGGACTGCGCGAAGGCCAGCGGCAGCGTCGCGGTGGGCAGCGGCTGGCCGATCGCCTCCATCATCCGCAGCACCAGCGGCGAGACCCGCGCCGGCACCGGCAGCGCCTCGGCGCCGTCGGCCAGTTCGGGGTCGAGGAAGCGGGCCAGAAGATCGGCGCTTTCCGCATCGACCTGTCCCAGCGCCTCGCCGGTGCCAAGGGTCAGCGCCGCCGCCGACCAGTCGCCGCCCCGCGCCAGGCAGAAGATCCGCGCCGGGAAGGTCGGCGCGATGTTCGGCGTCGCGTTCATCGTCGCGCAGGCGCGATCCTCTTCGCCCAGCAGCAGCGAGACGTCGAACCAGCGCCGGAACGGCTCGGGCCGCGGCTCGTCGGGCAGGTTCAGAAGCTCCATCGCCGGATCGAGCGCGCCCAAGTCCAGCAGCTTGTCGACCCGCGCCAGATACAGCCGGCCATCGGCCTGCGCGTCGAAGGGCGGATCGAGTTCGGCCGTCAGCAGCCGGAACAGCAGCTGGCGCAGGCCCGGCAGCATGTCCGCGCGTTCCGAGCCGATGCGCGCGACCAGCGCCTCGGTCGGCGTCTCGCCCCAGAGGTCGCGGGCCAGCCCCGCACGGCGCGCGGGCGTCAGCCCCAGCGCGTCCAGCGTGGTGTCGCCCAAGGGCGTGACGGTGATCGTCTCGGGCGCGGCCTCGGCCGCCACCGGCGGTTCCGCCGGGACCGGGCGCGGCAGCGCCACCGGCGTCGCGACCGAGCGCGACAGCCAGTCGATCGCCGACAGCGGCTGGTTCGCCGCCGCGGTCTGGTCGTCGGCCGGATCGGGCGCGCGCCGGTCAGACGAGAGCCGGTCAGGGACGCCCTGCGCCGCCAGCGGCCCGCCCAAGGCGATAGGCCCCGAGATCAGCGCCGCGATCAGCGCCACCGCGCTCAGGGCGCGCGCCGGAGGACCCGCGACGGGCCTGCGGTCACTGGCTGGCATTCGCCGGGACCGGGGTCAGGTCGACGGGCTTGTGCACCTCGGTGCGCTCGGGCGAGAGATCGCCGAGATAGGCGTATCCGGTCAGTCCCAGGAATCCCACGACCACCAGGAATACAACCAGTTTCAGGATCAGCCCCATTCGTCTCGCCTCTTTGTCCGTCCCGCGGCACCCGGTTGCGGGGCCGCTTCTGCCCGGCCCCCCGTTCTCGGCCCGCCACGTCGCTGCGGCGGGCATCCGGCGGGGGCTGCCGGGCGGATTTATATATGGCATTTCCGGAAGGATCACGCCATTAGGGCGCGACCGGACGACACGGTGTTGCGAGCGGACCTTGACGGGCCCGTGCCAACACCCATGCCGGTGCCGGACGGGCGTCGGGGAGCGCATCGGGAATGGACGGACAGGCGGCGGGGGACCGGGTGAAGGCTAGGCTGCGCAAGACGGTGGTGCTCGTGGGGATGATGGGCGCCGGCAAGACCGCGGTCGGCACCTCGCTCGCGCGGGCGCTCGGCGTGCCCTTCCTCGATTCGGACGAAGAGATCGAGAAGGCGGCGAACCGCAGCGTGGCCGAGATCTTCGCCCGGGACGGCGAGCCGTTCTTCCGCGCCAAGGAGTCGCAGGTGATCCAGCGGCTGCTGACCGGGCGGCCCTGCGTGCTCTCGACCGGGGGCGGGGCCTTCGTCTCGGCCGAGAACCGCGCGGCCATTGCCGAACGGGGGGTTGCGGTCTGGCTCAGGGCCGATCTCGACACGCTGTGGAACCGCGTCCGGCACAAGAGCACGCGGCCGCTGCTGCGCACGCCCGACCCGAAAGGCACGCTTGCGGCGTTGCTTGCCGCGCGGGAACCGGTCTATGGGCAGGCACAGATCACGGTCGACTCGAAGGCCGAGGGATCGATTGACGAGATGACGGCCCGGGTGATCGACGCGCTGAACGCGCAGCCGGGGCTGATCGACAGGACCTGAGAGGCGGGACAATGGACAGGGTGCAGGCAACCGACATCGTGGGCGTCGAGCTGGGATCGCGCTCTTACGAGGTCAGGATCGGCGCGGGGCTTCTCGCGCGGGCCGGCGCCGAGATCGCGGGCCTGCTGCATCGGCCGCGGGTGGCGATCGTGACCGACGCGGCGGTGGCGCCGCTGCATCTGGCGGCGCTGAAAGAGGGTCTGGGCGACATCGCCTCGACCGAGATCGTGCTGCCGGTCGGCGAGGGCACCAAGGGCTGGGAGCAGCTCTCGACCACCGTCGAATGGCTGATCGAGCAGAAGATCGAGCGGCGCGACCTGATCGTCGCGCTGGGCGGCGGGGTGATCGGCGATCTCGCGGGTTTCGCGGCGGCGATCCTGCGCCGCGGCACCCGCTTCGTGCAGATCCCGACCACACTTCTGGCGCAGGTCGACAGCTCGGTCGGCGGCAAGACCGGCATCAACTCGGCCCATGGCAAGAACCTGATCGGTGCCTTCCACCAGCCCTCGCTGGTGCTGGCCGACATCGGGCTTCTGGACAGCCTGCCCGAACGCCACTTCCTGTCGGGCTACGGCGAGGTGGTGAAATACGGGCTTCTGGGCGACCCGGCCTTCTTCGACTGGCTCGAGGCGAACGGCCCGGCGCTGGCGGCGGGCGACCGCGGGCTGCGCCAGCGCGCGGTGCGCCGCTCGGTCGAGATGAAGGCCGGCATCGTCGAGCGCGACGAGACCGAGGCCGGCGAGCGCGCCCTGCTGAACCTCGGCCACACCTTCTGCCACGCGCTGGAAAAGGCCACCAGCTATGGTGACCGGCTGCTGCATGGCGAGGGCGTGGCGATCGGCTGCGCGCTGGCGTTCGAGCTGTCCTCGCGCCTGGGCTACTGCAGCCAGGAAGAGCCCAGCCGCGTGCGCGCGCATCTCAAGGCGATGGGCATGAAGACCGACCTCGCCGACATCCCGGGCGATCTGCCGGATGCCGACGGGCTTCTGGCGCTGATGGCGCAGGACAAGAAGGTGATCGACGGCCGGCTGCGCTTCGTTCTGGCGCAGGGCATCGGCGACGCCTTCGTGGCCGAGAAGGTCGATCCCGCCAAGGTCCGGGCCCTGCTGGCCGATGCGCTGAAGGGCCGCTGACCCGCTTTCGCATTGGCGGAAATATCCCGGGGGTCCGGGGGCAGCGCCCCCGGCCGCCGGATGCCCTTTCGGCGCCTCAGCCGATCTCGCCCCCGAAGATCACCAGTTCCCGCTGCGCCGCCGTCGCCGCCACCTTCCGCGCGGCGACGTAGTCAGGATCGTCGTAGCAGGCCTGCGCGGCGGCAAGGCTCGGGAATTCGACCAGCAGGCAGCGCGACTTGTCGAGCGCCTCGAGCATCCGCGGCGCCTCGGCCCCGCGCCGCACCACCGCGCCGTGCCGCGCCGCGATCGGCGCCCAGAGCCGCCCGTAGTCCGCCTGTGCCGCGGGATCCGTCACCTCGGTGCCGAGGATCAGCCAATAGCCCTTCATCACTGCGTCCTTTCCGTGAAACCGCGGGCATCCTCGCGATTTCCGGCCCGGTGTCGAGATCCGATGTCGGGGCCCGCGGGCGCGCGCCCGCGGGGCGGGGGCTCAGCCCCGCGCCCGCCGCCGGCCGCGCCCGCCGCCCGCGGCCTGCGCCTCGGCCGCGGCGGTGGCGAAGTCGGCGCCGTTGTGCACCGCCTCGATCACCCGGCTGAAGCCGATCCAGGCCGACCCATGGGCATCGTGGTTCATCAGCAGGTTGGCGGCGCGGATCGCCTCCATCTCGGCCGGGCGCACCGGGTTCATGATCGCCGAGGTCATCCCGGCGCCGATCGCCATCGGCAGGAAGGCCGCGTTGACGCCATGGCGGTTCGGCAACCCGAACGAGATGTTCGAGGCGCCGCAGGTGGTGTTCACGCCCAGCTCGTCCCTGAGCCGGCGCACCAGCGCGAAGACCTGCCGCCCGGCGGTCGCCATCGCGCCGACCGGCATCACCAGCGGATCGACGACGATGTCATGGGCGGGAATGCCGAAGTCGGCGGCCCGCTGGACGATTTTTCTTGCGACCTCGAACCTTACGTCCGGATCTTCAGAGATCCCGCTGTCGTCGTTCGAGATTGCCACCACCGGCACGTTGTACTTCTTCACCAGCGGCAGCACCCGCTCCAGCCGCTCTTCCTCGCCGGTGACGGAGTTCAGCAGCGGCCGGCCCACCGCCGCCTCGAGCCCCGCTTCCAGCGCGCCCGGAACACTTGAGTCGATGCACAAGGGCGCGTCGACAAGTCCTTGGACAAGCTCGATCATCTTCCGCATCAGCGGCGGCTCGGTCAGGTTCGGATCGGGGTTCGAGTTGTAGACGACCCCGGCATTCACATCGAGCACCATCGCCCCGCAGGCGACCTGCTCCAGCGCATCCCGCTCGACGGTCGAGAAGTCGCCGGCCTCCAGCTCGGCCGCCAGTTTCTTGCGGCCGGTGGGGTTGATGCGTTCGCCGATCACGCAGAAGGGCTCGTCAAAGCCGATGGTGACGGTTTTCGTTTTTGATTCAAGGACTGTGCGCGACATTGTTCAACCGTTCTGTGAAGAGGTGCGCGCCGAGAGCCACTCGGCCGAGGTCTTGATCCCGCCCAGCGGGAAGATGTGCACCGCCTCGATCCCGAAGCCGGGATGCGCGGCGCGATGCGCGGCAAGCTCGCCCAGCACCTGGTCGGGCTCGAAGGGCAGCATCAGCTTGGTGACGTCGCGCGCCCGGCGCTGCAGCACCCGCAACGAGGGGCCGACGCCGCAGGCGATGGCGAATTTCAGCAGCGTCTGCAGCTTGGCCGGCCCCGCGACGCCGATGTGGATCGGAAAGGCGATCCCCTCGGCCGCCAGCCGCTCGGCCCAGGCGATGACCGGGGCGCTCTCGAAGCAGAACTGCGTCGCGATCGCCATCTCGGCGTCGCTGCGCTCGGAAAAGGCCTGCTTCCAGCGCAGCGCCTCCATCACCATCCGGTCCGAGCCGTCGGGATCGATGTCGCGGTTGCCCTCGGGATGGCCGGCGACATGCAGGCGGCGGAACCCGGCGAAGAGCCCGCTTTCCATCATTTGCATCGAGTTGTCGAAATCGCCCTTCGGCGCCGACAGCCCGCCGCCCAGCAGCAGCGCCTCGCGCACGCCCGCCTCGGCGATATAGCGCGAGATCCAGTCGGCCAGCTCGGCCTTCGAGGCGATGAGCCGCGCCGGGAAATGCGGCATCGGTTCGAATCCCTCGTCGCGCAGGCGCCGGGCGGTGGCGACCATGTCCTCGATCGGGGTGCCGTCGATATGGGCGATGTAGACCCGGGTGCCGGGGGCCAGCAGCGGGCGGAAATCCGGCACCGCGGCGGCGGTGCGCGGCATCACCTCGATCGAGGCGCCGGCCAGGAAGGGCGCGAGGCCCGCGGGCGGCGCGGTGACTTCGGTCTTGCGGAACGGCAGAAGCGACATCGGTCTCCTCCGGTGCGGGGGCGGGTCTTCGGCGTCCCCCTGGGTCATGCGTGCGGTTCGGTCATGCGTTTTCGGGCGGTCGGAACTTCGGGCGGGCGGTCAGTCGCGCCCGCCATTGGCGATCAGCGCCTTCAGGCGGGCGGTGTCGTATTCGGCCTCGAGACTGGCGGCCATCGCATCGGCGGCGGCCGCGTCGCTGTCGCCCGCGGCCTCCACCGCGGCCCGGCGCCATTCGGCCAGATAGGCATCGGTGTCGCGGGCGCCCGAGGCCATCGCGGCCCGGTCGATCGCCTGCTCGAAGCGTTCCGCCAGCACCCGCTTCACCGCGCGCCGGCCGCGGCCGACCAGCACCTGCGCCGGGATGTCGCGCCAGTAGACGATGGTCACTTCGGGCATGCGGGTCTCCTCTCTCTGGGGCGAAGGTGACAGGTCGCAAACCGACAACGTTGCAGATTTGCGACGTTCCCCGGCGTCGGAACGACGAAGCGCGGCGGGCCCGGCGTGCCCCGGAACCGAAGCACGGGTGACGAGTTGTTTCGCCCGCCCTTGCACCGCCCGGTTCAGCCGCTTATTGTTTGCCCTAACACGTATATCGGAGGGCGTTACGATGGCGCCCAGGCGTTCCACGGATGCTGGAGCGCTCCCGAACCCCACGGTCGAGCCCGAGGCATCCACCCGTTCCGAACCCGGTCCGCTCTATGCGGCGCTGGATCTCGGGACCAACAGCTGTCGCATGCTGATCGCCCGGCCAAGGGGCGCGCAGTTTCATGTGATCGACAGCTTCTCGAAGACGGTCCAGCTCGGTCACGGGCTGGAGGCGTCGGGCAAGCTCAGCCGCGCCTCGATGGCGCGGACGGTGCAGGCCCTGCAGATCTGCCGTCGCAAGATCGAGCAGAACGGCGTGCTGCACATGCGGCTCGTCGCGACCGAGGCCTGCCGGCGGGCGAAGAACGCCCGCGACTTCCTGCGCTATGTCCGGCGCGAGACCGGCCTGCCGCTCGAGATCATCGAGCCCGAGGAAGAGGCGCGGCTGGCGGTGATCTCCTGCGCGCCGCTGGTCGAGGCCGCGACCGAGCAGCTTCTGATCGTCGACATCGGCGGCGGCTCGACCGAGCTTGTCTGGATCGACCTTTCGGCGGTGCCCGAGCCCGAGCGGCCGCGCGCGATCATGCGGCTGTCGCAGGGCTTCCGCGCCGCCCCGGTCGAGGGGCTGGCGGCGGCGAAGGTGGTCGACTGGATCTCGATCCCGCTGGGGGTGGCGACGCTCAAGGACCAGTTCGAGGATGTCGAGGACGATGCCGCGCGCTTCGCGCTGATGAGCTGGCATTTCGAAGAGAATCTCGCCGATTTCTCGCCCTACAATGCCGCGCAGTCGCGCGCGGGCTTCCAGATCATCGGCACCTCGGGCACCGTCACCACGGTGGCGGCCAGCCACCTCGGCCTGCGCCGCTACGACCGGGCCAAGGTCGACGGCCTGACGATGACCTCGGACCAGATCGACAGGGTGATCCGCGGCTATCTCGACCTCGGCCCCGAGGGGCGCCGCTCGGACCCGCGCATCGGCCGCGACCGGCACACGCTGATCATGTCGGGCGCCGCGATCCTGCAGGCGCTGATGCGGATCTGGCCCACCGACCGCCTCTCGGTCGCCGACCGCGGCCTGCGCGAGGGGCTGCTCTACGCCCAGATGTCCGCTGACGGCGTGCTCGACACCAGCCTGCCGCTCTGAGAGCCTTCGCGCTTTCGCATTGGTCCAAATATCCCGGGGGAGTCCCGGAACGGGACGGGGGCAGAGCCCCCTCCCTTTGGCCCTTCCTTGCCATGCCGCGCGCGGTTCGCTATCCGGGACGGCAACGAAAGGATCGCCCTCATGGTCAAGTCACCTAAATCCGGCGGCGGCAACACCTCCGGCCGCGGCCAGCGCGAGCTGCGCGTGCGGGTGAAGACCGCCAAGGGCCGCAAGCTCTCCTCGACGCTCTGGCTCGAACGCCAGCTGAACGACCCCTACGTCGTGCGCGCGCGCAAGGACGGCTACCGCGGCCGCGCCGCCTACAAGATCCTCGAGCTTGACGACCGCTTCCGCTTCCTCGTGCCCGGTGCCCGGGTGGTCGACCTCGGCTGCGCGCCGGGCGGCTGGTGCCAGGTCGCGGTCGAGCGGGTGAATGCGCTCGGCGAGAAGAAGAACAAGCGTCAGGGCACGGTGCTGGGCGTCGACCTGCAGGAGGTCGAGCCGATCGCGGGCGCCGAAATCCACCAACTCGACTTCCTCGAAGTGGGGGCCGAGGCCAAGGTGAAGGCCTGGCTCGGCGGCCCGGCCGAGGTGGTGATGTCGGACATGGCCGCCGCGGCCTCGGGCCACAAGGGCACCGACCACCTCAGGATCATCGCTCTGTGCGAAGCAGCGGCGGGCTTCGCCTTCGACGTGCTGGAAGAGGGCGGCACCTTCGTCGCAAAGGTGCTGGCCGGTGGTGCCGAGGATGCGCTGCAGGCGGTGCTGAAGAAGAACTTCACCTCTGTCGCCAACGTGAAGCCGCCGGCGAGCCGCGCCGACAGTTCCGAGAAGTTCGTGGTGGCGATGGGCTTCCGCGGCCGGCGCGACCAGCTCGACCCGGGCGAGGATCTGGCCGATCCGCGCTTCGACATCCAGGACGATCCCTGGGCCGCCGGCGACGAGTGAGCCACGTGGCCGGGCGGCATCGTCTGCGCGTCGCGGGCGCCGAGGTCGAGATCGACCTCGGGCGCGGGGTGCTGACCGATCTGGCGTTTTCCTTCGGCGACCGGGTGATCCGGCCGTTGCATCGCGCGCATTGGGTGGGCGGTCCGGTGCCCGAGGGGCTCGCCCCGGTCGAGGCGGGGCTCGAGGGCGATTTCCTCTCGGCCCCCTTCGGGCGCGATGACATCGCGCCCGGCGGGCCGATCCATGGGCCGGCGGCGAACAGCCGCTGGCAGGTGCTGCACGAGGCGCCGGGGCTGCTGGAACTGGAACTGGTCGCGCCGGTGCGCGGGGCGCGGATCGTCAAGCGGCTGCGGCTCGGGTCCGGGGCGCTGGTCACCGAACACGAGATCCGGGGCGGCGCGGGGCATCTGAGCCTTGCCCATCACCCGATGCTGCGGTTTTCGGCGCCCGGCTGGCTCAGCTATTCGGCCAAACGCGCGGTGCTGACCGGGCAGGGGGTCGAGCCGGGTCGGCATCGGCTGGCGGTGGCCGCGCGGGGGACCGACCTGCGGGCGGTGCCGGGCGTGGCGGGGCCCTGCGACCTGACGCGCTGGCCCTGGGAGGCCGAGGTTGGGGCGGGTCACGAGGATTTCTGCACGCTGGTCGAGGCGCCGGGCGCGGCGCTTGGCTGGACGGCGGCGGTGCGCCCCGACGAGGATGACCTCGTGCTGATCCTGAAGGACCCCGCGACGCTGCCGGTAACGATGCTGTGGCTGTCGAACGGCGGGCGAGACCGCGCGCCCTGGGATGGCCGGCATCTGGGCGTGATCGGGATCGAGGATGCCTGCACCGCCGGCGACGAGGGCAATCGCGCCGCCGCCTCGGGGCGGAACCGGGTCGCGGCCGAGGGCGTGGCGACGGCCCTGCCGCTGGGCGAGGGCGTCCTGCACCGCACCTGGCACGCGATCTGCGCCCTGCCGCGGCCCGCGGGCTGGGAGCGGCTGGCCTCGGTCGCGCCCGCGCCGGGGGGCGTCACGCTGACCTCCGAGGGTGGCGAGCAGCGGGCGGTGACCCTTCCGGTGTGAGCGCCGTGCCCATGAGGCGGCCCGCCTGCTGGGGGCCTGTCGATATGACCCGAACCAGCCGGTCAGACCCTGCGCCGGACCGCGGCCGCTCGGCTGGGCGCGATGCGCGGTCCGGAGCCATCCCTGCGACCGCAGGCGGCGCGGCATGGGTGCGGCGGGACAGGCCGGGGCAGCCGTGAAGGTAGCGGGCGGGCGCCGACTGCGACCATGGTCGTAGCCGGAAGGGACTGTTGTGCCGCGCCGGCTCGGCGCTATGGTCGGGGACCGGTGAAGAGGGGAGCTTCACGCCGATGACCCAGGCCCTGAGACGCGATCATGCCGAACTGGTGCGCGAGGTGGCGATGTCGCCCGCCGCCGGACGCTCGGCCTTTGCCGCCAGCTGGCGCCGCTCGCTGCTGCATCACCGCATCGATCCCGCGACCGGCGCCGCGCCCGACCGGCTGGGCGCGCAGGAGCTGCGGGCGCGGACCGAGGCCTCGGGGCGGCTGATGGCGGTGGCGCGGCCGATCCTCGACCGGCTGGCGCGGGCGGCGGCGGATGCCGGCTGCTCGGTGCTGCTGTCGGACCCCGAGGGGCTGGTGCTGGACGAGCGCCTGCGCCCCGCCGATGTCGCCGAATTCCACGGCTGGGGCCTCGCCCCCGGCGCGCTCTGGTCAGAGGCGGCCGAGGGCACCAATGGCATCGGCACCTGCGTGGCCGAGAAGCGCCCGGTGATCGTCTGGCGCAATCAGCATTTCCGCGCCCGCAACACCCGGTTGGCCTGCATGGGCGCGCCGGTCTTCGGGCCCGAGGGCGAGCTTGCCGGCGTGATCGACGTGAGTTCGGTGCGCGAGGACCTGACCGAGGCCTATGCGCGGCTGATCGCGCTGACCACGCAGGACGCGGCGCAGCGGATCGAGGCCGAGCTGTTCCGCGCCCGCTGGGCCGGAGCGCGCATCCTTGCGCCCGAGGCCGAGGGGACCGAGGCGGGCGGGCCCGTGCTGCTGGCGATCGACGCCGACGATCTGGTGGTCGGCGCCTCGCGCGCGGCGCGGCGCAGTTTCGATCTGTCGCCCGAGCGGCTGGGACGGGTGCCGGCGGGCGACCTGCTGGGCTTCGGCGCGCCGCAGGGCCTTCACGGGGCCGAGCGGGCCGAGATGACGCGGGCCTTGGCGCGGGCCGGCGGCAATGTCTCGGCCGCCGCGCGCGAGCTGGGGATCGGGCGCGCGACCTTCTATCGCAAGATGAAGGCGCTGGGGATCGAGGGCTGAGGCGTCTTTCCTCCGGGGCTTGAATGCGCCGCGGATCGCGGGCAGGCAGGGCGCATCGACCGCGGGGGATGCGTCTTGGGAAATGCTCTGGTGCCGGAATTCGCCGTGTCGGACTGGCAGCGGTCGCGGGCGTTCTACTGCGGGGTGCTGGGGTTCCAGTGCCGCTACGAACGGCCCGAGGAGGGGTTCTGCTATCTTTCGCTGGGCGAGGCCGAGCTGATGCTGGACCAGATCGGGACCGGGCGCGATTTCGACGGCGGCCATCTGCCGGAGGCCCCGCCGTTCGGGCGCGGGCTGAACCTGCAGATCCGGGTCGAAGCGCTGGCCCCGATGCTGGCGGCGCTGGCGCGGGCCGGGCATCCGCTGTTCCTGCCGCCGGAAGAGAAGTGGTACCGTATCGACGACCGCGAGGCCGGCAACCGGCAGTTCATGGTCGCCGATCCCGACGGCTACCTGCTGCGCTTCTTCGAAGATCTCGGCAGCCGCCCGCTGCGGGGCTGAGGCCCCTCAGCGCCGCTGCTGGCGGTCGAGGAAGGCCAGGCGTTCGAACAGCGCCACATCCTGTTCGGTCTTCAGAAGCGCGCCGTGCAGCTTCGGCAGCGCCGTGCGCCCGTCGCCGCGCAGGTCTTCGGGCGACAGATCCTCGGCCAAGATCAGCTTCAGCCAGTCGAGCACTTCCGAGGTCGAGGGCTTCTTCTTCAGTCCCGGCTGCTCGCGCAGGGTGTAGAAGCGGGTCAGCGCCTCGGACAGGAGCCGCTCCTTGATGTCGGGGAAATGGACGCGGACGATCTGGGCCAGCGTCTCGGCATCGGGGAAGCGGATGTAGTGGAAGAAGCAGCGGCGCAGGAAGGCGTCGGGCAGTTCCTTCTCGTTGTTCGAGGTGATGATGACGACGGGCCGGTGCAGGGCGCGCACGGTCTGACCGGTCTCGTAGACATGGAACTCCATCCGGTCGAGCTCCTGAAGCAGGTCGTTCGGAAACTCGATGTCGGCCTTGTCGATCTCGTCGATCAGCAGGACGACCTTGGCGGGGGCCGAGAAGGCCTCCCACAGCTTGCCGCGGCGGATGTAGTTGGCGACGTCATGCACCCGCGCGTCGCCCAGCTGGCTGTCGCGCAGCCGGCTGACGGCATCGTATTCATAAAGCCCCTGCTGGGCGCGGGTCGTCGATTTGACGTGCCATTCGATCATCGGCAGGCCGAGACCGGCGGCCACCTGCCGCGCCAGCTCGGTCTTGCCGGTGCCGGGTTCGCCCTTGACGAGCAGCGGGCGTTCCAGCGTCACCGCGGCATTGACGGCCACGGCGAGATCGTCCGAGGCGATGTAGCGGTCCGTTCCGGTGAATTTCATCCAGTTTTCCGACAAGCTGCGCCTTATCTAGAGGCAGAGCCTAGACGCGCCACCAAATCGCCGCAAGGGCGCGGCAAGGATGGTGACAAGCCGCCGCGCATTCGCTATGGAACGCGCCAAGGAGAGCCGCATGTCCCAGTACGATCCCCTAAGCGGTTCCGACGGTAAGGAGGAAGGTGAGATGAAGGCAGAGGTCTTTCTTCCCGAGGACTACCGCCCGGCGGAAGACGAGCCGTTCATGAACGAACGGCAGCTGGAATATTTCCGGCGCAAGCTTCTGGTCTGGAAGCAGGAACTCCTCGATCAGTCGGCAGAGACGCTGGAGGGCCTGCAGGACTCGGCCCGCAACGTTCCCGACATCGCCGACCGCGCCTCGGAAGAGACCGACCGGGCGCTGGAGCTGCGGACCCGCGACCGGCAGCGCAAGCTGGTGTCGAAGATCGATTCTGCGCTGCGGCGGATCGAGAACGGCGAATACGGCTATTGCGAGATGACCGGCGAGCCGATCAGCCTCAAGCGGCTGGACGCGCGCCCGATTGCGACGATGACGCTGGAGGCGCAGGAGCGCCACGAGCGGCGCGAGCGCGTGCACCGGGACGACTGAGCCGCGACGCACGAGCCGCGGCGGTGATCTTCGGACAGGATCTTGAGGCACCGGGGCCGCTGGCCCCGGTGTTTTCGTTTGCGGTGGTTTGGTTTGGGTGCGGTGCTTTTTCGGATCTGGCGGCGACGGGTTTGCGCGGGTGCCGCGTGAAACGCCGGACAGAGGGGACGACGGGACGATGATGGGCGGTCTGGACGGGCGCGCGGTGACGGTGCTGGGGGCGGGGATCGCCGGGCTGGCGGTGGCGCGGGCGCTGGCGCTGCGCGGGGCCGAGGTCACGGTGCTGGAGCAGGCGCCCGAGATCGGCGAGGTCGGCGCCGGGCTGCAGGTCAGCCCGAACGGCGCGGTGGTGCTGGGGGCGCTGGGGCTGTCGGCGCCGCTCGAGGCGGCGGGGCTGCGCGCCGAGGCGGTCGAGCTGCATGACGGGCCGCGCGGGCGGCGGGTGGTGCGGATGGACCTTGCGCGGCTGCGACCGGGCGAGGCCTACCGCTTCGTGCACCGCGCCGACCTGATCGCGCTCTTGGCCGAGGGCGCGCGCGATGCCGGCGTGCAGATGCGCTTCCTGCAGAAGGCCGACGAGATCCGGCTGGGCGAGGACGGGCCCGAGATCGTCACCGCGCAGGGCGCGCGGATCGCCTGCCCGCTGCTGATCGGGGCTGACGGGCTGCATTCGCGGCTGCGCGCGGCGCTGAACGGGGCGGTGGCGCCGTTCTTCACCCATCACTGCGCCTGGCGCGCGGTGATCCCGGCCGAACCCGGCGACCCCGCGGTGGCCGAGGTGCACATGGGGCCGGGGCGGCATCTTGTCAGCTATCCGCTGCGCGGCGGCAGCCTACGCAACATCGTCGCGGTCGAGGAGCGTCGGACCTGGGTCGAGGAAAGCTGGTCGCTGGCCGATGATCCGGCGAACCTGCGCGCGGCCTTTGCCGGATACGCGCCGCGGGTGCGCGGCTGGCTCGACCAGGTCGAGGACGTGAAGCTGTGGGGGCTGTTCCGGCATCCGGTGGCACGTGTCTGGCATCGGGTGGGGCAGGGGGCGACCGGGCCTTGGGCGGTGGCGATCCTTGGCGATGCCGCGCATCCGACGCTGCCGTTTCTGGCACAGGGGGCCTCGATGGGGCTCGAGGATGCCTGGACGCTGGTGCAGGCGCTGGAGGCGGGACTTGGCGGCGATGTGGCGGGCAGTTTGGGCGGCTGGCAGGCCGCGCGGGCGCCGCGCTGCGCCCGGATCGTCGATGCCGCCTCGCGCAATGCGCGGGCCTATCACCTGAGCGGACCGGTGCGGCGGGCGGCGCATCTGGCGCTGGGAACTGCCGGCCGGATCGCGCCCTCGCGGCTGATCGGGCGGTTCGACTGGATCTACGGGCATGACGTGACCCGGGCGGCGTGACGGTCGGCAGGTCGGGGGGGCCTGCGAGGCCCCCCCGCGTCCGGGTGCCCCTGCCGGGGGTGCCGCGCGGCATTGACGCCGCGGTGCCGGTCTGGCATCCCCCGTGCCCAGCAAGGGGATAGAGCATGAACCTGTTTTCCGACATCCGCGTCGCGGTGATCTCGGCGCTGGAGGCGATGGTGGCCGCGGGCGACCTGCCCGAAGGGCTCGACATGTCCAACGTGGCCGTCGAGCCGCCGCGCGATGCCGCGCATGGGGACATGGCGACCAATGCCGCGATGGTGCTGGCGAAGCCCGCGGGCCAGCCGCCGCGCGCCATCGCCGAGGCGCTGGCCGCCCGGCTGAGCGCCGACGACCGCATCGCGCTGGCCGAGGTGGCGGGGCCGGGCTTCCTGAACCTGCGGCTGCAACCGGGGGTGTGGTCGGGCGTGATCCGTGCCGCGCTGGCGCAGGGCCGCGATTTCGGCCGCTCGGCCATGGGCGGGCGCGAGAAGGTCAACGTCGAGTTCGTCTCGGCCAACCCGACGGGGCCGATGCATGTGGGCCATACCCGCGGCGCGGTCTTCGGCGATGCGCTGGCGGGCCTGCTGGACTTCGCAGGCTATGATGTCACCCGCGAATACTACATCAACGACGGCGGCGCGCAGGTCGACGTGCTGGCACGCTCGGCCTACGAGCGCTACCGCGAGGCCAACGGGCTGGAGCCCGAGATCCGCGAGGGCCTCTATCCCGGCGACTACCTGATCCCGGTCGGCGAGGCGCTGAAGGCCAGGTACGGGACCAGCCTGCTGGACAGGCCCGAGGCCGAGTGGCTGGCCGAGATCCGCGAGTTCGCCACCGCCGAGATGATGGGCATGATCCGCGAGGATCTGGCGCTGCTGGGCGTGAAGATGGACGTCTATTCGTCCGAGAAGGCGCTGTACGGCACCGGCAAGATCGAGGCCGCGCTGGAGGCGCTGCGCGCCAAGGGCCTGATCTACGAGGGCGTGCTGGAACCGCCGAAGGGCAAGCTGCCCGAGGACTGGGAAGAGCGCGAGCAGACCCTGTTCCGCTCGACCGCCTATGGCGACGACGTGGACCGGCCGGTGATGAAGTCGGACGGGGCCTGGACCTATTTCGCGCCCGACATCGCCTATCACTACGACAAGGTCAGCCGCGGCTTCGCGCAGCTGATCGACGTCTTCGGCGCCGATCACGGCGGCTACGTCAAGCGGATGAAGGCCGCCGTCGCGGCGCTGTCGGAAAACCGGGTGCCGCTCGACATCAAGCTGATCCAGCTGGTGAAGCTGTTCAAGAACGGCGAGCCCTTCAAGATGTCGAAGCGCGCCGGCACCTTCGTCACCCTGCGCGACGTGGTCGAGCAGGCGGGCGCCGACGTGACCCGCTTCGTGATGCTGACCCGCAAGAACGACGCGGCGCTGGATTTCGACTTCGACAAGGTGCTGGAGCAGTCGAAGGACAACCCGGTCTTCTACGTGCAATACGCCCATGCCCGCGTGGCGAGCGTCCTGCGCAAGGCGCGCGAGGCCGGGATCGACGCCGCCGACGCGACGCTGGCCGCGGCGCGGATCGAGGACAACACCCATCCGGCCGAGCTGGAGCTGGCGCGCAAGATCGCGGAATGGCCGCGACTCGTCGAGATCGCGGCGCGTTCGAACGAGCCGCATCGCATCGCCTTCTACCTGTATGAACTGGCCTCGGACCTGCATTCGCTGTGGAACCGCGGCAATGACGAGACCGCGCTGCGTTTCCTGCAGGACGATGCGGCGGTATCGCAGGCGAAAATCGCCCAGGCGCGGGCCGCGGCGGTTGTGATTTCCGCCGGCCTTGGTATCCTTGGCGTGACCCCCGCCGAAGAGATGCGCTAAGCACCCGACGCGCGGACAGGCTCTCACGCGCCCCGTCAGACGGGCGCGGGGACGAACGAGGCAGGCAGAGAGGCGGTGCGGGCTTGGCCCGAAGCCGTCCGTTGGGCGAGGCGGCAGGACATGGCGGCAGAGACGAGGGCCTTCGGCCCGGCGACCAGCAGGATCCGGCGCGGGTCGGATCAGCGATCGGCCAGCCATGCGCGGCTCGACCAGCCGAGCTATCCCCATCATTACCGCAACCCGCAGGCCGCCGATCCCGAGTGGGACGACTATGCCGAGGCGCCGGACATGCAGGGCCAGCCCTATGGCTACGGCGCGCCGCAGGACGACGACCAGCAATATTACCAGGGCTACGAGGCCGAGACCTGGCAAGAGCCGGTGCCGCAGTCGCTGTATGCCCAGAAGGCGCAGAAGCTGGTCAATGGCGCGGGCGCGCTGACCTCGCTGGCGTTGATCCTGGGTCTGGGGGTCTGGGGCTACAAGCTGGCGGTGCGTGACGTGACCGGCGTGCCGGTGATCCGCGCGATCGAGGGCCCGGCCCGGATCGCGCCGGAGGACCCGGGCGGCCAGCTGGCCGAGCACACCGGTCTGGCCGTCAATGACGTGGCCGCGACCGGCGAGGCGACCCCGACCTCGGACCGGCTGCGCCTTGCGCCGCAGCCCGAGGCGCTTGCCGATGCCGACCTGACGATGGGCGCGCTCGAGGGCGAGGCCTCTGGCCCGCTGACCGCGCGCGGCACCGTGGCGCAGATCGATCAGGTCGCGCTGCGCGGTAAGACCATGCAGGAGCCGCTGCCGGAAGAGGCCGCCGAGCCGATCCTTGATGCGCCGACCGTCTCGGGCATCGAAGGGGCCGTGGCGATGGCGATCCAGACGATCCCGACCAGCGTTCCGGGCGTGTCGAAATCGCTGCGCCCGCATGCCAAGCCCGGCTCGCTTCGGGTCGCGGCGCCGACCGCGCCGCCGCCGGTGCGCGCGGTCGATCCGGCCTCGCTGACCGTGGGCACGCGGCTGGCGCAGCTGGGCGCCTTCGAGACCGAAGAGGCGGCGAAATCGGCCTGGAACAAGCTGGCGCTGGAATACGGCGCGCTCTTCACCGGCAAGGGGCAGGTGATCCAGGCCGCGGAAAGCGCCGGGCGCAACTTCTACCGGCTGCGCGCCGAGGGGTTCGAGACCGACGCGGACACCCGCGGCTTCTGCGCGGCGCTGTCGACCGACATGCAATGCGTGCCGGTCACGATCCGCTGACGGGTCGGGCCTGAGATGACCGGTGCGACGATCCTTGGCTGCCTCGGCCCCGAACTGTCGGCCTCTGAGGCCGCCTTCTTCCGCGAGGCCGATCCCTTCGGCTTCATCGTCTTCGCCCGCAACCTCGAAACGCCCGGGCAGATCCGCCGCCTGACCGCGTCGATGCGCGAGGCGGTGGGCCGCGATGCGCCGGTGCTGATCGATCAGGAGGGCGGGCGCGTGCAGCGCCTGCGGGCGCCGCAGTGGCGCGAATGGCTGCCGCCGCTCGATCAGATGGCCGCGACCGGCGGGTCCGAACGCGCGATGTGGCTGCGCTACCGGATCATCGCCGAAGAGCTGCGCGCGCTGGGGATCGATGCGAATTGCGCGCCCTGCGCCGATGTGGCGGGGCCCGAGACGCATCCCTTCCTGCGCAACCGCTGTCTGGGCGAGGATGCCGCGACCGTGGGCCGCGCCGCCCGCGCCGCGGCGGACGGGATGCTGGCAGGCGGCGTGCTGCCGGTGGCGAAGCACCTGCCGGGGCATGGCCGCGCCACGGTCGACAGCCACAAGGCGCTGCCGCGGGTCACCGCCAGCCATGCCGCGCTGTCGGCCAGCGATTTCGCGGCCTTCCGCGCGATCGCCGACCTGCCGATGGCGATGACCGCCCATATCGTCTTCGAGGCGATCGACCCCGCGCGCCCCGCCACCGCCAGCCCCGAGATGATCCGCATCATCCGTGACGAGATCGGCTGCGACGGGCTTCTGATGACCGACGATCTGTCGATGGAGGCGCTGGAGGGCGATTTCGGCACCCGTGCCGCGAGCGCGATCGCGGCGGGCTGCGACATCGCGCTGCACTGCAACGGCAAGCCCGAAGAGGCTGCGCCCGTGGTCGCCGCCGCCGGGCGCCTGACGCCCGAGGCTGCGCGCCGGGCCGCGGCGGCGCTGGCTGCGCGGCAGGTCACGCCCATTGACATGGCGGCCGCAGAGGCCGAATTCTCGGCGCTTCTGGCGCGTTGAGGAGCCCATGGCCGAAACCGAATGGACACTGCCGCTGGCCCAAGTTCTGGGCACGAGCGTGGCCGAAAGGGTCGCGGCCGAGGCGCTGATCGTCGAGGTCGACGGCTACGAGGGCCCGCTCGACCTGCTGCTGGCGCTGTCGCGCAGCCAGAAGGTCGACCTGATGAAGATCTCGGTCCTCGAACTGGCCGAGCAGTATCTGCGCTTCGTCGACAAGGCCAAGGAACTCAGGATCGAGCTGGCGGCCGACTATCTGGTGATGGCGGCTTGGCTCGCCTATCTGAAATCGCGCCTGCTGCTGCCGCCAGACCCCAGCGACGAGGGGCCGAGCGCCGAGGATCTGGCCGGGCACCTCGCCTGGCAGCTGGAACGGCTGGCCGCGATGCGCGATGCCGCGGCGCGGCTGATGGCGCGCGACCAGAAGGGGCGCGACTTCTTCGAACGCGGCGCGCCCGAGGTGCAGGGGGTGACGCGGCGCACCCGCTGGACGGCCTCGCTTCTGGACCTGATGCAGGCCTATGCCCGGATCCGCACCCGCGACGAGTTCCGCCCCTATGCCTTCGACCGGCGCGACCTTTACACGATGGACGACGCGCTGGAACGCATGCGCGGGCTGATCGGCTTCGCCGGCGACTGGACCGACCTTGTCAGCTATCTGCCCGACGGCTGGACCGGCGACCCGCGCCGGCGGCGGTCGGCCACGGCGGCGACCTTCGCGGCCTCGCTCGAACTGGCCAAGCGCGGGCTGGTCGAGATAAGACAGTCCGACACCTTCGCGCCGATCAGCCTGCGCCGGAAAGACCCGTGACCAACGAACCCATCGCCCAACGCCCGTCTTCGGACGAGGAACGCTCGCTCTTTGCCGCGCCGCCGATGGGCGAGCAGGAGCGGATGGTCGAGGCCGTGCTGTTCGCCGCGCGCGAGCCGGTGACCGTGGCCGAGCTGGTGAAACGGCTGCCGCATGGCTGCGACCCGCACGAGGCGGTGGCGCATCTGATGCGCCGCTATCACGGGCGCGGCGTGCATCTGGTGAAGGTGGGCGACGGCTACGCCTTCCGCACCGCGCCCGACCTTGGCCACCTGATGGTCCGCGAGGTGGTGGAAAGCCGGAAACTGAGCCGCGCCGCGGTCGAGACGCTGGCGATCATCGCCTATCACCAGCCGGTGACCCGCGCCGAGATCGAAGAGATCCGCGGCGTCGCGGTCAGCCGCGGCACCGTCGACCAGCTGCTGGAGATGGAGTGGATCCGCTTCGGCCGGCGGCGGATGACGCCGGGGCGGCCGGTGACCTTCGTGGTGACCGAGACCTTCCTCGATCATTTCGGGTTGGAAAGCGCCCGCGACCTGCCGGGGCTGAAGGAGCTGCGCGCGGCGGGGCTGCTGGACAGCCGGCCAATGCCGGGGCTCGACCTGCCCGACGCGGACGAACCCGAGGCCGAGGACCAGACCGGTCAGTCGGAGCTCTTCGAGGACTGAAGCGCTTTGGAGGCAGGTCGGGGGGCTCGCGAGCCCCCCGCCGCCAATCGGTCCTCGAACCGATGGCGTACCGATCGGCGGCCCCCCCGCGCTCTGGCGTGTCGCTCCGGCGGGTTCGCTCTTGGCAGGCGCTCCGCAAGCGCCCATGTTGTGCGTCTGACACGTGAGGAGCGGGCGATGGCAGGCGGATGGGCGCCGGATGGCGCGGTGAACGACCAGATCGAGGCCTCGATCTCGGACGAGTTGCAACGGATGAAGGCCCGCCGCGCGCCGGTGGGCGAGAGCCTCGAGGCTTGCGCCGAATGCGACGAGCCGATCCCCGAGGCGCGGCGGCTGGCGATCCCGGGCGTCAAGCTGTGCATCGACTGCCAGAAGGGTCGTGACGCGCGCCCCGTGCTGCGCGGCGGGATCAACCGGCGCGGCTCGAAGGACAGCCAGCTGAAATAGCGAAAGGGCCCCTTGCGGGGCCCTTCGGGTCAGAACGGGATGTCGTCGTCGAGGTCCTGGCGCGAGCTGCCGCCACCGCCGGCACCGCCCGAGCGACCGCCGCCCGAACCGCCGCCGTAGCTGCCACCACCGCCGCCGCCGCCGTAGCTGTCCTCGGGCTCGTAGCCGCCGCCGTAGCTGCCGCCACCGCCGCCCTCACCGCCGCGGCCGCCGCCGCCGCCCGGACCGTCGAGCAGCGTCAGGTTGCCGGTGAAGGGGCGCAGCACGACCTCGGTCGAATAGCGGTCCTGGCCGGACTGGTCCTGCCATTTCCGGGTTTCGAGCTGGCCTTCGATATAGACCTTCGAGCCCTTGCGCAGGTACTGCTCGGCGATCTTGGCCAGCGGTTCGCTGAAGATCGCGACGGAATGCCACTCGGTGCGCTCCTTGCGCTCGCCCGAGTTGCGGTCGCGCCAGGTTTCCGAGGTGGCGATGCGCAGGTTGCAGACCTTGCCGCCGTTCTGGAAGCTGCGCACCTCGGGGTCGCGCCCGAGGTTGCCGACGATGATCACCTTGTTGACCGAGCCCGCCATCGGCGCCTCCCGTGTTGAATGCGTGTCGCTGCCCGAATCCGACGGGCGATCTGTGCGGTTAGACCACCTGAGGGGGCGCGCTTCAAGGATGACGCGGCCCCTCGTCGCAGCTCATTCCAAGGCTGGTCAGACCGCGCGGGATGTGCATACTGCCCGGCCGGGACAGGTCATCGACAGGACGACCAGTGGAGAGATCACGCGGTATGACCGGGGCGCGGGTTCCCGGCCTTGCGCCTGCGGCCGTTTTGGCCCTGGGTCTGAGTGTCGTGCTGGCGTTGCCGGCCGCGGCCGAGGGGCTGTCGGCGCGCAAGTCGACCAAGGGGCGGATGGCGATCTTCGCCAGCCAGGCGGCTCTTCTGGATGGCCGCGCGGCCCAGCAATACGAGAATTCGACCCGTTACACCCCGCATTACGACGTGGCCGTCGCCACGGCGATCCCGCGCTACACCGGCCGCTACAAGGGCGAGTACCTCGAGATGGCCCGGGCCGCGGCCCGCAAGCACAATGTCCCCGAAGACCTGTTCCTGCGCCTGGTGCAGCAGGAAAGCGGCTGGAACCCCGGTGCGGTGTCGGTCAAGGGCGCGACCGGGCTCGCGCAGCTGATGCCGGAAACCGCGGCGCGGCTGGGGGTCGATCTCTTCGACCCGAAAGAGAACCTCGAGGGCGGCGCGCGCTATCTGCGGATGATGTACGACCGCTTCGGCAACTGGCGCCATGCGCTGGCGGCCTACAATGCCGGGCCCGAGGCGGTGTCGAAGCACGACGGCATTCCGCCCTACGAAGAGACCGCCAATTACGTGAAGGTGATCCTCGGCGGCTGACCCGTCGTCGGCGCAAATTGCGGAGAATCCCTCCGGATTTGTGGCGTCTTCCGAAAAATCATGCCCTGTGAGATGATTTTGTTTCGTGATGTGCGCATATCACGAGGTCGAAAGTCATTTTCTTAGGGAGTTCAAGGGAGATGGGAAAGTTACTGAATGTGACTGGTGCGGCCCTGTTGCTCTGTGCCGCGCCTTTGGCGACTCAGGCGGCGACGGCGATCTCGTTCTCTGGCCTGTCCGGCGCGGAATACGACTCGGCCGGCGTCTATGTCCTTGGTGACGTCAACTTCACTGCGGACACGGACGACGGCGGCGGCATGGACGACATTCTGTTCCAACTGTGGGACGACTTCGTCGTCAAGTTCGAGACCACCTATTCGCTGGCCGTCGGCACGTCGGGCAGCTTCCATTTTGAAGTCTACTATCCCGGTCTGGTAGGGACCTCTGCACAGGGGGTCGGGCTTTACGTGACCGACAACGGCTTCTATGCCGAGTACATCGATCCCTACGACGTTCCCCACTATTCCGACCCCAGCGAATGCCAGGTCGACTGCGGACCTGCACCCGTGCCGCTGCCGGCGGCCGGCCTGCTGCTGGCCGGGGGGCTGGGGCTGATGGGCGCGCTGCGCCGGGGTCTGCGCCGCAAGGCCTGATCCGCGCAAATGCGGGCGGCCCCCGGGCCGCCCGGCACCGATGCGACGGGCTGCGCCGGACAAGGTCGGCGCAGCCGCCGGACACGGCACGAAAAGGGCCGGACCCTTAGGGCCCGGCCAGGAAGAGGGTTCCGTCAGGGGAGGCGGAGCCCCAAGCCGTCAGTCGATCCAGAAGGGCTTCGCGACCTCGTCGCTGACCGTCCGCGCATCGACCCCGATATCCTTCAGCAGATGCATGTCGAGCCGGGCAAGGGCTGCGCGCTGGCGGCGGCGCGCGGTCCAGGCCTGCCACACGGTCACGAGGCCGCTGTTCCGCCCCTTGGTCGTCGCCCGGGGCTTGGCGTTACCAGTGCTGATCGGAAGCGTCGTCATCTCGTCACCTTTTTGTGTTGATACAATCCCGTGTTTGCCGTAAGTGTAGGGATACAACTGCCCTGCGTATCAATCCAGAGAAACATTGTGACTGATACAACTTGGATTCCGGACCTGACACAATTCGACGGTCCGAAGTATCTGGCCCTGGCCCGCGCCCTGCGCGAGGCGGTGCGCGACGGCGACCTGGCGCAGGGCGCCAAGCTGCCGCCGGTGCGCGAGCTGGCCTGGAAGATCGGCGTCACCCCGGGCACCGTGGCACGCGCCTACACGATCGGCACCGACGAGGGGCTGCTCGAGGCCGCGGTCGGCCGCGGCACCTTCGTCGCCGCCCGGGCACCGCGCCTCGGCCCCAGCCAGTCGCTGCATATCGAACGTCCGCAACCGACGCCGGGCCGCGACCTGCCGGTCGACCTGCGCTCTCCGCAACTGCCCGACGTGGGGCAGGGTGACGCGCTGGCCGAGGCGATGGCCCATGTCGCGGGCAATCTCGGGCCGGACTGGCTGGAATACCCCTCTCTCCGCCGCGACCTGCCGCTGCGCGAGGCGATCGTGCGCTGGATGACGGGGCGCGATCTTGGCCGGATCGACGCCGATGACATCGTCTGCGCCCATGGCGGGCAATCGGCGATCAACATCGTGCTGCAATGCTGCCTGCGCGGCGACCGCCCGGTGCTGCTGGGCGAGGAACTGGCCTATCCGGGCTTCCGCCATGCCGCGCGGTTGAACCGGGCCGAGATGGTGCCGGTCGCGCTCGACCGCCACGGCATCCGGCCCGACGCGCTGGATCAGGTCTGCCGGCGCACCGGCGGGCGAATCCTGTTCCTGACGCCCGAGGCGCAGAACCCCACCACCGTGCGGATGCCGATGGCGCGCCGCGAAGAGATCGTGGCGCTGGCCCGCAGCCATGACATCCAGATCATCGAGGATGACTGCTATTCGGTGCCCGGCGTCAACGAGCCCAGCCTGCGGTCGCTGGCGCCGGAACGGGTCTGGCATGTCTCGTCGCTGTCGAAGTCGATCTCGGCGGGGCTGCGGATCGGCTGGATCGTCGCGCCCGAGGGGATGGGCGAGGCCGGGCGGCTGGCCGCGCAGCACAGCTTCTTCGGCCTCGCGCGGCCGATGACCGACATCGTCACCGACCTGCTGACCACCGGCCGGGCCGCGGAGTTGCGCGACCGGATCAACGCGGTCTATGCGCGGCGGCTGGAAATGGCGGTCTCGGCGCTGGCGGGCTACGACGTCAGCTGGCAGCCGGGGCTGAGCTTCCTGTGGGTGAAGATGCCGATCGGCTGGCGTGCCTCGACCTTCGCGCGCGAGGCGGAAAGCGCCGGCGTGCTGGTGCGCTCGGCCGACGAATACGCGCTGCAGGACGGCCACGCCCCGAACGCGATCCGCATCGCGCTGGCCGGCGGCATCCCCGAAGAGCAGTTCGCGCGGGCGCTGGCGGCGCTGCGTCGCCTGCTGGGCAACCCGCCGGGCGACCTGCCGGTCTGATGTCCGGCGTCTGATCTCTGGCCTCTGACGCCTCGCGCAAGGGGGCGGGCGGAACCCTTCCGCCCCCTTCGCAGTTGCAGCGACATCCGTGTCGCCGGCATCCCCGGCCTTGAACCCAGAGGCCCCTCCATGCGTGACGAGATCTCGTCTTCCCTCGAGTTCGACCCTGCCAACGCCCGCCCGCAGCGCCTTGGCGCGGAATATGACGGCGAAGGCACCAATTTCGCGCTGTTTTCCGAAAATGCCACCCGCGTCGAGCTGTGCCTTTTCGGCCCCGACGACCAGACCGAGACCCACCGGCTGGACCTGCCGGCGATGGAGGGCGGGATCTGGTTCGGCTGGCTGCCGCGGATCAAGCCGGGACAGCGCTACGGCTATCGCGTGCACGGGCCGCAATCGCCCGACGAGGGCCACCGCTTCAACCCGGCCAAGCTGCTGCTCGACCCCTACGCGCGCGAGCTGTCGGGCTGGCTGAAATGGGATGACGCGCTCTTCGGCTACACGATCGGCAAGTCGGACCTCGATTTCGACTCGCGGGATTCCGCGCCCTTCATGCCCAAGGCCGTGGTCACCGACCCCGATTTCGACTGGGAGGCCGACCGCGCGCTGAACCACGCTTGGGAAAAGACCTTCATCTACGAAGCGCATGTGAAGGGTCTGACCATGCGCCATCCGGGCGTGGTCGAGGCCGATCGCGGCACCTTCCGCGGCCTCGCCTCGCCGCCGGTGATCGAGCATCTGAAGCGCATCGGCGTCACCACGATCGAGCTTCTGCCGGTGCAGAGCTTCCTGCAGGACCGCCACCTGCAGGAGAAGGGCCTGTCGAATTACTGGGGGTACAATACGCTCAGCTTCTTCGCGCCCTATCGCAAGTATCTCGCCACCGGCGAGATGCGCGAGGTGAAGGAGGCGGTGAAGCGCTTCCACGCGGCGGGCATCGAGGTGATCCTCGACGTGGTCTACAACCACACTGCCGAGGGCAACGAGATGGGCCCGACGCTGTCGTTCCGCGGCATCGACAACGCCTCCTACTACGTGCTCTCGCCCGAGAACCCGCGGCACTGTTTCGACGTGACCGGCACCGGCAACACGGTGAACGTCGCGCATCCGATGGTGCTGCGCATGCTGCTGGATTCGCTGCGCTATTGGGTCGAGGTCATGCATGTCGACGGCTTCCGCTTCGACCTTGCCTCGACGCTGGGGCGCGAGGCCACCGGCTTTGAGCGCGAGGGGGCCTTCTTCGCCGCGATCCGCCAAGACCCGGTGCTGAGCCAGGTCAAGCTGATCGCCGAGCCCTGGGACGTGGGCGAGGGCGGCTATCAGGTCGGCGGCTTCCCCTGGCCGTTCCGCGAGTGGAACGACAAGTTCCGCGACGACACCCGTGGCTTCTGGCGGCGCGACGGATTGTTGCAGGCGATGCCGCAGCGTATCCTTGGCTCACCGGTACAATTCGCCCATAGCGACCGGCCGGCGACCTCGTCGATCAACTTCGTCGCCGCCCATGACGGCTTCACGCTGTGGGATACGGTCAGCTACGACAACAAGCACAATGACGCGAATGGCGAAGACAATCGCGACGGCCATGATCACAATGTCAGCCACAATCTGGGCGCCGAGGGGCCGACCGAGGACCCGGGCATCCTCGAGGCGCGGCGCCGCCGGGTGAAGGCGATGCTGGCGACGGTGCTGCTGGCGCAGGGCGTGCCGATGATCCTGTCGGGCGATGAGCATGGCCGCAGCCAGGGCGGCAACAACAACGCCTATGCCCAGGACAACGAGATCAGCTGGACCGACTGGGAGGCGATCGACGACGAGCTGGTGGCCGCGGTGGCCGACCTCGCCGCCTTCCGGATGGCGGGTGACGGGATCTCGCGCTCGCGCTTCGCGGGCGAAGACGAGGCAACGGAAGCCGGCGCGATGCAGCTGACCTGGCTGAACCTTGCGGGCGCGCCGATGGCCGAGGGGGACTGGCATTCGGGGCAGGAGTGCCTGGTGGTGCGCTTCGATCCCGTCGAGGGCGGCAGCATGGTCATGGCCTTCAACGCCGGCGACGATGCGACGCTGACCTTGCCCGAGGGCGAGTGGATCCGCCGGATCGACACCACGGCCCATCCGGTCGCGACCCATGTTCCCGAACAGGGCGAGGCCGGGATCGGCTGGCAGTCGGTGGTGGTCTGGACCGCCTGAGCCGGCGACAGGACCGAGACGGAGAGAGGGGGCGCTGCCCCCTCTTTTCGCTGCCGCGCAAATTCACCCCCGGAGTATTTCGCCCAAGACGAATGCGATTTCAGCTTGGTGAACAAACTCCGGGGGGTCGTAGAACGGGACGGGGGCAGAGCCCCCTCCGCCGTCCGAAGTGGATCAGCCGATCTTGCCGCCGCCCTGACGGGTGATCGCGACCACCGCCGGGCGCACCGGCATCGCGTCGTCGAAATCGGGCCAGCGGGTCGAGAGATCCTCGTAATACGAGGCGCGACCGTGGCCTTCCCAGTCGTCACCGCCGTCGCCGGGGTGCTGGACCGCGACGAAGAAGGTGGTCAGGTCGGCCGTCGGACAGGGGCCGCACATCTCGGCGCCGACCGGCACGCGGTAGAACAGCCGCGAGGTGCCGCGGGCCTCGCCCTCGGTGTCGACGGCCCAGAGCCCGTCGGTGCGGCCGGTGTCGGCCATCGAGTTGCCGTCGGTCGAGACCCAGAGCCGGCCCTCGGCATCGACGGCGGCATTGTCGGGCATGCCGAACCAGCCGTTCTTCGTGGTCTCGGTCGAGAAGGTCGCGCCGACCTCGGCCACCGACGGATCGCCGCATTGCACGAGGATTTCCCAGGCGCCCTTCGTCGCCGCGAAGTCGCCGTGCTCCTCGATGATCTCGATGATGTGGCCGAAGGCGTTGTTGACGCGCGGGTTGGCCTCGTTGGCTTCTTTGCGCTTGGTGTTGTTGGTCAGCATCACATAGGCGCGGCCCGTCGCCGGGTTCGGCTGGATGTCCTCGGGGCGGTCCATCGGCGTCGCTTCCAGAAGGTCGGCGGCGCGGCGGGTCTCGATCATCACATCGGCCTGGCTCGCGAAGCCGTTCGCCTCGGTCAGCGGGCCCTCGCCGTGGGTCAGGGGCATCCAGGTCAGCCCGCCCTCGGCATCGAAGCGGGCGACGTAAAGCGTGCCGTCGTCGAGCAGGTCCATGTTGGCCGCGCGGTTGTCGGGGTCATATTTGCCGGCGGTGACGAACTTGTAGACGTAGTCGAAGCGCTCGTCGTCGCCGAGGTAGAAGACCACGCGGCCGTCCGGCGCCACGACGCTTTCCGCGCCCTCGTGCTTGAAGCGGCCCATCGCGGTGCGCTTCTTCGGCACCGAGGTCGGGTCCATCACGTCGACCTCGACGATCCAGCCGAAGCGGTTGGGCTCGTTCGGTTCCTTCGAGACGTCGAAGCGCTCGTGGAAGTTGCCCCACTGGTAGGTGCCGCCGGGCACGCCCAGGCGCTTGTAGTTCGCGGCCTCGGCATGGCCTTCCGGCAGGGTGCCCTGGAAGTAGCCGTGGATGTTCTCCTCGGCCATGATGTAGGTGCCCCAGGGCGTGACGCCGCCGGCGCAGTTGTTGATCGTGCCGAAGACCTTGCGGCCGGTGCTGTCGGCGGCGGTCTGCAGGCGGGCGTGGCCGGCGGCGGGGCCGGTCAGCTGCATCTCGGTCTTGGCGGTGATGCGGCGGTTCAGCTTGCCGTCCAGCACCGGGCGCCACTTGCCGCCCTCGCGCACGATCTCGACGACGGTGCCGCCATGGGCCGCCATCTCGATGTTGGCGCGGTCCTCGGTCGCGTCCGAGACCGAGACCTTGCCCTCGGCCACGGTGACGATGCCGGGGAACATCAGGTGATCGTTGGTGTACTCGTGGTTCACCACCAGGAGGCCGCGGTCGGCCGACCCGTCGAGCGGGAGGAAGCCCACGAAGTCGTTGTTGTAGCCGAACTGGCGTTCCTGCGCGGCTTCCGACTGGTTCAGAGGGTCGAACTCGGGCGCGTCGGCAAAGAGCCGGTCGCCCCAGCGCAGCAGCACGTCGGCGTCATAGCCCTGCGCGACATGGTGATCGGCATCGACGCCGGCCTCGACCTCGGGGAAGGAGAAGGCCGAGGTGCCTTCGGCGCGGGCCTCGTCCGCGGCGATCAGCGCCAGCGGCGAGACGGTCGCGGTGATCGCGGCCGAGGCCATCGCGCCGCGCAGGAAGCCGCGGCGCGAGAAGCGGGCGGCGATGATCTCGCCCATCGTCGGGGTCGCGGTCGGGTTCAGGCCGGGGCCGTCGGCTTCTTCGAGCTGGCTGGTGCGGAACGGGCTCTGGTCGGTCATCGGCTGGTCCTCTGATCTGGCGGATACCGGTCCGGACTAGGCGGGCTGTGCAACCGGGGGATGACAGCCCGGCAACGGCCCGATGAAAGCCGCGGGCCCGCGCGGGGGCCACGGTCACGGCATCTTGACCCTGCGACCCGCCCCTGTGCAGGCGGATGCTTGCCACCTGCGGCCGTTTGCCGCCTAATCCGCCGAACCACCCGCCGTGCCCACGTCTTGGGGCCGCCGGCAGGACCCCGAACGGAGCCTTCATGGCCATCTGGAAGCAGCTGTTTCTGTCCCTCTGCCTGATCGCGCTGGCGACGGTGGGTGCCGCGCTGTGGCTGCCCGCCGCCCGGCCCTGGCTGGAGAGCGCGGGGCTGGCCGGGCCGATGGAGAGGATCGGGCTGATCCGAGCCGGGGCCGCGCCCGCGGCGGGCGACTGGCGCGGGCCGGCGGGGCGCGCGCCGCAGGGCGTGCCGGTTGTGGCGCTGCCGCCGGTGCCGGTGTCGATGGACAGTCTGGTCGAGGCGATCGGCACAACGCGCGGCATCCGTTCGGTCACCGTAGCGGCCGAGGTCACCGGGCGGATCACCGCGCTGAACGTCACCTCGGGCGAGCGGGTCGAGGCCGGGCAGGTCCTGATCCGGATCGACGACAACGCCGCGTTCATCGCCGTCGAGCGCGCGAGGGTGGCACTCGACCACGCGAAGAACGAGCTGGCGCGGATGCAGCGGCTGGAAAGCTCGGGCTCCGGCACGATCCTGCAGCGTCAGGACGCCGAGCTTGCGCTGCGCAATGCCGAACTGCAGCTGCGCCAGAGCGAATACACCCTGTCGCTGCACAGCATCGTCGCCCCGATCGCCGGCTGGGTCGGGATCATCACCCTTGAACCGGGCGACCTGCTGGGCGCGAACACCGAGGTCACCACGATCGAGGACCGCTCGAGCCTGCTGGTCGATTTCCGCGTGCCCGAGCGGCTGGTGAGCCAGATCGCGATCGGCGACACGCTGAGCGCGGCACCGCTGGCCGCGCCCGACCAGCAGATCGCCGGAAAGATCACCGCGCTCGACAACCGGGTCGAGGCCGCAAGCCGCACGCTGCGCGTGCAGGCGGCGGTCGAGAACGGCGACGACCGGCTGCGCGCGGGGATGGCGCTGCAGATCACCACCCGCCTGCGCGGCGAGAGCCGCCCCGCGGTCGATCCGCTGGCGATCCAGTGGGGCAACGGCGGCGCCTATGTCTGGGTGGTGCGCGGCGGCAAGGCGCAGTGGCTGGCGGTGCGCATCCTGCAGCGCAGCAGCGACGCGGTGCTGGTCGCGGCCGAGTTCCAGCCCGGCGATCTGGTCATCACCGAGGGCGTGCAGGCGCTGCGGCAGGGCGCCGAGGTCAGCGTCACGCAGGGCTCGTCGACATGAGCGGCCCGGACGTGCCGCCCGACAAAGCATCCGACCCTGCGCCCGCCGCCGAGCCCGCCGCCGAGCCCGGGGCGGCCAGCCGCAACTCGACGGCGCTGCTGGTGCGCCGCCCGGTGCTGTCGTTTGTGGTCAACGCGCTGATCGTGATCGCGGGGCTTGCCGCCTTTTCGGGTGCCGAGATCCGAGAGCTGCCCGATGTCGACCGTCCGGTGGTGACGATCAGCACCGATTTCGACGGCGCCTCGCCCGAGACGGTCGACCGCGAGGTCACCGGCGAGATCGAGGGCGCCGCGGGCCGGGTGAGCGGGGTCAAGTCGATCTCGTCCACCTCGCGTTCCGGGTCGAGCCGGGTGACGGTCGAGTTCAGCGACGACGTGGATCTGGATGTCGCGGCCTCCGACCTGCGCGACGCGGTCGCGCGGATCGCCAACAACCTGCCCGACGACGCCGACGACCCGCGCATCGTCAAGGCCGATGCCGACAGCGATCCGGTGATGCGGGTCTCGGTCACCTCCGCCGGGCGCTCGCCGCAGGACCTGACGCAGATCGTGCAGGACCTTGTCGAGGACCGGCTCATCTCTGCGCCGGGCGTCGCGGACGTGCAGATCTATGGCGAGCGCGAGCCGGTGTTCCGGGTCGACATCGACATGAAGGCGCTGGCGGCGCGCGGGCTGACGCTGGCCGATGTGCGCAACACGCTGGCCACGATGAATTTCGACGCGCCGGCGGGGTCGCTGGGGGCGGCGCGGCAAAGCCTGCAGGTGCGGGCGATGGCGACGGTGACCACGCCCGAGCAGTTCGAGGCGCTGCGCATCAACCAGAACGTCCGGCTGGGCGACGTGGCGCAGGTGACGCTGGGCCCCGACAGTCAGGGCACGGTGCTGCGCTCGAACGGGCAGACCGGCATCGGCATCGGCATCATCCGGCAGGCGCAGAGCAACACGCTGCAGATCTCGGACGCGGTGCGCGGCATCGTGGACGACCTCGCGACGGTGCTGCCGGCGGATGTGAAGATCTTCGTCAGCTCGGACAGCGCCGATTTCATCCGCGGCGCGATCCACGAGGTCGAGATCGCGCTGGTGCTGTCGGTGGTGATCGTCACCGCGGTGATCTGGCTGTTCCTGCGCGACTGGCGCGCGACGCTGATCCCGACGATCGCGATGCCGGTGGCGCTGATCGGCACCATCGCCGCGGTCTGGATGGTGGGCTTCTCGATCAACATCCTGACGCTGCTGGCGCTGGTGCTGGCGACGGGGATGGTCGTCGACGACGCGATCGTCGTTCTGGAAAACATCGTGCGCCGCCGGGCCGAGGGCATGGGGGCGCGCGCCGCCGCGGTGCTGGGCACGCAGCAGGTGTTCTTCGCGGTGATCGCCACCACCACCACGCTGGCCGCGGTCTTCATCCCGCTGTCCTTCCTGCCGGGGCAGACCGGGGGGCTGTTTCGCGAATTCGGCTTCACGCTGGCGATTTCGGTGCTGCTATCTTCGGTCACGGCGCTGACGCTGTGCCCGGTGCTGGCCAGCCGGGTGCTGCGCCGGGGCGCTGCCGATGCCGGCAGCCGCGGCCTGACCGGCCGCTTCGGCGCGCTTTTCGCCCGCGGCTACGCCCGCAGCCTGCACTGGGCGCTGGACGCGCCGATGGTGGTGCTGGTCGTCGCCGCGCTCTTTGCCGCGATGGCCTGGCTGATGGCCGGCGGCATCGAGCAGGAGCTGACCCCGCCCGAGGACCGCGGCACGCTGCTGCTGTCGGTGACCGCGCCGCAGGGGGTCTCGCTCGACTATACCTCTGCGAAGGTCGCCGAGATCGAGACGCTGGCCGAGCCGCTGAGGGCCTCGGGCGAGGTCGTCAGCACCTTCGCCTATATCGGCACCGGGGGGCGCGACAACCGCGCGTTCCTCGTGATGACGCTGGCCCCTTGGGGCGAGCGGGCGCGTTCGCAGCAGGAGATCGCGGCAGAGTTCCGGGGCAAGCTGTCGCGGTTGGTGGGCGTGCGGGCCTTCGTGGTGCAGCCGAACTCGCTGGGCATCCGCGGCGCCGGGCAGGGCCTGTCCTTCTCGCTGGTGGGCGACGATTACGCCGCGCTGTCGCAGGCCGCGCAGACGCTGCAGGCGCGGATGTCGCAGGACCCGGGCTTCGGGCAGGTGCGCGTCGATTACGACACCACCCAGCCGCAGCTGTCGATCACCGTCGACCGCGAGCGCGCCTCGGATCTCGGGATCGACATCGCGGGGCTGGGACAGGCGATCCGGGCGGTGCTGGACGGCACCTCGGTCGGCACGGTCTTTCTGGGCGACCGCAGCCATGACGTGAAGATGATGGCGACGATGGATCCGGTCGACGATCCCGGCGATCTCGAGCGGATCTTCATGCGCACCCGCGACGGGCAGATGATCCCGGCCTCGGCGGTGGTCTCGCTGAAGGAAGAGGCGATCGCGCCCGAGCTCGAGCGGGAAAGCCAGCTGCGGTCGGTGCCGATGAGCGCCGGGCTCGAGGGTGGCTACGCGCTGGGCGCCGGGCTGGCCGAGGTCGAGCGGCTGGCGCGCGAGGCGCTGCCGCCCGGGATCCGGGTGCTGCCGCGGGGCGAGGCGGCGACGCTGACAGAGAACAACCAGGGCCTGTGGCTGACCTTCGGCACCGCGATCCTGATCGTGCTGCTGGTGCTGGCCGCGCAGTTCGAAAGCTTCGTCGCGGCCTTCATCGTGATGGCGACGGTGCCCTTCGGGCTCGCCTGCGCGGTGGTGGCGATGGTGGCGACAGGCGGCAGCCTGAACGTCTACAGCCAGATCGGGCTGGTGCTGCTGGTCGGCATCATGGCCAAGAACGGCATCCTGATCGTCGAATTCGCGAACCAGCTGCGCGACCACGGCGCCGGCGTGCGCGCGGCGATCGAGGGCGCGGCGGTGACCCGGCTGCGGCCGGTGATGATGACGATGGTCGCGACGGTGATCGGCGGCGTGCCGCTGGTGCTGGCCAAGGGCGCGGGCGCCGAGGCGCGCGAGGTGCTGGGCTGGATCATTGTCGGCGGGCTGGGCCTTGCGACGGTGGTCACGCTCTACATCACGCCGGTGGCCTACCTGCTGCTGGCGCGGCTGACGCGGCCCAAGGTCGAGGAAGAGGCGCGTCTGCTGAGCGAGCTGGGCGAGGCGGCGGGACTGAAGCCGAAGGGCACACCGGCCGGATAGCGGCTCAGTCCTCGTCCTCTTCCGAGGCTGGCGCGAGCCAGAAGACCCCCGGTAGGCTGGCGGCCAGGATCACCGCGCCGAAGAGGATCGAGCTTGCGACCGCGGGTTCCGAGGCGATGCCCGCCAGCGGCAGCAGGGCCGCGGCGGCGCCTTCGCGGAAGCCCCATCCGGCGACGGTCAGCGGCACCAGCATCGCGGTCAGGACCAGCGGCACAAGGGTGACCACCGCCTCGGCCGGCAGGGCGACGCCGATCGCACGGGCGGCGCAGAAGAAGGTCATCAGGTTGCAGGTCACGACGCCGAGGCTGAACACCAGCTGGCGCGGCCAGACCCGGCGCGCGAAGACCGAGCGTTTCACCGGCGCGACGATGCGGCGGCTGGTGTCGGGCCGGGTGCGGGCGACCAGCGCCACGACCAGCAACACCGCGCCCGTGGCGGCAAGGCCCCAGAGCGCGGCGTGCCCGGTGCCCGCCGGCCAGCGCACGCCGCCCGGAAGCGCATGGGCCAGCACGAGGCCCGCCAGCGTCACCAGCAGCAGCGTCACCTGTCCGGCCAGCCGCTCGATCAGCACCGCCTGACCGGCCACCGCCAGCCGCGTCTCGCCCTTCGTGCGCACGATCCGCGCGGCATCGCCCAGCATGCCGCCGGGCAGGGTCTGGTTGACGAGCTGCGCCACGAAATACTCGCGGATCGCCAGCATCCGGCCCAGCGGATGGCCCAGCGCCCCGGCGGTCAGCCGCCAGCGGAAGGCGAGGAACGGGAACTGCAGCAGCGCCGCGACCATTGCAAGGCTCAGCCACAGCGGGTCGGCGTTCAGGAGCTTCGCCAGGATCTGCGGTCCGTCCAGCACCTGCCAGAGCACCGCGAGCATCGCGAAGGGCAGCGCCAGGCGCAGGACGCGCATGGGGTTGTGTCTGCGGATCGTTCCGGTGAGCACGCCGGCGGCACTCCTGCTTGGCCGGGCGCATGAGAGGATCTGTTGCAAACGCAGCAATCACGGCGCCCTTGGGCACCGATATAGCCACTTCCCAAGCCTGCGCCAGCCCCGGCGATGCCGGGGCGGCTGCTTCCTGCCGAGCCTGTGGCCCGGCTACCTCTGGTGCGCGTCAGTCCGCGAGGACGAGGATGTCTGACGGTGCGACCGACAGCGTCACCGCCTCGCCCACCTGCGGCGGCGGCTGGTCAGGGCGGTTGAAGCTGTCCAGATGCAGCCGCGCGCCGCCGGTTTCCGCACCGATGCGGATGACCGCGCCCAGGAACTGCACGTCGGTCACGGTGGCGGGCAGGGTGACGCGGCCGGGGCCGGCGGCGCCCAGCGCCACCGCCTCGGGGCGCAGGGCCAGCGTCGCGCGGCCCGGCGGCAGCGGCCGGCCCAGCGTCACCTGCGTGCCGCCCATCTGCACCGTGCCGCTGACGGGATCGGTGACCGTGCCCTCGATCCGGCTCAGCTGGCCCACGAATTCCGCGACGAAGCGGGTGGCGGGGCGGTTGTAGATCTCGAAGGGGGCGCCGATCTGCTCGGCGATGCCGCCGTGCATCACCACGATCCGGTCGGAGATCGATAGCGCCTCTTCCTGGTCATGGGTGACGAAGAGCGTGGTGATGCCAAGCTCTTTCTGGATCTCGCGGATCTCGTTGCGCAAGGAGACGCGGACCTTCGCGTCGAGCGCCGACAGCGGCTCGTCCAGAAGCAGGATCGAGGGGCGCGGCGCCAGTGCGCGGGCCAGCGCCACGCGCTGCTGCTGGCCGCCCGACAGCTGGAACGGATAGCGGTCGCCCAGCTGCGGCAGGCCGATCATCTCGAGCATCTGCGCGACGCGGGGGCCGCGTTCCGAGGCGGGGACGCCCTTGACCTTCAGCCCGAAGCCCACGTTTTCGGCCACGGTCAGGTTCGGGAACAGCGCATAGGCCTGGAAGACCATGCCGATCGAGCGCTGGTTGGGGCGCAGGCGGGTGACATCCTTGCCGCCCACGGTGATCGCGCCCGACGACGGCGTCTCGAACCCCGCGACCATGCGCAGCACCGTGGTCTTGCCGCAGCCCGAAGGACCCAGAAGCGAGATGAACTCGCCCTTCTCGATCGAGAGGTTGAAGTCCTTCACCACGCGGGTGGTGCCGAAGGACTTTTCGAGGTGGGAGATTTCGAGAAAGGACATCAGCGGGCGGCTCGCGTGTGTTTCTGGAAGCGGGTGACAAGCTGGATCAGGCCCATGCAGATCCAGGTGATGGCGAAGGCGATCACCGCCAGCGCGAAGGGCTCGTAGGCGCGGTTGGCGCCCATCAGCTGCAGGTAGGGACCGAAGGCCGGGCGGTTCAGGAGTGCCGCCAAGGTGAATTCGCCCAGAACGATGGCGAAGGTGACGAAGGCGCCCGACAGGACCGAGACCAGAACGTTGGGCAGGATCACCTTCGCGAGGATCGTGGTCCAGCCGGCGCCCAGCGACTGCGCGGCCTCGGTCAGGGTGCGCACGTCGATGGTGCGCAGCCCGGTGTCGACGGCGCGGTACATGTAGGGCAGCGACAGGGTCATGTATCCCACCAGCAACAGCACGTTGGTGCCGAAGGTGGTCCCGGTCAGCGGCAGCCAGCTGGAGGTGTTGTAAAGCCGGATGTAGCCGAAGACGATGACGATGGCCGGGATCACCAGCGGCAGAAGCGTGATGAACTCGATCAGCGGGCGCAGGTGCGGCAGTTTCAGCTGCACCCAGAACGCCGTCGGCACCACCAGAAGCGCCGAGAACAGGATGGTCAGCAGCGCCATCATCACCGAGAAGCTGAACGTCTCGCGGAAGGCGGGATCGGCCAGCACCTTGGCATAGGCGTCGAAGCTGTAGACGCCACGGCGCATCGACAGCGAGAATTCGGTCATCCCGATCAGCGGGATCACGAAATACGCGATCCCCAGCAGGAAGATCAGCCAGGCCCAGAGCTTGGTCATTTCAGCCATTTCTCCGACCGCATGCGCAGCACGATGTAGATGGTGTTGGCGATCGAGGTGACGACGATCATCCCGAAGGCCATCGCGTAGCCAAGGTGCGGATCGCCCAGCACGTCGCCGCGGATCTGCGCGAACAGCATGATCGGCACGATGTTCAGCGACGATCCGGTCAGCGCATAGGCGGTGGCGATGGCGCCGAAGCTGTTGGCGAAGAGAAGGGCGAAGGTGCCCAGCAGCGCCGGGAACAGGATCGGCAGCGCGACCATGCGCCAGTACTGCCCCGAGCTTGCGCCCAGCACCTCGGCCGCCTCGCGCCATTCGCGCTTCAGCCCGTCGAGCGCGGGGGTGATGATCAGGATCATCAGCGGGATCTGGAAGAACAGGTAGGTGATCGTCAGGCCCCAGAACGACAGGATGTTGAACCCCAGCGCGCGCAGGTTGATGCCGAATTCCTGCCGCAGCCAGACGGTCACCAGGCCCAGCGGTCCCAGCGTCGCGAGGAAGGCAAAGGCCAGCGGCACGCCCGCGAAGTTCGAGGCGACGCCCGAGAAGGTCAGCAGTGGGCCGCGGATCACCTTGGGCAGCCCCCACAGCACCATCGCCGCCGCCATCAGAAAGCCGACGAGACAGCCGAGGAAGGCCGAGGTGGCCGAGATCTTGATCGAAATCCAGTAGGAGCTGAGGATCGAGGGTGTGAAGAGACCGGCGATGTTGCGGAAGGTGAAGCTGCCGTCGGGGGTGCGGAAGGCGCCCAGCACGATGTTCAGCGTCGGCAGCGCCAGGAACAGGATCACGAAAGCCAGGAATGGCAGGATGCCGATCCAGGCGAGCGGCAGCGCGCGTCGCGGCTTCGAAAGCGGGGGCGGGGCTGCCGCGGCGGCAGCGGGTCGGTCGGTCATCGGATCGGTCCCCGGCGATCAGGAGGGCGGCGGTGCCGGGTTCTGTCGCCCGGTCGCGGAAGGGTCCGCGCGCGCCCGGTCAGGCGCGCGCGGGGCAGGCATCACTGGACGTTGGCGCCCACGACCTTGTCCCAGCCGGCGGTGACGGCGGCCTTGTTGGCCTCCTGCTCGGCCAGGGTCGGGAACACGGCGGCCTCGTAGGCGGCGGCCGGCGGCAGCGCCTCGAGCAGCTCGGCCGGGATCTTCTTGGCGGCGGCCATCGCGTTGAAGCGCGCCGGGTGGCAGTAGCCCTTCAGCCAGCCGAGCTGACCCTCGTCGCTGTAGAGGTATTCCATCCACAGCTTCGCGGCGTTCGGATGCGGCGCGTGGGCCGAGATCGCCTGGACGTAGACACCGGCGACGACGCCGGTCTTCGGCACGACCACTTCCACCGGCGGGTTGCCGTTCAGCGTGTCGCGGCCCGCAAGCGCGTTGTAGTCCCAGGTGATGACGATCGGGGTCGCACCCTGCGCCAGCGTGCCGGCCTTGCCGATGACCGGGACGAAGTTGCCGGCCTTGTTCAGCTCGGCGAAGTAGTCGAGGCCCGCGGTGCCCGAGGCCTCGCCCGCGGCCGCGCCCTTGCCCATGCCCGCGGCCAGAACGCCCAGGATCGCCTGGTTCGAGGCGCGCGGGTCACCCGCCAGCGCCACGGCGCCGGCATAGTCCGACTTCAGCAGGTCGGCCCAGTCGGTCGGGATCTCGGACACGAGGTCCTTGTTCACCATGAACGACAGAACGCCGTAATAGTCGCCATACCAGTGGCCGTCGGCGTCCTTCACCTCGTCCGGGATCTCGTCCCAGGTCGAGACCTTGTAGGGCTGGGTCAGGCCCTCGGTCTTGGCCTGCGGGCCGAACGAGAAGCCGACGTCGATCACGTCCGGGGCCTGCGGGCCGGTGTTGCCCTTGTTGGCGCGGATCGCCTCAAGCTCGTCGGCCGAGCCCGCGTCGGGGTTCAGCTCGTTGACGGTGATCTCGGGGTACTTCTTCTTGAAGCCGTCGATGACCGCGCCATAGCCGCACCAGTCATGGGGCAGGGCGATCGTGGTGAGCATGCCTTCCTTCTTGGCGGCGGCTTCGATTTCGGCCAGCGACTGCGCGTTGGCGATCGCGGTCGAGCCGAGGAGGGCGCCAAGGGTCACAAGGGCCGTGAGGCTGCGGGCGGATTTCATCGATAACTCCCTGTCGATGCGGCAGAAGCGGCGGGCTGAAATGTCCCGACGGCGCTGCCTAACGTGTGTTCACGTCGGTATTGTGACAGCGATCAAATCGCAGAGATCGGGGCAATTGCAACAGTTTCGTGACACGTGCCCGTGCGCGCTCTCACGCGGCTCGCTCGCGCCCCTGTCGCGCGGTTGTCAGGGGCGCTGCCTTGCAATCCCGCGAAACCGGGCGACATTCTCGGGGGCTGCCATCCCGGCCGACCCTCGGGCACCCCGCCCGGCGACCTTGGAGTGACAATTGCGCCCTCTCCCTCCCCGCACCGCCCCTTTCATCGCATCGCCGTCGCCTGCGGAGGGGTTCGACCGCCGCCAGGCCCTAGCGCTGCTGGCCGCGGCCGGGCTGACGGGCTTCGGGACCGGCGGGGCGCAGGCGGAATCGGCCGACGCCGACGCGGGCTTCGTCCCGGCCTTCGGCGCGCCGCAGCCCTTCAGCTTCGACGCGCTCGCCGCCCGGGCCCGCGAGCTTGCGGCGCAGCCCTATGCGCCGCCGGTTGTGGCGCAGCCCGAGGTGCTGGCGAAGATCGACTATGACGCGCATTGGCGCATCCGCTTCCGCCCCGAAACCACGGTCGGGGCCGGAGAGGTGCCGGTGCAGTTCTTCCACCTCGGCACCTTCTTCCGCGCGCCGGTGGCGATAACGGTGGTGCAGGATGGGCAGGCGCGCGAGGTGCTTTATGACGAGCGCTTCTTCGAGATGCCCGAGGACAGCCCCGCCCATGCCCTGACCGAGGGGCTGGGCTTCGCGGGCTTCCGCCTGATGCGGCCCGATCTGAAGACCGACTGGATCAGCTTCCTGGGCGGTGCCTATTTCCGCACCGACGGGGCCCTGCGCCAGTACGGCCAGTCCGCCCGCGGCATCGCGCTGAACTCGGGCATGTCGATCCCCGAGGAATTCCCGCGCTTCAGCGAATTCCACCTCGAGGTGCCGCCCGCGGGCACCACCGTCGCCGGGCGGCCGGCCGACGTGATCATCCACGCGCTGATGGATGGCCCCTCGGTCGCCGGCGCCTACCGGATGGTGACGGCAAACACCGAGGGCGCAGGGCAGGTGATGGAGATCACCGCGCGGCTCTTCTTCCGCCAGCCGGTCGAGCGGGTGGGGATCGGCCCGCTGACCTCGATGTATTGGTATTCCGAGACCAACCGTCTCGTCGGCTTCGACTGGCGGCCAGAGATCCACGACACCGACGGGCTGATGATGGTCATGGGTTCGGGCGAGCAGGTCTGGCGGCCGCTGAACAACCCGCCGCGCGTGGTGACGTCCAGCTACGTCACGGAAAACCCGCGCGGCTTCGGTCTTGTGCAGCGCGACCGCGCCTTCGAGAACTACCAGGACGACGGGGTGTTCTACGATCGCCGCCCCTCGGTCTGGATCGAGCCGCTGGGCGACTGGGGGCCGGGGCAGGTGCAGCTGGTCGAGATCCCGACCGACGACGAGATCTATGACAACATCGTCGCCTTCTGGAATCCGGCAAGCCCGCCGGCTGCCGGTGCCGAGCATGAATTCCGCTACAACCTGCACTGGCTCGACCGGGTGCCGCAGACCAATGCGCTGGCGCGCACCGTGGCCACGCGGATCGGCGCGGGCGGGGTGCCGGGCCAGCCGCGCCCGCCGGGGCACCTGAAGGTGGCGATCGACTTCGAGGGCCCCGCGGTCAAGGGACTTGGCCAGAACGACCGGGTGACGCCCGAGGTCAGCCTGCCCGCGGGGGTAACGCTGGAACAGGCCTATGCGCTGCCCGTGGTGGGCACCGACCGCTGGCGGCTGATCTTCGACATTTCGGCAGAGGGCGTCGAGACTGCTGATATCCGGGCCTATCTCTCGCGCGACGGCGCGCCCCTGACCGAAACCTGGCTGGGCCAGATCCACCCAAGGCAATTCGACCGGGCGCGCGGTATCGCGCCATAAGCCCAAGGAAGTGGCACCAGCCCGGACCGCCGCGCGATCCTGCCGCGGCGTAAAGCTGTATCTGCAGCGAATTCGGTAAGAAAAACTTACCGCTAGCAGGCGCGAAGATTGACGCATTCGCCCGCTTCCGTCATATGGACCCCATGCCCCAACCCCGGCCTCGCCCGGGGTCAGAGGGCGTTTCGGAGGAACCGAAAGGGAGGGGACGATGGGCGGCTTACTGGCCCTGTCACGCGGCATCGACCGCGTGAATGACATCATCGGGCGTTCTGTGGCGTGGCTGATCCTCGTGGCCGTCGTCATCAGCGCCGGCAACGCGGTGGTCCGCAAGGTGTTCAACACCTCGTCGAACGCCTGGCTCGAACTGCAGTGGTACCTGTACGGCGCGGCATTCCTGCTGGCGGCGGCCTATACGCTAAAACAGAACGAGCATATCCGCATCGACATCGTCTATGGGATCTGGTCCCGGCGGACCCAGCACTGGATCGACCTTTTCGGGCATGTCGTCTTCCTGATGCCCTTCGTGATCCTGATGCTGTATTTCTTCACGCCCTGGGTCGCCTTCTCGTACCGCACGGGCGAGATGTCGACGAACGCCGGCGGCCTGATCATCTGGCCCTCGAAGGCGCTGCTTCTGGCCGGTTTCTTCCTGCTGTTCCTGCAGGGGGTCTCTGAGATCATCAAGAAGGTCGCGGTGATGCGCGGCGTGATCGAGGATCCGAACCCCTTCGTCTCTTCCCATGCCGCGGCCGAGCTTGAGGGCGAGGCCACCGCCGCCTCGATCATGGCCGAAGGCGCCGATGTCGCGAAGGAGCCCCGCAAATGATGGAGTTCATCGCCTCGAACATGGCGCCGATCATGTTCATCTCGCTGATCGGCTTCCTGCTGCTCGGCTATCCCGTCGCCTTCTCGCTGGCCGCCAACGGCCTGCTGTTCTTCATCATCGGGGTCGAGCTGGCGCCGCTGTCGAACGGCGCGATCAACCTCAGCTGGCCCTTGCTGAACGCCTTGCCCGAACGGTTCTGGGGAGGGGTTCTCGCCAACGAGACATTGCTCGCGATCCCGTTCTTCACCTTCATGGGCATCGTGCTGGAGAAATCCGGCATGGCCGAGGACCTTCTCGACACCATCGGCCAGCTCTTCGGCCCGGTGCGCGGCGGTCTCGCCTATGCGGTGATCATCGTGGGCGCCCTGCTGGCGGCCACCACCGGCGTCGTCGCGGCCTCGGTCATCGCCATGGGCCTGATCTCGCTGCCGATCATGCTGCGCTACGGCTATGACCGGCGCGTGGCCTCGGGCGTGATCGCGGCCTCGGGCACCCTTGCGCAGATCATCCCGCCGAGCCTCGTGCTGATCGTCCTGGCCGACCAGCTGGGCCGGTCGGTGGGCGACATGTACAAGGGCGCGCTGATCCCGGGCATGGTGCTGACCGGGCTCTACATGGGCTACATCTTCCTGCTGTCGATCTTCCGCCCCGCGATGGTGCCGGCGCTGCCGCTCGAGGCGCGGACGCTGGGCTCGGGCGTCACCTCGCTTCTGGTGGCGCTGGTGCTCTGTGTCGGGATCACCTACGGCGCCCATGTCTGGCTGACGCCGACCCATGGCAACAACGCCGACATCCTGGGCGCGGTCGTGGGCATCGCGGTGATCTACGTGCTGGCGCTGGCCGACAAGGGCCTGAAGATCAACATGATGAGCCGGCTCGCGCAGCAGGTGATCATCGTGCTGATCCCGCCGCTGGCGCTGATCTTCCTCGTGCTCGGCACGATCTTCCTCGGCATCGCCACGCCCACCGAGGGCGGCGCGATGGGCGCGGTCGGCGCGCTGATCCTCGCGGGGCTGAAGGGCCGGCTGAACTACGCCGTGATCGACGGCGCACTGGCCGCGACCACCCGCCTGTCGGCCTTCGTCATGTTCATCCTGATCGGGGCGCGGGTCTTCTCGCTGACCTTCTACGGCGTGAACGGCCATGTTTGGGTCGAGCACCTGCTGACCTCGCTGCCGGGCGGCGAGCTGGGCTTCCTGATCGTCGTCTCGATCCTGGTGTTCTTCCTCGCGTTCTTCCTCGACTTCTTCGAGCTGGCCTTCATCATCGTCCCGCTGCTGGCACCAGCGGCGGACAAGCTGGGGATCGACCTGATCTGGTTCGGGGTGATCCTGGGCGTGAACATGCAGACCTCGTTCATGCACCCGCCCTTCGGCTTCGCGCTGTTCTTCCTGCGTTCGGTCGCGCCGAAGATCCCCTACATCGACCGTCTGACCGGCAAGACCATGGCCCCGGTGACCACGGGCCAGATCTACTGGGGTGCCGTGCCCTTCGTCTGCATCCAGATCGTGATGATCGCCATCGTGATCGCCTTCCCGCAGATGGTCATGCACTACAAGGGACCGGTCGTCGACGTCAGCAAGGTCGAGATCAAGCTGCCGACGCTGGGTGGCGGTCTGGGCGGTGGCCTTGGCGGCCTCGGTGGCGGCCTCGGTGGTGGCCTCGGTGGCGGTCTTGGCCAGCCTCCGGGTCTGGGCGGCGCACCGGCTCCGGCGGCTGCACCCGGTTCGGCTCCGGCTCCGGCTCCGGGCGGCGTGCCTGCGCCGGGCGGTGGCCTCGGGCTTCCGCCGGGCCTGCAGGCACCGGCGCCGGCTGCGGGCCAGCCCGCGCCCGCCGCACAACCGGCCCCGCAGCCGGTGGCGCCGGGGCAGGGCCTGCCGCCGGGACTGCAGCCCCCGGCACCGTCGAACTGACAGTTGCCAGACGATCCCCGCCGGCGGCCCATGGGCCGCCGGTTTCATTTTGGGGTCGGCCCACGCGCCGCCGGTCCTGTTCTGACGCCAGTCCCCGGGGCACCGGTTTTCACGCGACGCCGGCCCGTTTCCCTTGCCTCGCCCGCCAAGGAGCCCTAAGCCGCGCCCAGCCGCCGCAGTGCCCGAGGGACCCCCGATGATCCAGCCGCCGACCCAGCCCGCCTTCGTCCTCGTCCGTCCGCAGATGGGCGAGAACATCGGTGCCGCGGCGCGGGCGATGCTGAACTTCGGGCTGACCCGGATGCGGCTGGTCGATCCGCGCGACGGCTGGCCGAACCCGCGCGCCGTTGCCATGGCCTCGGGCGCCGCAGGCACGGTGCTGGACAATGCCGGGGTCTTTCCCTCGGTGATCGAAGCGGTGGGCGACTGCGACCATGTCTTCGCCACCACCGCCCGCAACCGCGATCTGACCAAGCCCGTCTTCACCCCCGAGGCGGCGATGGAGCGGGCCCGCACCCTGATCGCCGAGGGCCGCAAGGTCGCGGTCCTGTTCGGCCCCGAGCGCGCGGGCCTCGAGAACGAGGACCTGATCGCCGCCGACGCCCTGATCTCGGTCCCGGTGAACCCGGATTTCCCCTCGCTCAACCTCGGGCAGGCGGTGCTGCTGACCGCCTATGAATGGCGCCGCCAGACGGTCCCGGCGGTGGCCGAGCGCATGGAATATGCCGGCACCGAACCCGCGTCCCGGATCGAGATCGAAAAGCTGGCTGAGCATTACGAGGCCGAGCTGGACACCGCCGGCTTCTTCTTCCCCGAGACCAAGGCCGACAGCATGCGCCTGTCGCTGCGCAACCTTTGGTTCCGCCTTGGCCTGACGCGGGCCGAGGTGCAGACCCTGCACGGAATGCTGCGCCAGCTTCTGCGCGGCCGCGGCTGACACCTCGCGACTTTCGGGCTGCGACGGCCCGATGTCGCCGGATCTCTGCAAGACGGACGGCGGGGCTGTTGCGGCCTTTGCCGTGACGCCTCGTGCCTGAAGCTTCGGGGCGGGACCGACAGGCCGCGGCCTGCCTGTCATCGCCGGGACCTCGCGAGGATCGGCGGTGCGGGATCGGTCCGGGTCGACAGCTTATATCCACGCCGGTCGACCACATCGGACGCTGACCTCGCATCCGCTCTGCCCGGCGAGAAGGCAATCTGTCCGCGACACCGGCGCCCGGCGTCGGGAGACGAGCACCCTGTCAGGTCTGGCGACCAATGCGGACCAGCCCATGGTCGGCGGGCCCGGGGCCGAAGCTTGCAAGGACCGCGCGCCCGCCGGCGGGCCAACCCGCTCCGCGCACCCTCTCGTCACAGGACCGGGCCCGGGACCTTCGCGCGCCATGTTCGCGGATCCCGAAACGCACCTCAGGGCCTCTGCGGCGTATCGGCATGATCCGCCCATAAGGCGCACGGACGATGGCGCTTGATCGGAGCATGGCGAAATGCGCCAGACCCCGGCCGCGGTCCGCCGGAACGGAACGGGGGCCCCGAAGGGCCCCCTGAAGTCGTAAGGTTCGGGTCGCAAGGTCCGGCTCGAAGCGCCCGGGCCGTGCCTGCGCGCGCGTCACTTCGCCGGTTCGAACTCCGGCGCGGGCGCGGGGGCGCCGGTCGCGGCCGACAGCGCCTTGCGCACGCCCTCGGCATAGGCCGGCGAGATGTTGTGCAGATGCCCGAAGACCCGTGCCAGAATGAACTCGGGCACGCCGACCATGGTCCCGGCCATGTTCTTGTAGAGCCGCTGGCGCTGCTCGTCGTTCAGCACCGTGTCATGCAGCGCCCGCACCTGTGTGTAGTCGTCGATCTGCTGGACGTGCTTCTGGCGGGCGGCGACGCCCTCGATCCGCAGCGGCGGCTCCTGCGCGCCCGGATCCTCGATCGGGCCGCCGAAGCTGTTCGGCTCGTAATAGGCATCCGGGTTGCCGCCCTTGAAGCCCTCGAAGTTCATCGCGCCGTCGCGGTGATAGTGGTGCACCGGGCATTTCGGACGGTTCACCGGCAGCTGCTCGTAATGCGTGCCGAGCCGATAGCGATGCGCATCGGCATAGGAGAAGACCCGCGCCTGCAGCATCTTGTCGGGGCTGTAGCCGATGCCCGGAACCTTGTTCGAGGGCGAGAAGGCCGCGGTCTCGATCTGGGCGAAGTAGTTGTCGGCGTTGCGGTTCAGCTCCATGTAGCCGACCTCGATCGGCGGGTAGTCGCTGTGCGGCCAGACCTTGGTGAGGTCGAACGGGTCGTAGGGCGTCTTGTCGGCGTCCATCTCGGGCATGATCTGCACCTGGAGGGTCCAGCGCGGGAACTCGCCGCGCTCGATCTTGCCGAACAGCGCCTCCTGATAGCCCTCGCGGGTCTCGCCGATGATCTTCGCGGCCTCGTCATTGGTGTAATGCGCGTGGCCCTGCTGGGTCTTCCAGTGGAACTTCACCCAGTAGCGCTCGCCCGCATCGTTCCAGAACGAATAGGTGTGGCTGCCGTAGCCGTTCATCCGCGTCGGGTCCTGCGGCAGGCCGCGATCCGACATCAGAATCGTCACCTGGTGCAGTGCCTCGAAGTTCTGGCCCCAGAAGTCCCACTGCGCATAGGGCTCGCGCATGTTGGTGCGGGGATGGCGCTTCTGGGTGTGGATGAAGTCGGGGAACTTCAGCGGGTCGCGCACGAAGAAGACCGGCGTGTTGTTGCCCACCAGATCCCAGTTGCCTTCCTCGGTGTAGAACTTCAGCGCGAAGCCGCGCACGTCGCGTTCGTGGTCGGCCGCACCCGCCTCGCCGGCCACGGTCGAGAAGCGCGCCAGCATCTCGCATTCCGCGCCCGGCTGCAGGACCTTGGCCTTGGTGTATTTCGAGATGTCGCCCGTGACCTTGAAGGTGCCGAAGGCGCCCCAGCCCTTGGCATGGACGACGCGCTCCGGGATCCGCTCGCGGTTCTGATGGGCGAGCTTCTCGAGCAGCGCGTAATCCTGCAGCAGCACCGGGCCGCGCGCGCCTGCCGTCTCGCTGTCCTGGTTGTTGGGCCAGGGCGCGCCGGCGGTCGTGGTCAGCTTCGGCGCCGGTTCCTTGTGCGGTTCGGTCATCTTGGTTGGCTCGGCCATGGGATTTCTCCTCTCCCTTGCTTCGTCATCGGGTGTTCTGTTGCGCGGCAGGATGATCTCAAGGTCCGATAAAGGGAAATTGCATTTATTTCTCGTTGCGATAATCAGGGATTATGAACATCACCCTGCGCCAGCTGTCCTATCTGCAAGCCCTTGCCGAGACCGGCCATTTCGGTCGTGCCGCCGCCCGCGTCCATGTCAGCCAGCCGGCGCTGTCCGTCCAGATCCGCGAGCTCGAGGCGGCGCTGGGGCTGGAACTGGTCGACCGCCAGCCGCGCGCGCTGCGCCTGACCCGGGCGGGCCGGGCGGTGCTGGAACGGGCAGAGCGGATCCTGGCAGAGGTGGCAGAGCTGCAGGCAGAGGCGCGGCGCGGCGCGCTGGGGGGCGCGGTGACGCTTGGGGTGATCCCGACGCTGGCGCCCTACCTGATGCCCTCGGTGCTGGCGGCGCTGCCGCTGCCCGGCCTGCCGCGCGACCTGCGCCTGCGCGAGGCGCAGACGGCCGAGCTGCTGGCGGATCTGGCGGCCGGCCGGCTGGATGCGGTGGTGATCGCGACGCCGCCGCCGCCCGAGATGGCCGAGCAGGCGCTGTTTCCCGACCGTTTCCTGCTGGCGGGCCGCGCGGACCGGCTGGCGGCGCTCGGGCGCCATGTCGAGCGGCTGCGCCCGGTCGAGGTCGACCCCGAACAGCTTCTCTTGCTGGACGAGGGGCACTGCCTGGCCGATCAGGCGCTCGAGGTCTGCGGGCTGGGTCGGCGCCGGGCGAAGATCGACCTTGGCGCCTCGTCGCTGGGCACGCTCTGCGCGCTGGTGGCGGGGGGGATGGGTTTCACGCTGGTGCCCGAGAGCGCCGCCGAAGCCGAGCGGCGCACCCAGCCCGGGATGCGGCTGGAACGCTTCACCGCGCCCGAGCCCGAGCGGCTGGTGCGGTTGGTGCTGCGCCCGGGCGTGGCGGGTGAACCCTGGGTCGCCGCGCTGGCCGGGCTTCTGGCCGAGAAGGGCCGGGCCCTGACCGCGCGGGCCTGAAACGCGGCCCGAAAAGCGAACGCCCGGGACGGATGCCCCGGGCGTTGCGAAAGGTCGGAAGCGGAAGCCTCAGGCGGCTTTGGCCTTCGCATCCTCGGCCAGCCAGGCCAGGACGTTCTCGGGGCTCGAGATGCCATAGGGGTCTTCGCCGTGGTTGTCCGACAGGCCGGGCTCTTCGAACCAGGCTTCCACGACGCCGTCCTTGACGACGCAGGCATAGCGCCACGAGCGCAGGCCGAAACCGAGGTTGTCCTTGCGCACCAGCATGCCGACGCGGCGGGTGAACTCGCCCGAGCCGTCCGGGATCACCTTGACGTTTTCCAGGCCCTGGGCCTTGGCCCACTGGTTCATCACGAAGGCGTCGTTGACCGACAGGCAATAGATCTCATCCACGCCATGGGCCTGGAAGTCGGCGAAGCCCTTCTCGAAGCCCGGCAGCTGGTAGGTCGAGCAGGTGGGGGTGAAGGCGCCGGGCAGGGCGAACATCACGACGCGCTTGCCGGCGAAGTAGTCGGCGGTGGTCAGGTCTTCCCAGCGGAACGGGTTCGGCCCGCCGATGGATTCGTCGCGCACGCGGGTGCGGAAGGTGACGTTGGGAAGCTTGGCGCCGGTTTGCATCTGGTGTCTCCATGCCGGGTTTAAGAAATGCGGTCGGGCGCATGTTCTGCGCCCGCTCCTCCCGTTGGAGTCGTTCTAAACTGGATGCTGCATCGCCGCAATGGTGCAGCGCATCCGCGGCATCCCGCGGCGGCGCGCGCGCGGCCGCTTATTGGCCCAGCTGGCTTTCGCCGACCTCGCGAAGGTAGTTGGCCACGAGCGCCCCGATCCCGGTGACGCTGTCGGACATGCCGGCAAGGGCTGCAACCGACAGGAAGCCCGCGGCGGCGGTCAGCACGACCCAGTCGACCGTCACGGCTCCGTCTTCCTGGGCCAGGGTCCGTGCGCGGGCGGGGATCAGTCGGAACACGGGCAATTTCCTTTGTCAGCTTAGATCGGATCGGGGCCAGCCCCGTGAAATTCGTCCGGCTCTGCGACCGGTTGCGGGCAGTCTCTGCGACTGGCGTGGAAAAATTGAGGCAAAATGCCATGCGAATGCGGTTTTTGCGCGTCGCAATGCCCGCAGCACGGCCGAAGCGGGCGCATGAGGGATGAACCTTTCGGAGACCTATGGAAATTTTCCGTGAAGCCCCGATATCAGCGGAGACATCTTTGCCGGCCGAGGAGCCAAATGACCGACATTCTGTCCCTGATCCAGGACCCCGCCGCCTGGGTCGCCCTCGTCACGCTGGTCGTGATGGAGGTGGTGCTGGGCATCGACAACCTGATCTTCATCTCGATCCTGACCAACAAGCTGCCAGAGGCGCAGCGGGACCGCGCACGGCGCATCGGCATCGGGCTTGCCCTGGTAATGCGCCTTGGCCTGCTGGCCACCGTTGCCTGGATCGTGCGCCTGACCGAGCCGGTGTTCACGGTGATGGGCAACGAATTCAGCTGGAAGGACCTGATCCTGATCGCCGGCGGCCTGTTCCTGGTCTGGAAGGCCACGAAGGAGATCCACCACCACGTCGACCCCGCCGATCCCGAGGCGAACATGGTGGGCCGCGGCGCCGGCCTGACCTTCGGCGCGGCGATCGTGCAGATCCTGGTGCTGGACCTCGTGTTCTCGATCGACTCGATCATCACCGCCGTCGGCATGACCCCGCATGTGCCGATCATGGTGGTCGCGGTCGTCGCCGCTGTCACCGTCATGCTGCTGGCCGCGACTCCTCTGGCGAACTTCATCGAAAAGAACCCGACCATCGTCATGCTGGCCCTGAGCTTCCTGATGCTGATCGGCACGACGCTGATCGCGGAAGGTTTCGGGGTCCATGTGCCCAAGGGCTACGTCTATGCCGCCATGGCCTTCTCGGCGGTGGTCGAGATGCTGAACATGTGGGCGCGCAACGCCCGGCTGCGGAAGGGGCAGGGTGCTGGCCACTGATGCGGCCGAAAATAGTTCACCCTTGAACCATCGGGGCCGTGGCGGAAGCGCCGCGGCCCGTTTTCCTTGCGGCGCTGCCGTTGCCAAACCGTCGCAAAAGGCTTAATTCGGACCTGCAGCCGCAAGGAGGGTCCCCCGTGCGCGACCTCAAGATCCCGTCCGAACGCCATCCCGAGAAGGCCCACCGGCCCGATCAGAAGGAGCAGCCCAAGAAGCCCTCCTGGATCCGGGTGAAGGCGCCCACCTCGGCCGGCTATCACGAGACGCGCCGGATCATGAAGGAAAACCGCCTCGTCACCGTCTGTGAAGAGGCCGGCTGCCCGAATGTCGGCGAATGCTGGTCGCAGGGCCATGCCACCATGATGATCATGGGCGAGATCTGCACCCGCGGCTGCACCTTCTGCAACGTCGCCACCGGCAAGCCCGAGGCGCTCGATGTGTTCGAGCCGGGCCGTGTCGCCCATGCCGTGCAGACGCTGGGGCTGAAGCATGTCGTCATCACCTCGGTCGACCGCGACGACGTGGAAGACGGCGGCGCCGAGCATTTCGCCCAGACGATCCGTGCCGTGCGCCACCGCTCGCCCGACACCACGATCGAGATCCTGACGCCCGACTTCCTGAAATGCGCGCCCTCGGCGCTGGAGAAGGTCGTCGAGGCGCGCCCCGACGTCTTCAACCACAACCTGGAAACCGTGCCGGGCCTCTATTCCGAGGTCCGCCCCGGCGCGCGCTATTTCCATTCGCTGCGTCTGCTGCAGCGGGTGAAAGAGCTCGACCCGGCGATGTTCACCAAGTCCGGCCTGATGGTGGGCCTGGGCGAGACCGCGGTGCAGGTCCGCCAGGTGATGGACGACATGCGCTCGGCCGACATCGACTTCCTGACCATCGGCCAGTACCTGCAGCCGACGCCGAAGCATCACCATGTCGACCGCTTCGTGACGCCCGAGGAATTCGCGGCTTATGAAAAGGCCGCCTGGGGCAAGGGCTTCCTGATGGTCTCGGCCACGCCGCTGACCCGTTCGTCCTACCATGCCGGCGACGATTTCGCGCGGATGCGCGCGGCGCGGCTCGAGAAGCTCGGCCGCGGCGCCTGACGCCCGAGCGGCGCAGGATCTGCGGCAGACAGGGTCAAACACGGGAATATTCACCGAAACACGATACCGCGCGGGGCCCCCCCGCGCGGTTTTGCGTTGCGCGCCCCGCCAGCGCGGCGATAAACGGGGGCAATCCGCGCGCGGGAGGCGCGCACAGACAGCCCCAGTGGACGAAGGCGCGACATGCCCAGCTTGAACGATATCCGGTCGACCTATCTCGACTTCTTCCAGCGCAACGGCCACCGCGTCGTCGAAAGCTCGCCGCTGGTTCCGCGCAACGACCCCACGCTGATGTTCGCGAACTCGGGCATGGTCCAGTTCAAGAACCTGTTCACCGGGGTCGAAACCCGCGACTACACCCGCGCCACCACCGCGCAGAAATGCGTGCGTGCGGGCGGCAAGCACAACGACCTCGACAACGTCGGCTACACCGCGCGCCACCACACCTTCTTCGAGATGCTCGGCAACTTCTCGTTCGGCGACTATTTCAAGGAAAGCGCGATCCCCTTCGCCTGGGAACTGCTGACCAAGGATTTCGACATCGACCCGAAGCGTCTGCTGGTCACCGTCTATCACACCGACGACGAAGCCGCCGATCTGTGGAAGAAGGTCGCGGGCCTTGGCGACGACCGGATCATCCGCATCGCCACCGACGACAACTTCTGGCGCATGGGCCCGACCGGTCCCTGCGGTCCCTGCACCGAGATCTTCTATGACCACGGCGACAGCATCTGGGGCGGCCCTCCGGGCTCGGCCGACGAGGATGGCGACCGCTACATCGAGATCTGGAACAACGTCTTCATGCAGAACGAGCAGATGCCCGACGGCACGCTGCGCAAGCTCGACATGCAGTCGATCGACACCGGCATGGGGCTCGAGCGGATCGGCGCGCTGCTGCAGGGCAAGCATGACAACTACGACACCGACCTGATGCGCTCGCTGATCGAGGCTTCGGCGCACGCCACCTCGAACGATCCCGACGGGCCGGGCAAGGTCCATCACCGGGTGATCGCGGACCACCTGCGGTCCACGTCCTTCCTGATCGCCGACGGGGTCATGCCCTCGAACGAGGGCCGCGGCTATGTGCTGCGCCGGATCATGCGCCGTGCGATGCGCCATGCGCACATGCTGGGCGCACAGGATCCGGTGATGCACCGCCTTGTCCCGGCGCTGGTCCGCCAGATGGGCGCGGCCTACCCCGAGCTCGGTCGCGCGCAGGCGATGATCGAAGAGACGCTGAAGGCCGAGGAGACCAAGTTCCGCACCACGCTTGATCGCGGCCTGCGGCTTCTGGACGACGAGCTGGCGAAGATCCCGGAAGGTGCAGCGCTTCCGGGCGAGGCGGCCTTCAAGCTCTACGACACCTTCGGCTTCCCGCTGGACCTGACGCAGGATGCGCTGCGCGAGCGCGGCCTGACCGTCGACACCGCCGGCTTCGACGCCGCCATGGCCGAGCAGAAGGCCAAGGCCCGCGCCGCCTGGTCGGGCACCGGCGAGACCAAGGACGCCGCGATCTGGTTCGATCTTGCCGAAGAGCACGGCGCGACCGAGTTCCTGGGCTATGACACCGAAACCGCCGAGGGGCAGGTGCTGGCGCTGGTCCAGAAGGGTGCCGCCGTGCCGGTCGCGAAACAGGGCGACGAGGTGCAGATCGTCGTCAACCAGTCGCCGTTCTACGCGGAATCGGGCGGTCAGGTCGGCGATGCCGGGATCATCCGCACCGCGACGGGCGAGGCGCGTGTGACCGACGTGAAGAAGTCGGCCAATGTCTTCATCCATGTCGCCACCGTGACCATGGGCGAGATCGCCAAGGGGCAGGGTGCCGAGCTGGTGGTGGATCACGCCCGCCGCGCCGCGATCCAGGGCAACCACTCGGCCACGCACCTGCTGAACGAGGCTTTGCGCGGGGTTCTGGGCGATCACGTCGCCCAGCGCGGCTCGCTGAACGCGCCCGACCGGATGCGCTTCGACTTCAGCCACCAGAAGGCGCTGAGCGCCGACGAGATCGCCAAGGTCGAGGCCGAGGTGAACCATTACATCCGCCAGAACGGCGCGGTGACCACCCGGCTGATGTCGCCCGACGACGCCCGCGGTCTGGGCGCGCAGGCGCTCTTCGGCGAGAAATACGGCGAAGAGGTCCGCGTCGTGTCGATGGGGGCGCTGCCGGGCTCGAAGAAGGGCACCGACGGGCAGACCTATTCGATCGAGCTGTGCGGCGGCACCCATGTCGCGCGTCTGGGCGAGATCGGGCTCTTCGTGCTGCTGAGCGACTCGGCCTCGTCGGCCGGGGTGCGCCGGGTCGAGGCGCTGACGGGGCAGGCGGCGCTCGATCACCTGAACGCGCAGGGCGCGCGGCTGGCCGAGATCGCGGGCGTGCTGAAGGCGCCGGCGAACGAGGTGGTCGAGCGCGTGAAGGCGCTGGCAGACGAGCGCAAGGCGCTGGCGAACGAAGTGGCGCAACTGCGCCGCGAGCTCGCGATGGGCGGCGGCGCCAAGGGCGGCCCCGAGGCGAAAGAGATCGGCGGCGTGAAGTTCATCGCGCAGGCGGTCTCGGGCGTGTCCGGCAAGGACCTGCCGGCGCTGGTCGACGCGCTGAAGGGCACCGTCGGGTCGGGCGCGGTGCTGGTCGTGGCCGATACCGGCGGCAAGGCCGCGGTGGCGGCGGGCGTGACCGCGGACCTGACCGCGAAGGTCTCGGCCGTGGATCTGGTGCGCGCGGCGGCCGAGGCGCTTGGCGGCAAGGGCGGCGGTGGCCGCCCTGACATGGCGCAGGCCGGTGGTGCCGACCCGGCCAAGGCCCCCGAGGCCATCGCGGCGGCGGAAGCCGTTCTGGCCGCGCTCTGATCCAGACCATGGGGCTCCCGCGAGGGGGCCCTTTCCATTTCCGAAGGAGGAACCGATGTCCGCTCTGTGGATCGCCCATGTCACCGTGACTGATGCCGAAGCCTATGACCGCTATGCCGCGCTTGCCGGTCCCGCCATCGCCGCGCATGGCGGCGTTTTTCTGGCCCGTGCCACCCGCTACGTGCAGCTGGAGGGCAACGACCGCGCCCGCAATGTCGTCGCCCGCTTCCCCTCGGTCGAGGCGGCGGTGGCCTGCTACAACTCGGCCGAATATCAGGCGGCGATGAGCCATGCGAAGGGCGCGGCCGAGCGCGATCTGGTCGTGGTCGAGGAAAGCCCCGCCACCTGACACGCCCGCCAGCAGCCCCGACGCGCGACCGGCGGCTGCGCTTAGCCCAGATGGGTCATGCCCGCGGCCGCAACGCGTGACAGGGTGATCCTGCCGGCGGCGAGTATGTGACGTCATCATCGCCGGAGTGCTGGTGAGATCGTTTTGGATCGGGGGAGCCGATCTGGTGTCACGAGTGCAGGAGGGGTCCCCAGCCCCTTCACCCCCGCCGATGTTCGGCGGGGGTTTTCGTTTCCGGTCAGCCTTGCCGGCTGAGCAGCCGCAGCAGGTCGGCCTGACGCCGGCAGTCGGTCTTGGCCAGAACCGATTTCAGCTGGTTGCGCACCGTGTGCAGCGAGGTTTCGCGCCGGTCCGAGATCTCGCGCAGGCTCGCCCCGCCGACCAGCGCCAGCGCAACCGCCGCCTCTGCCGCCGTCAGCCCGTAATCGGCGGCCAGCCGCGCGATCCCGTCGGGGCCGGGCGCGGCGCTGTCCGCCGTCAGGGTCAGCAGGACCATCGGCGTCGTCAGCCGCGGCAGGATCGGTCCCGGCCGCTCGGGCAGGTCGGCCGGCACCAGCCGCGCCAGCCGCAGGACGCAGCCATCGGCCAGCGCCAGACCCTGCGCGCGCGCCGCGGTGCCCGACCGGCCGCCGGTCTCGGCGCAGAAGCGGCGCAGCAGCGCCGCGCCCAGCGCATCGGCGGTCTGCAGCCGCCCGTCGGGGCCCTGCCGCAGCCATTGTCCGCCCTCCAGCCAGGCGGCCGCCTGTGGGTTCACCCAGACCGCGCGCCGGTCTGGCGTCAGCAGCGCCGCGGCGGTGCCCGGCGTCGCGGCCCCCGGGATCGCCGCCGTCTCGAGCCGACGGCCCACTTCGACCGCCTGGCTCAGATGCGGGGCCAGCGTGTCCAGCATCCGGCGCAGCCGCGGCAGGTCGGCCGCATGGCGCCGCGTCTCGAGATTGCCGCCAAGGAAGCACCAGCTGTGCTGGCCCGAGGCGATCGTCAGCCCCGCCACGCCCGAGAGGCCCTGCGGGGCCAGCCAGTCGGCGTGAAACGCGGTGCGACGCAGCCGGTCGGCGGGGCAAAGCTCGTCATCCGCCAGCACCCGCCCGACGGGGGCGGCCATCGCCGCCGGCGTCCAGGGGTTCTGCCGCCCGTAGGCGCTGCCATAGCTGCGGATGAAGGCGGGGTCATAGCCCGCGACCAGCGTCGACACCGGCTCTGCCTGTCCGGGCACTCGCAGGATCAGATGGGCGCGCAGCCCCTCGATCACGCCGGTCATCGCCTGCAGCAGCGCGGGCCACAGCGCGCCGTCCAGCGCCGCCGCATAGGCCAGCGTGCTCAGTCGCGCGTAATCCTGCCGCGAAAGTCCGTCCATCGCCGTCACCCCCGGTCCTCTGCCGTGACCGCCTGACCCTGAGTCTCGCTTCGGTTGTGGCGCCGGTCAAGCGCCGGTGCCGCACTGTCACACCTGCGTCACAAGACGCGCCGGCGCCCCGATCCGGCCTTTGCGGCGCCACGACGGCAGTCTATGCTGCGATGCAACATGGGCATGGCAGGGAGCTGCGGGCGATGTGTCGCTGGGCCGCCTACACGGGCGAGGCAATCTTCATCGAGGACATCGTCGCCTTGCCGCGACACTCGCTGATCCAGCAGAGCCATTGCGCCACCGAATGCCCGACGGCGATCAATGCCGACGGCTTCGGCCTGGCCTGGTACGGCGACCGGCCCGAGCCGGGCCTGTACCGCGACGTGATGCCCGCCTGGTCGGACCCGAACCTGAAATCGCTGGTGGCACAGGTCCGCTCGCCGCTGTTTCTCGCGCATGTCCGCGCCTCGACCGGCACCGCGACCAGCCGCAACAACTGCCACCCCTTCGTCGTCGGCCGCTGGAGCTTCATGCACAACGGCCAGATCGGCGGCTACGACCGCTTCCGCCGCTGCGCCGAGATGCTGATCCCCGATGATCTCTACCCGCACCGTCGCGGCGCGACCGACAGCGAGGCGCTGTTCCTGGTGGCGCTGTCCGAAGGGCTCGACACCGATCCCTGCGGGGCGCTCGAGCGCGCGGTCGGCGCGCTCGAGGCGCTGTCACGGCAGAAGGGCGAGGGGCCGCATGTACGGTTGACCGCGGCGCTGTCGGATGGCGAACGGCTTTACGCGGTGCGCTACGCGACGGACGACCGCGCGCCGAGCCTCTATCACCGCTGGTCGGTCAGTCGCCGCGGTCGCGCGGTGGTGTCCGAGCCGCTGGAAACCGGCGAGGACTGGACGGTAATCCCCGAGGGCAGTTTCTGCACCTTCAGCGGCGACAGCGTCGACATCCGCCCCTTCCGTCCGACCGCGATTGCCGCCGCGGCCTGATCGAGGGGCGGGCGGCGCTCAGAAACCGTGATGCAGCAGAAGCAGAAGGTCGGCCCAGGCCCAGATCCCGAACAGGGCCGCAGGCGCCACCCACCAGCCGCTTTCCAGCACCGCGCCGGCCCGCAGACCACGGATGTCGTCACATTCCTGATAGGCGATCATGAACCGGTTCCCCCCACGGAGCCTCAACTGATCGCCGGTTTTATCAGCTGATCGGGGATTCGGTGACGGATTCTTAACGCTTCCGACGAACGTCTGAGGGGCGCGTCATTGCGGCAACGCTTTGTTGCGCGAAACAATAGTTCGCCCCTCATGTTTTCGGCGGCGACGTTTTTGCCACTGCACGCGTCGCGCGGCGACGGGGCGCGCGCGCGAGCCGGGCCAGACCGGCCAACCCCAACGCCGCCGCCGGCAGGATCCACCAGCCTGCGGGCCAGTCCGATGCGGTGCGGTCAAAGGGGCGCGCCGCTGCCGTCCCGCTGGTGTCGTGCCTCGTCTCGTCCGTCGCCATCGCCGATGCCCCCTGCGTCGCGTCGTGTCGGCGCGGAAACCCGCCCGCGTCCGCTGCGGTTCCGCCACGACGCAAAAGGCCCCCGGAGCGGTCTCCGGGGGCCTTTCAGGATGGTGTCGCGGCGGCGCCGGCGATCAGCTGGCGCGCGACTGGCGCTTGCGCTCGTGCGGGTCGAGGTGCAGCTTGCGCAGGCGCACGATCTTCGGCGTCACTTCGACCAGCTCGTCATCGTCGATATAGGCGATCGACTCTTCCAGGCTCATCCGCGTCGGCGTCGTCAGCCGGACCGCTTCATCCGAGCCCGAGGCGCGCATGTTGGTCAGCTTCTTGCCCTTCAGCGGGTTCACTTCCAGATCGTTGTCGCGCGAATGCTCGCCGATGATCATGCCTTCATAGACCTGCTCCTGGGCGCCCAGGAAGAGCTTGCCGCGGTCTTCCAGGTTCCAGAGCGCGAAGGCCACCGTAGTGCCGTTCTCCATCGAGATCAGCACGCCCTGACGACGGCCCTGGATCGGGCCCTTGTAGGGGACCCAGTCGTGGAAGATGCGGTTCAGGACGCCCGTGCCGCGGGTGTCGGTCATGAACTCGCCCTGATAGCCGATCAGGCCGCGCGACGGCACATGCGCGATGATCCGGGTCTTGCCGGCGCCGGCGGCGCGCATCTCGACCAGATCGCCCTTGCGCGGGCCCGTCAGCTTCTCGATCACCGCGCCCGAGAATTCCTCGTCCACGTCGATGGTGACTTCCTCGATCGGCTCCATGCGCTGGCCGTCTTCCTCGCGGAAGATGACGCGCGGGCGGCTGATCGACAGCTCGAAGCCCTCGCGGCGCATGTTCTCGATCAGGACGCCCATCTGCAGTTCGCCCCGACCCGAGACGATGAAGCTTTCACCGCCCGGCGTGTCCTCGATCTTGATCGCGACGTTCGATTCGGCTTCCTTCATCAGACGCTCGCGGATGACGCGCGACTGAACCTTGGTGCCGTCCTTGCCGGCCAGCGGCGAATCGTTGATCCCGAAGGTGACCGAGATGGTCGGCGGGTCGATCGGCTGGGCGGGGATCGCGTTTTCGATCTCGAGCGCGCAGAGCGTGTCGGCCACGGTGGCCTTGGTCATGCCCGCGACCGAGACGATGTCGCCGGCTTCGGCCACGTCGATCGGCTGCTGCGACAGGCCGCGGAAGGCAAGGATCTTCGAGACGCGGAACTGCTCGATCCGGTCGCCGTCGCGCGACAGCGCCTTCAGCGTGTCGCCGGCCTTCAGCGTCCCGGTCTGGACGCGGCCGGTCAGCAGGCGGCCGATGAACGGGTCCGACCCCAGCGTGGTGGCCAGCATCGAGAAGGGCTCGTCGCGATGCGCGATCTGCTTCGGCGGCTCGACATGGCGCACGATCAGGTCGAACAGCGCCGACAGGTCCTTGCGCGGACCGTCGAGTTCCAGGTCGGCCCAGCCCGAACGGCCCGAGGCGTAAACCGTGGGGAAGTCGAGCTGTTCGTCCGACGCGCCGAGGTTGGCGAAGAGGTCGAACACCTCGTTCAGCGCGCGGTCGGGTTCCGCATCGGGCTTGTCGACCTTGTTCAGCACGACGATCGGCTTCAGGCCCAGACCCAGCGCCTTGGCCAGCACGAACTTCGTCTGTGGCATCGGGCCTTCGGCCGCGTCGACCAGCAGGCAGACGCCGTCGACCATCGACAGGATGCGCTCGACCTCGCCGCCGAAGTCGGCGTGGCCGGGGGTGTCGACGATGTTGACGCGCGTGCCGTGCCATTCGACCGAGGTCGCCTTGGCGAGGATGGTGATCCCGCGCTCGCGCTCGATGTCGTTCGAGTCCATCGCCCGCTCGGTCGTGGCCTGGTTCTCGCGGTAGGTGCCCGACTGTTTCAGAAGCTCGTCAACCAGCGTGGTCTTGCCGTGGTCGACGTGCGCGATGATCGCGATATTGCGAAGGTCCATGAAGCTTTCCCGGAAATGTCGGGCGCCCCATACCTCGCATCCGCAGAAAAATCCAGCGCCAAAGCGTGCCGGGCGGGTTTCGCAAGGCGGGGATGCGCCTGCCGCTCAGGTCACGACGTACCAGTCGCGGCGATGGTTGAGGGCGATCACGAGGTTGAGGATCACCGCGCCCAGCAGCGACCACAGCACCCGTTCGGTAGGCAGGATGGCGAACGAGGCAAGGAACAGGCACAGGTCCCAGCCCGACTGGACCCAGCCCGCGCGGATGCCGAAGCGGTCCTGCACGATCAGCGCGACGATCGACACGCCGCCGAGCGAGGAAGAATGCCGGAACAGGCCCAGAAGCCCGACCCCAGCCATCACCCCGAACCCGGCCGAGGCGACGCCGGGGTGGACATGCGCGATCTGAAGCACCCGTGGCAGCGAGTCGGCGATGACAGAGACCAGCGTGACGCTGGCGAAGCTCTTCACCGCGAAGACCGGGCCCTTGCGTGCCCAGGCGAATACGTAGAAGGGCAGGTTGACCGCGAAGAAGGTCGGCCCGAAGGACCAACCCGTGGCGTAGGCGAGGATCAGCGCGAGCCCTGCGGTGCCGCCGGTCACCAGCCCCGCCGCGCGCAGCAGGTGGATCCCCAGCGCGCATTGCACGGTCGAGATCAGCAGACCCTGCACATCCTCCAGCGCGGTATAGCGCGGAAGCGGCGGCGGATCGGCGAGCGAGGCGGTAAGGTCAGAGGCCATGACCTATTATCGCATGGCCGCCGGCAGCCGGTCCAGTGATTCCTCTGCGCTGCGGCATGGAGGCCGACGTGCCGTGCCAGTGAGTCGCCGCGCGTGCATGGTATCGTTTGCATGCATCCTATGCGTGTTTCCGAAATATGAATACAAGACTAATTTTTCGGTTTCCGTTTATCAATCAGGGGCTGCAAGGCCCCGGAATCCCCCAACCCTCGGTTCAGTCTGGCCTCTCGGGTCTCTGGGAGGTGTAGGATGTTTCCCGTGAGGACACGAGGTCCGCAGCGGAGGGCGGGAGGTCCCGGCCGGCGGACGATCACGCAGGAGGATGTGATGACGATGTTTTCAGGGAAGTCTCCCAATTTCGGTTTCCGCACTGCAGCGCAGCCGTGGCGGTTGGCCCGCGGCGGGCTGGTTCTGGTCGCGGTCTCGGCGATGCTCGCCGCCGCGCCGCCGGCCCGCGCCGGCCTGCTCGACGGGGTCAGCGCCGATGTCGACATCGGCAGCAGGGACTCGCTGGCCAGCGCCGACGTGGACATCGGCGGGATCGGCGTCGACGCCAGCGTCGGCAGCCGTGACAGCGTTGCCGATGTCGATGCACGGGTCGGCAGCGCCGCCTCGGCCGATGCGACGGTCGGCGGGCGCGACAGCCTCGCCAGCGCCGATGCGCGCGTCGGTGACACCCGCGCCAGCGCCTCGGTCGGCGGTCGCGACAGCCTTGCCGATGTTTCGGTCGGCAGCGGCGGCGGGCTGGGCGGCGGCACCGGTGGCAGCGGCGGAGGCGGCACCTCTACCGGCAACACTGGCGGTACCGGCGGCACGGGCGGGACCGGAGGCACGGGCGGGACGGGCGGCACGGGCGGACAACCCGGCTCGGGCGTCGTGATCGTCGGTCTGCCCGACAACATGCCCTCGCGCTGGACCGGTGCACTGACCTGCGCCAAGGGGGGCAACACCTCGGCCTTCAACGGCATGCCGCTGATGGATCGCCGCGGCGCGTTCATCGGCTATGTGCACTCGGCCGAGATCGACCCCTCGGCGCAGATCGCCAGCGTCCGTGTCGCGACCCGGGGCGGCGGCAGCTGCGCCACCATCGCCAACGGCGGCTTCTCGGTCAGCAAGGGCCAGATGCGCGCGGCCTTCAACGGCGCCAAGAACGGCCTGAGCTGGAACTGAGGCGTCTGGCCCAAGATCCGGCCCAGGGCTTGGCCCGAGATCCGGCCCGATACCGGCCTTCGGGGGGCGGCACGCCGCCCCCCGCACCAGAGCCACCACCCTCTCCCCCGCCATCCGGCCCGCGGTCCGTGGCGCCGGGCCCCGTTGCGGCATCTCTTGCCTTCCGCGCCTATCTGGCCTCTGGTGATCGCAGCGATCTTCAGGGCGAGAATGCAAGCCGAACCCTATTCCTGCCTCGACGGGCCCGGGCCCGCGCGCGCCACGCTGCGCGCCATTGACTGGAGCGCGAACCCGCTGGGCTCGCCCGCCGGCTGGCCCGTGGCGCTGCAGGTTGCGGTGCAGATGATGCTGGCCTCGCATTTCCCCAAGGCGATCTTCTGGGGTCCGCGGATGATCACCCTGCACAACGACGCCTTCGCGCCGATCCTCGGGGCGAAGCCCGCGCCGCAGGGCAGGCCCTTCTATGACATCTGGGCCGAAGCCTGGGCCGAGATCGGCCCGATCGCCGAGCGGGCCTTTGCCGGCAAGGCGACCTTCATCGAGGACTTCCCGCTGGTCATCGACCGCAACGGCCACCCCGAGGCCTGCAACTTCACCTTCTGCTACAGCCCGATCCGCGACGAGACCGGCCGCGTCGCCGGGGTGATGGACACGGTGATCGAAACCACCGGCAAGGTCGCCGCGGAACATGCGCTGCAGGTCCGCAACGCCGAGCTGGCGCACCGGCTGAAGAACACGCTGGCCGTGGTCTCGGTCATCGCGCGGCAGACGCTGCGCTCGTCGACCGACACCGCCGACGCCTGGGGCCGGCTCTCGGCGCGGCTTGGGGCGCTGGGGGCGGCGCATCAGATCCTGACCTCGGGCGTGCAGCTCGGCGCGCCGATCGAGCCGCTGATCCGCGGCGCGCTCGCCGCCTATGACGACGCGCTGGTGGCGCGGATCGGGCTCACGGGCCCGCCGGTCGCACTGGAGGCCAAGCAGGCGCTGGCCGTGGCGCTGATCGTGAACGAGCTGGCGACCAATGCGATGAAATACGGGTCGCTCTCGCAGCAGCAGGGCCGGGTCGAGATTGACTGGTCGCTGGCCTCGGGGCCCGAAGGGCAAAGCCTGACCTTCCGCTGGGCCGAGCATGGCGGCCCCCCGGCCAGCCCGCCCGCGCGCGAGGGCTTCGGCACCATGCTCACCAAGCATGTGGCGCCGCAGGACTTCGGGGGCGAGGCGGAAAGCCTCTATACGCCCGAGGGCTTCCGCTACCGCCTGACCGGCCCGCTTCAGAGCTGAAGGCCCCCCCTCAGAGCGGGAAAGGCCGCCCCGCGCGGGCGGCTCCTCAGGTCGATGTCGACGCGGAAGCCCCGGCGCCCGCGTCGCGGGCGACCGATCACGCCGGCGAGGCGGCGGGAGAGTGAACACACTGTTGCCGCAGTAAAACTCCCTCGCCTGCGCTGGCAGGGTCGGGCATCTTGAGAGCCAAGGGGTTGCGGCTGTCTGCCCGCCGCCACGGGGTATTGTCTTGTCCGCTTGCACTCTGCATGGATTGGTCTCTTTCGCGATACGGCGCGGACGTCACGACTGGATCGCGATCGGGCTGGCAGCGGTTTTCGGGGCGTTGGTGCCGGCCTTCGTCACAGCCCCCGTGATCTCCGGCATACATATGGCGACGGTTTCGGCTTTGTCCGCCGCATTCACCATCTGGCTCCTGTTTCCAGCCTTCGGTCATGTCGAAGGGGCGTGCGGCGTGTTCTGTGACGCGGCTCTGATGTTTCTTGCGACGGTGCTGACGGCCTTGCTCGCAGGAAGCATGGTGGTTCCGGTCTTCGGGACTGCAGCGGCGCTGGTCGTGCTGTTCTGTTGGTTGTTCGAGGAACCCGCCTTTTTCCGGCTGTGGCTCTTGGCGACGGTCGTCTTTCTGGCGCTCGCCCGTCTGCGCCGCAGGGCCGAGGGGTTTTGAGCGCCCACGCGCCGAGGGCTCTGAGTCCGGTGTGGCCGTTCCGCTGACCACCCGAATATCGCCGCAACCGGACGGCGGGCCTCTTGGACAGATCGCCGACCCGGCAATGCGAAACGCCGCCCCGGTGGGGCGGCGCTGGAGGCTGATCGACCATTGCCTGCGGGGCTGGCCCCGGACGCACGGCCTTTGTCTGCCGGCTGTCGCGCGTGGCGGCTGGAACGGTGGCGGCGGGCGAACCCCCCCCCGGGCCGGATCAGGCCAGCGACTTGCCCAGGTATTCGTCGACCTTCTCGAGGTAGCCCATGGTGGTGAGCCACTTCTGATCGGGACCGACGAGCAGGGCGAGGTCCTTGGTCATGAAGCCGTCTTCCACGGTCTGCACGGTGACCTTCTCGAGCACGTTGGCGAAGTTCGCCAGCGCCGCGTTGTCGTCGAGCTTGGCGCGGTGCTTCAGACCACCGGTCCAGGCGAAGATCGACGCGATCGAGTTGGTCGAGGTCTCCTTGCCGGCCTGGTGCTGGCGGTAGTGGCGGGTCACGGTGCCATGCGCCGCTTCCGCTTCCACCGTCTGCCCGTCGGGCGTCATCAGCACCGAGGTCATCAGGCCCAGCGAGCCGAAGCCCTGCGCCACGGTGTCCGACTGCACGTCGCCATCGTAGTTCTTGCAGGCCCAGACATAGCCACCCGACCATTTCATCGCCGAGGCGACCATGTCGTCGATCAGGCGGTGCTCGTAATGGATGCCCGCGGCCTTGAACTTGTCGGCGAATTCCTCGTCGTAGACCTTCTGGAACAGGTCCTTGAAGCGGCCGTCATAGGCCTTGAGGATCGTGTTCTTGGTCGACAGATACACCGGCCAGCCCTTGACCAGGCCGTAGTTCATCGAGGCCCGCGCGAAGTCGATGATCGACTGGTCGAGGTTGTACATCGCCATCGTCACGCCGGCGCCCGGCGCGTTGAAGACGTCCCGCTCGATCACGGTGCCGTCCTCGCCGACGAACTTGATCGTCAGCTTGCCCTTGCCCGGGAAGCGGAAGTCGGTGGCGCGGTACTGGTCGCCGAAGGCGTGGCGGCCGACGACGATCGGCTGGGTCCAGCCCGGCACCAGGCGCGGCACGTTCTTGCAGATGATCGGCTCGCGGAAGATCACGCCGCCCAGGATGTTGCGGATCGTGCCGTTGGGCGACTTCCACATTTCCTTCAGGCCGAATTCCTCGACGCGCTGCTCGTCCGGCGTGATGGTCGCGCATTTGACGCCGACGCCGTACTGCTTGATCGCGTTGGCCGCGTCGACCGTGATCTGGTCGTTGGTGCGGTCGCGTTCCTCGATGCCCAGATCGTAGTACTTCAGATCGACGTCGAGGTAGGGAAGGATCAGCTTCTTCTTGATGAAGTCCCAGATGATCCGGGTCATCTCGTCGCCGTCGAGCTCGACGACCGGGTTCGCTACCTTGATCTTCGACATGGAAGCCTCTTGGTTGATGTGACTCGTCGCCTTGCCTCTTAGACCATAAGGGGCGGGGGCGGAAGACAGTATGCGATGGTATGCGAAATTTGCGCGCGAGATTTTGCGCGATTTGGCCTACCTTGGGTCCGTAGTGTAACCAGTGGGTGAGTATCATGGGGCGAAGGATCGCCGTCTTCTGTGACGGCACCTGGAACAGCACGCAAAGCGCGCTGCCGACCAATGTGGAGCTGCTGTCCGACATCGTGGCGCCGAACGGCAGGGACAAAGTCGAGCAGGTGACGCTCTACTTTCCCGGGGTGGGGACTGGCGGACGGATCGACAAGTTTTTTGGCGGGGCGATGGGCTCCGGCCTCGACGCGATCCTGACCGAGATCTACAGCGAAGTCGCGGCGATGTATCGCCCGGGCGACAGCCTCTATCTTTTCGGCTTTTCCCGCGGTGCCTATACGGCGCGCTCTCTGGTCGGGCTGTTGCGCAACTGCGGCCTGCCAGAGCCGCGGCGCAGAGCCCAGATCCGTTCGGCGATCAACCATTACCGCGACCGCGATCCGAGTTCTGAGCCCGATACCGATGCGTCGCTCGCCTTTCGCCAGCGGTTCTCGCCCGGTTTCCACACGAGCGAGAAAGACCGCCTCACCCGCAAGGGGACCTCGGCGCCGATACAGATCGCCTACCTCGGGATCTGGGACACGATCGGCGCGCTGGGCATCCCCAACTTCTTCCTGTGCTCGGGCCTCTTCAACCGACGCTACCGGTTCCATGACACCAATCTGTCCAGCATGGTCGCCTCGGCCCGGCATGCCGTCGGCATCGACGAACGGCGCCAGACCTACGAGCCCGCCCTTTGGACGAACCTCGACGCCCTCAACGCCTGCCCGCCCGATGCCGCGGCACCGGACGGCGAGCCGGCCTATCAGCAGCGGTGGTTTCCGGGCGACCATGGCAGCATCGGTGGCGGCGGTCCGATCCGGGGACTGGCCGCCGCCGCGATGCACTGGGTCGCGGAGGGGGCCGAACGGCAGAAGCTGGAGTTCGATGGCGCCGGCCGCAGCAGGTTTCTGAAGCAGTGCTGGCCCGATGCCCCGCTGGACTGCGATCCCGGCTTCAGGGGGGTGTCGAAAGGTGCCACGACGCTGTTTCGCTACCGGGATCGGCGCGGGCCGCTGCGGTTCGAAGACATCTCGGATCAGGCCGTCATGCGCTGGAAAAGCTCGGCCTCGCCGGCAGCCCGAGACGTCGTGCGGTATCGCCCCGGAGCGCTCGGCCGGCATATCGATCGGCTCGACCGTCCGCCGGAGGCGCCCTCCAAAGCCTAGCCGAAGAACGGCCGCGCCCGGGCGGCGACCCAGTCCCAGACGCGGGGCAGGCCGCGGGCAATCTTCGTGCCGACGCGCTCTTCCAGCTGCGGCCAGGTCACCTGGTACTCGGTCCAGGTGCCGCCGCCGGCCGCGATGTTCTGCAGGACCGGCTGCACCCGGTCGAGCGACTTGGCGAAGACCGCGTCCGGGGTCTCGTTCGCCTCGAACTCCTGCCACAGCGCCAGCAGCGGCGCGCCGATGTCGGGGGGCAGCAGCCCGAAGATCCGCTCGGCCGCCGCCGCCTCGGCCGCCTGCACCGCGGCCGAGCCATGCGCGGCGCCGCCCTGCGAATGGATCGGCACGTCGCCCACGTCGATCTCGACCAGGTCGTGGATCAGCAGCATCCGGATCACCCGCTCGACCGAGACGCCCTCGGGCGCCTGATCGGCCAGCACCAGCGCATACAGCGCGAGGTGCCAGGAATGCTCGCCCGAGTTCTCGCGCCGGGCGCCGTCGGTGATCGTGGTGCCGCGCAGCACCGTTTTCAGCCGGTCGGCCTCGGTCAGGAAGGCGAACTGGCGGGCGAGGCGGGTGTGGGGACTGTCGGTCATGGACCCGGTCTAGCGCGCCGGGCGGGGCGGCTCAATGGCCGCCCGGATCGGTCTGGGCGCGCGGCGCGGTCGGGGCGGTACCCTGACCGCGGCGGGCCTTCAGCGAGGCCTCGAGGAAGGCGCGCCCGCGCATCTCGGCAAGGCGCAGCCGGATCGAGGTCATGAACGCCTCCTGCAGCGTCGGCGACAGCGCGCCGACGGTGCGGGAGACCTTGTCATAGAAGCGGTCGTCGCCAAGCTCGTCCTGCGCGGCCAGCACGTCGCGGGCCAGCGCATCGCCGAGATCATCGACGAGCGCCACTTACCGCGACCCTTCGGTCAGCCGGCGCGCGACATAGTCGCTGACATGGCCGATCATCGGCGCCATATGCGCCTCGTCGTCCTTGAAGAAGTGGTCGGCGCCCTCGATCACCTCATGGCTGATGGTGATGCCCTTCTGCTCGCGCAGCTTGCCCACCAGGCCCGAGACATCCTTCGGCGGCGCGACGCGGTCGGCCGAGCCGTTGATGATCAGCCCCGACGAGGGGCAGGGTGCCAGGAACGAGAAGTCGTACATGTTCGCCGGGGGGGCGACCGAGATGAAGCCGGTGATCTCGGGCCGGCGCATCAGCAGCTGCATCCCGATCCAGGCCCCGAACGAGAAGCCCGCGACCCAGCAGTGCTTCGAGTTCGGGTTCATCGCCTGCAGGTAATCCAGCGCCGAGGCGGCGTCGGAAAGCTCGCCGATGCCCTGGTCGTATTCGCCCTGGCTGCGGCCGACGCCGCGGAAGTTGAAGCGCAGCACCGTGAAGCCGAGGCGATGGAACGCGTAATGCAGGTTGTAGACCACGCGGTTGTTCATCGTGCCGCCGAACTGCGGATGCGGATGCAGCACGATGGCGATCGGCGCGTCACGGTCCTTCTGCGGGTGGTATCGGCCTTCCAGTCGGCCCTCGGGGCCGGGGAAAATCACTTCGGGCATCGCGCCTGCTCTGTTGCGGGGCCGGGAGAGCGCGTCAATCTTGACGCTTTCGCTCGGCTACCCTAGAAACGTTCTAAAGAGCCCGCGGACGGGTTCTCGTGCGGGTTGCAGTTAAGCGGGCCTGTGCATGGCGTCAATGTTCTTGCGTGCGTTTGCCGGCCGGCGACGCGCGGGAAGGGCTTGCGGGGAAAGGCGGATCGGGAATGAAGCTTTCGACCAAGGGGCGTTATGCGATGGTGGCGCTGGCGGATCTTGCGACCGCGGGGGCCGGCAAGCTGACGACGCTGGCCGAGATCTCGGAACGGCAGGACATCTCGCTGCCCTATCTGGAACAGCTGTTCGTGAAGCTGCGCCGGGCGGGGCTGGTGGACTCGGTCCGCGGCCCGGGCGGCGGCTACCGGCTGGCGCGGGCGCCCGAGGCGATCCGGGTGTCCGAAGTGCTGGAGGCGGTCGAAGAGACGGTCAGCGCCATGCACACCGGCGCAGGGGCCACGGGCGGCGTGTCGGGGACGCGGGCACAGTCGATGGTGAACCGGCTGTGGGAAAGCCTGTCGGCGCAGGTCTATGTCTTCCTGCACGCGACGACGCTGCAGGACGTGGTGAAGAACGGGCTGAAGCCCTGTCCGGCGGTGCCCTCGCTGTTTCGCGTGGAAGACTGACGCAAGGCCGGGGCTCTGCCCCGGACCCCGGGATATTTGAACCAGCAAGAAAGAGGAACGTGACGTGGCCGCTCGGGTCTATCTGGACTGGAATGCGACGGCACCGATGAGGCCGGAGGCGCGGGCGGCGATGCTCGCGGCGATGGATCTTGTCGGCAATCCGTCCTCGGTCCATGCCGAGGGGCGCGCGGCCAAGGCGGCGCTGGAAAAGGCGCGCGAGGCGATTGCGGCGGCGCTGGGGGCCGAGGGCGCGGATCTGGTCTTCACCTCGGGCGCGACCGAGGGCGCGGCGCTGGCCATGGCCGGGAAGGGCCTCGCCACGGCGGCGGTCGAGCATGATGCGGTCGCGGCCTGGGGCGCGGGCGGGCTTGCCGTCGATGCGGGCGGGCGGGTCGCGGTGCCCGATCCGGCGGCGGCGGCGCTGCAGCTGGCGAACTCCGAGACCGGCGTGCTGCAGGACCTGCCAGAGGGGCTGGCGCTGTCGGACCTGACGCAGGGGTTCGGCAAGCTGCCCGTCGCCTTCAACTGGCTGGGATGCCGGATGGGGCTGGTTTCGGCGCACAAGCTGGGCGGGCCGAAGGGCGTGGGCGCGCTGGTGATCCGGCGTGGCCTGGATGTCGCGGCGCAGCTGAAGGGCGGCGGGCAGGAGATGGGCCGGCGGGCCGGGACCGAGAACCTGATCGGGATCATGGGCTTCGCGGCGGCGGCCGAGGCCGCGGCGCGCGAGCTGTCGGACGGCGTCTGGGAGCGGGTCGCCCAGATTAGAAATATTCTAGAAGAGGCGGTGGTATCCGCCGTGCCAAATGTTACATTTGCGGGGAAGCAAAGCCCGCGCCTGCCCAACACCTCGACGCTGGTCCTGCCCGGCTGGAAGGGCGAGACGCAGGTGATGCAGATGGACCTCGCGGGCTTCGCGGTCTCGGCCGGTTCCGCCTGTTCCTCGGGCAAGGTCCGCGCCAGCCGCACGCTGGCGGCGATGGGCTTCGACGACACCGCCGCCGCCTCGGCGATCCGGGTGTCGATCGGGCCCGCGACGACCGAAGACGAGGTCCTGAGATTTGCCGAGGCCTGGGGACGGGCCGCGCAGCGCCACTTGGCGCGCGCCGCTTGAGAAAACAGACGAATATCGCGCCGCAAGGTGCTGAAACAGAACGGATACGACATGATGCTGGATGAAAAGATCGACGCCAATCCCGAGCTTGAAGTGCGCGAGGGTGTCGACCGGGAAACGGTCGAGACCGTCCAGAACATGGGCGCCTACAAATACGGCTGGGAAACCGAGATCGAGATGGAATACGCCCCCAAGGGCGTGAACGAGGACATCGTTCGCCTGATCTCGGCCAAGAACAACGAGCCCGAGTGGATGACCGAGTGGCGCCTGCAGGCCTTCGCGCGCTGGAAGGAGATGGAGGAGCCGAAATGGGCGATGCTCCATTATCCCGAGATCGACTACCAGGACCTGTACTACTACGCCAAGCCGAAGAGCATGGCGGTGAAGCCGAAGTCGCTGGACGAGGTCGATCCGAAGCTGCTCGCCACCTATGAGAAGCTCGGGATCCCGCTGAAGGAGCAGATGATCCTGGCCGGGGTCGAGGGCGCGGAAAGCGCGCCGGCCGAAGGCCGCAAGGTCGCGGTCGACGCGGTGTTCGATTCGGTTTCGGTGGGCACCACCTTCCAGAAAGAGCTGGAGAAGGCCGGGGTCATCTTCTGCTCGATCTCGGAAGCGATCCAGAAGCACCCCGAGCTGGTGAAGAAATACCTCGGCTCGGTCGTGCCGCAGTCCGACAACTACTTCGCCACGCTGAATTCGGCGGTCTTCTCGGACGGGTCCTTCGTCTACATCCCGCCGGGCACCAAATGCCCGATGGAACTGTCGACCTATTTCCGCATCAACGCCGAGAACACCGGGCAGTTCGAGCGCACGCTGATCATCGCCGACAAGGGCGCCTATGTCAGCTACCTCGAAGGCTGCACCGCGCCGAAGCGCGACACCGCGCAGCTGCATGCCGCGGTGGTCGAGATCGTGATCCTCGAGGATGCCGAGGTGAAATACTCGACCGTCCAGAACTGGTTCCCGGGCGATGAAGAGGGCAAGGGCGGCATCTACAACTTCGTCACCAAGCGTGCCGATTGCCGCGGCGACCGGGCCAAGGTGATGTGGACGCAGGTCGAGACCGGCTCGGCGATCACGTGGAAATACCCGAGCTGCATCCTGCGCGGCAACGAGAGCCAGGGCGAGTTCTACTCGATCGCGATCGCGAACAACATGCAGCAGGCGGACACCGGCACCAAGATGATCCATCTTGGCAAGAACACCCGCTCGCGCATTGTTTCGAAAGGGATTTCCGCCGGCAAGGCGCAGAACACCTATCGCGGTCTGGTCAGCATGCACCCGAAGGCGAAGGACAGCCGCAACTACACGCAGTGCGACAGCCTTCTGATCGGCGACAAGTGCGGGGCGCACACCGTTCCCTACATCGAGGTCAAGAACAACTCGTCCCGCGTCGAGCACGAGGCCACCACCTCGAAGGTCGATGACGAACAGCTGTTCTACTGCCGCCAGCGCGGCATGGACGAGGAAGAGGCGGTGGCGCTGGTCGTCAACGGCTTCTGCCGCGAGGTTCTGCAGGCGCTGCCGATGGAATTCGCGATGGAAGCCCAGAGCCTCGTGGCGATCAGCCTCGAAGGCTCGGTGGGCTGAGGCGCGCGCGCCAAGGGTGAGGGCATGAGCTTCGATGGGTTGGTGGCAGAGCTTCGGGCGGATTTCGCCACGGCAGCGCCGGCGGACCGGGATCTGGCTGTCCAGATCTTCGGCATCCGCCATGCGGCCGAGCTTGGGCGTCACAGCCCCAATGCCATCGCCCATGCCGCGACCGGGCTCGAGTCTTACGGGATCGAGATCCGCCGCGGCATGCGCCTTGCACCTTACGTCCTTCTGAGGGTCCGGAAGTGAGCGACAGCCTTGACCTGACCCTGCCCGAGCGGCCCGAGTTCGCCTTCCCGGCGGCCGAGGGCGAGCGGCTGCGCGCGGCCTATGCCGCGGCGGGGGTGATCCTCGAATACGGGCCCGGCGGCTCGACCGTGCTGGCGGCGGGGATGGAGGGCAAGCGGATCACCGCGGTCGAGAGCGACCCCGAGTGGATCGCGCGGATGAAGGACTGGTTCGCGGCGCATCCCGGCGCCTCGGCGGTGGAGTTCCACCATGCCGAGATCGGCGCGACGGCCAATCGCGGCGTGCCGGTCGACGACCGGCGCTGGCGCAGCTTCCATCGCTATCCGCTGGGGGTCTGGGAGCAGGACGGGTTCGAGCATCCCGACGTGGTGCTGATCGACGGACGGTTCCGCGCCGGCTGCCTGCTGGCCACCGCCTTCCAGATCCGGCGCGAGGTGACAGTGCTGTTCGACGACTACGGCGACCGCCCGCGCTACGCCGAGGTCGAGCGCTGGGTCGAACCCGACGAGATGTGCGGCCGGATGGCCGTCTACAGGCTGGTGCCGCGCATGTTCCCGGTGAGGGATCTGGCGGCGATCATGGAGATGATGACGCGGCCGCTGTGAGGCGCGCGTCGGTTTGAAGATATCGCGGGGGCAGACCCCGCACGACAGATGACTGAAAGGACGAACATGCTGGAAATCCGCAATCTTCAGGTGAAGCTCGAAGACGAGGACAAGCAGATCCTCAAGGGGCTCGACCTGACCGTCGAAGCCGGCAAGGTGCATGCGATCATGGGCCCGAACGGCTCTGGCAAGTCGACGCTGTCCTACGTGCTGTCGGGCCGCGACGGCTACGAGGTCACCGGCGGCGAGGCCACGCTGAACGGCGAGGACCTGCTGGAGATGGAGCCGGAAGAGCGCGCCGCGGCGGGCCTGTTCCTGGCGTTCCAGTACCCGGTCGAGATCCCGGGCGTGGGCAACATGACCTTCCTGCGCACCGCGGTGAACGCCCAGCGCAAGGCACGCGGCGAGGACGAGATCAGCGCCGCCGACTTCCTGAAGCTGGTGCGCGAGAAGGCCAAGACGCTGAACATCGATGCCGAGATGCTGAAGCGCCCGGTCAACGTCGGCTTCTCGGGCGGCGAGAAGAAGCGCAACGAGATCCTGCAGATGGCGATGCTCGAGCCGAAGATGTGCATCCTCGACGAGACCGACTCGGGGCTCGACGTCGACGCGATGCGGCTGGTGGCCGAGGGCGTGAACGCGCTGCGCGACGCGGGCCGGTCGTTCCTCGTCATCACCCACTACCAGCGGCTTCTCGACCACATCAAGCCGGACGTCGTCCACATCATGGCCGATGGCCGGATCATCAAGACCGGCGGTCCCGAACTGGCGCTGGAAGTCGAGCAGAACGGCTATGCCGACCTCCTGGCCGAGGTGAAGTGATGGCGGCGCCGAAACTGAAGGACGACCGCCGGGCGGAGGCGACGGGCGCGCGGATCGCGGCAGCCCCGGCCCCCGCCGGCGGCTTCACGGCCGAGGCGCGCGCGGCCGCACTGGCACGGCTGACCGCAATGGGCCTGCCGGGCCGTCGCGACGAATACTGGCGCTACACCGATCCGGCGGCGCTGGTCGCGACCGAGGTCGCGGCCTCGGCCCCGTTCGGGGAAGAGGCCGGGATCTTCGACGCGACCGACCGGCTGCGCGTGGTCTTCACCGACGGCGTCTTCGATGCCGAGGCGTCGGACGCGCTGGAGGGCTCGGGTCTCGAGATCGCGCGGCTGGCCGAAGCCGATGGCGCGGCCGACATCCATTGGGCCAAGGGGATCTACGGCGTGCTGGAAGCCGCCGGCCAGTCCCCGGTCGAGCGGCCCTTCGCGGCCTTCGGCACCTATGCCGCGACCGATGGCGTGCTGATCCGCGCCACCGCCAAGGCCGCGCGCCCGGTGGCGATCGAGTATCGCCAGACCGAGGGCGCGGCCGAGGTCGTGCTGCACCATCTGGTGAAGGTCGAAGAGGGCGCCGAGGTCACGCTGCTGGAAACCGGCACCGCCGCGGCGCGCTTCGTTTCGGTGATGGAGGTCGACGTGGCCGCGGGCGGCCGCTTCCACCACATCCGGGCGCAGGGCCGGGCCCATGACCGCCGGGCGGTGACGCATGTCTTCGCCCGCATCGCGGAAGGCGCGCTCTTCAAGAGCTTCACGCTGGCGATGAACGGCCGGCTGACCCGGAACGAGGCGGTGCTGGACATCGTAGGCGACGACTGCCTGGCGCATGTCGCGGGGGCGGCTGTCGGCGACGGCGCGGACTTCCTGCATGACGACACCGTCTTCATCACCCATGGCGCCGTCGGCTGCGAAAGCCGGCAGGTGTTCAAGAAGGTGCTGAAGAACGGCGCGACCGGCGTCTTCCAGGGCAAGATCCTTGTGAAGGAGGGCGCCCAGAAGACCGACGGCTACCAGATCAGCCAGTCGCTGCTTCTGGACGGCGACAGCCAGTTCCTGGCCAAGCCCGAGCTCGAAATCTATGCCGACGACGTGAAATGCTCGCACGGCTCGACCTCGGGGGCGATCGACGACACGGCGCTGTTCTACCTGCGCTCGCGCGGGGTGCCGCTGGCGGATGCGCAGGTGCTGCTGGTGCTGTCGTTCCTGGGCGATGCCATCGCCGAGATCGAGGATGCCGATCTGCAGGCCGCGGTGGTCGAGCGGCTTGAAGGCTGGCTGATCCGGCACCGCTGATGGGCCTGGGGACCGAGATCGCGGCGCTCTGGCGGGGCCCGCGTACCGCGATCCGGGCCCGGCTGGCCGAGGGGGTGCGCGAGGATCGCGCGCTTGCGCGTCTGGCGGGGGGGTGCCTTGCGCTTTTCATCGCGCAATGGCCGGCGATGCTGCGCGCGGCGGCGCTCGACCCTTCGGTGCCGCTTGAGGCGCGGCTGGGCGGTGCGCTGCTGGGGATCCTGTTCCTGGCGCCGCTGGCCTTCTATGCCCTGGCCGGTCTCAGCCACCTTGCCTTGCGCGCCTTCGGCGGGCGGGGCAGCTTCTACGGGGCGCGGCTTGCGCTCTTTTCCGCGCTTCTCGCCGTGTCGCCTCTGGTCTTGGTGCAGGGGATCGTGGCAGGTGTCGCGGGGCCGGGCGCGCTTGCCGCCGGGACCGGGATCGCGGTGCTTGCCGCGTTCCTGGGTCTTTGGGGGGCAGGGCTCGGCGCGGCGGAATACGAGAGGGCGTGATGTCGGTCGATCTTGCGGGACTTCTGGGGCTGGCGCGGCTGTCGGTGGCCGAACCGCGGCGCGCGGCGCGGTTCCTGATCGCCTCGGACCTGCCGATGCAGGCGCGCTGGCTGGCGCTGGCGACGGTGGTCGTGGTCTCGGTCCTGCTGGCGCAGGCGACGATGATGCTGGTCGGCGCGATCCCGGTCGATGGCGAGGCGCCCTTGAGCGCCGCGCTGACCACCGGCTTCGTGCAGGCGGGGGTGATGCTGGTGATCTCGGGCGGGATCGCCAGGGTCGGGCAGGCGCTTGGCGGCCGCGGGGAGTTCCCCGATGCGCTGCTGCTGGTGGTCTGGGCCGAGGTGACGCTGCTTCTGCTGCAGCTTGCGCAGCTGGTGCTGGGGCTGGCGATCCCGCTGCTGGCCGACCTGCTGCTGGTTGCGGGCATGGTGATCTTCTTCTGGCAGCTCACCCAGTTCACGATGGAGCTGCACGGTTTCAAGAGCCCGGTGAAAGTGTTCTTCGCATTGGTGGCCGGGTTCTTCGTGGCCGGGCTGGTGATGCTGACGCTGCTGGGCATGGTCGGGCTGGCGCCCGGCGGCATGGGTTTCTGAACGAAGGAGGGCCGGGCGATGACTGGCTATGACGTCGAGGCCGTGCGCCGCGACTTTCCGATCCTGTCGCGGACGGTGAACGGCAAGCCGCTGGTCTATCTCGACAACGGCGCCTCGGCGCAGAAGCCGCAGGCGGTGATCGATGCCGTGGTGCAGGGCTACGCGCAGGATTACGCGAATGTCCACCGCGGGCTGCATTACCTCTCGACCGTTTCAACCGAGAAATACGAGGCGGTGCGCGGCAAGATCGCGCGCTTCCTGAACGTGCCCGACGAGGACGAGGTGGTCTTCACCTCGGGCACGACCGAGGGCATCAACCTCGTGTCCTACGGCTGGGCGGCCCCGCGGCTGCAGGCCGGCGACGAGATCGTGCTGTCGATCATGGAACACCATGCCAACATCGTGCCATGGCATTTCCTGCGCGAACGGCAGGGCGTGGTGCTGAAATGGGTCGAGTGCGAGGCCGACGGCAGCCTCGATCCGCAGCGGGTGATCGAGGCGATCGGGCCGAAGACGAAGCTGGTCGCCGTGACCCATATGTCGAACGTGCTGGGCACGCTGGTCGACGTGGCCGCGATCTGCCGCGGCGCGCGTGAAAAGGGCGTGCCGGTGCTGGTCGATGGCAGCCAGGCCTCGGTCCACATGCCGGTCGACGTGCCGGCGATCGGCTGCGATTTCTACGCGATCACCGGGCACAAGCTTTACGGCCCCTCGGGCTCTGGCGCGATCTGGATCTCCAAGGAGCGGATGGCCGAGATGCGGCCCTTCCTCGGCGGTGGGGACATGATCCACGAGGTGTTCCGCGACGAGGTCACCTATGCCAAGCCGCCGATGCGCTTCGAGGCCGGCACCCCCGGCATCGTCAACCAGATCGGGCTCGGCGTGGCGCTCGACTACCTGATGGGCCTTGGCATGGCCAATGTCGCCGCGCACGAAGCCTCTCTGCGCGACTATGCGCAGGCGCGGCTGTCTGGGCTGAACTGGCTGAACATCCAGGGCAACGCGCCGGGCAAGGGGGCGATCTTCTCGTTCACCCTGCAAGGCCCGGCCCATGCCCATGACATCTCGACCGTGCTCGACCAGAAGGGCGTCGCCGTGCGCGCCGGCACCCATTGCGCGATGCCGCTCTTGCAGCACATGGGGGTGACCGCCACCTGCCGGGCAAGCTTCGGGCTTTACAACACGCGGGCCGAGGTCGACGCGCTGGTCGAGGCGCTCGAACTCTGCCACGACCTCTTCAGCTGAAGATCCCGGCGCCGCGCCTTCCGGCCGGCGCCGCACGCCTCCGGCGGGGATATTTGGACCAGTAAGAAATCCGCTTTCTCATCGGCGCAAATATCCCGGGGGAGGCCCGCAGGGCCGGGGGCGGAGCCCCCTTTTCAAACCCCGCCGTCAGTCCTCGTCTTCCCAATCGCTGCCGATCGGCTCGCGGTCGCGGGCGCGTTCGGTCTGCGCCATCTCGCGGATCTCCTGCTTGTCCTCGGATGTCGCATCTTCCGGCAGGTCGCCCTTCTCGACCGGTTCCAGCTGCAGGCTGAACAGCATCGGGAAATGGTCCGAGCCCACATGCTCCAGCCGCCGCATGTCGACCAGCCGGAACCGCGGATCGTGGAACATGTGGTCGAGAGGCCAGCGCAGGAACGGGTAGCGCGCATCGAAGGTGTTGAAGAAGCCGCGCCCGACGCGCGGGTCGAGCAGCCCCGACAGCCGCTGGAAGCGCCGCGTGGTGTGCGACCAGGCCACGTCGTTCAGGTCGCCCGCGACCACGGCGGGCAGCGGGTCCTTCTCGGCCTCGATCCCGACCATGCCGATCTCGGCGTCGCGCCCCTCGCTGTCGTGATAGGGCACCGGCGGTTCGGGGTGGACGATGTACAGGCGGAAATGCTCGTCGTTCTGCAGCGCGATGCGCGCCCGGATCGAGGGCACGCCCTCGAGCAGCAGTTCGCGCACCTCGTGCTCGTAGATCTCCAGCCGCGACTGCAGGGTGATGCCGTAGCCGTTGTCCTGCGGTAGCATCACCCGGTGCGGATAGCTGTCGTGCAGGACCGCCAGCGCCTCGGCCCAGCCCTCGTCGGTCTCGAGCCCGATGACGATGTCGGGGTCTTCGCGGCGGACGGCGGCGATCAGGCGGTGATAGTCGCGGTTCGACTGCTTCACGTTGCAGGCGAGGATGGTCATCTGCCGTTCGGTGGCCGGGGCCGAGGGGCGGTGCGACTGGCGGCGCCAGAGCGGGGTGAAGGGCAGGATCAGCGCCGCCTGCGCCAGTGCCGCGACGACGAGCGCCCCGGCCCAGGCGAGGTTCCAGGGCGCGGGTTCGGTCCACCAGATCAGCGCCGCCAGCACAAGGCACAGCGCGAAGGCCTGCAGCCGCGGGAAGTCGAGGCTGCGGATGGCGCCGTGGGGGATGCGCAGGAAGGAGGCGGCGGTGACCAGGATCATGACGGCCCCCGCAAGACAGAGCGCCCAGTCCGCGATCGTGGCGAGCATTGCCGGTTCCTTTCTGCTGAGTCACGTGCGGAAAGTGAACCGTTCAGTCGGTTTGCGGTTCCCGGGAAAGGCTGCTTGCAGCGGCCCTGCGGGCCCGCTATACGAGGCGCAACGCACCCGTAGCTCAGCTGGATAGAGCGTTGCCCTCCGAAGGCAAAGGCCACACGTTCGAATCGTGTCGGGTGCGCCAGCTTCCCCCATCGCCGTGATTCACCGGCCTGTCCTTGTGGGATCGCCTGGCTTTCGCGCCCTGCGCGGGCTGCGACTCATGCTGCGGTGTCACCGATCCTCGACCGGTTCCGGGGAAATCGTTGCCGGAGCGCTTGGCTGTCGGGCGATGTTTTCCGAATTGTTCCGGCGGTTTCCGCAATCCTGCGCCGTTTATGACATTTTCTGGACGCGCCTTGCCGCGCCGGCACTCTGGGCCACGGGGGTGAGCCAAGGGAGGACGCTGTTATGCGGTTCGGTGGTGCGGCGCTGGTCGCGGCGGTGGTGGTGATGTCGGCCGGGGCGTGCTCTGCAAGCTCGATTGGGGCGGGCTTCGGCTTCGATCCCGGCAAAGAGATCAAGTCGCTGTTCCCGTCCAAAGAGGACGGCAAGGGTAGCAAGCTGTTCGGTTTCGGCGACAAGGACTTCGGCTTCAGCGGCAAGCACGACAAGCCCGACTTCAAGACCGGCTGGGACTGGAAGGACAAGGATCAGCACGAACATCACCCGGGCAAGGGCGACGACTGCGAGCCCGAGGATCCGGCGCCGGTGCCGCTTCCCGCGGCCGGCCTGCTGATGCTCGGCGGTCTTGGCGGGCTTGCGGCCCTGTGCCGCAAGCGGCGGGGCTGAACCTCGGGCGGACAAGCGAAAGGGGCCGGCATCGGCCGGCCGCCTGATCAGATGGCGCCGCGGGCGGGCGGGGCTCAGTCCTCGGCGTTCGCCTCGGCGCGCGACTTGCCCGAGACATCCATCGCCAGGGTCGCGGCCATGAAGGCGTCGAGATCGCCGTCGAGTACGCCCTGCGTGTCCGAAGTCTCGTGCTGGGTGCGCAGGTCTTTGACCATCTGGTAGGGCTGCAGGACGTAGCTGCGGATCTGGTTGCCCCAGCCGGCATCGCCCTTGGCCTCGTGCTGGGCATTGATCTCGGCGTTGCGGCGGTCCAGCTCCAGCTGGTAGAGCCGCGCCTTCAGGGCGTTCATCGCCGCCTCGCGGTTCTGGTGCTGCGACTTCATCGACGAGGTGACGACGATGTTGGTGGGCAAGTGGGTGATCCGGACCGCAGAATCGGTGGTGTTCACGTGCTGGCCGCCGGCACCGGACGAGCGGTAGGTGTCGATGCGGATGTCGTTCGCCGGGATGTCGATCTCGATGTTGTCGTCGACGACCGGATAGACCCAGACGCTGGCGAACGAGGTCTCGCGCGTGCCCTTGCCGAAGGGCGAGATCCGCACCAGCCGGTGCACGCCCGATTCCGACTTCATCCAGCCATAGGCATTCGGACCCGAGACCTTGTAGGCCACCGACTTGATCCCGGCTTCCGACCCGGCTTCCTCTGACTGAAGCTCGACGCTGAAGCCACGCTTCTCGGCCCAGCGCACATACATCCGCTGCAGCATCTCGGCCCAGTCGCAGGCCTCGGTGCCGCCGGCGCCGGCGTTGATCTCGAGGAAGCAGTCATTGCCGTCGGCCTCGCCGTTCAGCAGCGCCTCGAGCTCCTGCTGGGCGGCGAAGTCCTTTAGGTCGCGCAGGGACTGCTCGGCGTCAGCGACGATCTCCTGATCGTCCTCCATCTCGCCCAGCTCGATCAGCTCGATGTTGTCCTTCAGCCCGCTGTCGATCTTCCGATAGGTCTCGATCTGGCCCATCAGCGTGGTGCGGTCGCGCATCAGCTTTTGCGCGCGCGCAGGATCCGACCACAGGTCGCCATCCTCGATCATCGCGTTCATCTCTTCCAGCCGGTGCGGCGCCGTTTCCCAGTCCATGCGCTGGCCCACGAGCTTCAGCGACTTGCGGATCGCTTCGCAGATGTTCTGGATCTCGGTGCGCATGGGGTGGGGCCTCTCGGATGGTCAGCGCCGGACATAGTCGCTGGGGCGCGCAGGGGCAAGGGTGCGAGCACCGCCGCAGGCCCGTCCGAAGGCGCCTCCGGCGGGAGTATTTGGGCCAAGCCGAAAGCGCATTCGACTTGGCTCAAATACTCCGGGGGGGGGGACCGCAGGTCCGAGGGGGCAGCGCCCCCTCCCTCGGTCTGTCTCAGTAAAGCCCGCCGGAACTCAGCGTGCCGAAGTTGGCCTTGCCCGGGATCACCGCCTGCTTGCCGGACGAGGTGGTGACGGTACGGCCCTCGCCGCCGCCGGTTTCGCCATAGCCGTACAGCGGCAGGTTCTGACCCATCGCGAAGCCGCCGTCGACATAGGAGCCGATCATGCCGAACGGGTCCTCGCCCTCGCGGAAGTATTCGGCGACGACGTTCGGGCCAGAGGCGTTGTCGGGCAGACGCGCGCCGGTGAAGCGGTCGATCTTCACGAAGTAGCCGCCTGGGGGCACGGCGAACTTGCCGCCGCCATACTTCTTGATCGCCTCTTCCATGAACGCCTGGAACACCGGCCCGCAGGTCGAGCCGCCGCCGGCCGAGCCGAGCGAGCGGGGATTGTCGTAGCCGATGTAGCAGCCCGCGACGAGGTTCGACGAGAAGCCGATGAACCAGACGTCCTTGCTGTCGTTGGTGGTGCCGGTCTTGCCGGCGATCGGCACCGGCAGGTGGATGCCGCGCGCGGTGCCGCGCTGGACCACTCCTTCCATCATCGAGGTCAGCTGGTAGGCGGTGATCGCGTTCATCACCCGCTCGCGGTTCGAATCGATCCGCGGCGGCTGGCCGGCGGGCAGGGTGTCGTTGCCGCAGGTCTCGCAGATCCGCTGGTCGTGGCGATAGACGGTGCGGCCCCAGCGGTCCTGCACGCGGTCGACCAGCGTGGGTTCGACCCGCTCGCCGCCATTGGCGAACATCGCATAGGCCGCGACCATCTGGAACAGCGTCGTCTCCTGCGAGCCGAGCGCGTTCGCAAGGAACGGCTTCATCGGGTTGTAGACCCCGAAACGCTCGGCGTAGCGGGCGACGGTGTCCATGCCGACTTCCTGCGCGATGCGGATCGTCATCAGGTTCCGCGACTGCTCGATCCCGGTGCGCATCGGCGTCGGGCCGTAGAACTTGTTCGAGGCGTTCTTTGGCCGCCACAGGCCCTGCGGCGTGTCGACCTCGATCGGGGCGTCGACGACGATCGTGGCGGGGGTGAAGCCCGAGTCGAGCGCCGCGGCATAGACGAAGGGCTTGAAGGACGAGCCCGGCTGGCGCATCGCCTGCGTCGCGCGGTTGAAGACCGAGGACTGGTAGGAGAAGCCGCCCTGCATCGCGACGACGCGGCCGGTCTGCACGTCCATCGCCATGAAGCCGCCCTCGACCTCGGGCACCTGGCGCAGGGTCCAGCGGATCAGGCTGCCGTCGCCGTCCTTGGTCATCCGCCGCACCAGCACCACGTCGCCGACATCGACAAGGTCGCTGACCTGGTTCGCGCGGGGCCCGAGCGAGCCGTCCTCGCGGCGCTTGCGCGCCCAGGTGACGTCGTCGGCGGGGATGGTCACCGTCTCGCGGAAGCCCTCGACGCCCAGCGTGCCATCCCGATCGCCGAGCGACAGCACCACCGCCGGGAACCAGCCGTCGACGTCGCGCGGCGCGCCGCTGTTCGACAGCGCCTCGCGCCAGCCGTCTTCGGTCTTCAGCGCCTCGGCGGGAAGCTTGATCCCGGTGCCGCGCCAGATGCCGCGGTTGCGGTCGATCTTCTCGAGCGCCGTCTGCAGCGATTTCGCCGCGACGTCCTGCATCTCGGGGTCCATCGTCGCGCGGATCGACAGGCCGCCGCCGAAGAACTCGTCCTGCCCGAAGCTGCGCGACAGCTGGCGGCGGATCTCGTCGGTGAAATAGTTGCGCGGCGGCAGCTGTTCGCGGAAGGCCGGGAAGTCGCCGCCCTGCACCGAGCGGATCGGCAGCGCGACCTCGTGCTCGTAAGTGGCTTGGTCGATGTAGCCGTTCTGCTCCATCTCGCGCAGCACGTAGTTGCGCCGGGCAAGCAGCCGGTCGTGGTTGCGCACCGGGTGGAAGTTCGAGGGCGACTGCGGCATCGAGGCCAGCATCGCCGCCTCGTGCGGGGCGAGTGCGGCCAGCGGCTTGTTGAAATAGACCTGCGCGGCCGCGGCGACGCCGTAGCTGTTCTGGCCCAGGAAGATCTCGTTCAGATACAGCTCGAGGATCTTGTCCTTCGACATCGCCTGTTCGAGCTTGGTGGCGAGGATCAGCTCCTTCACCTTCCGTTCGGCCGAGCGCGAGCTGTCCAGAAGGAAGTTCTTCACGACCTGCTGGGTGATGGTCGAGGCGCCGCGGACGCTTTCCCCGCGTGAGGCCACCGCCTGGAAGGCTGCCGCGGCGATGCCGCCGGCGTCGAAGCCGTGGTGCTGGTAGAAGTTCTTGTCCTCGGCCGAGATGAAGGCTTCCTTGATCAGGTCGGGAATGTCCTCGGCCGGCACGAAGACCCGGCGTTCCTCGGCGAATTCGTCGATGATCCGGCCCTCGCCGGAATAGATCCGGCTGATGGTCTTGGGGCTGTACTGGGCGAGCTGCTCGTGGCTGGGCAGGTCGCGGCTGTACATCCAGAAGATCGCGCCGACGGTCAGCGCGCCGAAGGCGGCGCCGATGGTGACCAGCGTGAAGAGGGCGCCGACGATGTTCAGCAGGAAACGGATCACGGGGGACGGACTCCGGGTCTTGGGTGGGCCCCCTATACAGGCGGGCGCGGGGGCGGTCAAAGCAACTCCCCGTCAAGCGCCGGGGCAGGGAAAGGTTGCGCGGGGGCGGGACTATTGTCGCAGAAGCCGCGCCTCTGCGGCATCGGCGGCGCCCCAGTCGTCCAGCGCCTTCAGCACCGCAGCCGCCGCCCGGCTGCGCCAGGCCGGATCCGAGATCTGCCGGCGGTCCTCGTCCGAGGACAGGAACCCCAGCTCCAGCAGCGCCGAGGGGATGTCGGGCGCCTTCAGCACGGTGAAATCGGCGCGCTGCACCGGGTGGGTATGGGTCCGCAGCCCCGCGGCCTTCAGGCTGGTCGCCAGCGCCTGCGCGAGCCGGGCCGAACGCGGGGCGGTTTCGGTCCGGGCGAGGTCCATCAGCACGCCCGCCACCTCGTCGTCATGGCCCTCCAGATCGACGCCGGCCAGCAGGTCGTCGCGGTCGTGGCGCTCGGCCAGCTGCTCGGCCGCCTGATCGGCGGTGCCGGCGGCCAGCAGGTAGACGGTGGCGCCATGCGCCTCGCCCTCGGGGATCGCGTCGGCATGCAGCGACAGGAAGAGGTCCGCGCCCCAGGCGCGCGCCACCGACAGCCGGGTTTCCAGCGGCACGAAGACATCCTCGTAGCGGGTCATCTCGACCTCGATGCCCGCGCGCAGCAGCAGGTCGCGCAATTCGAGCGCGAAGCTCAGCACCAGCGGCGCCTCGTCGAGGCCGCCGGCCTGCGCCCCGGGGTCGAGGCCGCCATGCCCGGGGTCGAGCAGCACGCGCAGCGGGCGGCTGCCGTCCTGCCGGGGCAGGCCGGGGGCGACGACGGCCGGGGCGGGCAGGGCCCAGGGACCGGCACTCGCCTCGGGACCGGCGGCTGCGGCGGCGAGGCCTGCGGCATCGGTGGGCACCAGCCGCAGCAGGATCCGCGTGGGCTGCGTCTCCTGCCAGGCCGAGGCCACCAGATAGGGGGCGTCAAGCTCGGCCACCAGTCGCGACCAGCCGGGCCGGAACGCGCCCCAGCGCAGGGTCTTCACATGGGCCGAACGCAGGATCTGCGCGGGGTCGATGCCGTCGAACTGCACCTCGCGGAAGTCCATCACCAGCCGCGGCGGGTCGTCCATGACGAAGACCCGGAACGGCACCGGCTGGCTGAGGCCGAGCCGCGCGGTGATCGCGCCCTCGGCATCCGCGATCTCGGACCGCGTGGGGTCGAGCCGCGCCAGCGCCGTCAGCTCCTGCCCCTGCGGGGCGGGGCGGGTCTGCGCGGGGTGGCTCTGGGCCGCGGCAAGCGTGGTCGAGCCCAGCAGCAGCGAAAGGGCAAGGGCCGTGCGGATCATCCGCGCTGGGCCATGAAGCGCTGCAGCCGGTCGAGCCCCTCGGCGATGTCGGCGGTCGAACGGGCGTAGGAGAAGCGCAGCGTCGATCCGCCGCGATGGGGATCGAAGTCCAGCCCCGGCGTCACCGCCACCCCCGCGCCGTCGAGGATCTCGGCCGCGAAGGCGCGGCTGTCGGTCGTCAGTTCGGACACGTCAGCGTAGATGTAGAAGGCGCCGTCGGGCGGCGCGATGCGGGTGAAGCCGGCCTTGGGCAGCCCCTCCAGCATCAGCCGGCGGTTCTGGGCATAGACGGCGCGGTTCGCCTCCAGTTCGTCCACGCAGTCGAGCGCGGCCAGCGCCGCCACCTGGCTGGCATGCGGCGGGCAGATGAACATGTTCTGCGCCAGCCGCTCGACGGTGCGGACCTGCGCCTCGGGCACCACCATCCAGCCGATCCGCCAGCCGGTCATCGAGAAATACTTCGAGAAGGAGTTGATGACATGCACCTCGTCCGAGATCTCGAGCGCCGAGACGGCGCGCGCGCCGTAATGCAGGCCGTGATAGATCTCGTCCGAGATGAAGGCGGCGCCGCGGGCGGCGGCGGCCTCGATCAGGCCGGCCAGCGCCGGGCGGTCGAGCATGGTGCCCGAAGGGTTGCCGGGCGAGGCGACGATCAGGCCCTGGATGTCCTCGGCCGCGGCGACGGCGGCGGGGACGGGCTGGAGCCGGTCCTCGGCGCGGCTTGGCAGGCCGACGGGGGTCAGGCTCAGCGCCTTCAGGATCTGGCGATAGCTCGGATAGCCGGGTTCGCCCAAGGCCACCCGGTCGCCCGCGTCGAAGAGCGTGGTGAAGGACAGCAGGAACGCGGCCGAGGACCCGGCGGTGACGATCACCCGCTCGGGGTTCAGATCGACCCCGTACCAGCGCCGGTAGAGCTGGGCGATGCCCCGGCGCAGCGCCGGCAGGCCGAGCGCGACGGTGTAGCCCAGCGCGTCCTCTTCAAGCGCGCGGGCGAGGGCGGCGCGGGCGGCGGCGGGGGCGGGGGTCGCGGGCTGGCCCACCTCCATGTGGATGATGTGACGGCCCGCGGCCTCGGCCTGCCGGGCGGCCTCCATCACGTCCATCACGATGAAGGGATCGACATCGCTTCGCCTTGATACGCGCATATTCGCTCTCCATGCTCGGCCCCGCTTGTTCCCGCTTGGGCGGGCTTCGTCAACCCGGCCCGCTGTCGCGGCCGCGGACGGCGCCCGGGCCGGCTTGCAACAGGACCGGGCGCATGCGATCCCGAGGACCGAACCGCGGCACCGCCGCCGAGAGGAAGGAAGACGGATGTCCCTGCCGAAGATCGCCGCGCCGCTGCTTGCGCTGACCCTTGCTGCCGCCGGTGTCTCTGGCCCGGCGCTGGCCTTCGACATCACCAAGATGACCCCCGCCGAAAGCGCCGCCTTCGGCACTCAGGTGCGCGACTACCTGGTGAAGAACCCAGAGGTGATGCTGGACGTGATGTCGGCGCTCGAGGCGAAGCAGGCCCAGCAGCAGGCGCAGTCCGACAGCGACATCATCGCCGCCAACGACGCGCAGATCTTCAAGGACCCGGCCTCGTGGGTCGGCGGCAATCCGGACGGCGACATCACCGTGGTCGAATTCCTCGACTATCGCTGCGGTTACTGCCGCAAGGCGCATTCCGAGGTGCAGGAGCTGGTGAAGTCGGACGGCAACATCCGCTACGTCGTCAAGGAATTCCCGATCCTCGGGCCCGACAGCATTACCGCCTCGCGCTTCGCGATCGGCGTGCTGCAGACCGCTGGTCCCGAGGCCTACGAGAAGCTGAAGAACGCCTTCTACACCTCGTTCCGCGGCGAGATGACGGTCGATAACCTGAAGGCGCTGGGAACCTCGCTGGGCTTCGACCCGGCGCCCGCGGTCGCGCGGATGAACGCGCCCGAGGTCGAGGCGGTGATCAAGGCCAACCACGAGCTGGCGGGCAAGCTGCAGATCCAGGGCACGCCGACCTTCGTGCTGGGCGACCAGATGCTGCGCGGCTACCTGCCGCTGGACGGCATGCGCCAGGTGGTGGCCGAAGTGCGCGGCTGACGCGTTCCGCAGGAAACAGGGTCGGGGGGCCTGCGAGGCCCCCTGCAGACTGTCTCTTGCCCCCCCGGCTCTGGCGCCTCTGACCTGGCTTGGACGCGGTTCCTGCGGGCGCAAATGTCGCGGGCGCGCAGCCCGCGCCCCCGGATGCTTGCAGCGCGGGGGGCGCTGGCTTATAGCGGGCCGCAACGGGGACCTCGCACCGCGGTCCGGCGGAGCTCCGCCCGGGCCGCGGTCGCTGTCGTCCCGCGACCCGCCGACGATCCGTCTGCGACCCGAAGGATGAGCCATGGCACCGCGCCGCAAGAAGATCTACGAGGGCAAGGCGAAGATCCTCTACGAGGGCCCCGAGCCCGGCACCCTCATCCAGTACTTCAAGGACGACAGCACCGAGATCCCGGCGCACCGCAAGGCCTCGATCGAGGGCAAGGGCGTGCTGAACAACCGGCTGTCCGAGTTCTTCATGCAGGGCCTGACCAACATCGGCGTCCCGAACCACTTCATCCGCCGCGTGAACATGCGCGAGCAGCTGATCCGCCAGGTCGAGATCATCCCGCTGGAAGTGATCGTGCGCAATTTCGCGGCCGGCAACATCGCCAAGCGCCTCGGGCTGGAAGAAGGCACGCCGCTGCCGCGCCCGATCGTGGAATACAGCTACAAGTCAGACGATCTCGGTGATCCGATGGTGTCCGAGGAATACATCGTCGCCTTCGGCTGGGCCAACCAGCAGGATCTCGACGACATCGTGGCGCTGGCCCTGCGGGTGAACGACTTCCTGTCGGGGGTCTTCTACGGCGTCGGCATCAAGCTGGTGGACTTCAAGATCGAGATCGGCCGGATCTGGGATGGCGACTTCATGCGCCTGATCGTCGCCGACGAGATCAGCCCCGACTGCTGCCGGCTGTGGGACGTGAAGACCGGCGAGAAGCTCGACCGCGACGCGATGCGCCAGCAAGGCGCGGGCCCGATGGCCGATCCCTATACCGAGGTCGCGCGGCGCCTGGGCGTGCTGCCGACCAATGTCGGGCACGGCGGCAAGCCGACGCTCATCAACTGACTGACCGCCACGAAGGAGACTGGCCGATGAAGGCGCGGGTGCATGTGATGCTGAAGGACGGCGTTCTCGATCCCCAGGGCGAGGCCGTGCGCCATGCGCTGGGCACGCTCGGGTTCGCGGGCGTCGAGGCGGTCCGCCAGGGCAAGGTGATCGAGCTCGACCTGGCCGCGACCGACCGGGCGGCCGCCGAGGCCGAGGTGAAGGCGATGTGCGAGAAGCTGCTCGCCAACACCGTAATCGAAAAATACACCATCGATATCGCCTGACCGGACAAGGAGGAGGGCGCGGTCTTCGCGTTCAATCGCAAGACCGGCCTGCAACACCATGATGATGCGCGGAATTTCCGTCTTCTTCCTTGCGGTGACGCTGGCGCTGCCCGCCGCCGCGATCGAAACCTGCGCCTCTGGCACCGGCGTGGTCACGCCGGACGGCCGGTCCTCGACCGTGCTGGGCGCTGAGGGCGACCTGTGCCGGGTGCAGGCGCCCGATGGCGCGGTGAGCCTTGTCGCCCCCGAGGCGCTGATGCCCGATTTCGGCGCGGTCGAGACGGTGGCGACGCCGGTCGCCGGCGATGCCGACCTCGTCACCGGCTACTACGTCTGCGGCGAGGAGGCGACGGGCTTCGAGGTCGAGATCTCGGACGAGGGCACCTACAGCCAGGACGGCGCGGTCGCCGGCAAATATGCAGTGGCCGACGGCAAGGTGACCTTCAAGGGCGGTGCGCTCGGAGGCAAGGTGCTGGCGGTGTCGGGCGGCATGCTCGCCCTGCCGCAGGACGGCGGTGCGCCGCTGGCCTGCGAACTGGTCGAGGAATGAGCCGGACGTCCTGAAAGCTCGGCCGCCGCGCGCCGGAAACGGTCAACCGATGTGCCACGGGGCCCGCCACTGGCGGGCCCTTGCATTTTTACCCCTCGGTCAAACCTTTGGGCGCAGGCTGGTCCGGTGCGGGGGCAACTGCCCCTAGCGACGCAGGGGGAGCCGATCCACGACCTGTGGGCCTCTTGCGGCCCCCCGCGCGGATGCATAAGACTCCTTCAAGACTACGGGACTAACACCTCTCCGGGCCGGGTCCGGGGCAAGAGAGAAGGCAGGCGGCGGCATGAAAGACCCCATCGATCTCTACATGAACACGCTCGTCCCGATGGTGGTCGAACAGACCAGCCGCGGCGAGCGCGCCTATGACATCTATTCGCGGCTCCTGAAGGAGCGGATCATCTTCCTGTCGGGCCCCGTGCACGACGGCATGTCGACGCTGATCTGCGCGCAGCTGCTGTTCCTCGAGGCGGAGAACCCCTCGAAGGAAATCTCGATGTACATCAACAGCCCCGGTGGCGTCGTCACCTCGGGCCTGTCGATCTACGACACGATGCAGTACATCCGGCCCAAGGTCTCGACCCTGGTGATCGGCCAGGCGGCCTCGATGGGCTCGCTGCTGCTGACCGCTGGTGAGAAGGGCATGCGCTTCAGCCTGCCCAACAGCCGCGTCATGGTGCACCAGCCCTCGGGCGGCTACCAGGGCCAGGCGACGGACATCATGATCCACGCCCGCGAGACCGAGAAGCTGAAGCGCCGGCTGAACGAGATCTACGTGAAGCACACCGGCAACGACTATGCCACGGTCGAGGCGGCGCTCGAGCGCGACAACTTCATGTCGGCCGAGGAAGCCAAGGGCTGGGGCCTGATCGACGACATCCTCGCCGATCGCGGCAAGGTCGAAGAGAAGAAGTAACGTTTCGCGGCGCTGCGGCCACAGCCGCCGAAGCGCCGCGTTTTTGACATTGAGATGACGGGGGGGCTGGCCTAGTCTTTGGGCCGAAAGGCCCCCGACAGGTCCGGGACAGGCACCGAGGGTTCGCCCCCCGGGGCAGGCCGCAGAGGAAAGCGAATGGCGAACAATTCCGGCAGCGACAGCAAGAACACGCTCTACTGCTCGTTCTGCGGCAAGAGCCAGCACGAGGTTCGCAAGCTGATCGCGGGTCCGACCGTGTTCATCTGCGACGAATGCGTCGAGCTCTGCATGGACATCATCCGTGAAGAGACGAAATCCGCAGGTCTGAAATCGACCGACGGCGTGCCGACGCCGCGGGACATCTGCAAGGTGCTGGACGATTACGTGATCGGCCAGGAACATGCCAAGCGCGTGCTCTCGGTCGCGGTCCACAACCACTACAAGCGGCTCAATCACTCGTCGAAGGCGGCGGATATCGAGCTGGCGAAGTCGAACATCCTGCTGATCGGTCCGACCGGCTGCGGCAAGACGCTGCTTGCGCAGACGCTGGCCCGCATCCTCGACGTGCCCTTCACCATGGCCGATGCGACGACGCTGACCGAAGCCGGCTATGTCGGCGAGGATGTGGAAAACATCATCCTGAAGCTGCTGCAGGCCTCGGAATACAACGTCGAGCGGGCGCAGCGCGGCATCGTCTATATCGACGAGGTCGACAAGATCACCCGCAAGTCGGACAACCCCTCGATCACCCGCGACGTGTCGGGCGAGGGCGTGCAGCAGGCTCTGCTGAAGATCATGGAAGGCACCGTGGCGTCGGTGCCGCCGCAGGGTGGCCGCAAGCATCCGCAGCAGGAATTCCTGCAGGTGGACACCACGAACATCCTGTTCATCTGTGGCGGCGCCTTCGCGGGTCTCGACCGGATCATCGCCCAGCGCAACAAGGGCTCGGGCATGGGCTTCGGCGCCGAGGTCAAGGACCCGGATGCGCGCGGCGTGGGCGAGCTGTTCAAGGAGCTGGAGCCGGAAGACCTGCTGAAGTTCGGCCTGATCCCGGAATTCGTCGGCCGTCTGCCGGTTCTGGCGACGCTGACCGATCTGGACGAGTCCGCGCTGGTCACCATCCTGACCGAGCCGAAGAACGCGCTGGTCAAGCAATACCAGCGGCTCTTCGACATCGAGGGCGTGAAGCTGACCTTCACCGACGACGCGCTGACCGCGATCGCCAAGCGCGCGATCAAGCGCAAGACCGGTGCCCGTGGCCTGCGCTCGATCATGGAGGACATCCTGCTGGACACGATGTTCGAGCTGCCGGGTCTGGATGGCGTGAGCGAGGTCGTGGTCAAGGAAGAGGCGGTCGATGGTTCGGCCAAGCCGCTTCTGGTCCACACCGAGGGCCGCAAGAAGGAAACCGCCTCGGCCGGCTGACCGGCTGCCTGCGGAACCGAAACAAGAGCGGGGCGCCTTCGGGCGCCCCGGTCCGTTTCGGGGGCCGGTCAGTTCAAGGTGTCAGTTCACGGTGTCAGTTCACGGTGACGGTGACGCAGCCCGAGAGCGACCCTTTCTCGCCCTTGGCGGTGTTGCGAATGCAGAACTTGTCGGCACCCTTGAAGCCTGCATTGGGGGTGTAGACCGGTCCGCTGGCGCTGAGGCTCAGCTTGCCCGACTTCGGCGCGCGGGTCAGTTTCATCTCGGTCGCGGGCACCTTCCTGGTGTCGTAGATGAAGGCGGGGTAGCTGATCGGGCAGCTCTTGTCGGCGGCGACCATGGTGAACTTGCCATCGCCCTTGCCCGAGGCCCAGCCACGGCCCAGCCCGCCATCGCAGGCGGCCGAGGCAGTGGTGGCGGCGGCAAGGGAGATCAGCAGCGCGACGGCGGCGCTGGCGGAAATATGCATCGAATGCTCCTGAAAATCACACAACGAACGCGCGGGGGAATTCCCGCGAGGACATTGTGGCACGCGGGGGGCCTGCCGGCCATCCGCTTTTCGATGCCCGGAACTGGGCGCGGCGGGCCCCGTGGGCCCTGCATCGCGGCGGTTTCGCGGTGGCCGGTGCCTGCCACACGGGCTTGGCACTGGACCTCGCGATCCGCTCTTGTATAAGGGGCGCAAGGTCTTCGGAGGATTGCCCATGTCGTTCCTGCTTCGCGCGGCCACCTGGTGGAACAGCCAGACGATCGGCACGCAGCTCTTCACCCGCCGCTTCGGCCAGAAGGTCGGCGAGGACGAGCAGGGCAACGTCTATTACCAGTCCAAGGACGGCAAGAAGCGCTGGGTGATCTACAACGGCGAGATCGAGGGCAGCCGCATCGCCCCCGACTGGCACGGCTGGCTGCACCACACCTGGGACCAGACGCCGAGCCAGGCGCCGCTGGCCCACAAGGCCTGGGAACAGCCGCATGTCGAGAACCTGACCGGCACGCTGGGCGCCTATGTGCCGCCGGGCTCGCTGAAGCGGCCCGAGCTGCTCGAGCGGCGCGACTACGAAGCCTGGCAGCCGGAATAAGCGCATGGCGGACACTCGGGCAGAAGTCGTCACCGGCGGTGTGGTGCTGCTGGCGGCCGCGGCCTTCGCGGTCTGGGCGGGCGTCGGCGCAAGCCTTGGCAAGACCGGCGGCACCTATGACCTGAAGGCCTCGTTCCGGTCGCTGCAGGGCATCGCGCCGGGGTCGGAAGTGCGGATGTCGGGTGTCGCGGTGGGCGAGATCACCAAGATCGTGCTGAACCCGCAGACCTTCTTCGCCGATGCCACCGTCGCGATCCAGAGCAACATCCAGCTGCCCGACGACAGCGCGATCCTCGTGTCGCAGGACGGTCTGCTGGGCGGCGCCTATGTCGAGATCGTGCCGGGCGGCAGCCCGATGAACATCGAACCCGGCGGCGAGATCACCGATACCCAGGGCGCCGTCAGCCTGATGTCGCTGCTGATGCGCTTCGTGGGGGGCTCAGGCAACGGCGGCTCCGAAGGGGCGGCCGCGGAGGGAGCCTCGCAGTGATGCTGCGCGCTGCCGGTCTTGCCCTTGCCGTGACGACGCTGCTGGCCGGGCCGATGCTGTCCGGGCCTGTGCTGGCGCAGGACGCCCCGGCAGAGCCGGACTCGGCGGACGGTACCGGCGAAAGCATCCTGCAGGACGGCGAGGCGCTGCCCGACGTGCCCTCGACGCCCGAGGCGCTGGCTCCCGAAAGCTCGACCGACAGCCGCGCGGCCAGTGCCGTCGCCTCGGCCCCGGCCGCGATCCTGCGCGGGCTCGACCGGGTGACGGGCGAGACGCAGGACCTGCCGCTGCGGGTGGGGGCCACCGCCGACCTGTTCCGCCTGCAAGTTTCGCTCAGCGATTGCCGCTATCCGGTGAACGATCCCGCCTCGAACGCCTATGCGCATCTGACGATCCGCGAGCGCGGCGAGGTGGTGTTCAACGGCTGGATGGTCGCGGCGAGCCCGGCGCTTTCGGCGATGGACAATGCCCGATACGATGTCTGGGCGCTGACCTGCGCGCGCTGAGGCTTGCGACGGTCATGGGGGCGCTGCCCCCGTCGCCCTGACGGACGACTCCCCCGGAGTATTTTTGCCAAGACGAAGACCGAAGCCCTTCAGGGGGCTGGCGGAGGCAAGAGGCTTTGCGATGCGCAGAGTGGGCCTGCGGGGCCGAAGGTCACGTCGAGCGACAGGGCGTCGGCAAGGCGGGCGCGGAAGTCGGTGCGGGTGATCTCGATCCCGCCGAGGCTCAACAGGTGCGGCGTCAGGAACTGGGTGTCGCAGAGCGCGTAGCCGCGGCTGGCGAGCCGTGCGGTCAGCCAGGCGAGGGCCGCCTTCGACGCGTCGGTCGAGCGCGAGAACATCGATTCCGCGAAAAAGGCGCCGCCCTGGCTGATGCCGAAGCTGCCGCCGACGAGGCGCCCCTCTTTCCAGACCTCGACAGAATGGGCGCGGCCGAGGCGATGGGCGGTGGTGTAGACCTCGCGCAGGGTGCCGTTGATCCAGGTTTCGTCGCGGTCGGCGCAGAGCGTCACCACCTCTTCGAAGGCGGTGTCGGTGGTGGCGGTGAACTCGCCCCGGCGCAGGCGGCGGGCGAGCGAGCGCGAGATGTGGAAACCGTCGAGGGGAAGGATGCCGCGGACCTTTGGGTCGATGACATGCAGGTCGCCGTCATCGCGGCTTTGCGCCATCGGGAAGGTGCCCTGCGCATAGAGCGACAGCACGCGGAGAGCGAAGGGCAGGCCGCTCATGCCGCGGCCCGCCCGGTTTTCTGTCTGGCCCCAAGGGGCGGGCTCAGGCGAAAGCCTCTGCCAGCCACTTTTCGAGCCAGTGGATCGAGTAGTCGCCGTTCAGGATGTCAGGCTCCTCCAGCAGCGCGTGGAACAGCGGCACCGTGGTGTCCACGCCATCGACGATCAGCTCGCCTAGCGCGCGCTTGAGACGCGCCAGCGCCTCGGGCCGGTCGCGGCCATGCACGATGAGCTTGCCGATCAGGCTGTCATAATAGGGCGGAATCGCATAGCCGGCGTAAAGGGCCGAATCCATCCGGACGCCCAGACCACCCGGCGCGTGGAAGACGTTCACGCGGCCCGGGCAGGGCGCGAAGTTCGGCAGACGCTCGGCGTTGATCCGCACCTCGATCGCGTGGCCGTTGATCGTCAGATCGTCCTGGCCGAAGGACATCGGCAGGCCGGCGGCGACGCGGATCTGTTCGCGCACCAGGTCGACGCCGAAGATCGCCTCGGTCACCGGATGTTCCACCTGCAGGCGGGTGTTCATCTCGATGAAGTAGAACTCGCCGTCCTCGTAGAGGAATTCGATGGTGCCGGCGCCGATGTAGTTGATCGCCGCCACCGCCTCGGCGCAGGTCTTGCCGATCTGCGCGCGCAGTTCGGGCGTGATCACCGGGCCCGGGGCTTCCTCGAACACCTTCTGGTGACGCCGCTGCAGCGAGCAGTCGCGTTCGCCCAGATGCACCGCATTGCCCTTGCCGTCGCCGAAGACCTGGATCTCGATGTGCCGCGGGCGCTGCAGGTATTTCTCGATATAGACCTCGTCGTTGCCGAAGGCGGCCTTGGATTCCGAGCGCGCGGTGCGGAAGGCCACTTCCAGATCGGCCTCGGTCTTGGCGACCTTCATGCCGCGGCCGCCGCCGCCGGCGGTGGCCTTAATGATCACCGGATAGCCGATCTCGGCCGCGACGACCTTCGCATCCTCGACCGTCGGCACGCCGCCGTCCGAGCCGGGGACGCAAGGCACGCCAAGGCGTTTCATCGTGTCCTTGGCGGTGATCTTGTCGCCCATGATGCGGATATGCTCGGCCGTCGGGCCGATGAAGGCGATGTCATGGTCTTCCAGCGCCTGCACGAAGCTCGCGTTTTCCGACAGGAAGCCGTAGCCCGGGTGGATCGCCTCGGCCCCGGTGATCTCGCAGGCCGAGATGATGGCCGGGATCGACAGGTAGCTTTGCGACGACGACGGCGGGCCGATGCAGACGGATTCGTCGGCCATGCGGACATGCATCGCATCCGAGTCGGCGGTGGAATGCACCGCGACCGACTTGATGCCCATCTCGCGGGCGGCCCGGATCACGCGGAGCGCGATCTCGCCACGGTTGGCGATCAGGATCTTCTCGAACACGAGGCTGCCCTCACTCGATGATCATCAGGGGGGCGCCGTATTCGACGGGGGTGCCGTCCTCGACGAGGATCCGCTTCACCGTGCCGGCCTTGGGCGCGGGGATGTGGTTCATGGTCTTCATCGCCTCGACGATCAGGACCGTCTGGCCCTCGGTCACCGTGGTGCCGACCGTGACGAAGGGCGTGGCGCCCGGCTCGGCCGCCAGATAGGCGGTGCCGACCATCGGCGAGGTCACGGCGCCGGGGTGCTTGGCCGGGTCCTCGGGGGCGGCGGCCGGTGCGGCGGCAGCGGCGGCGGCGGCGGCGGCGGCGGCGGGCGCTGCGGCAGGGGCGGCGGCCATCGGGGCACCGGCGGGCGCGGCCATGTAGACCGGGGCCGCGACGGCCGGCTGCTTGACCACGCGAACTTCGAGGCTGTCATGCTCGCCATACTCGCGCATCACGGCGAGTTCCGTGAGCTCGTTCTTGTTCAGAAGCTCCGCGAGTGCCTGGATGAAGGCCACGTCCTGTTCGTTGGGGTTCTTGGTCATGCCGTCCTCGGGTGATGCGACCCGCTCTGCGCGCGGGCTCTGCCGTTCTGGGCCGGGGTTATACGCCAGCCCTTCCAAGGAGGAAAGGGCAGGAGTCCGTCGGCTTCCGGCAGGGAATTCGCCTGCGCACGGGCGGCGAGGCGTGGGGGCGGGTGCCCGCCTCGGGCCGGTCGCGGGAGGCGTGCCCCTTCGCGGGTGGTCGCATCGGCCTGCGCCTGTGGTAGCATGCGCCCGGATCTGTCGCACGGAGGAGGCGGCCATGGCGAGCGTATCGGAGATCACGTCCCATTACACAATCGAGGGCCTGCTGGAGCGGATGCTGGCCAGCCTTGGCATCACCGACCGGCGCCCGGGCAGCCTGTCGGCGGCACGGCTGCGCGCGGTGGACGAATTCCACATCAACGGCGCCGAGGCGACCGAGCGTCTGATCCCCGAGCTGATGGTCGGGCCGGGGCAGCGGGTGCTCGACCTCGGGTCGGGGGTGGGCGGCCCGGCGCGGCACGTCGCCGAGGAGACGGGGGCGCTGGTGACGGGGGTCGACCTGACGCCGGCCTATCGCGAGGTGGCCGAGGCGCTGTCGGAGCTTGCGGGTCTGGGCGAGCGGACGCGCTTCGTGCTGGGCAGCGCGACGGCGCTGCCGTTCGAGGCGGCGAGCTTCGACGCGGCGATGATGTTCCATGTCGGCATGAACATCGCCGACAAGGCCGGCGTGATGTCCGAGGCGGCGCGCGTGCTGAAGCCGCGCGGGCGCTTCGTGGTCTACGAGGTCATGCGCATGGGGGCCGCGCAGCCCGCCTTCCCGGTGCCCTGGGCTGCCGGCCCCGAGACATCGTTCCTCGACACGCCGGTGGCCTACCGGACGCTGGCCGAGGATGCGGGGTTCACGGTCGTCGCGGCCGACAACCGGGCCGAGGCCGCGAAGCTGTTCTTCGCCCGGATGAAGCGCGAGCTCGAGGCCGCGAAGGCCGAGGGACGCTCGGCGCCGCCCGGTCTGGGCAGCCTTCTGGGCCCCGAGGCGCCGGTCAAGGTGGGCAACATGATCGCGGCGCTGGCCGAGGGCATCATCGCGCCGATCGAGCTGATCCTCGAACGGGGCTGATCGCGTCTGCGCCGGAACGGGGCCCGGCCAAGCGCGCAAGCGTCGAGGATGACGCGGGGTCGGGGATTTGCACCGGGGGCCCGGCTGGGGCAGGATCGCGGCCGGCGGGGCACGCACCCCGCCCGGTCGAGCCGCGCCCGAGGGAGGGGGCGGGGACCGTTCCCGGACCGAGGCCCTTCATGCACGATTTCTTCTCTGCCCGCCGCCCCGAGACGCTGGCGTCCAAGGCGATGATCGCCACCTCGCATCCGCTGTCGACCGCGGCCGGGATCGAGATCCTCGCGCAGGGCGGCAAGGCGGTCGACGCGGCGCTGGCGGCGGTGGCGGTGCAATGCGTGGTCGATCCGCTGATGACCGGGATCGGCGGCGACTGCTTCGCGCTCTATGCGCCCGCCGGCGGAGCGGTGAAGGCGTTGAACGGCTCGGGCCGCGCGCCCGCGGCCGCGACGGTCGCGGCGCTGAAGGCGGCGGGGCTGGAAGACGAGATCCCGCAGGGCTCGCCCCATTCGGTGACGGTGCCGGGGGCGATCTCGGCCTGGTGCCTGCTGCACCGCGACCACGGCACGCTGCCGCTGGCGCAGCTTTTCGAACGCGCGATCGGCTATGCCGAGGACGGCTTCCCGGTGACGCCGCGGGTGGCGCAGGACTGGGCGGGCAACACCGGGATCGTCGCCGCGGATGAGGCGGCCGCGCAGGTCTTCCTGCCCGAAGGCCGCGCGCCGCAGGCCGGCGAGGTGATCCGCCAGCCGCTGCTGGCCGCACGGCTGCGCGAGATCGCGGCGGGCGGCGCCGCAGCCTTCTACGAAGGCGCGACCGGGCAGGCGATGGCCGACCGGCTGGCCGCGCTGGGCGGGCTGCACACCGCGGCGGATTTCGCCGCCGCCACCGATGCCGCCTTCTGGACCGACCCGATCCATGCCTCTTACGGCGGGCATGACATCTACGAATGCCCGCCGAACGGGCAGGGGCTCGCGGCGCTGGTGATCCTGAAGGTGCTCGAGGGCTTCGATCTCGGCCCCGAGGTGCCGCTGGCCGACCGTCTGCACCTGCATGCCGAGGCCGGCAAGCTTGGCTATCACCACCGCGACGCGCTGATCGCCGATCCCGCCGCCTGCGAGGGCCTGGCCGAAAAGCTCTTGTCCGACGAGGTGATCGGCGCGCTGCGGGCGCGGATCCGCATGGACCGGGCGCTGCCGCCTGCGCTCTGGGACGAGCCCGAGCACAAGGACACCGTCTATCTCACTGTCGTCGATGACGAGGGCAATGCGATCTCGTTCATCAACTCGATCTTCCATGCCTTCGGCTCGGGCCGGCTCGACCCGGTCTCGGGGGTGCTCTTCCATTCGCGCGGCGCCTCGTTCCGGCTGATCGAGGGGCATCCGAACGCGATCGGCCCATCGCGGCGCCCGATGCACACGATCATCCCCGGCATGGCGGTGAAGGACGGGCGCGCGGTGATGCCCTTCGGGGTGATGGGCGGGCAATACCAGGCCTCGGGCCATGCGCAGTTCCTCTCGAACGTCTTCGACCGCGGCATGGACCTGCAGGCGGCGATGGACGCGCCGCGCAGCTTCTGCTTCGGCGGCGTGCTCGAGGTCGAGCCCGGCGTACCCGAGGAGGTCCGCGCCGATCTCGCGGCGCGCGGCCATGTGGTGAAGGTCGCGACCTCGCCCATTGGCGGCAGCCAGGCGATCCGGATCGACGCGGCGGGCGTGCTGCATGGCGGATCGGACAGCCGCAAGGACGGGATGGCGCTGGGGTTCTGAGGGCCCTTCCGTCTTTCGCATTGGTGCAAATATCCCGGGGTGCGGGGCAGAGCCCCGCTCCACCGGTCTTCCCTTGTGCGCCGTCGGGTCCTAGAAGGGCGCGGCTCTGCCCGAGGGAACCGACATGACCGACCGTTTCAGCTTTCGCCTCGATGCGACCGACGGGCGCGCCCGCACCGGCGTGATCTCGACCCCGCGCGGCGAGATCCGCACCCCGGCATTCATGCCGGTGGGCACCGCCGCGACGGTGAAGGCGATGCTGCCCGAAAGCGTCCGCGCGACCGGGGCCGACATCCTTCTGGGCAACACCTATCACCTGATGCTGCGCCCCGGTGCGGAACGGGTGGCACGGCTTGGCGGGCTGCACCGTTTCATGAACTGGGAACGCCCGATCCTGACCGACTCGGGCGGCTTTCAGGTGATGAGCCTCGCGGGGCTTCGCAAGCTCACCGAAGAGGGCGTGACCTTCGCCAGCCATGTCGACGGCTCGAAGCACCACCTGACGCCCGAGCGCAGCATGGAGATCCAGAAGCTGCTGGGCTCCGACATCGTCATGGCCTTCGACGAATGCCCGGCGCTGCCCGCGACGGAGGACGAGGTCGCGAAGTCGATGCGCCTGTCGATGCGCTGGGCGCAGCGCTCGCGCGATGCCTTCGGCGACCGCCCCGGTCATGCTCTCTTCGGGATCATGCAGGGCGGGGTGACGGAAGCGCTGCGCGGCGAGAGCGCCGAGGCGCTGAAGGCGATCGGCTTCGACGGCTACGCGGTCGGCGGCCTGGCGGTTGGCGAGGGGCAGGAGGCGATGTTCGGCGTGCTCGACTACGCGCCCGGGATGCTGCCCGCGGACAAGCCGCGCTACCTGATGGGCGTGGGCAAGCCCGACGATATCGTCGGCGCGGTCGAGCGCGGCATCGACATGATGGACTGCGTCCTGCCCTCGCGGTCTGGCCGCACCGGGCAGGCCTGGACCCGCCGCGGTCAGGTGAACCTGAAGAACGCGCGGCACGCCGACGACCCGCGCCCGCTCGACGCGGCCTGCACCTGCCCGGCCTGCACCGGCTACAGCCGCGCCTACCTGCACCATGTCTACCGCGCCGGCGAGATGATTGCGGGGATGTTGCTGACCTGGCACAACCTGCATTACTATCAGGAGCTGATGGCGGGCCTGCGCGCCGCCATCGCCGAGGGCCGCCTGCAGGCCTTCGTCGCCGAGTTCCACGCCCTGCGCGCCGAGGGCGACATCGAGCCGCTCTGACCCTTTCTCATTGGTTGAAATACTCCGGGGTCCGGGGCAGCGCCCCGGGGCCGGGTTCGGTTCGGCCCTCAGACCCCGAGTGCCACCAGCCGGACGCCCAGCGTCACCGCCCCCGCGATGGCCGCGATCCCGCACAGCGCCAGCAGCCCGTCGCCCACCAGCAGCGCCAGCGCCATCAGGCTGACCGCGGCGCCCAGGATCGACGAGGTGAAGGGCACCAGCTCCAGCGCCGGCATCGCCAGTCCGCAGATCAGGCAGGCCAGCAGCAGCACCCAGGAAAACGGCGGCCGCACGAGCACCGTCAGCCGCCGCGCCGTCCAGCGATCGAATGCGCGGGCCGGCCGGTCCAGCCAGTCGAGCGCCGCGCCCAGACGCGCGCCGGGTACGGCCCGGCGTCGCAGCATCCCCGGCAGCCAGAGGCTGCGCTTGCCCACCAGCATCTGCGCCGCGATCAGCGCGATGGTCAGCCCGCAGACCGACGACAGAAGCGGGATGCCCGAGGCCGGCGACAGCACCACGAGCGCCGGGACCAGCAGCGCCGGCGTGAACGAGGCATGGCCGAGCGCGTCGAGCACGCCCGCGACGGTGACCCGCTCGTGGCGGCAAAGGCCGCGCAGACGGTCGATCAGCGCCGTGAGGCCCCCGGGGGCTGCGGTGGGCGAAGGTTCGGCAAGCGAGGCGGGAGGGGGAGGCATATGGGGCAACGGCGGCTTGTGGCGCGGGGTTCCGCGCCGGCGCCTGTTGCGGCGGTCAGCCGCGCATCGACCCGGTCGCCTCGAGCCGCTGGTGCCAGCCCAGCGCCTCTTCGATCAGGTGCGGGGTATGGCCGCCCCGCGCCGTCGCCCGGTCGAGATAGTCGCGCGCCATGTCGCGATAGTCGGGATGCACGCAATTGGCGATGATCAGCGGCGCACGTTCGCGCGGTGCAAGCCCGCGCAGGTCGGCCAGGCCCTGTTCGGTCACCAGGATGTCGACGTCATGCTCGGTATGGTCGACGTGGCTGACGAAGGGGACCACCGAAGAGATCGCCCCGGCCTTGGCCACGGATTTCGTCACGAAGACCGAAAGCCAGGCATTGCGCGCGAAATCGCCAGAGCCGCCGATTCCGTTCATCATCCGCGTGCCCGCGACATGGGTCGAGTTCACGTTGCCATAAAGGTCGAACTCCAGCGCGGTGTTCACGGCGATGATGCCCAGCCTCCGGATCACCTCGGGGTGGTTCGAGATCTCTTGCGGGCGCAGGATCAGCCGGTTCTTGTAGCGCCCGAAATCGGCCATCACCCGCTGCTGGCAGGGTGCCGACAGCGTCATCGAGGCGCCCGAGGCGAAGCCGAGCTTGCCCGCGTCGAACAGCTCGAAGGTCGAATCCTGCAGCACCTCGGAATACATGCGCAGGTCGTGGAACGGGCTGTCGATCAGCCCGTGCATCACCGCGTTGGCGATGGTGCCGATCCCGGCCTGCAGCGGCGCCAGCGTCTCGTCGAGCCGGCCCTGCCGGACCTCGTGCTTCAGCAGTTCGGTCAGGTGGCCGGCGATGGCCGCGGTCTCGGCATCGGGCGGCAGCACGGTCGAGGAGCTGTCGGCATTCTGCGTCACCACGATCGCGGCGATCTTCTCGGCCGGGATCGGGATGTAGGGCAGGCCCACGCGGCTGTCGGTCGAAACGACCGGGATCGGCATCCGCGCCGGGCGGCGCTGCGGGATGTAGATGTCGTGCAGGCCCTCCAGCCACATCGGCTGGCTCAGGTTGATCTCGACGATGACCTTTTCCGCCAGGATCGCGAAAGAGGCCGAATTGCCGACCGAGGTGGTGGGCACGATGCCGCCGTCGGGCAGGATCGCCACCGCCTCGACCACGGCGATGTCCACCGGCGCGATCTGGCGCGAGCGCAGTTGCTCGACCGTTTCCGAAAGGTGCTGGTCGATGAACATCACCTCGCCCGCGTTGATCGCGCGGCGCAGGCCTGCGTCCGACTGGAAGGGCATCCGGCGGGCCAGCGCGCCGGCCTCGGTCAGAAGCCGGTCGATGTCATTGCCGAGCGAGGCGCCGGTCATCAGCGTGATCTTCAGCGGCTCGGCCCGTGCGCGGGCGGCCAGCGCCAGCGGCACCGCCTTGGCCTCGCCGGCCCGGGTGAAGCCCGACATCCCCACCACCATGCCGTCTTGGATCAGCGCGGCCGCGGCCTCGGCGGTCACCACCCTGTCGCGCAGGGCGTGGTTGCGGATGCGTTCGTGGATCGCCATGTCGTCCTCCCGACCTCGTCGTCGGGGCGGACGCTAGGCGCGGCTCCGCAGGGCGGCAATCCACGATTTCCGCACTGCGGCGTGCCGCGCATGGCGGCCATGCGGCGCCCGCAGGGCAGTCTGCGAACGCCGTGGCGTCAGGCGGCGCGGACTGCCACCAAGGCCGAGGCCGGCAGGTGCAACCGCACCGAGGTGCCGGTGCCGGGGCGGCTGTCGGTCTCGTAGGCCGCGCCCAGCTGCATGGCCGAGGCCAGCATCAGGCGGCTGCCGAGGCCGGGCTTCGATCCTTCGTGGCCCACGCCGTCATCGGCGAAGGTGAAGCCGATCCCGCCCTCGGGCGTCGTCGCCCAGTCGATGCTGACCCGGCCCGAGCGGTCGCCCGGGAAGCCGTGCTTGACCGAGTTCGCCACGAATTCGTTGACGATGATCGCCAGCGCCGAGGCCAGCGCCACCGGCACCGAGACATTCGGTCCCTGCACCGACAGCGTCACCCGGCCGCCGATGCTTTCACCGACATCGGCGATCAGGTGGTCGAGGAAATCGCCCAGCGGCAGAAGACCGGTGCCGCTGCGCTGCATTTCAGCGTGGACGCGGGCGACCGCGCCGACGCGGCCGCGCGCGGCGGCGATGGCGGCGCGGGCCTCGGGCTCGGCCGCGTTCTCCTGCAGGCGCATCAGCGACGAGATCTGCTGCAGCGAGTTCTTCACTCGGTGATCGACCTCGCGGGCCATCATCGTCTTCATCGCCAGCGACCGGCGCAGTTCCAGCTGCGCCATCACCTGCCGCGACAGCACGCCCAGCGCCCGGGCCTGAAACTCGGTCAGCTCGCGCGGGGCGGTGTCGAGGACGCAGAGCGTGCCCAGGGCAAGCCCCTCGGGGGTGACCAGCGGCTGGCCCGCGTAGAATCGCATGCCAAGCTCGGGCCCGCACAGCGGGTTGTCGACGGTGCGGGGATCGAGTGTGGTGTCCGGGATCTGCAGCAGGCCATCGCCCAGAATCGCATGGGCGCAGACCGAGCGGTCAAGATCGGTCTCGCTGACATCGAGGCCCTGATGCGCCTTGAACCACTGGCGGCCCTCGGCCACCAGCGACACGAGGGCGATCGGACAGCCGCAGATTTCGCCCGCAAGGGCGGCGAGTTCGTCGAAATCCCGTTCGGCCGGCGTGTCGAGCACGGCGAACTCGGTAAGCTGCGCAAGGCGTTCCGCCTCACGCGGGCCGGGCGTGGCGCGCATGGTTTCCCCTCCGGCGGACAGACGTCCGCCAACCCCGTGATTCACGCACCCGCCCCACAGGCGCGGGAGATTTTCTATCAGCACCGTGGCGTCACCACCAAGAGGGATTTCGCGCCACGGCGATCACATTTGACTGCATGGACAGAAATTGTGCCCAAACGGCCCGGCCCTGCGCGGGCGTGTGCCCCGTACCTCGGTCCTGCTTGCCCTTGGCCCCGGCGCGGCGCTACTCTGGCCGTCAACCCGTGCCCGGGTCCTGTTGAAACGGGGGTCCGCACCCCCCAGATATTGGACCGGATGGTTCAGAAGAGCCGGACAGACGGGGAGGGCCGGTGGTCGCCGACGAACGGGACCGGATGCCCTCCTGCCAGAGAGGAATGAGCATGAACGAACCCCTTGCCACCAGCTACCCCGTGTTGCCGCTGCGCGATATCGTGGTCTTCCCGCACATGGTGGTCCCGCTGTTCGTGGGCCGCGAGAAATCGGTGCGGGCGCTCGAGGAGGTCATGGCCGATGACAAGCAGATCCTGCTGTCGTCGCAGATCGACCCGGCGATCGATGATCCGACCGCAGAGGGCATCTATCGCACCGGCGTGCTTGCCGCCGTGCTGCAACTGCTGAAGCTGCCCGACGGCACCGTGAAGGTGCTGGTCGAAGGCCGCGCCCGCGTGAAGATCACCGAGTTCCTGCCCAACGACCAGTATTTCGAGGCCAAGGCCGAACTGCTGAGCGAGACCGACGGCGATCCGGCCGCGGTCAAGGCCCTCGTGCGCTCTGTCGCCGAGGAATTCGAACGCTATGCCAAGGTCAAGAAGAACATCCCCGAAGAGGCGCTGACCGCCGTGTCCGAGGCGCGCGATCCCGCGAAGCTGGCCGACGTGTCGGCCGGGCATCTGGGCATCGACGTGGGCCAGAAGCAGGACCTGCTGGAGACGCTCGACGTGGCCGAGCGGCTGGAGAAGGTCTATGGCCTGATGCAGGGCGAGATGTCGGTCCTTCAGGTCGAGAAGAAGATCAAGACCCGCGTCAAGTCGCAGATGGAGAAGACCCAGCGCGAGTACTACCTGAACGAGCAGATGAAGGCGATCCAGCGCGAGCTGGGCGATGGCGAGGATGGCCAGAACGAGATCGCCGAGCTCGAGGAGAAGATCGCCAAAACCAAGTTCAGCAAGGAGGCCGCCGACAAGGCGCAGGCCGAGCTGAAGAAGCTGAAGTCGATGTCGCCGATGTCGGCCGAGGCCACGGTCGTGCGCAACTACCTCGACTGGATGCTGTCGCTGCCCTGGGGCGTGAAGTCGAAGGTCAAGAAGGACCTGAAACTGGCCGAGGACGTGCTGAACCACGACCACTTCGGGCTTGAGAAGGTCAAGGAGCGCATCGTCGAGTATCTGGCCGTGCAGGCGCGCTCGACCAAGCTGAAGGGCCCGATCCTCTGCCTCGTCGGTCCTCCGGGCGTCGGTAAAACCTCGCTCGGTCGCAGCGTGGCGAAGGCCACGGGGCGCGAGTTCATCCGCATCTCGCTCGGCGGTGTCCGGGACGAGTCGGAGATCCGCGGCCACCGTCGGACCTACATTGGCTCGATGCCCGGCAAGATCATCCAGGCGCTGAAGAAAGCGAAGACCACCAACCCGCTGATCCTTCTCGACGAGATCGACAAGATGGGTCAGGACTTCCGCGGCGACCCGGCTTCGGCGATGCTCGAGGTGCTGGACCCGGAACAGAACGCGACCTTCGTGGACCACTATCTCGAGGTGGAATACGACCTGTCGAACGTGATGTTCCTGACCACGGCCAACAGCTACAACATGCCGGGGCCGCTTCTCGACCGGATGGAGATCATCTCTCTGGCCGGCTACACCGAGGAAGAGAAGCGCGAGATCGCCAAGCAGCACCTGCTGCCGAAGCAGATCAAGAACCACGGCCTGAAGAAGGGCGAGTTCGCGATCACCGATGCGGCGCTGGACGAGGTCATCCGCAGCTATACCCGCGAGGCCGGGGTGCGGAACCTCGAGCGCGAGATGGCGAAACTGGCGCGCAAGGCCGTGACCAAGATCCTGAAGAAGGAGACCGACAAGGTCGTGGTCACGCCCGAGACGCTCGAGGAGTTCCTTGGCGTCAAGCGGCACCGCTATGGCCTGGCCGAGAAAGAGGATCAGGTCGGTGTCGTCACCGGTCTGGCCTGGACCTCGGTGGGCGGCGACCTGCTGCAGATCGAGGCGCTGAAGCTGCCGGGCAAGGGCCGGATGAAGACCACCGGCAAGCTTGGGGACGTGATGAAGGAATCGATCGACGCGGCCTCGAGCTACGTTCGGTCCATCGCGCCCTCGATCGGGGTGAAGCCGCCGAAGTTCGACGCGATCGACATCCACGTCCACGTGCCGGACGGGGCGACCCCGAAGGACGGCCCCTCGGCGGGGCTGGCGATGGTGACCTCGATCGTCTCGGTGCTGACCGGCATCCCGGTGCGCAAGGACATCGCCATGACCGGCGAGGTGTCGCTGCGCGGCAATGCGATGGCGATCGGCGGGCTGAAGGAGAAGCTTCTCGCGGCGCTTCGGGGCGGCATCAAGACGGTGTTCATCCCCGAGGAGAACGAGAAGGACCTGGCCGAGATCCCCGACTCGGTGAAGCAGGGGCTGGAGCTGGTGCCGGTGACCCATGTGCGCGAGGTTCTGGCCCGCGCGCTGGTGCGCCAGCCCGAGCCGATCGATTGGGACGAGGCGGCCGAAGAGGCCGCCGCCGCGGCCCGCGCCGCTGCCCAGCCGCAGGGCCCGAGCGCGACGGCGCACTGAGCGCCTTGATCGGATGAGAGGGACGGGCGCGGCGCAGGCCGCGCCCGTTTTTTGTGGCGGCTCCGGCTTCCGCCGGGGCAGGGTGAAAATCTGCGCAACACCCCCCTTGCGCTGTGCCGCGACAGCCGGTATCAGCACCGCCACCGGGTGATTAGCTCAGTGGTAGAGCGCTTCGTTCACATCGAAGATGTCAGGGGTTCAAATCCCTTATCACCCACCATCATTCCCGGAAGGCGCTGCACGTTCGTGCGGCGCCTTCTGCATTTGGGCCCGCGCACCGGTTCGGTCGTATGGACGTGTCGATTTGCGAATGGCGGCCCGCACACCCGCTGCGGTCGCTTGTTGCGCGGTCGCGGCGCTGACTGGCAGGATAACCGCGCGCCCCAGCCGATGACTGCGCCGCGTTGTCGCCGAAGGGTGAGACGGCACGGCCCCCAGAATCCTCCGCGACCGTTCGCTGCCCTGGCGATGGTCGGCCGCGCGAAGGCGCGCCTTCGCGCGCAGCCCGATGAAGGGTGGTTAGATGTCGGCGCGCACGGCCCCGCCCGACATCGGCCAAAGCGACGATGCGATGACAGCCGGGGGGCGGCGGTCTCGTGACCCGCCCGGTCCCACATCATCGGCAGGCGCACCGGCTTGGCGGTCCTGCTGTGAGGGGGCCAGTCTCTCGGCGCGGCACGGATGAAGGAGTGCCGGATGCCCCGCGCAGGCCGGTCACGACGTGGCCGGATGGGTAACTCGAGACCGCGGCCAGTCCGTCGCGAACGGGTCCGCTGGTCCTTGGTCCTCCGGCCGTTTTGCCGCAGCCTTCGCAGAGCGTCGGCTTCCGATTGCGAAGCCGATGCCTGCGCGGGCCCGCCGGGGCGGATGGATGCAGCCGGGACGTCGAAGGCGGACGCGCGTCAGGACCGGAAAGGTTGTGCGGACGGGCGCGGCCCGGTTCTCGCCACATTTTTTCCACAGTGATTTCCGTTTCCTGAACGAGTGTAAAGGCGTCGACGAGTGGAGCTTTGATCATGTTTCGCAGGAAATCCGGAGGGCTCTCGCTGAGCATGGTGCTGATCATCGGCATCCTCTGCGTGGTGGCCGGTGCCCTGGGGGCGGGGGCCATCGTGGTGGCCCGCTACCAGGACGGGTTCCTGCGCGCCGCGCGCGCCGAGGCCACGATCCGCGGCGGCGAGGCGGTGGCGCTGGTCCTGCGCAACGCCATGATGCGCGAATGGTCCAGTCTCGACGCGGTGTCGAAGAACGTGCGCATCAACTCGTCCTCGGGGTTGCAGAACTTCACCGATGCCGTGGTCGCCTCTGGCGGGCAGATCGCCTGGGCCGGGGTCGCAGACGTGCACGGCTGGCTTCTGGCCGGTTCGCACCGCGTGGGCGAGGGACGCGATGTCAGCGACGAGGACTGGTTCAAGGCGGCGATCACGCGCCCCTCGTTGAGCGATGTCCACCGGCATCGCTTCGGGGACAATCCGGAGCCGGTGCTCGACATGTCCCGCGGCATCTATGACGCGGACGGCTTCCTGACCGGCGTCGTGGTCTACAAGCTGCGGCTGTCCTGGCTTCAGAAAATGCTGGTCGAGACGTCTGCCGATCTCGGGCTCGACAGCTTCCTTGTCACGCGGTCGGGCGAGGTGCCGGCGCAGGCGGCGCTGCACAGCACGGCCCCGCCCTCGTCCCAAGCCATCGCCACCGCCGCGCGCGGGATCTCGCGCGACTACGGCTACAGCCATCAGAACGGCGAGGAACTGTTCAACGCCTCGGTGCCCGGAGTGTTCGGAGAGGACCTGCCGCTGCATTGGAGCCTGATCGTCCGGTCGCCGGCGCAGATCTCGGCCGCGGTGCCGGGAATGACGGCGACGCAGACGGTGCTGGCCCTGATCGGGATCGGGCTGGCCATGGTGCTTGTTCTCGTCCTGATCATCCGCCGGACGACGCGCCCGATCGAACAGCTTGTCGCCAGCGCCCGCAAGCTGGCGGTGGGCGAGATCGACTATCCGCTGGCCAGCCGCACGTCGCGCGACGCGCTCGAGCTTGGCGCGGCGCTGGCCCAGCTTCAGACCCGGCTTCTGCGCCTGCGCAGTGCGATCGGCGTGCGGCGGTCGGAGAGGGCCACGGATCAGGCTGCGGAAGAGGACCTTCTGGCGCAATGGAGCCGGCGTCCGGAGACAGAGGAACAGAGCGACGAAAGCTGGCGCAACCTCGCCGAAGGGCCCAAGAAGGATCCCCGCGACGCCGCCTGAGTGCGCCCCTGTGCGGAGCGGCCGGGGGCGCTACTGATGCTGCGAACCTGACCGCGTTGATCCGGATCGCAGCCGCCAGCCGTAGCGGCCAAGACGGGCTGTCCGGCGTGGCAGACGCGCCTCGTCGTCGTCCACGGTCTGGCCCCTAACCGGGGCGGGACGTCGGCGCTCAGACCACAAGCCGGGTTCAGGGATGCATCGGCCTCGCGCGTTCCACCGGGCAGACCCATCAGGCCATGCGCACCTGCGGCGCGAACCGCGGCGCAGCCCTTGGAGTGAAGCCGCGTTCGGAAAGTTGCAGACGCGGAATGCCGCGCCGCTTCGCAGATGTGCTGATCTTTTCAGGGCGCGGGTGCCCCACGCCCAGTCAACCTCGTGTGGTGGGGGTCAGTGAGTCAAGCAGCGGATCAGGCTGGCTCAGCGGATCTGCGCAGAGCGGCCTTGCCGGAAGCCGCCGTTCGACCAACCGCGCAGGATGGTCGCGACTTGGATCGGCAGCGGGGCGACAGCGGCGAACGGTGTCATCAGCGCCCCCGCCACACCGTCGCCCGGTCTCTCAGGCGTCGATGCTGGGCACGAAACCTGCGGAAAGCGCGGCAACGCAGAAGGCGCGGCGGGCGTCCTCGACCGGGCTCATGCACTCCATGGCAGCTTCGACCTTCTCGAGCGCGACCTTGCGCGCCGTGTCGGAGACCGGCCATCTGCGGCGCAGCCAGTAGCGCGCCTTCTCGATCGTGCTGAACCGCTCGGGTTCGCCCTCGAGCGGCTGATGCAGGTTGAGAGGGAGGCCCCATTGGACTTCCATCATGGTCATATCCTTTGTGTGGTGATCCCGCCCGAACCGTTTGTGGCGCGACGACCCCTTCGGGCTGACTGCGCAAGACCTCTCGGTTCGGGGGATCTTCTGTCTGTGCGCGGCCTGTGCCGCGACTTCGCCCTTTGGCGGGCGCGCCGCCTCCGGTCGGGAACGGTGCCGATCACGTCGTGATGCCGAAGCAGGGCCCTTCAGGACGCCGTGTCTTCGGACGTATCGGGCGCGGCGGCCTCTGCCTTGGGCTTGGTGGCCGCAAACTTGCGCACGTAAGGCTTCTTCTTCGCCGGAGTGCTCAGGAATTCCTTGAGATCCAGCTGCTTCTTCGGCGTGGAATATCCCATGGCCGTCTCCTCATGTCGTTGCGGGATGCCCGCACGGACATGGTGGACACTGCGGTGCGGGCCGTATCGTCGATAGGCACGCGGGCGTTTTCAGCCCTTGCGGCCCGCATCGCGTTTTTCGCGGGCGGCCTTGAGCTTCGCGGTCTTCTCGGTTCTCAGCAGCGCCTCGTCATCGAGCACGCGCCGGACATTGGCCGTCGTCCGGTCCAGTTGCGTCACGGAAGTCGACGCCTTCGACTTCGAGGCGGAAACGTCGGTGCCCAGGGGCTGCCCGCCGTTTCCCTCCTGAGCCGGAAGACCTGCGAGCAGGTCTTCCAGTGTCGTCTTCACGCGAGCGCCAGATTGGACGCCGATTCACGCCCGTCGCGGCCGGTCTCGATGTCGAAGGTCACGGCCTGGCCGTCATTGAGACGGCTGATCCCGGCGCGTTCCACGGCCGAGATGTGGACGAAGATGTCCTTGCGGCCATCTTCCGGCTGGATGAAGCCGAAGCCTTTTTCGGTGTTGAACCATTTCACGGTGCCATTGGCCATATCCGTGGTCTCCTGTGATAATGCTGTCCGCAGGATCGCGACAGCCCGGCAAAGGTCGATCCAAGTCGATCAACCGGAACCGTGTCAGCGGCGACAGCATTACGAAGAGAAGAAACGTCAGCCCCAGACACATGGGCGCTTGCGCCGCATAAAGCAAGGACTCATTTGGCAGGGTGCGAAATGAGCCCGCCTGTTCGGGGGGCTTGTCCCTGTGACGGGGCAGGGCCCGCAGCTTCCGTTCAGAGCCCGCCGCGCAGTGGCGCGGCACCGGTTTTGCCCAAGGCGTCCGTCTTCAAGATGCGCGGTGACGGATGCGAGCCAGCCCTGCGCGGACCGCGCTGTCTTTGGCCCCGAAGAGGTGTTTGCCGTCCGGGCTGGCCGAGCGCAGCCCGACGAGGTGACCCTTGACCAGCCCGCGTATTCGACGCCGCAGATGTTCCTGTCGAGGTGCAGAGGCTGAGGTTTGTCGCCCCGGGCAGCGCAAGCGCGGCAGCAGAGTGATCGATGCCAACAACCGGCGCTGCGGCCGAGGGCCAGCTCGATCCCGGTGCTGGCCCCGATGTCGCCGGCGCAGCTGTCGATGACCGTGGGACGCGGATCGAAGGCGGTTGGGTCAAGTATTGAGCGATTCCCCAACGCGCATCAGGCACGGAAGGTCCGCGCGTCAGCGCGCAGGGGGACTGGGGCCTGAAGCACGGACCGAATGATGCGGTCAGATTGTTTCTTTTCCGAAGCCGGGCGCGACCCACCCGAGGCGCGCGTGCCCGGCCAGTTTGGATTGAGGAGGACCCCAAATGAAGTTCGCGAACAAATTCCTGGCAGGTGCCGCGGCGCTCTCGCTGATGGCGGGCGGCGCCTATGCCCAATCGAAAACCACCGCCGACGGCAGCGATGATCCGACCGGTTTCGTCCGTGACGCCCAGTCGGACGCGACCACCATGCCCTCGCCGTCCACGCCCTCGAAGACGACCGCAGACGGCAGCGACGACGCCGGCGGCTTCGTGCGCGACGCGCAGTCGGAAGCCACCGAGATGCCGGCCATGACCACTCAGGGCAACCCGCTCATGGACAAGACCGTCGTCACCTCGGACGGCGAGGTCGTGGGCGTCGTCGGCAGCGTCGCACCCGAAGCCGGCAACCGCGAGCGCATTTACATCACCCGCACCGAAGCGATGGGCGGGGGCATCTTCTCGCTCGTGGTCCCGCCGAACTTCGTGCCGGAAGAGCAGATCAACATCGGCATGACGGCCGCCGAGGCCAAGAAGCAGATGTGACCCGGAACGACGCTTGCGTCGGAGGGCCCGCCCGGAGAGATCTGGGCGGGCTTTTTCGTGCGTCGGCCTGCGCGGATCGAGGCTGGGGTCGTCAGCACGGGGCGGTGATGTCAGCAGCGCCGCGTTCGAGTCTGCCGCTGAAATGCTGGCGATCTCCAACGCGCCGCATCGGCCATGGCGCAAGCACAGGCTGAACCGCCGCATCGCGTTGGCGCTTTCGCAGCGGATCGCGGCGCAGAGGTCACGGGCGCTGGGGGCGTGCCCGATCACCGATCCGCACATGTGGGGCGCGTTGCTTGCCGACCGCGAAGGCACTATGGGATGTGCCATGCAAGTCACTCACGATGCCGCGGCCGGCACCTTCACGCTGACCGGCAAGATCTGGTCGAACACCTATCCCCTCGAGCAGTTGGACGCCTGGCTGCGCTTCTACATCCGTCAGCGAGAGGAGCACCCCAAGGCGCTCGACTCGTATGACGAAACGATCCGGGGATTGGAGGCGGTCACGCGTTCCCTCGGGTGATCCGGTGCGGGGCTTTCACGGCAAAGTGCCCCACGCCATTCCTCTTCGTGGGGCACGTCCGGATCAACGTTCTGAAAGCGAACGGCATGTCCAGTCCGTTGGTAGGCCCGGAGGGACTCCGGGCCTTTCGTGATTTCAGCACCTTAGAGTGTCAACCCGCCCGGGATTTAGCCAATGTTTTCCAAGGCTTTTTTCCGTGTCTGTCAAACCCTTTTGCCCTGAAGCGCCCGCTGACGGGTGGCGTCTCGCCGCCCTGATCCGCCAGTCCCCGCAAATGCGAAACCCCCAGTGTCATCACCACCGGGGGCCTGTCTTCGCACGACAAAGGAACCAGCTGTGTCGCAAGCCAAACCTATAACAAACAAAGAAAATCTTCAAGCCGCCCTTGATTTGGCGCGTAAGGGCATCCCTGTCTTTCCCTTCCGTCTGGTGCCCAATCCGCTGCCCGGAATAGACCCCCGCAAGAAGCCCTGCATCAAAGACTGGCAGAACCGGGCCACAACCGACGAAGCCCAAATCCGTCGCTGGTTCGGCAAATGGCCCGACGCCATGCCGGGCATTCCGATGGGGCCGCGAACGCGCCTTCTGACGTTGGACATTGACCAGAAGAACGGCAAGGACGGCTTCGCTGGCCTTCGGGCCATCGGCTTCGATCCTGAAGCCCTCTCGCCGACCATGGTGGCCACGCCTTCGGGCGGGCGTCACGCGATCTTCCGGTGGGACGAGGGTATGGGCAACAGCGCCGTCGGGCTGCCCGTTGGCGTTGATGTGCGAGGCGAAGGCGGCTACATCGCTGCACCCGGCGCGACCCATGCGGGCGGCTCATATCGCCTTCTGTCGGGCAGTTTGGTCGATGATCCACTGGCCTTGCCCGAAGCCCTGAAGCCGCGTCGGAAGGCCAAGGAACCGGGCCAAGGGGAGCCGACGGGTCTGCCCTTCCATGTCATGCGCGAAGCCCTCATGGCGCTGCCCAATGACGGCGACGAATACGCCAGCCGGGACGCATGGCTGAAGATCGGCATGGCCCTGCATTGTGAAACGGACGGCGACGAAGACGGGCGCGAGGCTTGGCACGGTTGGTCGGGCCAATGGCCGGGCTATGAACCCGGCGCGACCGATGCCGCCTGGGACTCCTTCAAGCCCGACGGCGGCGTGACGGGCTGGACCATCGTCACCGACGCCGAACGCCATGGCTGGAAGAATGCCACCGTGGCCGAGCTGCACCGCCAGTTTGACTTGGAACGGAAGCTGGCCCTCTTCACCGGCCCGGACGAAGCCGAGCTGGCCGAAATTGAGGCTCTGTTAGGCGTGGCGTCCGATGCCCCGACTGCCGACCAAGCGGGCGGCGCGGCATCCCGGCTGACCTTCCTGACCCCCGCCGAATGCGACACGCTGCCCGCCCGTCCCTACGTCATCAAGGGGCTTCTGGCCCAAGGCGACGTTGCCGCCATTGTCGGGGCACCGGGGGCAGGCAAAAGCCTTCTGGCCCCGCGCTTGGGCTATGCCGTCGCGCAAGGGGCCGAAGTCTTCGGACGGCGGACCCGGCAAGGCGGCGTGTTCTATGTGGCCGTGGAAGACGGGCACGGGATGCGCGGGCGGCTGTCAGCTCTTCGCCAAGACCACGGCGAAGCGGATGCCTTCCACCTTGTTTCGGGCGTGTCCGACTTGCTTTCCAAGAAGGGCGAGCTGGCCGAATTGCGGGCTGCCGTGAAGGCTTGCCGCCCGGCTCTGGTCATCATTGACACGCTGGCCGTGGCCTTCCCCGGCTTGGAGGAGAACACGGCGGAAGGCATGGGGCAGGTTGTGGCGGCGGCGCGGTCCCTGACCAAGTGGGGCGCGGCGGTCATCCTGATCCACCATGACACCAAGGCAGGCGACAGGCTGCCCCGTGGCCATAGCCTCTTGAACGGGGCGCTGGACGTGTCGATTGCCCTGACCCGCGAACGCGGCGAAGACACCGTGGCCTGCGAGCTGTCCAAGAACCGGAACGGCCCCACGGCCCTGTCCATTGCCTTCAGCATCGGGACGCGAAACGTCGGGGTGGACGAAGACGGCGACCCGATCACGGCGGCGATTGCGGAAGACGATCTGCACGCCACTACCAAGGCTTTGCCCAAGCTGACCCGTGGCGAAGAGGCGGTCATGGGCCACTTCCGCGAATTGACGGCGGACTCGTCTCTGCCCGAAGCCGAATTGCGGAAGGCTTGCATTGACGGGCGGCGCGTCTCGCAATCCGACGTGCCCGACAATAGGCGGCGAACCATGGAAATCGCCCTGAAGGGGCTGGTGGCCAAGGGCAAGTTGCACTTCAGCGGGGGTGCATACCATCTGCCCGACGATCCCATGGAACGATTCAGCGATGCACTTGGGGGTGATGATGAAGGGTGAACCGACCAGCCGGAATCTCGGAAAAACTCGGAATCTTCCGGATTCCTTCCGGGGGAAAACCACCCCCATAACCCGGAAAATCCGGAATCGCCCCTTTAGGGGCGTTCCGAGATTCCGGATGGGATGCCTGCCCTCTGCCGTGCTGTCCGAAGCATGGCTTGGCAAGACCAGATGCAAGGTCAGCCGGGCGGGCGTGGGTCCTTGCCCGGCTGTTGGACTGCGGGGGGCGCGGAGCCCCGGCATATCACCCCCGACACAAAAAATCGAAATCCCCAAATTCGGTTTTCCTTCGGGAATTCGATTTACCGAAGGATTTGACGCATGATCCCCGCCCATGAGCTGGCAGAAATCGAAGAGCTGGCGGGCAGCCCCCACGATTGCCCCGTGACCGCCGACACGGTGGCCGGATGGCTGGGTACCACCGCCCCCCGGATCAACACCTTGGCACGGGAAGGCCGCATTCCCCGCCGCCCGGACAAGCTCTTCGATCTGCGCCCGGCTGTCCGGGCCTATGTGGCCGACCTGAAGGTCAGCAAGGGCAACAGCGCCTTGGCGAACAACCCCGAACTGAACGCCGAGAAAATCCGCCTTGCCCGTGCCACAGCCGAGAAGCTGGAAACCGCGAACCTGAAGGCCAAGGGCGAGCTGGCCCCGCTAGCGGACGTGGAGAAGGCTTGGGCGGGCGTTTTGCGGGACGTTCGCGCCGCGCTTCTGGCCCTGCCGTCGCGGGCGGCAAGCCGCCTTGGCCACCTGACCCCGCATGACGTGGCCACAATCGACCGCGAGGTTCGCGCCGTCCTAGAGGAGCTGGCCAGCCATGAATAATGCCCTGACCCTGACCCGCCGCCGCGCGCTGGCAGCCCTGAAGCCACCGCCGGTCCTGCCATTGGCCGACTGGATCGAGTCGACCGTCCATTTCCCCGCCACCGTGTCGGCTCTGCCGGGCAAGGTCCGGCTCTGGACTTATCAGCGCGGAATCTGCGATGCGATTGACGACCCGGAAATCAGCCGGATCACCGTCCAGAAATCTGCCCGGATCGGCTACACCAGCCTGTTGACCGCCGTCATCGGCAACTATGTCGCCAATCAGCCGTGCCCGATCTTGGCCGTCCTGCCGACGCAGGACGATTGCCGCGACTATGCCGTGGGCGACATTGAAGGCACCTTTGACGCTTCCCCGGTCCTGCGGGGCATCCTTGATCCTGAGGCCGACGAAACGGGCCGCTCGACTCTCATGTCCAAGCGGTTCGCCGGGGGCAGCCTGAAGCTGGTGGCCGCGAAAAGCCCCCGGAACCTGCGGCGGCACAATGCCAAGATTCTGCTTCTGGACGAAATCGACGGTTTCGAGATCGGGCAGGAAGGCGACCCGATCAAGCTGGCCGAAATGCGGACGCTGGCCTTCCCGGATCGGAAGATCATCGCGGGCAGCACCCCGATTTTCGACTTCGGCCCTGTCAGCCGCCTATATGCCGAGTCTGACCAGCGCATCTTTGAAATTCCCTGCCCGGACTGCGGCGGCTTTTCCGAAGTCCTATGGGCGAACATCACTTGGCCGGACGGCAGGCCGGAAGAGGCGGCTTGGGCCTGCCCTTGCTGCGGTTCTGTCGTGGCAGAGCGGCACAAGGCGGCGCTGGTGGCGGAAGGCCGCTGGCGGGCCACCATGCCCCATGTCCGGGGCCATGCGGGCTTCAGGATCAACGCCCTTGTCAGCCCTCATGCCAACGCCTCTTGGGCCACGCTGGCTGCGGAATTCATCCGGGCGAAGGACAACCCGTCCACCCTTCAGACCTTCGTCAATCTGGTCTTGGGCGAGGCGTGGCGCGAAGCCCAGGACGATCTTGACGAACATGAGTTGGCAGCAAAGCGCGAGCCATTCGGGCTGCCCGACCGCATCCCGCCGGAAGTGCTGGTCATCACGGCGGGGGTGGACTGCCAAGACGACCGGCTTGAACTGGTCTTCCTTGGCCATGGCAAAGGCGATGCAGTCTTCATTCTGGGCCATAGCGTGATCTGGGGGGCGATTGAAGCCGATCCCACTTGGGCCGAGTTGGACGACGCCCTGAAGACCATCTGGCGGCACCCGACGGGCGGTATCCTGACCTGCGATGCCACCGTGATCGACTCGGGCGACGGGGGCCACGCCGATCTTGTCCACGGCTTCACCCGGTCGCGGTTTGGGCGGCGCGTGGTCAGCGGCAAGGGCGTGTCGGGCATGGCGCGGCCCTTCCTGCAACGGTCCAGCATGAAGGGCGCGCCGCTCTTCCTTGTGGGCGTGGATGCGATCAAGGCGCAGCTCTTCAACCGGCTGTCCAGAGGCGGGGCCTTCCGGTTCTCTTCCGACCTTGCCCCGATCTTCTTTGAGCAACTGACCAGCGAACGCCGCGTGGTCCGTTACTACAAGGGCCAGCCCCAGCGGCGTTTCGAGCGGATTCCTGGCAAGCGAGCCGAGACGCTGGACGCGACGGTTTATGCGCTGGCAGCGCGGCAGCTTGTCGGGCTGAATTTGGACCGCCGTGAAGAGGAACTGACCAGAGTAACCTTGCCGAAGAAATCCCCGGCAGTTATCAAGTCAAAGTGGTTGGAAAAATAATAGGCGGACCCAATGAGCGGCTTTTCCCAAGAAGAAATTTCAAAGATCGTTCGTGAAACCTTCTTTCCGTATGCCTCACGGAAGATGGATAAACTCCGCGCTAATGGCACGAAATTCGTTCACTATACGAGCGCGGAAAACGCAATCCGAATTATCGATGGGAATTGCATATATCTCAGAAATACAAACTTGATGAATGACTTCTCTGAAGTCCAGCACGGCAACAATTGTATTGTTGGCGCGTTCAACGATGAAGAACTTCGGTCGCGGCTTGTCGGCGTTCTGGATGGCGTTGAGGCCGGATTGACGGAAAAGATTCTCGAACGGTATCTGGCAGGCGAGCGGGTTCGGAGCCTTGATACGTTCATGATTGCCATAAGCGAGCACGGCAACAGCGACAGCCACGGCAACAGCGACAGCAACAGCAGGGAAGACTTGTATGGGCGGCTTTCTATGTGGCGCGCATACGGGGGGAACACCAACGTCGCTTTCGTCTTCAATAGCACGCCGTTTCTCGCGGAAAGCGATGCCTTGCAGGCTTATACCAGTCCTGTGCTTTACGCCGACCAAGAGACTTTCAAGCCACTATTCTTGGAGGTCATTTCGGGCCTTGAGAAATACAAGGCTATGTTGCCCCGTTTAGGGGCGGAGAACATAGCGTTTTATATGAATTCGGCATTGCACTTCGCCGCTCTATCGACCAAGCATCCGGGATTCTGGGAAGAGAAAGAATGGAGGATTATATTTTCCCCCAACTTCTCCCTAACCGGAAAGAAGTCAGACAAGCTGAAGTCGGAAGTCCTAACAATTTCCGGCGTTCCGCAAAGGGTTTTCAAGCTCGAATTGAATAACTACCCGGAAGAAGACTTCCTTGGCGCGACCCTGCCAGAGTTACTAGAGGAAGTGATAATCGGGCCGACTCAATACCCTTGGCCCATTTGGGATGCCTTGGTCCAGAAGCTTACCGACGCGGGCGTTGACGACGCGAGCAAGAAAGTCCGCGTGTCCAACATCCCCCTTCGCCGCTAGAATCCCAGAAGGGCTTCCCGGACTTCCATGATCTTTTCGTAGACTTTGGCGAACGTGGGATTGCCTTCCGCGAACGCCTCGACAACTTCCAAGTCCATGTCCTGCGGGACTTCGATGCCGGTTCGGATCGTGTATTCGCGCATGAGCTGACCGGCGATCAACTCGAAGGTCTTCGCCCGCCGTTCAAGCGGCAGCTTGCGGCATTGCCGCACATCCAGTCTCACCTGCATCATTTGTTCTCGCTTGAGGTTGGTCGGGCCACCACACCAGCCGGGAGGCGTGGTGGCCCGATGGGGCTTCGCCCCGAAGGAACAGCGTGTCCATCGCTGTGAGTCGGAAGATGCTCGAAAGAGCTTGCCAAGTCAACTCCAGATGAGTTATTGAGTCGATAAGCAATCTAGGAGCCCGTGTATGTTCGCCATCCGTGAAGCAACTGATGCCTTCGCAAAGATCGACCGCTTGCCGAAAGATCGTGTGCCGACACTCGACAAGACGCTGCGCAACCTGACGCAGCGGACCTACTTTCCGCCTGTCGAAAGGGACGGGCGCACCGATCACTTCGCCCTTGAGACCATCTGTGCCCTTCGGCTGGTCCATAAGGCCGCAGCGTTCGGGCTTGATCGGGCGAAGCTGGAAATCGCTGCCCAGTTTCTTCAACAGCCCCAGACAGGCCAAGGCCGTCGGGTCAAGATTCCCGGCGGCTGGAAAGTCCTGCGCCCGATTGATGAAGCCATTGAGCGGGCGAAGGCGGGTGAAGCGTTTAATCTCGTTATCGAACTGCGGCGCGATGGCACGACCCGAACGCGGATGGACTGGGCAGCCGACGAGTCGATGATCGACGCGAAGGCCAAGGCGGAAGCTGAAGTTATTCTGGCGGACTCGGGACTGGCGCAGCCGATGGACGCCGCCTTTGTCATCCCGGCTTCGCGTCTCATTGCGGAGTTGCTGGAAGAGCTGAGCGACTGACATGGCTTTCCCCTTCGGCCAGACGCTGACCCGCATCTTCACCCGGCCCGCGAAGGCCAGGGCTGTCCGCCGCTTCGACGGCGCGGCGGGCGGGCGGCGCGGCTGGGGCATGGGCACGTTCGGCAGGATCAACAGTGAGGTTGCCGGGGCGGGGGCGAGCGTTCGGACCCGCGCGCGGTATCTGGCGAACAACAATCCTTGGCTTTCGCAGGCCGTGGTCAACTGGGCAGGGGCCTTGATCGGCGCGGGCATCGTTCCGACCCCAAAGCATTCCGATGCCACCATCCGCAAGGCCCAATCCGATCTGTGGGGGCGCTGGACGGAAGAGGCGGACGCGGATGGCCGAACCGACGCCTACGGCCAGCAAGCCGACGTGGCGCGGGGCCTTGTGATTGACGGCGAAGCCTTCCTTCAGGTCATCGAAACCGAAGACGGCCCCAAGGTTCGTCTGATCCCGCCGGAGCTGGTGGACGAGTCGATGACCCGTGAGTTGAGCGACGGCGGGGTGATCGTCCAAGGCGTGGAATTCGACCAAGACGGGCAGCGGGTGGCCTACCACGTCCTGCCGTCGCGGCCCCATGACCTTTTTGCGACCCACGCGCCGCCCGTCCGTATTCCGGCGGACCAGATTCTTCACGTCTTCAAACCGCTTGCCGCCGGGCAGGTCCGGGGCGTGTCTTGGCTGGCCCCGGTCATCCTGCCCGCGTCCGAATTCGACCAGCTCTGCGATGCCCTGCTCATGGGCGTCAAGATTGCCGCGATGCACGCGGGCTTCCTGATCGACCAGAACGGTACGGCGGGCGAGCCTTACACGGGCGAAGAGGCGGGCGGCATTCTGGAAACCGGCCTTGAACCGGGCACCCTGAAGCGCCTGCCGACCGGCGTTGACATAAAATTCAACTCCCCCGGCCAGACCCAAGAGGTTGCCGCCTTTCTGCGCCTTAACCTGCAACAGCTCGCCGCCGGGCTTGGCCTGCCCGAACACCTTCTGTCGGGTGACTTGACCGGGGCCAACTATTCCAGCCTGCGGGCGGGGCTTCTGCCCTTCCGTCAACGGGTGGAGCAAATCCAATACGGAATTCTGGTGCCCCAGCTCTTGCGCCCGATCTGGCGGCGCGTGGTGACGTGGGGCGTCCTCTCGGGAGAGCTTGCAGCCCCGGATTTCGAGGCGAGCCCGCGCGATTATCTGGCCTGCGAATGGCTGCCCCCGGCCTTTACGCAGGTTGACCCTGCCAAGCAGGTTCAGGCCGACGTGGCAGAAATGAACGCCGGGTTGACCAGCCGCCGCAAGCTGGTGGCGGCGCGCGGCTGGGCGCTGGAAGACCTCGACGCCGAGATTGCCGCTGACACGTTCAAACCGAAAGGGGGCAGCAATGCCGCTCGATGACCTGATGATCCGTCGGGCCAGCTTCACGCCCGACTCATTCAATGCAGATGCGATGACCGTTGAAGCCGTGGTTAGCACCTTCGCGAGCGTCACCCGCCGGGACTCCAGGGGGCCTTACACCGAACGGCTGGACCCCGCCGCACTGGATCTGTCCGGCCTTAACGGCTCGCCCGTGTTGGACGGGCACCGCCAAGGCTCTGCGCGCGACGTGATTGGCGTGATTATCGCGCATCGCATGGAAGGCGGAAGCCTTGTGGCCACCATCCGCCTGTCCAGCGCAACCGACGCCGCCTCGATCATCACCCGGATTCAGGAAGGCACCTTGAAGGGCGTTTCCATCGGCTACCGCGTCACCCGCTGGGCCGACTCCTTCGATCCCGCGACCAAGGCCCGCGTTCGGACGGCGGCGGCTTGGGCAATTTCCGAAGTCTCTGCCGTTCCGATCCCTGCCGATCCCGGCGCAACCTTCAGGAGCGATCCCATGCCCAAGGATAACCAAGACGATCCCCGCGCCGCGCTAATCCAGCGTGTCGCCGCCGCCCACAACTTGCCCGAAGAGTGGCAGGCCCGCATGGCTGCGGCGGAAGACGAATTGACCGACGACGAAATCCGCGAAGACGGTCGGGCGGCTGCTGCTGAAGCTCTTCAGGCCCGCGCCCGGCAGACCCCCCGCATCCGCACCGTGGCCACCCAAGATGACCCGGCCACCGCCATGCAGCGTCGCGCCGATGCCCTCTATGCCCGCGTATCGGGCACGGCACCCAAGCCGGAAGCTGCCCCCTACATGGGGGACACGCTGCGCGATCACGCCCGCGCCGCAGTGGAGGCCACGGGCGTCTCGACGCGGGGGATGGATGCAGACCAGCTTTTCCGGGCGGCGATGCACACTACCAGCGACTTCCCGAACCTGCTGACGGGCACGGGCAACCGGACCCTGATGGCCGGGTATCAGACAGCGCAAAGCCCGATCAAGACCACTTTGGCCCGGCAGGCCACCGCGCCCGACTTCCGCGCCCTGTCCACGCTGAAGCTGTCGGACGTGGGGTTGCTCGAAAAGGTCAGCGAGTCGGGCGAGATCAAGTCCAACACGCGTGGCGAGGCCAAGGAGTCCTATTCGCTAGACACTTACGCCACCCAATTCGCTATCAGCCGCAAGGCCCTCATTAATGACGATCTGGGGGCCTTCCGCGACTGGGGCGCGACGGCGGGCCGCATGGCGGCGGAAACCGAAGCCAACTTGCTGCTGACCAAGCTCTTGTCCAATCCGGTCATGGGCGAAGACGGGCTGGCCCTCTTCCACGCCACCCACGGCAACCTTGCCACCGGGGCTGCCTTGGACGTTGCGGCGCTGGACGCGGCCCGCAGGGCCATGCGCGGCATGAAGGGGCTGGACGGCGTGACCCCGATCAACGCGACCCCGCGCTTCCTTGTTGTGGGGCCGGAGCTGGAAACCACGGCGGAACAGGTCTTGGCTTCGATCTATGCCGCCACCGTGGCAGACGTGAACGCCTTCAGCGGCAAGCTGACCTTGCTGGTGGAACCGCGCATCACCGACGAGTCCTTCTACCTCTTCGCGGACCCCGCCGTTCTACCCGTGCTGGAATACGCTTACCTGTCCTCCGCCCAAGGGCCGCAGATGGCATCCCGCGAAGGCTGGGATGTGCTGGGCATGGAATTCCGCGTGGTCTTAGACTTCGGCTGCGGGGCCGTGGATTGGCGCGGTGCTTACCTGAATCCGGGGGCCTGATATGGCCCTCACGCTGGTAGAGCTGACCGCCGCCCGTGACATGCTCTTCAGGGCAAGAGCGGGCGGCGTCATGACCTTCCGCGACCAGAACGGCGAGCTTGTGACCTACAAGAGCGATGCCGAGATGGCGCGGGCGCTGGCGGCGCTTGATGCGGAAATCGCGGCGGCGTCCAAGCGCCCCGCTTCCACCATCCTCTTCAGAACTTTGAAAGGACTCTGACCGTGAAAAATTATGTACAGAAGGGCGAGAACCTGACCATTGCCGCGCCCTACAACGTCGCCAGCGGCGGCGGGGCAATGTCGGGCCTGATCTTCGGCGTTGCCGCTGGTGACGCCCTGTCCGGGGCCGACGTGGACCTTGTGACCGTCGGCGTCTTCGATCTGCCCAAGGTCTCGACCGACGTGTTTGCCGTCGGGGCTGCCGTCTATTGGGACGATACCGCCAAGCTGCTGACCAGCACCACCAGCGGCAACACCAAGATCGGTGTGGCCGTCGCGGGGGCGGGCAACCCGTCGGGCACCGTCACCGTGCGTCTGAACGGGGTGTTCTGAGCCAATGACTAAGGCCGTCGCCACACCTCACGGCGCCCTTCCGCCGCCCACGCGGCGGGGGCTGAATCGTAAAGAGGCGGCGGATCTTATTGGGGTCAGCCCCAGTACTTTTGACCGTCTGGTGGCGGAGGGGCGTATGCCCGGCCCCAAGCGCATCTATGGTCGCAATGTCTGGGACGTTCGAGCGGTGGACCGCGCCTTTGAAGCTTTGCCGGGTGGCGAAGACCCGGCCCAACATGACCATGACGACGGCGGCTGGGATGAGGTGCTGAGATGATGCGTAAGCCACCCAAGTATTGCCAAGGCTTTCTTGACCGGCACGGAAGCCCCCGCTGGTATTTCCGCCGCCCCGGCTTTGACCGCGTGGCGTTGCCGGGCCTGCCGTGGAGTCCCGAATTCATGGCTGCCTATGAGGCCGCAGCGAAGGGCGAGCCGAACAACCTTGGGGCAGGGGCCGCGAAGACCGTTCCCGGCACCGTGGCGGCTCTAGTGGCGAGCTACTACCGCTCTTCGGAATACCGGAACCTGAAGCCCATCACGCAACGCACCTATCGCAGCACCATCGAACCGTTCCGGGAACAGCATGGCGAAAAGATCGTGGCCAAGCTGAAGCGGGAACACGTCAAGGCGATCATCGCCAACCTGGCAGAGCGCCCGGCAGTGGCGAACAATTGGCTGAAGACCATCAAGATTCTGATGCGCCATGCCATTGACGCGGGAATGCGCCCCGACGATCCGAGCCTTGGCATCAGGAAGCTGCGGACAGGCTCTTCCGGCTACCAGTCTTGGGATGAAGAGCATATCGAAGCCTTCTATGCCCGCCACCCGACGGGCAGCCGGGCGCGGCTCGCACTCGACCTGTTGCTCTATACGGGCCAGCGGCGTTCGGACGTGGTGCGCATGGGTCGTCAGCAACTCAGGGACGGCGTTTTGCGGCTTCGCCAGTCCAAGACAGGGACAGAGCTGGAAATCCCCCTGCACCCGGTCCTGCGGGCGTCTCTGGACGCCCTGCCGGTCAAGAACATGACGTTCCTGTTGACCGAGTATGGGAAGCCCTTCGCCGTGGCCGGTTTCGGCAACTGGTTTCGTGACCGCGTGACGGAAGCGGGCCTGCCGCTGGGGCTGGCCGCGCATGGGCTGCGCAAGTCCGCCTGCCGCCGACTGGCCGAAGCGGGATGCAGCGGGCCGCAAATCATGGCCATTTCAGGCCACCGTAATCTGAAGGAAGTGCAGACCTACATCGACTCGGCGGACAGACTGAAGCTGGCCCGGCAGGCAGTCCAAAAACAGCTCGACGCGGACGAAGACAGAACGGAAATTGTCAAACCCGCAAGAGAGGTTTGACAAAATGAAGCTTAACCACTTGAAAACAAACGTCACCGGCGGGGAAGTGGTAGGCCCGGAGGGACTCGAACCCCCAACCAAGGCGTTATGAGCGCCCTGCTCTAACCATTGAGCTACAGGCCCGGCCGTCCGGATGGTTAGGATGTTCCGGCCGCGCGATCAAGTCGCGGATGGGCCGCGCAAATGCGAAACGCCCCGGCGCGGAGTGCGCCGGGGCGTTTGCAGGGATGGATCGGGCGATCAGTTGCTCGCCGGGGCCATGCCGTCTTCCTGGGTTTCGTTGGTCACCGCAGGAACCGGGTCGGCCTTCAGCGCCTCGGGCATAGAGGCGGTCATCGCGGTGTAGCCCGACTGGGCCGCAGCGGCGATCTGGGCCGACGGCACCAGCACCTCGAGGCTGTTCTCGCTGATGCGGGCGACCGATTCCGCGGTCATCTGCACCTGACGGCCGTCTTCCATCGCAAAGACGACATACTTCAGGCTGTCGTCCGGCTCGAGCGCGGCATCGACCACGGTGCCGACCTGCACGCCGTCCGAGCCATAGACCGGCCAGCCGGCCATCGCACCCGAACCCGCGCGGACGGCAGCGCCGGTGACTGCGGTCGGGGCGCCGGTGGTGGCGTCGACCTTCATCTCGGTCTGGGTCTGCTGCTTTTCGGCCTTGGCCGGGGCCACGTTTTCCTGCGCGAAGGCGGCGCCGCCGAGGGTCAGCGACAGAGCGGTGGCGACGAGGGCGGTTTTCTTGAAGCCGTTCATTTCGGTTTCCTTTCGCTTCGTTGCGTCGTATGTCCAGACAACACCAGCGCGCCGGAATGCGTTCCCCGCGGCTGTACCTTTCCGTTCACTTTAATTTGGGCGCATGGCGGGAACCTGCCCAACACCGCCCGCACGTTGCGGCGCGGCGCGACTTCGGCTATCGGGTCCCCGACGGCCGCGCGCATGGGGCGCGGATGGCACGACAGACCAGCGGGGACCGGGCGATGAGCGGCGGCAAGAACGGGCTGACCTATGCGGCAGCGGGCGTGGACATCGACGCAGGCAACGCGCTGGTCGAACGGATCAAACCGGCGGCGAAACGCACCAACCGCTCGGGCACCGTCTCGGGTCTTGGCGGGTTCGGCGCGCTCTTCGATCTCAAGGCCGCAGGCTACAACGACCCGATCCTTGTGGCCGCGACCGACGGCGTCGGTACCAAGCTGCGGATCGCCATCGACACCGGGCGGGTCGACACGATCGGCATCGACCTTGTCGCGATGTGCGTGAACGACCTCGTCTGCCAGGGGGCCGAGCCGCTGCTGTTCCTCGACTATTTCGCGACCGGCAAGCTGGACGTGGACCAGGCGACCAAGATCATCGAGGGCATCGCCCTGGGCTGCGAACAGTCGGGATGCGCGCTGGTGGGCGGCGAGACCGCCGAGATGCCGGGCATGTATCACGGCGGCGACTTCGACCTTGCCGGCTTCGCGGTCGGCGCGATGGAGCGCGGCACCGCGCTGCCCGAGGGCGTGACCGAGGGGGACGTGTTGATCGGGCTCGGCTCGAACGGGGTGCATTCGAACGGCTATTCGCTGGTGCGCAAGGTGGTCGAGCTGGCCGGCCTCGGCTGGGACGCGCCCTCGCCGTTCAGCGAGGGTGCACTGGGCGATGCGCTGCTGGCGCCGACCCGGCTTTACGTCAAGCAATGCCTCGCCGCGATCCGCGCGGGCGGCGTGCATGGCCTCGCGCATATCACCGGCGGCGGCCTGACCGAGAACCTGCCGCGGGTCCTGCCCGAAGGGTTGGGGGCCAGCATCGACCTGACCGCCTGGCAGCTGCCGCCGGTCTTCCGCTGGCTGGCCGAGACGGCCGGGATGGAAGAGGCGGAACTGCTGAAGACCTTCAACTCGGGCATCGGCATGATCGCCGTGGTCGCCGCCGACCGCGCGGACGCCCTCAAGGCGCTGTTCGCGGACGCCGGCGAGCAGGTCTTCACGCTGGGCACCGTCACCGCCGGCTCGGGCGTGCGCTACACGGGCCGGATCCTCTGACCGTGACCGCCCCTATGAAGCGCGTCGCGATCCTGATCTCGGGGAGCGGTTCGAACATGGTGAAGCTGGTCGAGAGCATGACCGGCGATCACCCGGGCCGCGCCGTGCTGGTCGCCTCGAACGATCCCGAAGCCTCGGGGCTGGCGAAGGCGGCGGCGATGGGCGTGCCCACGGCCGCGGTCAGCCACCGGCCCTTCGGTCGCGACCGCGCCGCCTTCGAGGCAGCGCTGCTGGAGCCGATCCTTGCGGCCAAGCCCGACATCCTGTGCCTTGCGGGCTTCATGCGGATCCTGACGCCCGACTTTACGCGGCACTTCGAAGGGCGGATGCTGAACATCCACCCCTCGCTCCTGCCGAAATATCCGGGGCTGCACACCCATGCCCGCGCGCTTGAGGCCGGCGATGCCGAGGCCGGCTGCACCGTGCACGAGGTGACCGCCGAACTCGACGCCGGGCCAATCCTCGGGCAGGCGCGGGTGCCGGTGCTGATGGGAGACACCGCCGACACGCTGGCCGCAAGGGTGCTTGTGGAAGAGCATCTGCTCTATCCGGCGGTGCTGCGCCGCTATGCTGCGGGCGACCGGACGCCGGTGCTGGCCTAACCCGGATCCTCGACATCGAAGCGGGCGACCTGCGCGCCCGCGAAGGTGAAGACATGGCCCACGGTCTTGTCCTTCAGGCCAGAAGCGCGGCGATCGGCTGCCCGTCCAGATCGCGGATTTCCTGCACGACCTCTGCCACCACCACGTCGTCCCCACGCGTGGTGAACCCGACCGGCGTCACCGTCGGGCGCACCATCGCCTATTGCCGCGTCCAATACGCGCGCACCGCCGGTTGTCCGGCCTCGTGTCCGCCCTCCATCGCATTGGCCCAAAGCACATCGGGTGCCAGTTCGCGCATCACCGCGTCGATGTCACGGGCGTTGAAGGCGGCGTAGATCCGGCGCAGCAGCGCGATCCTGTCTTCCATGAGGTTCATCGTGTGTGGGGCTCCTGCGCAGGGCGATTCCGGCTGGCATCAAATTACATATGCCCATATATAAATCTTCGACAAGGGCAGAAGCAGGGGGATCGATGCAGGTTCTGACCACACCGGGGCATCTGATCAGCCTCGCGGCGCGGGCTTTCGCGCGGCTCAGCGAGGCGCGGCTGAAGCCGCTCGGCTTCGGCGTCGGGCATCTGCCGGTGCTGGTGGCGCTGGCCGAGGGGCGGGCGCAGACCCAGCGCGACCTTGCGCGCTTCGCAAGGGTGGAACAGCCGCCGATGGCGCAGATGCTGGCGCGGATGGAGCGCGACGGGCTAATCACCCGCGCCCCCGATCCCGCCGACGGGCGCAGCAGCACCGTCAGCCTGACCGAGGCTGCAAGGGCGCGGCTGCCCGAGGCCATCGAAACCCAGCTGAACGGCAACCGCGAGGTGCTGGCAGAGTTCACCCCCGCCGAGGCGGCGCAGCTGGTTGCGCTGCTGGAAAAGCTGATCGCCGGGCTGGACCGCGTGAACAGGGCAGGGTGAAAGGGACGGCCTGTGCTGGCCTGCGCCTGTCAGGCCGCCTTGGCGTCAAAGGCGGCGCGGGCGGCCTCGACCTGCGGGAACATCTCCTTGGTCCAGACATAGAGCGCGCGGAACGGCGGCAGCAGCGTCTGGCCAAGCTCGCTCATCGCGTATTCGACCGCCACGGGCGACGAGGCGATCACCCGCCGCTCGATCAGCCCGTTGCGTTCCAGCTTGCGCAGCGTCTGGGTCAGCGATTTCTGCGACACGCCCTCGAGCCGCCGCTTCACTTCATTGAAGCGCTGGGGCCCGGCGTCGAGCACGCTCAGGATCATCATCGACCACTTGTCCGCGATCTGGTCGAACAGCAGCCGGCAGGGGCAGTCGACCGAGAAATGCTCGACCTCGCAGCGTCCGGAAAGATCCTTCATGGGGTTACCTCGGGGTGACCTGGTGCGGTTTCGGTGCCTCATTGACACCAGGTCTCCAAAATATACCTCTTAGGCCCAAAGGCAATCCTCCCCAACGAAAGAGGCCCCTCCCATGCTGGATACGTTCCACGATCTTTCCGCCAGCGAAGTGCTGTTCCGCCCCCTGACCCTGAAGGGCGTGACGCTGAAGAACCGCATCGTCATGGCGCCGATGACCCGTGGTTTCGCCGAGAACGGCCTGCCGGGCGCGGCGCAGACCGAATACTACCGCCGCCGCGCGGCCGGTGGCGTCGGCCTGATCCTGTCCGAGGGCACGGTGATCGACCGCCCGGCCTCGCGCAACATGCCGGGCATTCCCTTCTTCCATGGCGCAGCACTTGACGGCTGGAAACAGGTCATCGACGCCGTCCATGCCGCCGGCGGCCGAATGGGTCCGCAGATCTGGCACACCGGCTCGACCCGCGCCGGCGCCTGGGAACCGGGCGAGGTCGAAAGCCCCTCGGGTCTCGTCGGGCCCGGCGATCCGCGCGGCCGCGCGATGAGCGATGAAGACATCGCCGACACGATCGCGGCCTTCGCCAAATCGGCCAAGGCGGCGAAAGAGCTGGGCTTCGACGTGGTCGAGCTGCACGGGGCCCACGGCTACCTGATCGACCAGTTCTTCTGGGACGGCACCAACCTGCGCGACGACCGCTGGGGCGGGGCGACCATCGCCGAGCGTTCGCGCTTCGCGGCCGATATCGTGAAGGCGGTGCGCGCGGCGCTGGGGCCCGACTATCCGCTGATCCTGCGCGTCAGCCAGTGGAAGCAGCAGGACTATGCCGCGCGGCTGGCGCACACCCCCGACGAGATGACCGCCTGGCTCGCGCCGCTGGTCGAGGCCGGGGTCGACGTGATCCACGCCTCGCAGCGCCGCTTCTGGGTGCCCGAGTTCCCCGAGCTTGACGGCGAGGCCGGGCTGAACTTCGCGGGCTGGGTCAAGAAGCTGACCGGCGCGACGACGATCTCGGTCGGCTCGGTCGGGCTCGACAGCGATTTCGGCGGCGCCTTCAAGGGCGAGAATTCGGGCGCGGGCAAGCTCGACAACCTGCTCGAGCGGATGGCGCGCGACGAGTTCGACCTGATCGCCGTCGGACGGGCGCTGATCTCGGACGCAGACTGGGTGGCGAAGGTCAAGGCCGGCGCCGCGGTCGAGGGCTTCGACGCGGCCGACCTCAAGGTCCTGGCCTGAACAGTCAGCGCCTCCGCGGGCCTCAGGGCCGGGCGGGGGCGCTCCACAGCACGAATTCGCCGTCGCGGGTTTCGGTCAGGTCGGGCCTGAGGGCGCGGATCTGCGCCATGTCGTGTTCCAGGCAGATGCCGCGCAGGACGGTGCCGGGCGGGGTGTCCTGCACGTAGTCGGCCAGATCGCCCGGGTCGCGGAAGATGCCGACCGGCTGGCCGGCGCTGCCGAAGAAGCCCACGGCACCGGTGATCAGCACCTCGCGCGCCCGGCTGGACGTCTGGCAGGCCAGCAGCCTGTCTTCGGGCGCGGCGGTGGCCGCGAAAAGGGTCAGCGCCTGTTCGGCGGCAAGCCGGCGGCGATCGCTGTGACCGACCTCTGCGCTGGGTAGGCCGGGTGCAAGCAGCCCGATCGTGGCGGCCGCCGCAAAGGCGCGCCCTTCAAACCGCAGCAGACGGAACAGGCTCAGCGCCAGTGCCACCGCCACGAAGGGCGAGACGCTGAGCAGGTAGCGCGCATAGGTCTCGCCCCGCGCGAAGGTCAGGGCCAGGAAGAAGCACAGCCCCCAGATCCAGATCATCCGGGCGCCGACGCTGCGCAGCCAGAAGGGCAGCGCGGCCAGCGCCGCCAGCCCCGGCAGCCAGAGCAATGCGCTGTCATGGATCACCCATGTCGGCCAGTCGACATCGCCGGCCGCGGCCTCGACCTCGGGGGCGAAGCGGCCGACCATCTCGTCCATCACCAGCAGGCGGAAGGCGTCAAACCCGTGGACGCCCACCTGCAGGATCGGCCAGATCAGCGTCGCGGGCACGAGGCAGATCAGCGCGGCCGAGAACGTCGCGCGCGCCCTGGGACGCAGCAGCGGCAGGTCGGGTGTGTTGCCGACGCGGCGGTCGACGGCGGCGGCAACCAGCCCCGCCAGCGCCAGCAGTCCCGCCACCGGCGCCTTCTGCAGCGCCCCCAGCAGCACGCAAAGCACCACCAGCCAGATCCGGGCCGGCCGGTGCAGTGCCGACAGGAAGGCGGTCGCCGTCGCCACCAGCCAGAAGCCGGTGCCCGCGTCCAGCATCGCTTCGGTGGAATAGCGCCAGAACCCGCGCGAGCCGCACAGCATCACCATGGCCGCCACCCCGACCAGCCAGCAGCGCCGCGCCGGCAGCAGGTCGCGCGCCATCCGCGCCGCCAGCAGCCCGGTCAGCCCCAGCATCCCCAGCCCGTAGAGCAGCGGCATCGCCCGCAGCGCCACTTCGCGGTCCAGTCCCGCGGCCAGCAGAGCGGCCCCGGCCCAGTACTGCAGCGGCGGCTTGCGGAAGCTGGGCTCGTGGTTGGTCCAGACCGTGGTCCAGTCGCCGGTGCTCAGCATGCTGTAGGTGCGGTCCAGCGTCAGGTATTCGTCGCGGCTCTGGAAGGTGCCGCCGCCAAGGTTCGGCAGGATCCGGATCACGAACAGCGCGACAAGCAGCAGCCCCACGATCCACAGCCCGCGGCGCAGGGCCCGGCCGGGCGGCGGGACGCTCTGCGCGGTGCCGCTCTGGGGGATAGGGGCCGGCGCGGAGGGGGATCGGGTCAACGGGGCAGTCCTGTCGCTGGAAGCCGCGGGGCGGGGGCACGCGCGCCTGCAGTCCCGGCGACGTCGCCCGAGGCTTAGCCGCTCGGTCCGGGCCGCGCAACCGCGGCCGCGCTGCGACCGGTGCCCGACCGGAACGTCACGCTCCGTGCGCCGTCGGGACGGGAAATGGCGCGTTTTGCTTCCCTTCGGTCAATTCCGCTCCTAAGAGGGATGGATATCCTGCGGGATGACCCCGCACCTGACAGCGAAAGCCCGGATGCAAACGATCACCACGACCGAGGACCTCGCCCGGTTCTGCGAGGCCGCGAAGGCCGAAGCCTACGTCACCGTCGATACCGAGTTCCTGCGCGAGCGGACCTATTGGTCGAAGCTCTGCCTGATCCAGCTGGCGCTGCCCGGAAAGTCGGGCGAGGCGGTGCTGGTCGACCCGATCGCGGGCGGCGACAGGCTCTCGCTCGAACCGCTCTACGACCTCTTCCGCCACGAGGGCACCGTGAAGGTGTTCCACGCGGCCCGCCAGGATCTCGAGATCTTCTGGGTCGAGGGCAAGGTCTTCCCGGTGCCGCTCTTCGACACCCAGGTCGCGGCCATGGTCTGCGGCTTCGGCGAACAGGTCGGCTACGAGACGCTGGTGCGCAAGATCGCGCGCGAGAACCTCGACAAGACCTCGCGCTTCACCGACTGGTCGCGCCGGCCGCTGACCGATGCGCAGAAGACCTATGCCATCGCCGACGTGACCCACCTGCGGGTGATCTACGAATTCCTGTCGAAGGAAATCCGCAAGACCGGCCGGACCACTTGGGTCGAGGAAGAGCTGGGTACCCTGCTGAACCCGGCAACCTATGAAACCGACCCGGCCACCGCCTGGGAGAAGGTGAAGACCCGCACCACCTCGGGGCGGTTCCTCGGCATCGTGCGGGAACTGGCCCGCTTCCGCGAGAGCTACGCCCAGGCGAAGAACATCCCGCGCAGCCGGGTCTACAAGGATGACGCGCTGCTCGAGCTGGCATCGACCAAGCCCGCCACTCTCGAGGATCTGGGCCGCTCGCGGCTGCTCTTGCGCGAGGCGCGCCGGGGTGACATCGCCGATGGCATCCTTGCCGCGGTGAAGGCCGGGCAGGAGTGTCCGCAGGCGGATCTGCCGAAGGTGCCGGAAAACCGCGAGCAGCTGCAGGTGAACGGCGCGCTGGCGGACCTGCTGCGGGTGCTTCTGAAGGCCAAGGCCGAAGAGACCGGCGTCGCGCCGAAGCTGATCGCCACCGCGTCCGAGCTTGACGCCATCGCCGCCGGCGAGCGCGCCGGCCCGGCGATGACCGGCTGGCGGGCCGAGGTCTTCGGTGATGACGCGCTCAGGCTCTGCCGCGGCGAGGTCGCGCTGTCGGCGATCGGCGGCGCGGTCCGGGTGCTTTCCATCTGATGCACTTCCGGGGCCGGTCGCGGCCCCGGTTGCCCGGCACCGGTGCTGGCGTGCGGATCAGCGCGCGCTGGTCATCCGGTTGGTCTGGCCGATCACCACGACCTGGCGGACGCGCTCCAGATCCTTGCCGCTGATGAAGGCCCCGGCGGTGACCTCGCGCGATTGCGGGGTCGAGACGCGGCGGGCCTCCGTCGGCGGCGCCACGACGAAGCGGTAGGTCAGCACCCCGTCGGCGCCCAGCGGCTCGGCCACGAGGTCCACGTTCCAGTAACCTTGAGTCGCCGGCAGGCCGGTGGCCGAGACGATGGCCCCGGCGGGCGAGGCGAGCAGCACCTCGAGCTTCGTGACCTGCTGCACCAGCGGGCGTCCGTCGACGGGCGCGGCCGGCGCGGTGGTCACGGCCTCGCTGCGGCTGCCGCCGAACCAGTTCATCGGGTTCAGCCGGCTGCCGCAGCCGGTGAGGAGGCCGGCGCAGGCGACGGCAATGGTCAGGGTCCTGAAGGTGGTCATCGGCTCTCCTCGGGCTTTGGCCCATTGGGTAGCCGATCCGCAACCGCTTGAAAAGGGAACCCATGACCGAGACAGGCCCCAGGCGGGCTGGACGCAGCCGCGCCCGGGCGCTAGTCGGGGGCAAGACCGCCTGCAGGAGAGATGCGATGGCCAGCCCCGCCTTCGAAGAGATCGCCGAGACCTTCGACTTCCTCGACGACTGGGAAGACCGCTATCGCCACGTGATCGAACTGGGCAAGGCGATGCCCGCGCTCGACGAGGCGCTGCGGGTGCCCGCGACCAAGGTCGAGGGCTGCGCGAGCCAGGTCTGGCTGGTGCCGCGCCTCACCGGCGAGGGCCCCGCCGCGCGGTTCGATTTCGAGGGCGAGAGCGACGCGATGATCGTGCGCGGCCTGATCGCGGTGCTGCATGCCCTTTACGCGGGCCTCAGCGCGCAGGACGTGCTGAAGGTGGACGCCACGGCGGAGCTGTCGCGCCTCGGCCTCGACCGACATCTCTCGGCCCAGCGTTCGAACGGCGTGCGGGCGATGGTCGAGCGGATCCGCCTCCTCGCCGCCAACGCCTGAAAGGCGAAAGAGGCTCTGCCCCGCCACTGAGCGACGTCTCGAACTGTTCGAGCCAATAGGAAGCCCTGCCTGCTTTCGCATTGGCTCAAGTATCCCGGGGGGAGGGCCACAGGCCCCGGGGGGCAGCGCCCCCC
>NZ_JBAWKD010000003.1:0-109020 GCF_037095735.1 Frigidibacter sp. MR17.14 | reverse complement strand
GGGGGGCAGCCCCCCCCTTCCGTCCCCTCCGCTAGCGCAGCGGATCGGCGTAGTCGTGGACCCCGCCCGACACGTCGGTGATCCGCCACTGTCCCGGCGCCACCTCCTGTGCGTGGTCCGCATCCAGCGGCACCTTCCCGAAGCCGCCGGGAATATCCAGCACGTAGCGCGCCAGAAGATGCCCGGGGATCCGGCCGCGCAGGCTCGCGATCAGGGCACGCCCTTCGGCGATGGTGGTGCGGAAATGCTCGGCCCCGCGGGCGAGATCGCAGTGGTGCAGGTAATAGGGCGTGACCCCCAGCCGCCCCAGCGCCCGCCACAGCTCGTCGAGCGCTGCGGCGCTGTCGTTCACGCCACGCAGCAGGACCGATTGCGACAGCAGCGGGATGCCCGCCGCGACCAGCCGCCCGATCGCCGCACGGGCGTCAGGCGTCAGTTCCTGCGCGTGGTTGGTGTGGATCACGATCCGCGGCGCCGGATGCGCCTTCAGCGCGGCGATCATCGCCGCGTCGATCCGCTCGGGCGCCACCACCGGGATCCGCGTATGAACCCGCAGCGCATCGACCGAGGCGATCTCCGCCACGCGCGCGGCCACCGCGGCGATCCGGCGTGGGGACAGGACCAGCGGATCGCCCCCGGTCAGGATCACCTCGCGGATCGCCGGCGTGCGGGCGACATAGTCCAGCGCCGCGGCCAGCGCGGGTTCGGGCAGGTGGCCGGTCGCGCCGACGGTCTCTCGGCGGAAGCAGAAGCGGCAATAGACCGCGCAGGTCTGGGTCAGGTGCAGGATCACCCGGTCGGGATAGCGATGCGTCAGCCCCTCGACCGGGGCATGGGCGCGGTCGCCGATCGGGTCGTGCAGCGCCGCCGGGCCCACCTCCAGCTCCGCGGCGGTCGGCAGCACCTGACGCCCCACGGGATCCTCCGGCGAGACCAGCGCCGCCTGCAACGCCGGGGGCACGCGGATGCGGAAGGTCTCGTCGAGCCGTTCCAGCAGCGCGCGCGCGCCGGGCGGCGCCAGGCCCGCGGCGATCAGGTCCTCGGGCCGCGTCCAGGCGACAGGGTTGGCGACGGGCCCGGGCCGGGTCATGGCGCCTCGGGCTCCAGCACCGTCACGCCGGTCGCCGCCGCCCGCGCCAGCGCCGGGTCGAGCGACATCGGCAGGTATTCGCCCTGCCGCCACAGCTCCGACAGGTCGTCGTAATGGCGCGACAGCGGGTGGCCCGACTGGCCGGTCGAGATGATGAAGACCGAGCTGTCGGGGTCGGCGAAATTGTAGATCCCGCGATAGCCCGCGCCGTGCACGTTCAGGAACGGGTCCGGCCCCTCGCCCCTGGTCAGGCCGCGGTTCAGCGTGAAGTCGCCGCCCGAGGTCGACTGGCGGATGTTCACGAACCACTTCAGCACCGGCACCTCGCCGAAGACCGGGTGATCCTGCGCCGCCTGGTGCGCATCGCCCCAGCGCCAGCTTTCCACGTTGGGCCCATAGCGATCCGACAGCCAGACCAGCGCATCGTCCAGCGCCATGCGGGCGATGTCGGTGCAGGTCTCGGTCGGGGCACTTTGGAGCACGTCGCACCAGTGGCCGGCGCCGTCGATGTTTCGGAACACCCGTTCGATGAACAGCGGCTCGAGATGGGTGAAGCTGTCGGCCAGCGGCCCCAACTCGTCGCGGATCAGCCGGTCCTGCAGCGCCCGCATCCAGGCGGCATAGATCAGCGGCTCGGGCTGATGCTCGCTCATCTCGCCGTTCCAGTCGGCCAACAGCGACAGCGCGCGCTGGCGTCGGGCCTCGGGCGTGCCGGCAGGCGCGGCCTCGCCGGTGTACCACAGATTCGCGCCGACCAGCGGCAGCAGGGTCCGCGCCGCGGGCGAGGTGGTGTCGAGCTGCGCCGCGATGAAGCTTTCGCGCGAATGCACCTCGCGCTCCTGCATCAGCCGGGTCCAGCGCTGGATGCGCTGGGTGTCGCCCCAGTCGAACGAGACATGGTTCGGGAACGGCCGGTCGACGGTCTTGTTGTTGGTGTTGCCGAGGATGCCGCCTTCGGGGTTCACCACCCGCGGGTTCTGGTCATAGGGCAGGGTGCCGGTCCAGCGGTTCTCGGCCTTCCAGCCCATCGCGGGCATCATGCCGCGGGTGTCGTGGTTCGGGCTCCGTGCGGGCAGGCGGCCGATCGTCACCATGGCGATGCCCTTCTGATCGGCCAGCGTCAGGTTCTGCGCGGGGGCCACGAACAGCTCGCCCGCGGCGATGCCCTCCTCGACGTCATGCGCCTCCATCAGCCGGATCGCGGCGGTCATCGAGGTGTCGCCCTCGGCCAGCAGCGTCCAGCTCAGCGCGGCGACATGGCCCGCGGGCGTGACCGAGCCGATGTCGAAATGGCTGCCGGGCAGCACCGGGCCGTTGTCGGTCCAGCGCAGCGTCAGGGTGACCGGCGCCTGATCCTTGACCTGCACGATCGAGCGGCGGCTTTCGAAGGCCTTCCAGCCCTCGGGCGTGCGGTATTCGGTGGGCTCGGCCGGGTTCAGTTCCTCGATCATCAGGTCCTGATCGTCGGCATAGGCCGTGGTCAGCCCCCAGCCCAGGCCCGCGTTCCGCCCGAGGATCACCGCCGGCACCCCCGGCAGGGTCGCGCCGATCACGCCGCCCGACTGCAGCTCCAGCCGCGCCAGATACCAGATCGAGGGCGCGGTGAAGCCAAGGTGCGGATCGTTCGCCAGCAGCGAGCCGCCGGCGGCCGAGCGGTCGGGCGCCGCCGCCCAGGCGTTCGAGGCGCCAGCCATGTCGCGCGGACCCACCGGCGACATCTCGCCCGCATCGGCCTTGCGCAGCGGCGCGGTCGAGGCTGGCACGCCGGGCACCGCCTGCGCGTAGTCGGGCAGCGCGATGGTGCCCTGTCCGGGGGCGGCGGGCATCAGGTCGCGGGGCCAGTCCTGATCCAGCAGCGACAGGCGCGCGCGCATCACCTCGGATTGCAGCGCCGAGGACAGCTGCACCCCCATCAGCTTGAGGATCGCGAGGCTGTCCGCCGGCTGCCAGGTGGCGATCTCGGGCGGGAAGACGAAGAACTCGGGCGCGCCGCGGCCGCGGGCCTCTTCGTTCACTTCGCCGATCCAGGCGTTGACGCCGCGGGAATAGGCGTCCAGCGCCTCGCGGGTCTTGTCGTCCTGCGCGGCCACCGCGCGGGTCGCCAGCCCGTAAAGGTCAAGCCGGCGCATCAGCTCGTCCGTGCGCAGCGTGCGCGGGCCAAAGATCTCGGACAGGCGCCCCTGCGCGGTGCGGCGCAGAAGCGTCATCTGCCACAGCCGGTCCTGCGCATGGGAATAGCCCAGCGCGAAGAACACGTCGGCATCGGTCTTGCCGAAGATATGCGGCACGTCGCCGGTATCGCGCACGATCTCGACCGGCGCCGAGATCCCGGCGACCTGCGGGTGCTCGTCATAATCCGGCAGCGAGCCGGCGGCGAAGTAGTAGACGAGCAGGGCGCCCAGGACGGTGAGCAGGATGAGCCCGCTCACAATCCTCAGGAGCCAGCGGAAGACAGTCAGCATCGGCAGGATCGCAAGGTTGACGGCGGGAGCGTTGCGGGGTCGTATCGCCGCGGATGAAGGCCGGGCATGGGGCGGGTGATTAAGCGCAAACGCCCCGGTCCGCAATCGAAAGAGGAAACACGATGGCAAAGCTGGCATTTCTGGGCCTGGGCGTGATGGGCTTTCCGATGGCCGGGCACCTTCAGGCGGCGGGGCACGAGGTCACGGTCTACAACCGTTCGCCCGCCAAGGCTGAGGCCTGGGTCGCGAAGCACGGCGGCGCCTTCGCCCCGACGCCGGCGAAGGCCGCGGCGGGCGCGGACATCGTGCTGGCCTGCGTCGGCAATGACGATGATTTGAGGTCGGTCTGCCTGGGCGAGGACGGGGCCTTCGCAGGGATGGGCAAGGGCGCGCTCTTCGTCGACCACACCACGGTCTCGGCCATGGTGACGTGCGAGCTGGCGGACACCGCGGCGAGCCTCGGGCTCGGCTTCGTCGATGCGCCGGTCTCGGGCGGGCAGGCGGGGGCCGAGAACGGCGCGCTGTCGATCATGTGCGGCGGGGCCGAGGACGACTATGCCCGGGCCGAGCCGGTCATCGCCGCCTATGCGAAGATCTGCCGCCGGATGGGCGACAGCGGTCAGGGGCAGATGACCAAGATGTGCAACCAGATCGCCATCGCGGGACTGGTGCAGGGCCTGTCGGAATCGCTGCACCTTGCCGAAAAGGCCGGGCTCGACATCGAGGCGGTGGTCGAGGTGATCAGCCAGGGCGCCGCCGGCAGCTGGCAGATGGTGAACCGCCACAAGACCATGGCCGCGGGCAAGTTCGACCACGGCTTCGCGGTCGACTGGATGCGCAAGGATCTCGGGATCTGCCTTGCGACCGCCGACGAGGTCGGGGCCTCGCTGCCGGTGACCGCGCTGGTCGACCAGTTCTACAAGGACGTCCAGAAGATGGGCGGCGGGCGCTGGGACACCTCGGCGCTGTTCGCGCGGCTGCGCGCGGCGGGCTGAGTCCGGCCCCCGGGCGGGCTCGGCCCTTCGTGGTCAGGCCTTCTGGCTTCAGCTCTCTGACGTCAGCCCTCTGGCTTCAGACCGTCCGGCAGGGCCTCGTCCACGCAATCGGCCCGGCGGTCCGCGGCGCGGTCCGCCTCGGCCCGGGCCGAAACACGCTCGGCGTCGTGGCGCAGCGCGCTGGTCTCGGCCTCGGGCCGGTCCTCTTCGGCACCGGGGGGCAGCAGCGACAGGATCCGGTCGCCGGGGCCTGCCTCGAGCTTCTCGGGCTCGGCCACCATCGAGAACCGGCCGCGGGCGTCGATCACCGCCAGCGGCAGGGCGTTCGGCCGCTTCGCATGCCAGTCCTCCAGCCCATAGGCCTCGGTCAGGCGGGTCAGGCGGAAGCGGGCGCCCTCGTCCAGCAGCGCCTCGAGTTCCTCGAGCGTCCGCCCCCCGGCAAAGCCGAGACCGCTCAGCTGGGCCGGGCGGGCATGGCGGGCCGAGCCGTCACGGGCGCCGGCCACCTGCCAGACCTTCTCGCGGCCGAACTCGGGGCCGAGCCCGGCGGCGACAAGGCTGTTGTAGGCGTCGTTCCCGGTCACCGCGACGATGCTTTCGAAGTTCAGCAGTTCCACCCGGTCCTCGGCCGCCTCGGACAGGATGTCGCCGTAGAAGGCCGGCAGGCCCGCGCGCCGCGCCGAGGCCAGCCGCCCGAGGTCGGGATCAGCGATCAGCACCGGCATCTCGGCCTTGCCCAGCGTCTCGGCCAGCCCGCGCCCGAAGGGCCCGGCCCCGATGACGATGACGCCCGGAACCTCGGCCCCGGTCAGGCCCAGACGGCGGGCCAGCGGCTTCAACGCAAAGCCGTGCAGCACCACCGTCACCACCACCAGCACGAAGGCCAAGGGCGGCAGCACCGCGCCGTCCTCGACCCCGGCCGCGACCAGCCGCTGCCCGAAGAGCCCCGCCACCGCCACCAGCACCACGCCGCGCGGGCCGGTCAGCGCCAGCAGCCAGCGCTCGCGCCGCGGCACCCGGCTGCCGGCCAGCGCGGTCATCACCGTCAGCGGGCGCGCCAGCAGCACCACCAGCGCCACGAAGACCGCCGCCCGCCAGTCGAGCATGCCCAGCGCGCCCACATCGAGCCCCGCCGCCAGCAGGATGAACACGCCCGAGACCAGAAGCAGCGTCGCCTGTTCCTTGAAGCGGCGGATCTCGTCATGGCTGGGCAGATCGGCGTTGGCGATCAGGAAGCCCATCAGCGTGACGGTCAGCAGGCCACTTTCATGCAGCACCTCGTTCGACAGCGCGAAGGTCGCCAGCAGCGTGACGAACAGCACCGGCACCTTCATGTATTCCGGCACCCAGCCCTTGCGGAAGGCCCGCACCAGCCCCCAGCCCGCGCCAAGCCCCACCACCGCCGCCACCACGATGCCCGCGGCCATCGCGGCCAGCGCCATGGCTAGCGTCTCGCCGGTCGCAAGCGCGGTGACGATCTCGAAGGCCAGCACCGCCGCCAGCGCGCCGATCGGGTCGTTGACGATCGCCTCCCACTGCAGCAGGTTCGCCGGCCGCCGCGCGATCCTCGCCTGACGCAGCAGCGGCGCGATCACCGTCGGGCCGGTGACGATCATGATGCCGCCGAAGACGGCCGAGGTCTCCCAGCCCAGTCCCGCGCCGTAATGCAGCGCGAGCGCCGACAGAAGCCAGCCCAGCGGCGCACCGATCAGCACCAGCCGGCGCACCCCGTCCTTCGCATCGCCCAGCCGGCGCAGGTCCAGCGTCAGGCCGCCCTCGAACAGGATCACCGCGACGGCAAGCTGGATCATCGGCTCGGTCAGGTCGCCGATGTCGCGCTGCGGGTCGAACAGTCCCAGCGCCGGGCCGATCAGCAGCCCCGCGACCAGCATCACCACGATCCCCGGCAGCCGAAGCCGCCAGGCCAGCCATTGCGAGCCGACGCCAAGCGCCCCCACCAGCGCGAAGGCGAGGATCGGGCCGATGCCCGCGCCGCCAAGATCCATCATCCGCCGTTCCCCGCCTGCCCGCCGCATCCGTCACGGCATCCCGGCAAACGCGGCGCAGGCCGCGAGGTTTCAGGCAGACGTGATTTTCTGCGGTGCGGAAACGGGCGCGGTGCCTCGCGCTGCGCGGTCGGTCATGCTGCCCTGCGGCAAGTCCTTGTCGGGTCGCCCTTGCTGCGCAGCGAAGCCTTGCGTTTCGCTGCGCAGCGAAGTTCAGGCCGCCGGGCGGGCACCGAAGAAGCGCTCGTGCTCCTGGATCGCGAAGCGGTCGGTCATGCCCGCCACGTAATCCAGCACCACCCGCGCGATCAGCGTCCGGTCGCCGCGGGCCTCGCGGATGTCGGCCTGCCAGTCCTCGGGCAGCAGGTGCGGATCGTCGAGGAACAGCGGGAACAGGTCGTTGATCATCGCCGTGACCCGCTTGCGCTCGACCACGACGCTGGGGGCGCGGTACATGCGGGCGAAGAGGAAGCTCTTGATCGCCTTCAGGTTCTGGTAGAGCGGTTTCGAGAAGCGGATGATCGTCCCCTCCATCGCCCGGATCTCCTCGACCGACTGGGGCCGCGCCGAGGCCAGCCGGTTCTGCGCCACGGCGATCACGTCCTCGACCATCACGCCGAACACCCGGCGCAGCGCCTCGTGCCGCCGCCGCGCGGGATCGAGCCCGGGCCAGAGCCGGTCGACCTCTTCGAAGCAGGGACCGGTCACCGGCAGTTCCATCAGGTCGGCCTCGGTGAACAGCCCGGCGCGCAGCCCGTCATGCAGGTCGTGGTGATTGTAGGCCACGTCATCCGCGACCGCCGCCACCTGCGCCTCGGCCGAGGCGAAGCTGCCCAGGTCCAGGTCCCAGGCCGCGTTCACATCGGCCAGCGCATAGGGCAGGGGTTCGCCCTCCTTGACCGAATGCGAGCCCGAGGCATGCGGCCCGGTGACGGGACCGTTGTGCTTGGCCATGCCCTCGAGCGTTTCCCAGGTCAGGTTCAGCCCGTCGAAGCCCGCGTAGTGCTTTTCCAGCCGGGTCACGATCCGCAGCGCCTGCGCGTTGTGATCGAAGCCGCCGTAGGGCGCCATCAGCTCGGCCAGCGCATCCTCGCCGGTATGGCCGAAGGGCGGATGCCCAAGGTCATGGGCCAGCGCCACCGCCTCGGCCAGGTCGGTGTTCAGCCCGAGATGGCCTGCAATGGTGCGCGCGACCTGCGCCACCTCGATCGTGTGGGTCAGGCGGGTGCGGTAATAGTCGCCCTCGTGCTCGACGAAGACCTGCGTCTTGTGCTTCAGCCGCCGGAAGGCCGAGGAATGGATGATCCGGTCGCGATCGCGCTGGAAGGGCGAGCGGAAGGTCGACATCTGCTCGCCATGCAGCCGGCCGCGGCTGCGGTCGGGCTGGCAGGCATAGGGCGCCAGGAAGGGGGGGGCCGTGTTCGGCACGTCAGATCCACAGGTTCGCCGGGGACTCCGGCAGGCTCGTCCCAAGGCCCGGGGGTAAACGCGCCGGTTCACCGGCGTCCTTGCGGGCCACTCGCGCCGAGCCTATATGGGGTTTGTCACCGGAATGATACGGCTTTTGCCCCATGGACCTCGCGCTGCCCCCGAAAGTCACACCCCGCGCCTTCGCGCGGCTGGCCGAGATCAACGCCGCCACCGGCGAGGGCAAGGCCCTGCGCGTCGCGGTCGAGGGCGGCGGCTGCTCGGGCTTCCAGTATGACATCCGCCTCGACGATCCCGCCGCGGACGACCTGGTGCTGGAAGGCGCCACCGCCGAGGGCGTGCAGAAGGTGCTGGTCGACCCGGTGTCGCTGCCCTTCCTGCAGAACGCGGTGATCGACTTCACCGAGGAACTGATCGGGGCGCGCTTCGTGATCGAGAATCCGAACGCCACCTCCTCCTGCGGCTGCGGGACCAGCTTCTCGCTGTGACCACCGCTTGCCCGCCCGAGACGGCCGAAGACGCGCCGCCGCCCGAGCCTGAACGACGAACGCGCAGCGCTCGTGGCGCTGCGCTTGCCCCTGACCTGACCCTCCCCTCCGCCTGGGAGGGCGGGCCATGTATCTAGAGATTGCCATCGTCATCCTGCTGACGCTCACGAACGGGGCGCTCGCCATGTCCGAGCTTGCCATCGTCTCGTCGCGTCCCGCGCGGCTCAAGGTGCTGGCCGACCAGGGCCGCAGCGGCGCGGCGGTGGCGCTTGCGCTGCTCGACAATCCGGGGCGGTTCCTCTCGACGGTGCAGATCGGCATCACGCTGGTGGGCGTGCTGTCGGGCGCTTTCTCGGGCGCGACGCTGGGCGCGCGGCTCGCCAATGCGCTCGAGGCCGGGGGGATGTCGAATGCCGCCGCCAATACGATCGGCGTCGGCGCCGTGGTCGCGGTCATCACCTATCTCTCGCTGATCCTGGGCGAACTGGTCCCGAAGCAGATCGCGCTGAAGAACCCCGAATCCGTCGCCGCCCGCGTCGCCCCCGCGATGCGGACCATCGCGCTTGTGACCACGCCGATCGTCTGGTTCCTCGACGTCTCGGGCCGGACCGTGCTGCGCCTGCTGGGCCAGCATGGCGAGTCCGAGGCGAAGATGACCGATGAAGAGGTGAAGATGACGCTGGCCGAGGCCGACAGCGCCGGCGTCTTCGCCAAGGGCGAGCGCGAGATGATCCAGGGCGTGATGCGGGTGGCCGACCGCACCGCCCGCGCCCTGATGACCCCGCGCCGCGAGGTCGAGGTTCTCGACCTCGACGCCGATCCCGAGGGCGTGCTCGAGCAGGCGCGCAGCACCCGGCGCAACCGCCTGCCGGTGCGCGAGGGCGGCGAGGACGAGATCATCGGCGTGATCGCCGTGCGCGAGCTGCTCGGCTGGCGACCCGAGGATGGCCCGCTGCGCGAGCTGATCCGCGAGGCCCCGGTGGTGCTCGACGCGACCGACGCCGGCACGGTGATCGAGCGCCTGAAGGGCAGCCGCGGCCACATGGCGCTGGTCTACGACGAATACGGCCACTTCGAGGGCATCATCACCGCGATGGACGTGCTCGAAGCCATTGCCGGCGTCTTCAGCGACGGCGAAGAGGACGAACCCGCCTGGGCCGAGCGCGAGGATGGCTCGTGGCTCGTCGCGGGCTGGATGCCGATCGACGAATTCGCCGACCGCGCCGGCCTCCCGCGCCCCGACGGCGATTACGACACCGTCGCGGGCTTCGTGCTCGACCGCATGGGCCGGATCCCGGCGCTTGGCGAAAGCATCACCGCCGAGGGCTGGCGCTTCGAGGTGATCGACCTCGACGCGATGCGCATCGACAAGCTCCTGGTCTCCCGCGCCCCCTGACCGCTTCGGCTTGGCCCAAATACTCCGGGGGAGCCCGGCACGGGCGGGGGCAGAGCCCCCTCTTGCCGCTTTCGCATTGGCGCAAATATCCCGGGGGAGTCGCGGCCCCGCCGCGACGGGGGCAGCGCCCCCTTCATCGCCCCCTTCACCCTTGCCCCGGAAAGCGCGCCCGCCTACGAAAGGGCACCCAACGGAGTGCCCGCCCATGAAGATCGCCACCTTCAACATCAATGGCGTCAAGGCGCGGATCGAGGCGCTGACCGCCTGGCTGACCGAGGCCAGTCCCGACGTGGCGGTGCTGCAAGAGATCAAGTCGGTCGACGAGGGCTTCCCGCGCGAGGCGATCGAGGCGCTCGGCTACCGGGTCGAAACCCATGGCCAGAAGGGGTTCAACGGCGTGGCGCTGCTCTCGCGGCTGCCGATCGAGGACATCCGCCGCGGACTGCCCGGCGATGACAGCGACGAGCAGTCGCGCTGGATCGAGGCGGTGATCGCGGGCGATCATCGCCCGGTCCGGCTCGCGGGGCTCTACCTGCCGAACGGCAACCCGGCGCCGGGGCCGAAATACGACTACAAGCTGGCCTGGATGGCGCGGATGCAGGCCCGTGTGGCCGAGGTGCTGGCGGGGGAAGAGGCCGCGATTTTCGCGGGCGACTACAACGTGATCCCGACGCCCGCCGATGCCGCGCGGCCCGAGGCCTGGGTGACCGACGCGCTCTACCTGCCCGAAACCCGCGAGGCGTTCCGCCGGATGGTAAACCTCGGCCTGACCGACGCCTTCCGCGCGCGCGAGCCGCGCCCCGGCCATTACTCGTTCTGGGACTACCAGGCCGGCGCCTGGGAGAAGAACAACGGCATCCGCATCGACCACCTGCTGCTGACGCCGCAGGCCGCCGACCTGCTGGCCGATGCCGGGATCGACCGCGAGGTGCGGGGCCGCGAAAAGCCTTCGGATCACGTGCCGGTCTGGATCGAACTCGAGGCCTGAGCCCTGTCGAAGGCGGGCCTCAGCCCGCCTCGGCGGCCTCGAGCTTCTCCTGCGCGGCCAGCCACATCGCCTCGGCCCGGTCGAGCCCGTCCATGACCTCGGCGTATTTCTTCTGCCAGACCTCGATCTCGCCGGCGCGCGAGGCCTCGTAAAGCTCGGGATCGGCGAGCTTCGTCGCAAGCTTGCCGCGCATGTCCTCGATCTTGTTGACGCGCTCTTCGCATTTCCGGACCTCGGCCTTCAGCGCCAGGATCTCGTCGCGGGTCGCGCGCTTCTTCTCGGGCTTCGCCTTTTCGGCCTTCGAGGGCGCGTCCGACTGCAGCAGCAGCGCGCGATAGGCCTCGAGATCCTCCTCATAGGGCTTCACCGCGCCGCCCTTCACCAGCCACAGACGGTCCGCGACGAGGCTCAGCAGGTGCATGTCGTGGCTGACGAGGATCACTGCGCCGGAATAGTCGGTCAGCGCCTCGATCAGCGCCTCGCGGCTCTCGATGTCGAGGTGGTTGGTCGGCTCGTCGAGGATCAGGATATGCGGCGCCTCGATCGTGGCCAGCAGCAGCGACAGCCGCGCCTTCTGCCCGCCCGACAGCCGGCCCACGGCGGTCTCGGCCTGATCCGCGCCCAGCCCGAAGCCCGCCAGCCGCGCGCGCAGCCGCGGCGGCGCCTCTCCCGGGCGCACGCGCTGGACATGCTGGATCGGCGTCTCGTCCAGATGCAGCTCGTCGACCTGGTGCTGGGCGAAATAGCCGATGCGCAGCTTGCCAGAGCGCAGGACGCGCCCCGCCATCGGTTCCAGCTTGCCGGCGAGCAGCTTCGACAGCGTCGACTTGCCCTCGCCGTTCTTGCCCAGAAGCGCGATGCGGTCGTCCTGGTCGATGCGCAGGTCCAGCCCCTTCAGCACCGCCCGCCCGTCATAGCCCACGACCGCGCCTTCCAGATTCACGATCGGCGGCGACAGCTCCTCGGGCGCGGGGAAGTTGAAGACATGTTTCGCCGCATCCTCGGGCGCGGTGATCGACACCATCTTCTCAAGCTGCTTCACCCGGCTCTGCGCCTGCCGCGCCTTCGAGGCCTTGGCCTTGAACCGGTCGACGAAGCTTTGCAGGTGGGCGCGCCGCGCCTCCTGCTTCTTCGCCTCGGCCACCTGCACCAGCCGCTGCTCGGCGCGCTGGCGGGCGAACTGGTCATAGGGCCCGTTCCACAGCGTCAGCTTGCGGCTGTCCAGATGCAGGATCGCCCCCACCGCCCGGTTCAGCAGGCCGCGGTCGTGGCTGATGATCAGCACCGTGTGCGGATATTTCGCCAGATAGCTTTCCAGCCACAGCGCGCCCTCGAGGTCGAGGTAGTTGGTCGGTTCGTCCAGCAGCAGGTAGTCGGGCTGCGCGAAGAGCACCCCCGCCAGCGCCACCCGCATCCGCCAGCCACCCGAGAAATCCGAGCAGGGGCGGAGGATGTCCTCGGCCTCGAACCCAAGCCCGCGCAGGATCGCGCTTGCGCGGCCCTCGGCCGACCAGGCGTCGATGTCGGCCAGCCGGGTCTGGATCTCGGCGATGCGGCCCGGATCGGTCGCGGTCTCGGCCTCGGCCATCAGGCTCGCGCGTTCGGTGTCGGCGGCCAGCACCGTGGCCAGCAGCGTGTCCGAGGACGAGGGCACCTCCTGCGCCACGCCGCCGATCTTGGCGCGGGCGGGGATGGTGATCGTGCCGCCTTCCAGCGCGATCTCGCCCCGGATCAGCCGGAACAGCGTGGTCTTGCCCGCGCCGTTCTGGCCGACGAGGCCCACCTTGTGACCGGTCGGAATCGTTGCGGAAGCGCCCTCGAACAGGGGGCGGCCTTCGACGGAATAGGTGATGTCGGCGATCTTGAGCATGGCCGACTGCCTGCCCGAAGCCGCGGGCGGCGTCAACGGGTCGGACGCGGCAAGGCCGCACGCGCCCAAGGTCGCATTGACCGCGCCGCGCTCGGGGCCATGCTGGCAGGCGGGCGCTGAACGGGCAGGCGGTGAGGGAGCAGGCAGGATGACAAAGGCAACACTGGTCGAGGCGACGGCAGAGGCACGCGCACTTCTGGACGAGATCCGGGCCGAGGCCGGCGAGGTGCTGTTCCATGTTTCGGGCGGCTGCTGCGACGGCACCCAGCCGATGTGCTATCCGGCGGGCGAATTCCGGCTGGGCGCGGGCGACGTGAAGCTGGGTGAGGTCGCGGGCGCGGGCATCTGGGTTTCCGGCGCGCAGGCCCCGATCTGGGCCGGGCAGCTCCTGACGCTGGACGCGGGGCCCGGGCGGGGCGGGGTCTTCAGCCTCGACAACGGCCGCGGCCGGCGTTTCATCGCCCGCAGCACCGCCTGCAGCCTCTGACCCGGGAACCGCCGCGCCGGCGGGACCGTTCCGTCCCCGACACGGAACTGCAGGAGATGAGAATGGCGGCCAAGGCCCATCCCGTTCGGCTGCAACCCGGCGCCGCGCCCGTGCGCGCGCGAAAGTTGCGCCGCAGCGTCCTTGTGGCGATCATCGCGGTCCTTGCCGCCGGCGCGGTCTGCGCGGCGCTCATGTTTTTCGCCCAGCAGCGCATCGGGGTGACCGTGCCGGGGGTCACCGGGCTCGGGACGGAGCCTCCGGCCGGTTCCGGGGATGGCGGCGCCGCAGCCGACCGCTAGCCCGGTTCGGCGGCCAGCGCCTCCGACAGGCGGCGGAATTCCTCGGCGATGGCCGCCTGCAGCGCGAAGGCCTCATCGGGCACCAGGCCCGGGTCCTCGTCATTGCCCTGGAAGGCGCCCCTTTCGGCAAGCCAGCTGGAGAGGTCCGCGCGCCGGTCGGAGCCGGCGGCGAGTTGCACCAGCAGCTTGCGCTGGGCCAGCAGCATGCCCTCCAGCTCGACCAGCCGCTGGGTCGCGCCCCGCTCGAAAGCCTCTATCAATTGCTGCCTCCCCCCTGTGCGGGCTGCTGCTGTGCGGGCTGCTGCTGCGCGGCGCCGGTGTCGGCGGGGGCAGCGGTGCCGGCGGCCGCTTCCGGGTCGGGACCCGGCGCCTCGGCACTTTCGTCGGCCAGCCACCAGACCAGCAGGCCCACGGCAAAGACCACGACGGCCAGCATGCCAAGGATCGGGCCGATGTGGCGGCGTTTCTGGGTGTCGAGATTGGTGTTCGGTGCGGACATCTGGCTCCTCCCTCGATGGCCTTCCCTCGACGACCTGCCGCGGACGGCGATCGTCACGGCGACCCCAGGCCGCCCGCGGACCAACGCGGCGGCGGGCAGGGATGTTCCCGTGCCCCTTTGATGGATCAGCTCTGCGCCGGGGTGATCTCGGGCAAGGGATCCTCGGGATTAGGTTGCGCGGTGCCGGTCATGCCCACGTCATTGCCCGCGGCCTCGGCCCCGACCAGCCCCAGTGAAGCCGGGTCCGCGGGGTTGTAGGGCGGGACCGAGCGCAGCTGTTCCTCCGTCCAGGGCAACACGGCGAAATCGGCACCGGTCTTGCGGTCCTCGCGCAGGCGCAGCTCGGAATAGGGCACGGCGACGGTGTGCGCGCCCATGCCCATGAAACCGCCCAGCGCCACCAGAACGTGGCTGACGCCATCCGCCTCGGAACCGGCGCGCACCACGTCGGTGATCCGGCCCAGCGAGGCGCCGTCGCTGTCGCGCAGCTCCATCTGTTTCAGCGCCTCGGGGGCCGGGCGCTCGACCGCCGGCGCCGGGGCAGTCACCGGGGGCAGCGCCATCAGCGCCGTCGCAGGCATCACGAGCACGAGCGACAGGCTCAGCGCGCGGGCGAGATCGTGCATTCGGTCGGTCCTTTCGCGGTTTTCGGGGCCCCGAGGGGCGCCCTGGATCGGGGGACAGTGCCGTCGAAGACGTCTCCGGCCAACGCCCCTGTCGCGAAAAGGTTCGCGCGCAGCGAAGGGTTTTCGCTGCAGCGCAGGATGCCGCGCGCCCCGCCGGCCGAAACCGGCGGGAACCCGCCGTCGGACCTTGCCCTCAGACCCCGCGCGCCAGGGCCGCGACCCCGGTCCGCGCCACGTCGGTCAGGCCCAGCGGGCGCATCAGCTCGGCGAAGGCGTCAATCTTGTCGGGCGCGCCGGTGATCTCGAAGACGAAGCTCTCCAGCGTCGAGTCGACGACATTGGCGCGGAAGATCTCGGCCAGCCGCAGCGCCTCGATCCGCTTCTCGCCCGCGCCCACCACCTTGAACAGCGCCAGCTCGCGTTCGACCGCCGGCCCCTCGACCGTCAGGTCATGCACCTCGTGCACCGGCACCAGCCGGCCCAGCTGCGCCTTGATCTGCTCGATCACGCCCGGCGTGCCGCGCGTCACCACCGTGATGCGCGAACGATGCCCCTTGTGGTCGATCTCGGCCACTGTGAGGCTTTCGATGTTGTAGCCCCGACCTGAAAACAACCCGATCACGCGGGCGAGCACGCCCGCCTCGTTGTCGACGATCACCGCCAGCGTGTGGCTTTCCGACACGTCGGCATGGGGGTTCTTCAGGTCATAGGCCGAATGGCTCGACGAGCCCTTCTTGATGTTCAGCGCATTCATCGCGTCCGACTTCCTTCACGGGCCGCTCTTTCGCATTGGCCCAAATATCCTCGGGGGTCCGGGGGCTGACAGCCCCCGGCGCTCGCCACTCGCGCGGTCCTCAGACCAGCGCCGCACCCTTGCCCGAGATCGCGTCGCTCTCGGTGACCTCGCCCAGGATCATCTCGTTGTGCGGCTTGCCCGACGGGATCATCGGCAGGCAGTTCTCGTGCTTCTCGACGAGGCAGTCGAAGATCACCGGCCCGTCGTAGTCCAGCATCTCGACGATCGCGTCATCGAGCTTCGCCGGATCGTCGCAGCGGATGCCCTTGCAGCCGAAGGCCTCGGCCAGCTTCACGAAATCGGGCAGGCTCTCCGACCAGGAATGCGAGAAGCGCCCGCCATGCAGCAGGTCCTGCCACTGGCGCACCATGCCCAGCCGCTCGTTGTTCAGGATGAACTGCTTCACCGGCGCGCGGAACTGCACCGCGGTGCCCATCTCCTGCATGTTCATCAGCCACGAGGCCTCGCCCGCGACGTTGATCACCAGCGCCTCGGGATGCGCGATCTGCACCCCGATCGAGGCCGGCAGCCCATAGCCCATGGTTCCGAGCCCGCCAGAGGTCATCCAGCGGTTCGGCGCGTCGAAATGCAGGAACTGCGCGGCCCACATCTGGTGCTGGCCGACCTCGGTGGTGATGTAGCGGTCGCGGCCGCGGGTCAGCGCCTCGAGCCGCTCCAGCGCGTACTGCGGCTTGATGGTCTTGGCCGAGTTCTTGTAGGCAAGGCAGTTGCGCGCCTTCCAGCCGTGGATCTGGCCCCACCAGCCTTCCAGCTTCTCGCGGTTGACCTTTCGCCCGCGCGCCTTCCAGACCTTCAGCAGGTCCTCCAGCACATGGCCGACGTCGCCCACGATCGGCAGGTCGACGCGGATCACCTTGTTGATCGACGAGGGGTCGATGTCGACATGGACCTTGACCGACTTCGGCGAGAAGTCGGCGACGCGGCCGGTGATGCGGTCGTCGAAGCGGGCGCCGATGTTGATCAGCAGGTCGCAGCCGTGCATCGCGAGGTTCGCCTCGTAAAGCCCGTGCATCCCCAGCATGCCCAGCCAGTTCTTCCCGCTCGCCGGATAGGCGCCCAGACCCATCAGCGTCGAGGTGATCGGGAAGCCGGTCGCATCGACCAGCTCGCGCAGCAGCTGGCTCGCGCCGACGCCCGAGTTGATGACGCCGCCGCCGGTGTAGAACACCGGGCGCTCGGCCTGCTCGATCAGCTCGACCAGCTTGGTGATCGCCTCGATGTCGCCCTTGACCTTCGGCTGGTAGCGCGAGGGGCGGACCTGCTTGGGGTCAGAATAGGTGCCGGTCGCGAACTGGACGTCCTTTGGGATGTCGATCAGCACCGGGCCCGGACGGCCCGACATCGCGACATGGAAGCCTTCGTGGATCGCCGCCGCCAGCTTGTCGGTGTCGGTGACCAGCCAGTTGTGCTTGGTGCAGGGGCGGGTGATGCCGACGGTGTCGGCTTCCTGGAAGGCATCGGTGCCGATCATGAAGGTCGGCGCCTGACCCGACAGGACCACCAGCGGGATCGAGTCCATCAGCGCATCGGTCAGCCCGGTCACCGCATTGGTCGCCCCGGGGCCCGAGGTCACCAGCACGACGCCCGGCTTGCCGGTCGAGCGGGCATAGCCTTCGGCCATGTGGACCGCGCCCTGTTCGTGGCGGACCAGGATGTGCTGAATGTCGTTCTGCTGGAAGATCTCGTCATAGATCGGAAGCACGGCGCCGCCCGGGTAGCCGAAGACCACCTCGACGCCCTGATCCTTGAGCGCCTGAACCACCATTCTCGCGCCGGTCATCTGCCGTTGCATGCTTCGTCTCTCCTCTGGTGCGCCGGGCGCTTCGGCCCGCACGCGATCCTCCGTTACGGCAATAAAAAACCCCCGTCGGGACGGGGGCGCATGGGGAACCAAGATGGTCTGCCGTTACCGGCCCATGCGCCTTGGTCCTACGATTACAAGAATGCCGGTCATCGCCGTCAGCCCTCATTGCCAGTGGCGCGGACATTAGGAAGGCCGCCGGGGGGCGTCAAGGCCAGAAATGCACCTTATCTGTCTCGCGCGGGCGAAAATCTTTGCATTTGTTTCGCGGATTGGCGGATTGGCGCAATCACGCGGCGGCCATGCTGGCGATGTAGCCGCCATAGCCGGCCAGAAGCGCGATTCCCCCGGCCCGGCCCAGCCGCCCCAGGCCCCAGCTCAGCGCCAACACTGCCAGCGCCACGCCCGCGGCGATCGGCATGTCGAGGCTGACGAAGCGCGGATCGACCGGCATCGGCGCGATCAGTCCGGTGATCCCGAGGATGCACAGGATGTTGAAGATGTTCGAGCCAAGCACGTTGCCGATCGCGATGTCGCCCTGCCGGCGCAGGGCGGCGACGACCGAGGTCGCAAGCTCCGGCAGCGAGGTGCCGACCGCGACGACGGTGAGGCCGATCACCGCTTCCGAGAAGCCGAGGTCGCGGGCGATGGTGGTGGCCGAGGTGACAAGCAGCCGGGCCGAGACCAGCAGCACCGCGAAGCCCGCCAGCGTCACCAGAAGCGAGCGGCCGAGCGTGGGGGCGGGCGCGTCCTCTGCGGCCTCTTCCGCCGCCTCGGGGTCCGGGCTTCGCAGCGCGACCCACAGATAGACAGCCAGCGCCGCAAGCAGCGCGGCCGCTTCGATCCGGCCCAGCGTGCCGCCGGTGATCGCCAGCCACAGCGCAAGGGTCGAGCCCAGCATCACCGCCAGGTCGCGGCGCAGGCGCGCGAAACCCATCGCGACGGGCGCGATGGCGGCGGTCACGCCAAGGATCAGCAGGATGTTGGCGATGTTCGAGCCCACGACATTGCCCAGCGCGATGGCCGGGCTGCCCGAGAAGGCCGCCTGCAACGAGACCAGTAGCTCGGGGCTGGAGGTGCCGAACCCTACGACGGTCAGCCCGATGACCAGCGGCGAGAGGCCGAAGCGCCGGGCGATGCCCACCGCCCCCTTCACCAGGAATTCGCCGCCGAAGAACAGTCCGACGAGGCCCGCGGCAAGAAGGAGGTAGGTCACGTATCACCCTGATCTGATTGCGTTCGCTCAGAGATCGGGGGCAGGTCCGGGGATTTCAACCGCGCCCGGATGCCGCAGGGCAGGCGGGTGCTGGGCGTGAGGAATGAGTATTTGGGCCAAGCCGAAAGGGAAGGGTTCAGCCCTTCACCGGCCGCGTGTCGGGCAGAGAGATCCGCGCGACCTGCTCGGCAATGGGATCGACGGACAGCGGATGGGTCTCGGCCGAATGTTCGGCCGGGTCGCCGATCGGCTGCCAGTCGCCGCCCTTGTAGATCTCTAGCGCGCCGAAGTTGGCCTTGTAGCCCATCTTGCGGCTGCCCGGCACCCAATAGCCGAGGTAGACGTAAGGAAGGCCGACCTGACGGGCCAACTCGACATGGTCGAGGATCACATAGGTGCCGAGCGAGCCCTTGATCCGTTCAGGTTCATAGAAGCTGTAGACCATGCTCAGCCCGTCATCGAGCACGTCGGTCAGGCAGACCGCGGTCAGGCGCCGCCGGCGCTCGCCCTCGGCGGGGGGCGCGGAATATTCGATGACGCGGGTCTTGACCGGCGTCTCCTCGATCATCGCGGCGAATTCGAAGATGTCCATGTCGGCCATGCCGCCATCGGCGTGGCGATGGTCGAGATAGCGGCGGAAGAGCGCGTACTGATCCTCGGTCGCCCAAGGGCTGGTCGCCTCGCGCCGCAGGTCGTCGTTCTTCTTCATCACCCGGCGCTGGGTCTTCGACGGCTCGAAATCCGCGACCCGGATCCGGGCCGACAGGCAGGCCGCGCAATCGGCGCAAGAGGGGCGATAGAGCACGTTCTGCGACCGCCGGAAGCCCTGTTTCGACAGCGAGTCGTTGAGCTTGCCGGCACCGTCGCCCTGCAGCGCGGTGAACAGCTTCCGCTCGGCCCGCCCGTCGAGATAGGGGCAGGGCTGCGGAGCGGTGACGTAGAACTGCGGCGCGATCGGAAGCGTGTGGCGCATGACTGCTCGGCTGTTCTCGGCGGAACGTGGACGGGGGCGGATAAGGGGAGAGAATTGGTCGGATTGGCGGCACGTTACCAAGCCGTCACAGATCCGCCAAGCGGATTTGTCGCGCCCCCGTCAACAGCGGCAGGAACGCCCGCAAAGCGGGCGATCAGGCCGGTTTGTTGATGGCCGTGGTGCCCAGAACGATGTCATGCAGGCCCTGACCGCGCGCGGTCGTCGCCATCATCACCGCCGACAGGATCTGCGGGATCACGAAGGCCACGGTCAGCGAATAGCCCAGCGTGTGGATCAGGGCCATGCCGCTGTCGAAGCGCCGCCCGGTGCGGTCGCGCAGCTCGATCCCCATCAGCCGCATCCCCCAGGTCGCCGAGCGGTTGGCGATGGTGATCCAGCGATAGACGAAGCCCAGGCACAGGAAGACCACCGGCAGGAAGAACAGCGCGGTGAAGGCCGTGAACGGGATCGCGACCAGCGTCAGCAGGCCGATCAGGATCACGTCCACCACCCAGGCGAACAGCCGCTTCACGGGCACGTTGGCATAGAACTCGGGCTCGGCGCCCGGGTCGGGCAGGCCCCAGAACGGATCGGGCGAGAGGGTGTCGGTGCTCATGGCTCGCTATATGGGATGCGGGAGGGCAGGAAAAAGCCCCCCGGGTCTGCCGGGGGGCCAGCGTCGCGGTTCAGGCGGCCGGGGGCTGGCTCTCGGCTTGGCCCTCGTCGCGGGCGGCACGGGCACGCTCGTCCATGTACTGGTCGAACTCGGCCTTGTCCTTGCTCTCGCGCAGGCGGCGCAGGAAGCCCTCGAACTCTTCCTGCTCGCGCTCGAGCCGGTCGATCGTGTCGGCCTTGTAGGCGTCGAAGGCGCTGTTGCCCGACGAGCGGAAGCGCGTGGGGGCGAAGGATTTCGAGAAGCCGCCTTCGCGGCGGCGCGAACAGCCGAACATGCGTTTGCTCCAGATCATGTAGCCAAGAAGGGCCAGCCCGGCGGGCCAGCAGAAGACGAAGCCGAGGATCATGGCCGCGATCCAGGCAGGTCTGCCGCGATCGTCGAGCCAGCCCTCCGCTCGCCGAAGCCAGGACAGCGGGCCGGCATAGGCTCCGGTCTGGGCGAGGGTCGGGGTGGTCATCAGGGTCCTCCGGGTGGTCGGTTGCGTCATGTGAAGCGTGTTCACATGATCGAATATGGCCAACCCGGCGCAGCGATCAAGAGGCTATGTGAAATGTTTTCACATGGACCCTCCGGGGGTCATCCCGGCAGGGTGAAATCGGCGAGAACCGCGCCCGAGGCCTGCTGCAGCGCCGCGGGGGCGATGGCGAAGATGTGGCGCGGCGTGCCGGCGGCGGCCCAGACGCGCTCGAAGGCCATCAGCCGCGGATCGAGGTAGCTGGGGCAGGGCGTCAGGTGCCCAAATGGCGCGACGCCGCCGATGGCGAAGCCGGTGGCGGCGCGGATCTCGGCGGCATCGGCCTTGCCCAGGGGCTCGCCGGCGATCGCGGTCGCGCGCTCGGGGCAGACGCGGTTGCCGCCGGCGGTCACGAACAGGATCACCCGGCCGCTGTCCTGCCCGCGGAAGATGATCGACTTCGCGATCTGGTCGATCTCGCAGCCCGCGGCATCGGCGGCCTGCTGCGCGGTGCGGGTGCTTTCGGGAAACTCGAGGATCTCGACCGCCAGCCCCGCGGCTTCCAGCGCCGTCTCGACCCGCTTCAGGCTTTTGCTCATGTCCCGCTCCCTGCTGTTCGGGGCCGAGTGTCACGATCCGCGCCGCCGCCGCAAGTCGCGATGGCCGTGCCCCGCGGGCCGGGATATCGTCACGCCATGACACCGTTTTCCTTCTCTGCCCGCCTGACGCGGATGCCGCTTCCCTTCGATCCCGACCGGGGCCGCGACGCGCGTGTGGCCACGGGCCTTGGCGACGGGCCGCTCGGCGATCTGGTCGCGGGGGCCGCGGGATCCTCGCCCTATCTCGCGGGGCTCGTCGCGCGCGAGGCGGGCTGGCTGGCCGGCGCCCTGCAGGACAGTCCCGAACAGGCGCTGTCCGACACCTTGGGCGCGCTTGGCGCCGTCGCGGCCGAGCAGCTGCCCGAGGCGCTGCGCGAGGCCAAGCGGCGCACGGCGCTGATCGCGGGGCTGGCGGATCTGGGCGGCGTCTGGCCGCTGGAACGCGTGACCGGCGCGCTGACCGCGCTGGCCGACCGGGCGGTGGACCTGAGCCTGCGCACTTTGGTCGCGGCCGAGATCCGCCGCGGCAAGATCCCGGGGATCGCCCGCGAGGCCGAGGGCGACCCGGCCGGGCTCTTCGCACTGGCGATGGGCAAGATGGGCGCGGGCGAGCTGAACTATTCCTCGGACATCGACCTGATCTTCCTCTACGACGACGACCGTTACGACCCCGCCGACCGGCCCGAGGCGCGGGCGGCCTTCATCCGCGTGGTGCGCAAGCTGACCGGATGGCTGTCGGACGTGACGGCAGGCGGCTATGTCTTCCGCACCGACCTGCGCCTGCGGCCCGATGCCGCCGTCACCCCGGTCGTCATCGCCTGCGGCGCGGCCGAACAGTATTACGAGGCCGAGGGCCGCAGCTGGGAGCGCGCGGCCTATATCAAGGCGCGCCCCTGCGGCGGCGATCTGGCGGCGGGCGAGCGCTTCCTCGACCGGCTGAAACCCTTCGTCTGGCGCCGGCACCTCGACTTCGCGGCGATCCGTGACATCCACGACCTTCGGCTGAAGATCCGCGATCACAAGGGGCTCGGCGGGCCCCTGGTGCTCGAGGATCACAACATGAAGCTCGGCCGCGGCGGCATCCGCGAGATCGAGTTCTTCACCCAGACCCGCCAGCTGATCGCCGGCGGCCGCGATCCGGGCCTTCGCGACCGCACGACGCTGGGCGGCCTCAATGCGCTGGCGGGGCGCGGCTGGATCCCGCGCGAGGTCGCGACCGAGCTTTCCGACCACTACCGTGCCCACCGCGAGACCGAGCACCGCCTGCAGATGGTGGGCGACGCGCAGACCCATTCGCTGCCCCACGCGCCAGAGGCCTTCGACCGGCTGGCACGGCTGTCCGGCGAGGCCGATACCGGCCAGTGGCGGGCGCAGATCCTCGACCGCCTGCGCCGGGTCGAGGGGCTGATCGACGCCTTCTTCGCCCCCGAACCCGCGCGCCCCGAGGCCTCGGGCCCGGTCCCCGCGGGCGCGGCAGAGATCACCCGCCGCTGGCCCTCCTATCCCGCGCTGCGCTCGGAGCGGGCGCGCGACATGTTCCGCCGGATCGAGCCGGACCTGCTGTCGCGCATGGGCCGCGCCGCCGACCCGGCCGAGGCGCTGCGCCAGTTTGACGGCTTCCTTGCCGGGCTGCCGGCGGGGGTGCAGCTCTTTTCGATGTTCGTGGCGAACCCCTCGCTGGTCGACCTGATCGTCGACATCTGCGCCACCGCGCCGACGCTGGCGCAGTATCTGTCGCGCCATTCGGCCGTGCTCGACGCGGTGATCGGCGGCGGCTTCTTCGCGCCCTGGCCGGGGCAGGCGGCGCTGGCCTCGGACCTCGCCTCGCTGATCGCGCCGGTCGCGGATTACGAGGCGGCGCTGGATCAGGCCCGCGTCTGGCAGCGCGAGTGGCATTTCCGGATCGGCGTCCACCACCTGCGCGGCCTGATCGGCTGCGACGAGGCGGGCGTGCAATATGCCGATCTGGCGGCGGCGGTGCTGAACGCGCTCTGGCCGCGCGTCACCGCCGAGATCGCCCGCCGCCACGGGCCGCCGCCGGGCCTTGGCGCGGCGGTGGTGGGCATGGGCAGCCTCGGGATCGGGCGGCTCAATTCCGCCTCGGACCTCGACCTGATCGTGATCTACGACGCGGCCGGGGTCGAGGCCTCGGCGGGGCCGAAGCCTCTGGCCGCCCGCGCCTATTACGCGCGGCTCACGCAGGGCCTTGTCACGGCACTCTCCGCGATGATGCCGCGGGGGCGGCTCTACGAGGTCGACATGCGCCTGCGCCCCTCGGGGCGGCAGGGGCCGGTCGCGACCTCGATCGCGTCCTTCGAAAGCTATCAGCTGACCGAGGCCTGGACCTGGGAGCATCTGGCCCTGACCCGCGCCAAGGTGATCGCCGGCCCGCCGCCGCTGGCCGCCGCCTTCGAGGCGATCCGCCGCCGGATCCTGACCGAGAAGTCGGCCAACCCGGCCATCGCGCAGGACGTGCAGGACATGCGTGCCCGGATCTTCGCGGTGCGCGGTCGCGACGGACCCGACGTGAAATCGGGCGCCGGGCGGCTGCAGGACATCGAGCTGTTCGCCCAGTCGCTGGCGCTGCGCACCGGCGATCCCGCGCGCAGCCTTGCGGGCCAGTTGCGCGCCGGACGGCGGGCCGGGCTGATCGACGCGGGGGAAGAGGCCGCGCTGCTGGCCGCCGCGCGGCTGCAATGGCAGTTCCGTGCCGCGACGCGTCTTGTCGCGGGCGAGCGGATCGAACCCGCCGAGGCCGGCGAGGGCGCCCGCGCCGTCCTTCTGCGCGAGACGGGCACGCAGGATCTTGCGGAACTGACCGAGGCGCTGTCTTCTCGGGCGGCAGAGGCGGCGGCGATCATCGAGCGGCGCCTTGGCACGGGGGAGGATGCAGATGGCTGAACCGGCCGACCGGGACGACCCGAAGGGGCTGATCCGCGAAAGCTACCGCATCGAGCACATCGGCGAGGCCGAATGCCGGTCGATCTTCCTCGACTGGGCGCTGTCGCTGCCGGCGGGCACCGACGCCGGCGCGGCGATGGCACGGCTGCTTGCCCGCCACGGCGAGGCAGAGGCCGGTCACCCGATGTCGGCGCTGCTTGCGGCCGAGGCGCCGGTCGCCGCAGCGGCCGGGGCGCGGCGCGGGGGTGCCATGGGACGCCGCCGCCGCAACTGACGGGACGCCGCGGGAATCGCCCCCCGCGCGCGGCGCCGGCATCGCGGAACGCGAAACCCATTGCACTCCGCACAATTGCCGGGCGCTAATTCCGACACCACGCGCGGAGATCGGCCGATCCGCGCCAAATCTCTGTTTCAACAGACTGTTTCCCTTCCCCAAGGCGGGTGTCAGGTCCACCATCCGGGTCAGGCCCGCCATGCCGTCGTGCCGTCTGCATGTCCGGACACAACCGGAAAGGGAGGTCGAGATGACCCTGCGCTTCTTCTCTGGCCGCTGGTGGGACGGTGCGCGTTTCTGGGATGGCGAGGGCTGGCGCGATCAGGCCGGCCGCATCACCCCGCAGGCGCTGGCGCGCGGCCCCGGCGACGGCGGCTGCCCGGTGCCCTGCTTCACGCCCGGCTCGCTGGTCACCACCGGCCGCGGAACCCTGCCGATCGAGGCGCTGCGCCCCGGCGACCGGGTCGCGACCCGCGACGACGGGCTGCAGCCGCTGGTCTGGATCGGGCAGAACTTCCTTGGCCCCGACCGGCTGGGGGCGACGCCGGACCTGATGCCGATCCGCTTCGCCGCCGGCAGCCTTGGCGACGGACTTCCCGCCAATGACATCGTGGTCAGCCCTCAGCACCGGATGCTGTGCACCGGCGACCGCGCCGACCGCCTCTTCGGCGAGCCCGAGGTTCTGGTCGCCGCGCGCCATCTGACCGCGCTGCCCGGGGTCGAGCGTCAGCCGGTGCTGGCGGTGACCTACCTGCACCTGATGTTCGAGCGTCATCAGGTGATCATGGTCGATGGCGTCTGGTCGGAAAGCTTCCAGCCGGGCGACTGGGTGGCCGAGGCGATGGATGCCGCACAGCGCGACGAGATCCTCGCGATCTTCCCGGAACTGGCAGAGCGCCCCGCGGCAGAAGTCTATCCGGCGGCGCGCCGCGGCCTCAAACGCCACGAAGCCCGGCTGCTGGTCGCCTGAGGCGGCCAGACCGGTGCCCTGCGCCGCGCCCGGCCGCCGCGCGCCGCGCAGGCGCCGGGCTCAGCCAAGCGCGGCTTCCAGCGCCTTCAGCGCCGCCACCGGATCGGCCGCGGCCCAGATCTCTTCGCCGATGCCGACGAAATCGGTGACCCCGGCCAGTTCGGCCAGCGTCGCGGCGTCCAGCGCGCCCTCGGCCACCACCGGCACCTCGATCATCTCGGACCACCAGGCGAACAGCTCGAGCTCGGCGCGGGTGCCGGTGCCTAGGGCGGTGGCGCCCGCCGGCCCGAAGGCCACGTAATCGGCGCCCAGCTCTCCGGCGGTCATCCCGTCGTGGCGCGAGGCGGCGCAATAGGCCCCGACGATCGCATCCTCGCCCAGCTCCTTGCGGGCGGTGCGGACCGAGCGCGCGCCGTCGGTCAGGTGCACCCCGTCAAGGCCCAGCCGTTCCACGAACTTCACATGGGTGTCGATGACGATCGGCACGTCGCGCTCATGCGCCACCAGACGGCAGGCATCGGCCGCGCGCAGCAGCCGGTCCTCGTCGCGGGTCGCGAGGCTCAGGCGCAGGCAGGCGATCTCGACGCTGTCGAGGACGCGGGCGAGCGTGTCGGGGAAGGTCTCCAGCTCGAAGGCGGGCGGGGTGATCAGGTAGATCTGCGGGCGGTCTTCGGAGGCCATGTCGGGTCCAGTGCTGGGATCGCGGCTCCATAGCCCAGATCCGCGGCCTTGGCCACCATCTTCCCGGCCCGGCCCTTTCCAGCCCCATGCCGCGCCGGTCAGTCCCCGGTTCAGCCTCCTGTGCGCAGGAAGCGCAGCGCCGCCCGCACCGCCCGTTCAAGCGAGGGTTCCTGCGCGCGCCGATAGCTGGCCTGCGCCTGCGCCCGTGCCGCCTGCGCGGCGCGGATCTGCTCGGGCGTCGGGCGCAACGGCGGCGGCGAGGCCGCCTTGATCGGCAGGGGCGTGGTGACATCTGCCAAGGGGTGCAGCAGCGCCAGCTGCGCGGGGCTGCCGCTGTCGCTCATCGCCGCAAGGAACAGGTCCGGCGACAGGCCGCGCGCCGCCTCGGGCCCGCCCTCGGCGAACTCGAACGGGTCGGCGTGACGGGGCACCGGGAAACCGGCCGCATCGCGCGGCGCCGTCGCCAACCGCGGGAACACCCCCGTGCTTGCCGGCGGATCCCCGGGGCGCGGCGCCTCGGCCGTGCCCTCAGTCACCGGCAAAGCGCGCACCGCGTTCGCCTCGGCCGGGGCGGTGTCGCCGCCTCCGAAGATCCAGGCCGTCGCCGCGATGCCGACCGACAGCCCGACCAGGCAGGCCAGCGCGAAGCCGACCATGTCGCGACGCAGCGCCGGACGGCGGACAGGGGCCCGTGCCGGGCGCGGCTCGGCATCGCCATAGCGCGGCGGCGCGGGCCCCAGAGCCGGGGCCGGGGCGGCACCTGCCAGCGGGTCGAACGGCGCATCCTGCGCGTCGGCGGTCGGCTCGATGGCGGCGGGATCGGGTCGCGACGGTTCCGTCGTCGACGCAGCGCCGGCAGGATCGGCCACGGCAGGCGGGCGCGCGGGCTCTGTCGGCGCGGCAACCGGCGCATCGGCGCGCAGGGCGCTGCGCAGCTTGGCCAGCCGCGCCTCATCGACGTTGCGGGCTGCGGCCTGACGCGCGGCCTGCCGATCGATCGCGGCGGCGGCAGGGGCAGACGGCGGGGCGGCAGTGGCCAGCGCCGGACCTGCGCGACCCACCCCCGGGCACCCAAGCGGCGCGATGTTCAGGGCGCCGGGCGGGGTGCGGGTCGGTGCTGCCTCGTCTGCAGCCTCCGCGGATGGACGCGCGCGCAGGGGCGGGGCCGGCGGCTTGCCGTCCATCGCCCGGGCCCGTGCGACCCGTGCCGCCGCAAGGCGGTCTTCCCAGTCGGCGCTGAAAAGCTGGTCCCCGACGCCGATGTCTTCCTTCATTCCACTGACCTTTCGCAGGACCGGACGGAAGTTCTACGCAGCCTCGCGCCGGTTCCGGCGTCCACTTTCCGAAATCCTACCAGCCGGGACGCCGCACCGCAGCCACGTCCTGACCACCTCGGCGGAAAACCGTTCAACCCAAGGTTCGGTTCCAGCAAAAAAGCGCCGACCCCGGCGCGGGTGCGCCGGGGTCGGACGGATCGGTCAGCGATGAGGCAGAAAACTCAGAGCTTGCCGGCGTTCTGCTGCACCATCATGAAGGTGTCATAGTTGTACTCGGCGATCTGCGCCCAGGTGTAGTTCTCCGAGCGGAACGCCTTGATCGAGTCCCAGATCTTCTTGAAGTTCGCGTTCGAGGCTTCCATCTCGGCATAGACCTCGTTCGCCGCGTCGAAGCAGGCGCTCAGGATCTCGGGCGAGAACGGACGCAGCTGGGTGCCCTGGGCCACCAGCGACTTGATCGCGGCCGGGTTCTTGTAGTCGTACTTCGACAGCATGTCGTGGTCGGTCGCCTGGGCGGCGGTGCGCAGCAGCGCCTGATAGCCCTTCGGCAGCTCGTCGTACTTCGCCTTGTTGAAGAAGAAGTGGACGGTCGGGCCGCCTTCCCACCAGCCGGGGTAGTAGTAGTAGGGCGCGACCTTGAAGAAGCCGAGCTTCTCGTCGTCATAGGGGCCGACCCATTCCGCGGCGTCGATGGTGCCCTTTTCCAGCGACGGATAGATGTCGCCGCCGGCGATCTGCTGCGGCACGACGCCGAGCTTCTCCATCACCTTGCCGGCAAAGCCGCCGACCCGCATCTTCAGGCCCTTCATGTCGGCGACGGTGTTGATCTCCTTGCGGAACCAGCCACCCATCTGCACGCCGGTGTTGCCGCCCGGCAGGCCGAACAGGCCCTGGGTCGCCAGGAACTCATTGTACAGATCGATGCCGCCGCCGTGGTAGTCCCAGGCCGACTTGCCGCGCGCCGAGAGCGAGAAGGGGACTGCCGCGCCCAGCGCGTAGGTCGGATCCTTGCCCCAGAAGTAGTAGGCGACGGTGTGGCAGGCCTCGACCGTGCCCTGGCTCACCGCGTCGGCAGCCTGCAGACCGGGAACGATCTCGCCAGCGGCGAAGACCTGGATCTGGAAATTGCCGTCGGTGGCTTCGGAGATGTATTTCGACAGCGTGTCCGCACCGCCGTAGATCGTGTCGAGCGATTTCGGGAACGACGAGGTCAGGCGCCAGGTGACCTTCGGGTTCGCCTGCGCGATCGCGGGCGCCGCGAGCACCGAGGCCGCGGCCACGCCGGCGCCACCGATCGAAGCCTTCGTCAGGAATGAACGACGATCCATTTTGGGTTTCCCTCCCACAAAACATGCCAACGCCAGCCCGCGGTCGTCACGACCTCCTCCCGGGCGACTGCGCCCTGCATGGCACGCGCCCTCGCGTTCTGTCCAGCAAAGACGTGTCGGGGCAGGCGCTTAGCCGACAAAACACGCGCCGGGGCAAAGGTGACGCCGGGTCACTTCGCGCGCCTGCGGCGGATGTGCGGCGGCTTTGGGCGCCTCCGCCGGCGGTTTGCACAGCGATTGGGCGAGGGGGCCCGCCCAATGCTGCATCCGCATCAAGGCCGGCGGGCAAGCCCGTGATTCGTTTCGCTAATTGTCACACGACGCAGTTCGGACGGGCTCTGGCTGAACCGGCCACGGAACGCCCGCGCCAGCGTGCCCGCCGACGAGAAGCCGGTGGCATGCGCCACCTCGGCCACCGCCAGCCGCGTTTCCAGCAGCATCGCGCGCGCCGCGTCCAGCCGCAGGTTCAGCCCGTAGCCACCCGGGCCCGTGCCGAACTCGGCCCGGAACAGCCCTTCCAGCCGGCGCGGCGACAGGTTCAGGTCGCGTGCGATCTCTGCGGCCGAGGGCGGGTTGGCGATCGAGGCGCGCATCCGCGCGATCGCGGCGGCGACGCGGGGATCGGCGGCCTCGGGCCGCGGTGCCTCGCTTTCGCCGGCCGGGTCGGGCAGCGTCTCGGGCGGGGACTCGAGGCCCATCGACCGTGCCAGCCCGGCCGCCGCGTCGCGCCCCGCCCGCGCCTCGACCAGCGCCAGCGCCAGCGAGGCGGCCGAGCCGGGCGCCGCCGCGGTGACCCGGTCGCCGTCGAGCCGGATCGCGGTCTCGGCGAAGCGCAGGCGGGCCGGGGCGGTGAAGGGCATCGGCTGGCCCTCGGGGTCGATCGGGCAGGTGACTGTCCGCCCCTCAAGCAGGCCGGCCTGCGCAAGGAAGGCGATGCCGCCGCCGACGGCGCCCAGGATCGGGAACCGGGCCGAGGCGCGGGCGATCGAGCGGGCATGGTCGCGCGGATCGCCGTCGGGCGCGGCCAGCACGATCAGGCAGTCGCCTTCGGCCTCCTTGAGGCTCACGCGCGAGACGAGCTCGCCGCCCGAGGCCAGCCGCACCGGCCGGCCATTCGGTGTCACGACCTGAACGGTCATGTCGTCGCGGGCCGCAAGCGGGTCCGCTAAGCCCCCGAGCGCAAGCGCGGGGGTTCCGGGCAGCACCAGAATCGCAACGCGAAACGGTCCCTGCGCCTGAGAGAGATGGGGATGGAGCGCGGGCATGCGCATTTGCTAGCCGTCCCGCGGAAGCGCTTCAACCCGCGGCGGAATCGACTGTTGCATTTTGCGCCGGGTCCCGCCGATGCCGAGGTTGGTTTGCGCCATGGAAGTGTCGGAAACGGAAGCGCCGTTTCGGGTCCCGGATGGTGGTGTGACCGGATCGCGGGCGGGGCTCGGCGCCGCCGGATGCGGGATGGTCGAAGGGGCGGAACATGCAGTGGGACTACGTCATCGTCGGCGCGGGATCGGCCGGTTGCGTGCTGGCCAACCGGCTGAGCGAGGGCGGCCGCGCGCGGGTGCTGCTGCTGGAGGCAGGCGGCAGCGACCGCCGACTTTTTGTTGCGATGCCATTGGGTTACGGGAAGCTTTTCTATGACCCGACAGTGAACTGGTGCTTCCGGGCAGAGCCGGATCCGGGCCTTGCGGACCAAGCGGACCACTGGCCGCGGGGCAAGGTTCTGGGCGGTTCGAGCTCGATCAACGCCATGGTCTGGATCCGCGGCCATGCCTCGGATTACGCCGATTGGGAGGGCGTCGCCGGCCCGGCCTGGGGCCCCGCGGCGGCCCTCGAAGCCTACCGCGCGATCGAGGACAACGAGGCCGGCGGCGACGCATGGCGCGGGGTTGGCGGACCGCTTCACATCTCCGCGAACCGCCGAAATCTTCACCATTTGACTCAGGCATATCTCGACGCATGCCAATCCGCGCGACTCACCTTTAACCCGGACTTCAACGGCGCCGATCAGGAGGGCGCCGGTATCTACCAGCTGACCGTGAAATCCGGCCGCCGGATGTCCAGCGCGCGGGCCTTCCTGCGCCCGGCGATGGCGCGGGGCGGGGTCACCGTCGTCACCGGCGCGCAGGTAACCCGGGTGCTGTTCGAGGGGCGGCGCGCGGTGGGCGTCGAATACCGCCGCAAGGGGCAGCTGCAGACGGCTCGGACGGGGCGCGAGGTGATCCTTTCGGCCGGCGCGGTGCAAAGCCCGCAGCTGCTGATGCTCTCGGGGATCGGGCCGGCCGAGGCGCTGACATCGCTTGGCCTGCCGGTGCTGGCCGACCTGCCGGCGGTGGGCAAGAACCTCTGCGACCACCAGGGGATCAACTACACCTGGCGGATGACGGTGCCGACGCTGAACGAGGTGCTGCGGCCGTGGTGGGGCAAGGCGCTGGTCGGCGCGCAATGGCTGCTAACCGGGCGCGGGCCGCTCGCGGCCTCGATCAACCAAGGCGGCGGCTTCTTCCGCACCGACCCGCGGCTCGCGCGCCCGAACATGCAGCTTTACATGCAGGCCTTCTCGACCCTGCTGCCGCGGGCGGGCGAGCGTCCGGTGCTGACGCCCGACCCGTTCCCCGGCCTGTCGCTGGGACTGTCGAACTGCCGGCCCACCTCGCGCGGGGCGATCACCCTGCGCTCGGCCGATCCCTTCGCCGCGCCGCGGATCACCGTCAACGCCTTCTCGACCGAGGCCGACGTGGCCGAGATGCTGGCCGCGGTGAAGATGCTGCGCACCATCGCCGCGCAGCCGCCGCTCGCCCGGCTGATCGCCGAGGAACTGCGCCCCGGACCCGCCATCACCTCGGACGCCGACCTGATCGCCGATTTCCGTCAGCGCTCGGGCACGGTCTATCATGCCAGCTGCACCGCCCGGATCGGCGCGGACCCGAAGACCTCGGTGGTCGACAACCGCCTGCGCGTCCACGGCATCGCGGGGCTCAGGGTCTGCGACGCCTCGACCTTCCCGACGCTGATCGGCGGCAACACCAACGCGCCCTCGATCCTGACCGGCTGGATCGGGGCCGAGTTGATCCGCGCCGATCGCGGCTAGACCGCGGGCCTGCCTTACAGGAACCCGCGCGTCGGCCGGTCGAAGACCTTGCGGCCCAGAAGGCTCGCCACCAGCTCGACCATCAGCACCGCCGTGCGCCCGCGCTCGTCGAGGAACGGGTTAAGCTCGACGAGGTCGAGCGAGGTCACCAGCCCCGACTCGTGCAGAAGCTCCATCACCAGATGCGCCTCGCGGAAGGTGGCCCCGCCCGGCACCGTCGTGCCCACCGCCGGCGCCACCGAGGGGTCGAGGAAATCGACATCCAGCGAGACATGCAGCATCCCGTTCTCGGCCACCACGGCATCGAGGAACTCGCGCAGCGGCGCCACGATCCCGAACTCGTCCAGCACCCGCATGTCGTTGATGTCGATCTCGGTCTGCTGCAGCGCCGCATGCTCGGCCGGGTCGACCGAGCGGATGCCGTAAAGGCTGATGCGGCGGGTCGGGATCGGCTCGGGGAAGGGCGGGAAGGCCTCGAACCCCTCGCGCCCGGCGATATAGGCGACGGGCGTGCCGTGCAGGTTGCCGGACTGGGTGGTCAGCGGCGTGTGAAAGTCGGAATGCGCGTCGAGCCACAGCAGGAACAGCGGCCGGCCCACCGCGCGGGCATGGGCCGCGACCCCGGCGACCGAGCCCAGCGACAGCGAGTGATCGCCGCCCATGAAGATCGGGAAGCCGCCTTCGGACAGCGCCGCCTGACCCATGGCCGACAGCGCCTCGGTCCAACCAACCGTTTCCGCAAGGGAATGAACGGCGGGGTTCGGGCTGGTCACCGCACGCAGCGGCGGCAGCGCCGCATCGCCACGATCGACGCAGCCGTGGCCCAGTTCGGTGATGGTGCGCGCGAGGCCCGCGGTGCGATAGGCGGCGGGGCCCATCAGGCAGCCGGGGCGCTTCTGGCCGGTGTCGACCGGGGCTCCGATCAGGTGACAGGTCAGCGGCATCTCTGGCTCCTCACGCCGGGGTCATCCAGCGGGACGATAGGGCGGAGGGCCGGCAGGGAAAAGGCTGCCGCGGGGTCGGCGGGATGCTGCCGGACGCAAAAGAGGCGCCGGGGACAGCGGCGCCTCTTTCACGGTCTTTGGAACTGTCGTGTTCGGGTCTCAGCCGCCCCAGGTGCGGACCGGGCCGCAGTCCATATGCACAAAATTCGAGCGGCTGTACTTGCCGACGCCGCCGGCCGAACAGGCCATCGCCGCCTTGTACATCTGCCCGACCGAGCGCGAGGACAGCCGCAGGTCGGCGGCCTGGCCCTTCATGTGCAGCGAGTTCTTGGCAACCCCGCGCGAGCGCGAGCGCAGCATCGCGTTCGTCTCTGGCGAGCGGTAGCCCGACAGCATCATGTAGGGTTCGGAGGTGTCCATCAGCCGGTGCGAGGCCGCGGCGATGTCGAGGTTGCGGGCGTCGTAGTTGACGACCTTGTCGTTCCGCCAATCGCGCATGAAGTGATTGATCTCGCCCAGAACTTCCGGGATGTACTGGCCATCGACCCAGTAGATCGTGTCGATGCTTTCGCCGGTGCGGCCCGAGTACATGCGGATCCGGCGGACATCGCCTGCGCCGCGCAGGAACCCGAAGGCGTTCGAGTAGGTCGGGGCCGCAACCAGCGTGGTCGCCGCGAATACCCCGAGAAGCCCGCGCCGCGAGATCCCGTTCGAGTTGAGAAGAGTCATTCTGTGCGCCTGTCCCGTCGCTGGGGTCGCGTTTGTCGCGACCTTCTGATGAAGTTGTCCCCAAGTGCCCGGTTTTTATGCCACGGGTTCGCATGTGTGCCAACTGTGGAAAACCTTGCACTTAACGAAAGCCCGGACGCCTCGGCAGAAATTCGCGCATGAGGCCGGGGTGATGCTCAAGGAACAGGCAGAGTGGCTGTCATGCCACAGTCACATGCGCTCACCCTGCCGTGATTTACACTTCCGCGCAAAGACGGGAAAATCGGACGAAAATCCCCATAACGATGGCGACGAGGGGCCTATGTCGGACCGAGTGAACTGTTGCGCGCCTGTGACGCGCCGTGGGGCCGTCTGCGCGCCCCTGACGCGCCGCGCCCTGCGTGGACTGGCCGCTTCGGTGGCCCTTCTGGCGGTTTGCGCCGCCTTGCCGCTGCAGGCGAGCGAGCTCTGGGTTCCGCCGCTGACCGTTGCCGCCGACGAAACGACCGACTCGGCCGCGCCCGCCGCTGCCCCCGAGTCGCTGGTTCCCGCCGCGATGAGCGCGTCCTCGGCCGCGCCGGTCGGCGTCGCGACCCCGGCCACGCCCTTCGCCCGCAGCCTCGCCGATGCGCTGAGCGCCGAGGCCGACGCCCCGCTGGCTGCGTATTACGCCGCGAACGGCTGGCAGCCGCTGTTCACCGCGGCCGAGGACGGCGCCCGCCGGCTGGCGCTGATCTCGGCGCTCGACCGCGCGCCCGCGCATGGCCTGCCGGCCGCGCGCTACGATGCGGCCGCGCTGCGCGACCGCCTGGGCGCCGTGCGCACCGAAGGCGACCGCGCCCGGGCCGAGGCCGCGATGGCCCGCGCCTTCCTCGCCTATGCCTCGGACGTGGGGTCGGGGGCGCTCGTGCCCTCGCGCGTGGACAAGCAGATCGTCCGCGCCGTCCCGCACCGCGACAAGGGGCAGCTGATCGCGGCCTTCTCCCAGTCGGACCCCGCGGCCTTCCTGCGCGCGCTGCCGCCGCAGATGCCGGAATATGCCCAGCTGATGAAGGCCAAGCTCGACCTCGAAACCGCGATCGCCCGCGGTGGCTGGGGCCAGCCGGTGCCCGAGGGCGCGCTGCATCCGGGCGACACCGGCCGCGCCGTCGTCGCGTTGCGCGACCGACTGATCGCCGAGGGCTACCTGAGCCGCACCGCGACCGGCCTCTATGACGCCGACGTCACCCGCGCGGTGCAGGACTTCCAGATCGACATGGGCCTCGATCCCGACGGGGTCGCGGGGGCGGGCACCATCGCCCAGCTCAACGCCCGGCCCGAGACGCGGCTGCGCGCCGTGGTCGCCGGGCTTGAGCGGCTACGCTGGATGAACGGCGTCGAGCTGGGCGAGCGTCACATCTGGGTCAACCTGCCCGATTTCACCGCCAAGATCGTCGACGACGGCCGCGTCACCTTCCGCACCGTGGCGGTGATCGGCATGGATCAGGACGACCGCCGCACGCCCGAGTTCTCGGACCAGATGGAATACATGGTCGTGAACCCCAGCTGGCACGTGCCGCGGACGATCACGGTCAAGGAATACCTGCCGATGATGCAGCGCAACCGGAACGCGGCCGCGCAGCTTGATCTGGTGGACAGCCGTGGCCGCGTGGTGCCGCGCGATCAGGTGAATTTCGCGGCCTATACCCCGCGCAACTTCCCCTTCGCCATGCGCCAGCCGCCCTCGGACGGCAATGCGCTGGGCCTCGTGAAGTTCATGTTCCCGAACAAGTGGAACATCTACCTGCATGACACGCCCTCGAAGTCGCTGTTCCAGAAGGAAGTCCGCGCTTTCAGCCACGGTTGCATCCGCCTGCAGCAGCCCTTCGATTTCGCCTATCAGCTGCTGTCGAAGCAGACCGACGACCCCGAGGGCCTGTTCCAGCGCACGCTGTCCAGCGGGCGCGAGCAGTCGCTGACGCTGGACAAGCCGGTGCCGGTGCATCTGGTCTATTACACCGCCTGGCCCACGCCGCGCGGCCACATGGAATATCGAAACGACATCTACGGCCGCGACGCCGAGATTTTCCGCGAGCTGCAGGAGGCCGGTCTGGTCCTTGCCTCGGCAGAGGATTAAGTCCCGAGGATGACGCGGGGGGCGGAGACGCCCTTCGCCCGCAGACCCCGGAGGCCCTGAATGACCCAACCGCATCGCGTCACCGTCGCCGCCATCGCCGAGGCGCTCGGCGCCCGGGCCGAAGGCGATCTCACGATCGCGGTCACCTCGGCATCCGAACCCTCGGCCGCCGGGGCCGACCAGATCGCGCTGGCGATGGATCCGAAATACGCCCCCGGCCTCGCGCAGGGACAGGCCCGCGCCGCGGTGCTGTGGGAGGGCGCCGACTGGCAGGCGCTGGGGCTTCAGGCCGCGGTCTTCGTCGCCCGTCCGCGGCTGGCGATGGCGGGTCTGACTCGCGCCTTCGACCCCGGCCCGATGATCGCCCCCGGCATCCATGCCTCGGCCGTGATCGACCCTTCGGCGCAGATCGGCGCAGGCGCTGCGATCGGCCCCTTCGTGGTGATCGGCGCGGGCGTCAGCATCGGCGCCAATGCCCGCATCGCCGCCCATGCCTCGATCGCCGAGGGCGCGCGGATCGGTGAGGACGCGCTGATCCTGCAGGGCGCGCGGATCGGCGCGCGGGTGCGCATCGGCGACCGGTTCATCTGCCAGCCCGGCGCGGTGATCGGGTCGGACGGCTTCAGCTTCGTCACCCCCGAGAAATCGGGCGTCGAGGAAATCCGCGAGACGCTGGGCCAGCGCGACGCGATCCGCCAGCAAAGCTGGACGCGCATCCATTCGCTGGGCACCGTCGAGATCGGCGACGATGTCGAGATCGGCGCCAATGCCGCCATCGACCGCGGCACGGTGAAGGCCACGAAGATCGGGCGGGGCACCAAGCTCGACAACCTCGTGCATGTCGGCCACAACGTCGAGGTCGGCCAGGATTGCCTGCTCTGCGGGCAGGTGGGCATCGCCGGTTCGGCGCGCATCGGCAACCGCGTGGTGCTGGGCGGGCAATGCGGCGTGTCGGACAACATCTTCGTCGGCGATGACGTGATCGGCGGCGGCGCCACCAAGATCTTCACCAATGCACCCGCGGGCCGCGTGCTGCTGGGCAGCCCCGCGCTGAAGATGGAAACCCATGTCGAGGCCTGGAAGAACATCCGCCGGCTGGGGCGTCTCTTCACCCAAGTGGCAGAGCTTAAAGAAGCTGTTACAAGGCTGAGCCAGAAGGACTGACCGGCCCCGAACGGCCGGCAAGACCGGAGAAGACCATGACCGTCAAGGACCGCATCATCGCCATCATCGCCGAGCAGGCGGTTCTCGACCCTGCCGAGGTGACGCCCGAGGCGACGCTGGAAAGCCTTGGCATCGACAGCCTCGGCCTCGTCGAGTCGATCTTCGCGATCGAAGAGGCCTTCGACATCTCGGTGCCCTTCAACGCCAATGATCCGGCGGCCTCGGACTTCGACATTTCGTCCGTCGCCGCGATCACCGCGGCGGTCGAAAAGCTGATCGCCGAACAGCGGGCCTGACCTTGGCCCGCGTCGCGATCACCGGGGCCGGCACGATCAATGCGCTGGGCCATACCGTCGCCGAAACCTACGAGGCCTTCCGCGAAGGCCGCTGCGGCATCGGCCCCCTGGCCTTCCGCGATGTCGAGCGGCTGTCGATCCGCATCGGCGGGCAGGTGACGGGCTATGACCCCGAAACCCGCTTCAACCGCCAGCAGATCGCGCTTTACGACCGCTTCACCCAGTTCGCGCTGATCGCAGCGCGGCAGGCGATCGAGCAGTCGGGGCTCAGCTTTTCCGGCAATCTCGGCTACGAGACCGGGGTGGTCCTTGGCACCGCCGCCGGGGGCATGAACACTTGGGATGAGAACTACCGGCTGGTCTACGAAGAGGGCAAGAACCGCGTCCATCCCTTCGTCGTGCCGAAGCTGATGAACAACGCCGCCGCGAGCCACGTCTCGATGGAATGGAACCTGCGCGGCCCGGCCTTCACCGTCTCGACCGCCTGCGCCTCGTCTAACCACGCGATGGGGCAGGCCTTCAACATGGTGCGTTCGGGCATGGCCAAGGTGATGATCACCGGCGGATCCGAGGCGATGCTGACCTTCGGCGGCATCAAGGCCTGGGAAGGCCTGCGCGTCATGTCGCGCGACGCCTGCCGCCCGTTCAGCGCCAACCGCAACGGCATGGTGCAGGGCGAGGGCGCCGGGGTCTTCGTCTTCGAGGATTACGACCACGCCCGCGCCCGCGGTGCCACGATCCTGGCCGAGGTCATCGGCTTCGCCATGTCCTCGGATGCCTCGGACATCGTGATGCCCAGCCAGCAGGGCGCCGAGCGCGCGATCATCGGCTGCCTGCGCGATGCGAAGCTGAACCCCTCGGACGTGGGCTACATCAACGCGCATGGCACCGGCACCGCGGCCAACGACAAGACCGAAAGCGCCGCCGTCGCCCATGCCTTCGGCACCCATGCCGACCGGCTGATGATCTCGTCCACCAAGTCGGCGCATGGCCATTGCATCGGCGGCACCGGCGCGGTCGAGCTTCTGGCCTGCCTGATGGCCCTGACCGAGGGCGTGATCGCCCCCACGCTGGGCTATGAAGAGCCGGACCCGGAATGCGCGCTGGACGTGGTGCCCAACACCGCGCGCGAGGCACGGGTCGAGGTGGCGCTGTCGAACGCCTTCGCCTTCGGGGGCCTGAACGCCGTGATCGCGCTGCGTCGCGCCTGAACGACCTGACCGCTGAAATGCGGAACGGCGGCCCCGGGGGACCGCCGTTCGCCTGTCTGGCTGATCGAAGACGCGTCAGTTGCGCGGCTTCAGGATCGAGTCCTTGTTGGCCTCGTTCACCGCGTCGAGCCCGGCGGTGAAACCCTTGAGCGAGACGTTCAGCGCGACCTTCTGGTTCGGGGCGGCCAGCGGCGAGATCGAGATCGTCGCCTTGTTGCCCTTCTTCATCGCGTCGATCTCGGCCTGGGTGAAGCCCACGCGGGCCACGCAGCCCTGCGGCGCGCAGAAGGTGAACGGATAGCGCTTGGCCTCGGACGAGTCGATCTGCAGCGTGACCTGCTCGGTCAGCAGCGTCTCGAGCGGGGTCATGATCGTGGCGCCGGCCACCGCCTGCTGGCCCTTGGGCAGGCCGAACAGGCTGAACTCGGCCACCGAGTTGCCGTTCTGGTCCTTCAGCAGCTGGAACAGCTGGCAGGGATCGGTGCCGTCCTCGGTGTGGATGCAGCGCTGCTGCCAGTCGCCGTGGGTCGCCTCGATATAGGTCGTGCCCGGGCCATCGGCCTTCTGGCCCTCTGCGGGGGCAGCGGCGGGCGCGTCGGCGGCGGGGGCTGCCGGGGCGGCGGTCGCGGGGGCGTCGGCGGTCTGCGCGAAGCCGCTCACCGGCAGCGCAAGGCCGAGCGCAAGGGCGGCCACCGTCGAGAACCGCGCGAAGGTGAAATCGGTCATCCTGGTCCGTCTCCTCAGACTAGAGTCTGGCGGGGTCTAGCATGGGGTTGGGGGAGTGTCAGGGGGAAAACGCGCCGCGCCGGGGCGCTCGCGTGCCCGTGTCCGGCCCGCGCGATCAAGGCATTCGGCGCCGGATGGCGGCACGATCCGCCAAAGGAAAAGGGCCCCGCGAGGGGCCCCTTCGAGCGGTCTTTTCTCCCCGTCGGACTGGCCGACTTAGTCATTGATCGGGACGCTAAGGTTTCATGACGCCTGCGTCAACAGCCGATGAACGCGAAGAATGCGCCGCACAAGGGAATATTTTCCCTATTTTGGCGACCGGCGGGAAAAGGCCGCGCCCGAGGATCGGACGCGGCGAGTTGGACAGGGAGGAAGAGAGCGAAGCCCCGCAGCGCATGCGGGCGCTCCGCAATGCCAGACTGGCAGCGAGGCATTAACAAGCTATTGTGGCAGCGGTGGAAACGCGTCGGTACATCACGGACCTGCAGGAGGCGGACATGGCGGCAGCGGTCGATGAGGGCACGATCTTCGTGGGCGGCGGCGGCGCCGGCCATGCCGAGGCGCAGCGGCTCCTGCTGAAATACGGCAACCGCCACGGGCTGGTGGCCGGCGCGACCGGCACCGGCAAGACCGTCACCCTGCAGACCCTGGCCGAGGGCTTCTCGCTGGCCGGCGTGCCGGTGGTGCTGGCCGATGTGAAGGGCGATCTCGCCGGGCTGGCGATGCCGGGCTCGGCCACCGGCAAGCTGCACGCACCCTTCAGCGAGCGCGCCGCGCAGATCGGCTACGATCTGACCTATGACGCCTTCCCGGTCGCCTTCTGGGACATCTGGGGAGAGCTTGGCCACCCGGTGCGCACCACGGTGTCCGAGATGGGGCCGCTGCTGCTGTCGCGGCTGATGGACCTGACCGATGCGCAGGAAGGGGTGCTGAACATCGCCTTCCGCATCGCCGACGAAGAGGGGCTGGCGCTTCTCGACCTCAAGGATCTGCAGGCGATGCTGACCTTCGTAGGCGAGCATGCGAAAGAGATCGGCCTGCGCTACGGCAACATCTCGCCGGCCTCGGTCGGCGCGATCCAGCGCCAGCTGCTGGTGCTGGACGGGCAGGGCGGCGACCGGCTGTTCGGGGAACCCGCGCTGGCGCTTGGCGACATGATGCGCACCGGCACGGGCGGGCGCGGCCAGATCAACATCCTGGCCGCCGAAAAGCTGATGGGCGCGCCCCGGCTCTACGCGACCTTCCTGCTGTGGCTGCTGTCCGAGCTGTTCGAAGAGCTGCCCGAGGTCGGCGATCCCGACCGCCCCCGGCTCGTGTTCTTCTTCGACGAGGCGCATCTGCTGTTCGACGACGCCCCCAAGGCGCTGACCGACAAGGTCGAACAGGTTGCGCGCCTGATCCGCTCGAAAGGCGTCGGCATCTATTTCGTCACCCAGAACCCCGAGGACGTGCCCGACGATATCCTTGGCCAGCTCGGCAACCGGGTGCAGCACGCGCTGCGCGCCTTCACCGCCAAGGACCAGAAGGCGCTGTCGAAGGCCGCGCAGAACTACCGCGCCAACCCCGCCTTCGACACCGAGACCGCGATCCGAGAGGTCGGCACCGGCGAGGCGGTGACCTCGTTCCTCGAGGCCAAGGGCGCGCCGGGCATGGCCCAGCGCACGCTGATCCGCCCCCCGATGAGCCGTCTGGGCACCATCACCCCCGAGGAACGCGCCGCCGCCATCACCGCGACCGGGCTGCAGGCGACCTACGGGCGCAGCGTCGACCGGGTCTCGGCCTTCGAGATGCTGCGCGACCGCGCCGCCGCGGCCGCCCGCGCCGCCGAAGAGGCCGAGGAACGCGAGGCCCGCGCCAAGGAGGAGGAACGCGAATTCGCGAAGGCCCGCCGATACGAGGGCAAGGCGGTTGGGCGCTCGACCTCGCGTGCCGGTTCGCGGTCGAGCCGGTCGGACAGCATCGTCGAGACCTTCGGCAAAAGCCTTGCGCGCCAGATCGGCAGCCAGGCCGGGCGGACGATCGTGCGTGGGATCCTCGGCAGCCTCTTCAAGTCCCGCTGAGGCTGCGCAGGCGCAATCGGCGGAAACGCGCGTTTTCACGGAACCGTTAACGATCTGGCGGGTTGACCCGGCAACCCAGCCACCGTCACACGGGAGCCGACGATGTCCCTTCTGCGTAAGGCCGCCTTCGCGGCCCTCGTTCTTGCACCCGCCGCTCTGCCCGGCCTCGCCCTGGCCAACACCGGTTGCCAGGGCGGCTCGGCCGAAGCCCTGATGCGCGACCATTGCAAGCTGACGCTGGCGACGATCTCGCCCGACGATGCCAAGCCCGCGGCCAGCCTTGGCCCCAAGCGCATCGTGGTCCCGGCCAGCCAGAAGCACCTGCCGGCCTTCCAGATCGGCGACGACTTCCCGGTCTACAAGCACAACATCCTGATGGACCCGCCGCGCTACGGCCTGCCGGCGGTGAACGGCAACTGGCGCTATTACCGGGTCGAGGGCGACACCTACCGCGTCGATGCCGCGAGCCTGAAGGTGATCGAGGTCGTCGACACCAGCGCCAACCGGCTGCTGCGCTGACCGTATCGGGGAGGGTACCGGACGGCGCAGGACGGGGCGGGGCCACTGGCCGCCGCCCCGTTTTTATTTTTTCAGGTCAGCCTATTCCGCGGCGACCTTCTTCTTGATCTTCAGCATCGGCTTCAGGTAGCGCCCGGTATGGCTGCGCTCTGCCTCGGCCACTGCTTCCGGGGTGCCGGCGGCCACGATCTCGCCGCCGCCATCGCCGCCCTCGGGGCCGATGTCGATGATCCAGTCGGCGGTCTTGATGACGTCGAGGTTGTGCTCGATCACGATGACGGTGTTGCCCTGTTCGACCAGTTCATGCAGCACTTCCAGCAGCTTGCGGACATCCTCGAAATGCAGGCCGGTCGTCGGCTCGTCGAGGATGTAGAGCGTTCGGCCCGTCGCGCGCCGGCTGAGTTCCTTCGACAGCTTCACCCGCTGCGCCTCGCCGCCCGACAGCGTCGTCGCCTGCTGGCCGACCTTGATGTAGCCAAGGCCCACATGGACCAGCGCGTCCATCTTCTCGCGGATCGAGGGCACGGCAGAGAAGAAGCCCTGCGCATCTTCGACCGTCATATCAAGAACATCTGATATGCTCTTGTTCTTGAACTTGATTTCCAGCGTTTCGCGATTGTAGCGCTTGCCCTTGCAGGTCTCGCATTCGACATAGACGTCGGGCAGGAAGTGCATCTCGATCTTGATGACGCCGTCGCCCTGGCAGGCCTCGCAGCGGCCGCCCTTCACGTTGAACGAGAAGCGCCCGGGCTTGTAGCCGCGGGCCTGCGCCTCGGGCAGGCCCGCGAACCAGTCGCGGATCGGTCCGAAGGCGCCGGTATAGGTCGCGGGGTTCGAGCGCGGGGTGCGGCCGATCGGGCGCTGGTCGATGTCGATGACCTTGTCGAGATGCTCGAACCCCTTGATCGTGTCGCAGGGCGCGGGCGTCTCGCGCGCGCCGTTCAGGCGCATCGCCGCGGTCTTGTAGAGCGTCTCGATGGTCAGCGTCGACTTGCCGCCGCCCGAGACGCCGGCGACGCAGACGAACTTGCCCAGCGGGAACTCGGCGGTCACGTTCTTGAGGTTGTTGCCGCAAGCCCCTTCGACGACCAGCTTTTTGCCGTTCCCCTTGCGCCGGACCTTCGGCACCGCGATCTCGCGCGTGCCGGCCAGATACTGCCCGGTGAGCGAGGCGGGGTCGGCCTGGACCTGATCGGGCGTGCCGTGGCTGACGACCTGTCCGCCATGCACCCCGGCGCCGGGGCCGATGTCGAAGACGTAATCCGCATGCCGGATCGCATCCTCGTCATGTTCCACCACCAGCACGGTGTTGCCCTGATCGCGCAGGTTCTTCAGCGTCGTCAACAGGCGGTCGTTGTCGCGCTGGTGCAGCCCGATCGAGGGCTCATCGAGCACGTAGAGCACCCCCGTCAGCCCGGATCCGATCTGCGAGGCCAGCCGGATCCGCTGGCTTTCGCCGCCGGAAAGCGTGCCGGCCGCGCGCGACAGCGTCAGGTAATCGAGCCCGACATTCACAAGGAAGCCAAGGCGTTCGCGGATTTCCTTCAGGATCGCGCGGGCGATCTCGTTCTTCTGGTGCGACAGGGCCGCGGGCACGGTGCCGACCCAGTCATGCGCCTCGCGGATCGACATCTCGACCACCTGGCCGACATGCAGCCCGCCGATCTTCACTGCCAGCGCCTCGGGCTTCAGGCGGTAGCCCGAACAGGCATGGCAGGGGCGGTTGTTCTGATAGCGCTCCATCTCTTCGCGCGACCAGGCACTGTCGGTCTCGCGGTAGCGGCGTTCGAGGTTGGGCATGATGCCCTCGAAACTGCGCGAGACCTCGTAGACCCGGCCGCCCTCGTCGAAGCGGAACTTGATCTCTTCCCCCTTCGAGCCGTGCAGGATCAGGTCCTGCACCTCGGGCGAGAGGTCTTTCCACTTCGCCTTGCGCTCGAAGCCGTAGTGCTTGGACAGCGCGTCGATGGTCTGGGTCTGGAACGGGCTTTTCGACTTGCCCCAGGGCGCGATCGCCTCGGGCAGCTTCAGCGCGCTGTCGGGGACCACGAGGCGTTCATCGAAGAACAGCTCCATCCCCAGCCCGTCGCAGACCGGGCAGGCGCCGAAGGGGGCGTTGAACGAGAACAGCCGCGGCTCGATTTCCGGAATCGTGAAGCCGGACACCGGGCAGGCGAATTTTTCCGAGAAGGTGATGCGTTCGGCTTCCCAGCCCTCGGGCGCGTCGGCGGGGGCCGCAAGCTCGAGCAGCGCGATGCCCTCGGCCAGATCCAGCGCGGTGCGGAACGAATCCGCTAGCCGCGTTTCCAGCCCCTCGCGCACCACGATCCGGTCGACGACCACGTCGATGTCATGGCGGAACTTCTTGTCCAGCGCCGGGACCTCGTCGATCTCGTAGAAGGCGCCGTCGACCTTCAGGCGCTGGTAGCCCTGCTTGCGAAGCTCGGCGATCTCCTTTCGGTACTCGCCCTTGCGGTCGCGCACGATCGGCGCCAGCAGATAGGCGCGGGTGCCTTCGGGCAGGGCCATGGTGCGGTCGACCATGTCCTGCACCTGCTGCGCCTCGATCGGCAGGCCGGTCGCGGGCGAATAGGGCGTGCCGGCGCGCGCCCAAAGCAGGCGCATGTAGTCGTAGATCTCGGTGACGGTCCCCACCGTCGAGCGCGGGTTCTTCGACGTGGTCTTCTGCTCGATCGAGATCGCGGGGCTCAGCCCCGAGATGTGGTCGACATCCGGCTTGCCCATCATGTCGAGGAACTGCCGGGCATAGGCCGACAGGCTTTCGACATAGCGGCGCTGGCCTTCCGCATAGATCGTGTCGAAGGCCAGCGAGGATTTGCCCGAGCCCGAAAGCCCGGTGATCACCACGAACTGGTCGCGCGGGATGTCGACATCGACGCCCTTGAGGTTGTGCTCGCGCGCACCGCGGACCTCGATGAACTTCTGCTCTGCCATGTCGCACCCCATCGGCCCGCCGGGGGGAAGGCGGCGGGACCGGCAAGATGTAGGACAGGGCGGCCGAGTCTCCAACCCCGAAATGCGAACAAAGGGTAAACAGATCCACCAGTGGGCGTCAGTCGAAGCCGAGGAGCCGGCGCGGCGTTTCCCAGAGCACCGCGCGGCGGTCGGCGGGATCGGGCAGCAGCGGCCGCGACAGCGCGATCAGGGGGCCGTAGCCGATGCGGGCGGGGGCGCGCAGATGCGGCCAGTCAGAGCCCCACAGGCAGCGTCCGGGCCCGAAGGCGGCCAGCCGTGCTTGGAAATAGGGCGCGGTGTCGGGATAGGGCGCCTCGTGGGCCGAGAACTTCGATTGGCCCGGCATCTTCACCCAAGCACCAGCAGCGCGTGGCGCATGTCATGGGACGCCAGCAGCCGGGCGATCTAGGCCGGGGTGCCGATCTCGGCCCCGGCGGGCTTGTAGGGCGAGGCCGGGTCACAGGGGAAGCGCGCCGGGTCGAAGACGTGCAGGTGGCTGCCGATGCGAGGTTCTGGCCGAGGCTCCGGGCGGGCCTCGGGTGCGGCTTCGGGCATGGCGAGCCTTTCGCGGGGCAAAGGCCCGCGCCGGTCAGATCGACAGGCGCTGCGGGGCGGCGGGATGGCTGCCGTGGCTGCCGCGTTCGCGGTAGGGGGTGGTGGCGTAATGCGCCCGGTAGCATTTCGAGAAATGCGAGGGGCTGGCGAAGCCGCAGGCCAGCGCCACGTTGATCACGCTCATGTCGGTCTGCATCAGCAGGTTGCGCGCCTTCGACAGCCGCAGGTCCATGTAGTAGCGCTTGGGACTGCGGTTGAGATAGCGGCGGAACAGCCGTTCCAGCTGCCGCGTCGACATGCCCACGTCCTCGGCCAGATCGGCGGGGCTGATCGGCTCTTCGATCGCCTGCTCCATCATTTGGATGACCTGGCTCAGCTTCGGGTGGCGGACGCCGATCCGGGTCGGGATCGACAGGCGCTGGGTGTCCTGGTCGGTGCGGATCGAGGAATAGATCAGCTGGTCGGCGACGGTGTTGGCGATGTCCTCGCCATGGTCCTCGGCGATCAGCTTCAGCATCAGGTCGATCGAGGCGGTGCCGCCCGCGGTGGTCAGCCGATTGCCGTCGACGACGAAGACCGACTTGGTCAGCCGCACCTCCTCGAATTCCTCAAGGAAGCTGTCCTGGTTCTCCCAGTGGATCGTGGCGCGCTTGCCGTCCAGCAGCCCGGCCTTGGCGACCGCCCAGGCCCCGGTGCAGAGCCCGCCGATCGCCGCCCCGCGCCGTGCCTCGCGGCGCAGCCAGTTCAGGATCGGCTTCGAAGTCGCCTCGGCCACGTCGATGCCGCCGCAGACCAGCACGGTGTCGTCGCGCTCGATCTCCTCAAGCCCCATGTCCAGCTTGAACGAGGCCCCGTTCGAGCAGGTCGCCTCGATCCCGCCTTCGCCCGCCAGCTTCCATTCGTAGATCGGTTTGCCGGCGATGCGGTTGGCGATGCGCAGCGGCTCGATCGCGCCGGCGAAGCTCAGCATCGTGAAGCGGTCGAGCAGCAGGAAGACGAAGCGCCGCGGCGGGGCGTCCTTGCCGCGGCGGCCGGCCTCGGCCTTGGCCGGGGCAGGGCGGCGCCCTTCGGCGGGGCGCGGGGCTTGCAGGCGGGAAGGCGGCGGTGCCAGGCGTCCGGTGGCCATTTTGCGACCCAGATATGTCGTTTCGGAAGGCACAGAAGCAGGGAATCCGATGCGCCGCAAGCGGAGTTTTCGGGGCATGTTTCGGTTCCGCGGGGCGGGTCCGGCCGGACACATTGACGGCTAGGCAGGCGGGCCCGGCAGAGCTATAAGCCCGGCGGTGCCGCGCCTGCTTGCGCGTGCCTCAAGGAGGGACCCCTATGACCAAGGCCTGGAAGAAATCGGACTGGCGCGCGAAGCCGCGGATCCAGATGCCCGACTATCCCGACGCCTCGGCGGTCGCGGCCGTCGAGGCACAATTGTCCAAGTATCCGCCGCTCGTCTTCGCCGGCGAGGCGCGCAAACTGAAGGCAGCTCTCGGCGCTGCCGCGAAGGGCGAAGCCTTCCTGCTGCAGGGCGGCGACTGCGCCGAAAGCTTCCAGGAATTCAGCGCCGACAACATCCGCGACACCTTCAAGGTGATGCTGCAGATGGCGATCGTGCTGACCTGGGGCGCCAAGGTGCCGGTGGTCAAGGTCGGCCGGATGGCGGGCCAGTTCGCCAAGCCGCGCTCTGCCCCCACCGAGATGGTCGGCGGGATCGAGCTGCCGAGTTACCGCGGCGATATCATCAACGGCTTCGAGGGCACGCCCGAGGCGCGGATCCCCGATCCGAACCGGATGCTGCAGGCCTATACCCAGGCTGCGGCCTCGCTGAACCTGCTGCGCGCCTTCTCGACCGGCGGCTATGCCGACATCCACCGGGTGCAAAGCTGGATGGCGGGCTTCATCGAAGAGCCGGCCGCCGCGAACTACCGCAACATCGCCCAGCGGATCGAGGATGCGCTCGACTTCATGACCGCGGCCGGCGTGACCTCGGCCACGGCGCACGAGCTGAGCTCGGTCGACTTCTACACCAGCCACGAAGCCCTGCTGCTGGAGTATGAAGAGGCGCTGTGCCGGATCGACTCGACCACCGGCGTTCCGGTCGCAGGCTCTGGCCACATGATCTGGATCGGCGACCGCACCCGTCAGACCGACGGCGCGCATGTCGAGTTCTGCCGCGGCGTGCAGAACCCGATCGGGCTGAAATGCGGCCCCTCGACCACGGCCGAGGATCTGAAGGTGCTGATGGCCAAGCTGAACCCGGAGAACGAGCCGGGCCGGCTGACGCTGATCGCGCGCTTCGGCGCCGGCAAGGTGGGCGACCACCTGCCGCGGCTGATCCGCACCGTCGAGGCCGAGGGCGCCAAGGTCCTGTGGTCCTGCGACCCGATGCACGGCAACACGATCAAGGCGGCCTCGGGCTACAAGACCCGGCCGTTCGAAAGCGTGCTGCGCGAAGTCCGCGAGTTCTTCCAGATCCACAAGGCCGAGGGCACGATCCCCGGCGGCGTGCATTTCGAGATGACCGGCAAGGACGTGACCGAATGCACCGGCGGCGTGCGCGCGGTGACGGACGAGAACCTCTCGGACCGCTACCACACCGCCTGCGATCCGCGGCTGAACGCCAGCCAGGCGCTGGAACTGGCCTTCCTCGTCGCCGAGGAGCTGAACGACCGCCGCCGGCTGAGCCGCGCCGCGGGCTTCTGACCGAAGCGGGCGGAGACGACAACGCCGCGGTCCCGGGGGCCGCGGCGCGCAGAACTGGATCGGGGCAGGGCGCGGCGAAGGTCGCGCCCTGTTCCGTTTGGGATCAGTCGGACCCGACGACGCGGAACATCGCGCGGCGCTCTTCGGGGGTGGCGGGCAGCAGCGGCGCGGGCTCGACCATGGTTTCCGGCGCCGGCTCGCGCTTTCGGTTCGAGCCGAGGGCCGCGAGGAAGTCGAAGCGCGGCTCCGAGAAGCCGGGGACCGAGGTGTATTGCCCGGTCGAAAGCGTGGCATCGCCCTGGCAGAGCGTGAGGCGTTCCGAGGTCACCTCGAACCGGCGCGGGGTGCGGCCGATCGTGCCTTCGGACCAGAACACGCCCAGCGCGCGCGACACGTCGCCAAGGTCGCTGGCCAGCGGCAGCACCATCAGGTGGCCGGTCATCTCAGGCTTGCCGAAGCCGGTTTCGGCCGCCAGCGTCAGGTCGAGGATCGCGGGGCGGCTGAAGGCCTCTTCCAGCCGCATCGTCACCTGCTGGCGGGCGCGCGGGGCGAAGAGGGCGGTCAGCGGCATGCCGCGGACCTCCATGCCGATCAGGTCGGTCAGATGGGCGCCGGCCACGCGGAACCGCGCAACCGAAGGAGCGATCCGCTCCAGGATGAAAGCATTGTCGAGCGCGCCCTGCAGCGCGCGGGGATCAACCTCGGACCGGGCCGGGACGGGCCTGTCGCCGCAGAGGCTGCGCCAGTAGGAGCGAACGTTCTCGATCATGCCTAATTTTTTCGTCATCTTTTCCATAACCCGCACGCGCGGAATCCGTCCGCCACGATTACCGACACCCCGACAGCGGCAGCGCTGTCGTCACACAAAACCGAGCCGGTCGTGACACCCATTCCACGGTGCCCGAAGCCTGTCGTCCCGGAGCTAAGTTCCCCCGCGTTAACCATCGCTTCGGAACACTTAACTGCCGGTTAATATAGTCGGAAATGGGGCGCTCGCGTGCAGAAAGTTTTCAACTGGTTAATCCTGCCGGGCCTTTGCATCTTTGTTGGTGCAACAGCAGTTTTTTCTCGCAGGATACGGGCTTGACGCTGGCCGTCCCTGCCGCGAAGCAGGGCGGAAACGACCAAGAGACAGGCAGGATCATGACGCTCGACAGCCACAAACCGCAGACGGCCCCCGAGGGGCGGCGCAAGGGGCTGCTTCTGATTCTGTCCTCGCCCTCGGGCGCCGGCAAATCGACGCTCTCGCGCCGGCTGATGGACTGGGATCCCAGCCTGCGATTCTCGGTCTCGGCGACCACCCGTGCCCCGCGTCCGGGCGAGGTCGAGGGGCGCGAATACTTCTTCCGCTCGCGCGAGCAGTTCCAGACCATGGTGGCCGAGGGCCAGATGCTGGAACATGCCGAGGTGTTCGGGAACCTCTACGGCAGCCCGCGCGGCCCGGTCGAGGCGGCGATGGCCGAGGGGCGCGACACGCTCTTCGACGTCGACTGGCAGGGCGGCCAGCAGATCCGTTCTTCTGCGCTGGGGCGCGACGTGGTTTCGGTCTTCATCCTGCCGCCCTCGCTGGCGGAGCTCGAGCGCCGCCTGCGCGGCCGGGCCCAGGACAGCGACGAGGTCATCTCGGCCCGGATGGCGAAGAGCCGCGACGAGATCAGCCACTGGGCGGAATACGATTACGTGCTGGTGAACCGCGATCTCGACACGGCCGAGCGGCAGCTGATCGGGATTCTGCAAGCCGAGCGCGAGCGGCGCGACCGCCAGCCCTGGCTGGGCGGCTTCGTGCGCGACCTGATGACCGAGACATGAAGACCGAAACTTGAAGACCGAGACATGAAGACCGGGGAGGAGAACGGATGATCTACACGCTGGACGGCATCGCACCGCAGATCGACGACAGCGCCTGGGTGGCGGCCGAGGCCGCGCTGATCGGTAAGGTGGTGATCGAGGCCGAGGCCTCGGTCTGGTTCCACTGCACGCTGCGCGGCGACAACGAGGAGATCCGCCTTGGCCGCGGCTCGAACCTTCAGGAAAACGTGGTCTGCCACACCGACCCGGGGTATCCGCTGATCGTGGGCCGCGACGTGACGGTGGGACACAAGGCGATGCTGCACGGCTGCGAGATCGGCGACGGCTGCCTGATCGGCATGGGCGCGCTGATCCTGAACGGCGCGAAGATCGGCGCGGGCTCGCTGATCGGGGCCGGGGCGCTGGTGAAGGAAAACGCGGTGATCCCGCCGGGCAGCATGGTCGTGGGCAGCCCGGGCAAGATCATCCGCGAGCTTGACGCCGAACGTCAGGCCCAGATGCGCCACCTTGCGGCGCGGTATCAGGCAAACGCCCGCCGCTTCCGCGACGGGATGCGCCCGGTTTGATCCGGGGCCAAATCCTCTGCGTGACCCGGGGTCTGCCCCGGGTCCCGATCGTCGTTGTGACGCGCGTCCGAGCCGCGCCGGCCAGCTAATTCAGCCGACGTGGCCCCGTGACCGGCAGCGGCATCAGGTCGAAGTCGATCTCGCCCTGCGTCACCTCGGCCACCTCGGCCAGCACCAGATGCGGCATCGGCAGCACCGGGCCCAGCGCGCGCAGGGCGCCGCGATAGCCAAGGTCCGACAGCCGCCGCGCCAGTTCGACACAGTCGTAGCCGGCGCCGAACATCGGCGCGATCACCAGCCGCGGCGCATAGCCGGTCAGCACATCGCCGCACAGGTCGTGATAGCCGACCGACGGGCAGCCCCGCCCGAGATCGGCTTCGATCGCGCGCCGCAAAAATGGCGACACGCCGACGAGCAGCGGCGTTCCCTGCGCCGGTCTCGCCACGGTTTCGGACAACAGATCCAGACGGATCGCGGGCATCCCATCCCTCCAACCGGAACACACCTTCCGGACTAGCACTCAAGTGAACAGCCCCGGGCGCTCCCATCATCCGCGGCTGCGCTCAGGTTAAACCACGACATAGGGGTTCGTCACCTCTGCTTTGCAGTTTCTCTGCATTTACTTCGCAGGCGCGGGCCGCCAAGGTCCGCCACCGGGCAGATGCACAACGGAGCAGCAACAGATCATGGCCGAACCCGTCGACAGCCTGCTGGCCGCCGTTCCCATGCCCCTGCTGCTGGTCGGGCAGGACCAGCGCCTGCTGGGGGCGAACCTGCCGGCGCAGGCGCTGTTCGGCGCGATCGAGCCCGGGCGGCCACTGGTGACGGTGATCCGCACGCCAGCGCTGCTGGAGGCGCTGGACACGGTGCTGGCCGGCGGTGGCCCGGTCGAGACGCGGATCCTGCGCACCGGCGCGCTGCAGGACATCAGCTATCTGGTGCGGGTGTCCGCGGTCGAGGGGCTGGGGCGGCGCGCGGCGCTGGTCGCGCTGACCGACACCACCGACATCGAGAAGGTCGAGGAGATGCGCCGCGACTTCGTGGCCAATGTCAGCCACGAGCTGCGCACGCCGCTGACCGCGCTGATGGGCTTCATCGAGACGCTGACCGGCCCCGCCCGCAACGATCCCGCCGCCCGCGACCGCTTCCTTGGCATCATGGGCCGCGAGGCGCAGCGGATGAACCGGCTGGTGCGCGACCTGCTGTCGCTGAGCCGGGTCGAGCAGGAGGAACGCATGCGCCCGGGCGAGCGCATCGATCTTGTCGCGCTGCTGCGCGCCGCCATCGCGGCCCTGCGCCCGGTGTCCGAGGCCGCGGGGGTCGAGATCGAGGTGCTGGGCGGCGAGGCCCCGATCGCGCTGCCCGCCGATTCCGACCAGATGTCGCAGGTCTTCTCGAACCTGATCGAGAATGCGGTGAAATACGGCGGCGCCGGCCGGAAGGTGACGATCGAGATCACCCGCGACGCCCGCGATCCCGGCCTGCGCGGTCCGGCGGTCTGCTTCGCCGTCGTCGACCGCGGCGAGGGCATCGAAGCAATCCACCTGCCGCGCCTGACCGAACGCTTCTACCGCGTCGACGCCCACCGCTCGCGCGAGAAGGGCGGCACCGGGCTGGGCCTTGCCATCGTCAAGCACATCCTCAACCGCCATCGCGGCCGGCTGAAGATCGAAAGCACCCGCGGGATCGGCAGCCGCTTCACCGTCATCCTGCCGGACATGTGACGCGCGACGCTTGAAAGCCTGACGGTTTTCGTCGAAAAGACGCGCCAGTCGGGGGAAGGGGCGTCGCATGAGGGGCAGGGCTGGCATCCTTGGGTCGGTGATCGGCGGGGCCGCGATCGCGGCGCTTGCCGCCGTGGCGTCGGCGCAGACGCGAGGTGCGGACACGCCCGGCTTCGACACGCCCGAGGCGCTGGGGCGCGCGCTGTTCCATGACACCGACCTGTCGCGGAACCGCACGCAAAGCTGCGCGACCTGCCACGACCCGGCCTCGGCCTTTACCGATCCGCGCGAAACGGTGGTCGGGCGGCAGGTCTCGCTTGGCGATGACGGCCGCTCGATCGGTGACCGCAACGCGCCCTCGGCCGCCTACGCCGCTTTCGCACCGCCATTCCACAAGGATGCGCAGGGCTGGATCGGCGGCCAGTTCTGGGACGGCCGCGCCCGTGACCTGGCCGAACAGGCCGGCGGTCCGCCGGTGAACCCGATCGAGATGGGCCAGCCAGACCATGCCGCGGTCGTCGCGCGCCTGTCCGAAAAGCCCGCCTATGTCGCGGCCTTCCGCCGTTTCTATGGCGAGACGGTGCTGAATGATGCGGAAAGCGCCTATGAGGCCCTTGGAAAATCCATAGCCGCTTTCGAGGCTTCGGCGGACTTCTCAAGCTTCGACTCGAAGTATGACCGCTGGCTGCGAGGCGACTACCAGATGACCAAGCAGGAGGATCTGGGGCGGCTTCTGTTCTTCTCGAACCAGTTCACCAACTGCAACCGCTGCCACCAGTTGAAGCCCGAACCGATGGCGCCCGGCGAGACCTTCACCAACTACCGCTTCCACAACATCGGCGTGCCGGCGAATGCCGCGGTGCGGGCCGCGAACGGGGTCGGCGCGACGGACCTGGGACTGGGCCAAAACCCGCTGCTACCGGCGGCCGAGGTCGCGGCGGAAAGCGGCAAGTACAAGGTGCCGTCCTTGCGCAACGTCGCGGTGACCGGCCCGTACATGCACAACGGCGTCTTCGCCGACCTGCGCACGGTGGTGCTGTTCTACAACCGCTACAATTCCCGCGCCGCCGCGGCGCAGGTGAACCCCGAAACCGGCGCGCCCTGGGGCGATCCCGAGGTGCCGGGAACACTTTCGATGACCGATCTCGAATTCGGGCCGGCGCTGGACGACAAGCGGATCGACGCGCTGGTGGCCTTCCTGAAGACGCTGACCGATGCCCGCTACGAACCGCTTCTGACCGAGCAATAGGTGGAAACCGGCCTCATGACGCAGCGCATGGGGGCAACTGCGGACGGCGTGAAGCGGCTCCGTCCGATAGCCAAGGCAGATGCCACGCGCTTGGAATGGTTTGTCCTTGCGCTGGTGGCCCAGGCATCTGATGCGCGTTGCCTTCAGGCCCGCGGAGAGGGTTATCTGAGCGTTCTGCGCCTCGGTGTCCGACATTCGGTCACCGACCGAAAGTCGCGGTTCAGGGGGGCGCGTGCCACGGCCTGCACCAAGTCCGATAATCAGCGTTATGTTAATTCTCTGTTAATGGCGCGTACGCCCCTGAGCCCTCTGGACCCGCAAACCCGGGCCGGATAAGCGCTAGGCAGACCATCGACACAGACCATCGACAGCGCCCCAGCCACAGCGGAGCCCCGACCATGCCCTATGCCAGCTTCGACCGCAGCGTGAAGATCGCGCCCTCGATCCTCTCGGCCGATTTCGCGAATTTCGGCGCCGAGTGCCGCGCCGTCGAGTCTCAGGGCGCGCCCTGGGTGCATGTCGACGTGATGGATGGCCATTTCGTTCCGAACCTGACCTTCGGGCCCGCGACGGTGAAGGCGCTGCGTCCGCACATCAAGGGCGTGATGGATGTCCACCTGATGATCGCGCCGGTCGATGCCTATCTGCCGGCCTTCGCCGAGGCCGGCGCCGACGTGATCTCGGCGCATTTTGAGGCCGGTCCGCACATTCACCGCACGCTGCAAGCCATTCGAGGGCTTGGGAAGAAAGCCGGCCTGTGCCTGAACCCGGGCACCGGGATCGATTGCGTTCCACATCTGCTGGACACGCTCGACCTGATCAACGTCATGGGCGTGAACCCGGGCTTCGGCGGCCAGAAGTTCATCCGCTCGCAGCTGCAGAAGATCCGCGACCTGCGCGAGATGATCGGTGACCGCGACATCCACATCCAGATCGACGGCGGCGTCGCCCCCGACACGATCGCCGAGATCGCGGCGGCCGGTGCCGATGTCTTCGTCGCCGGTTCGGCCGTCTTTTCAGGCGGTTCGGTCGACAAGCCCGAGGTCTACGGCGAGAACATCCGCAAGCTGGTCGCGGCGGCGGCGGGCTGATGCGGATCACCTTCGACCTCGACGGCACGCTGATCGACTCGGCCGGCCAGATCCACGCGATCGCCAACCGCGTGCTGGCCGGGGAGGGTGCGAGCCCCCTGCCCTCGACCCTCGTGAAATCCTTCGTCGGCAATGGCTTGCCGGTGCTTCTTGACCGCAGCTGCGACGCGGCGGGGCTTGAGCGCAGCGCCGAGCGGATTGAACGGATGCGGCTGGCCTTCGAAGAGCTCTACGCCACCGATTTCAGCGGCGCGACGCTTTATCCCGGGGTGATCGAGGCGCTGGAAACCCTGACAGATCAGGGACATGCGCTGGCGCTTTGCACCAACAAGCCGAACGGTCCGACGCTGGCAACGCTGGCGCATTTCGGGCTCGACCGGCTGCTGCCAGTGGTGATCGGCGGCGACAGCCTGCCGGTGCGCAAACCCGATCCCGCGCCGCTGCAGGCGGCTTTCGACGCGCTTGGCAACGGACCCTGTCTCTATGTCGGCGACAGCGAGGTCGATGCCGCCTGCGCCGAGGCTGCGAAGGTGGATTTCATCTTCTTCACAGAAGGTTATCTGCGCGTGCCGCTAAAAGACCTGAAGATCCGCGCACGGTTTTCGGACTTCGCGGCGCTGCCCGCGCTGGTGGCCGGCCTCGAGGAAAGCCGTTGAACCCCGGGCCGCTTCCGGCCTAGATCGGCGGCACGCAAGAGGGAGAGACCCCATGGATATCCGCCCCGTCATCGACGGTTTCGCCGCCGCCCCGCAGCTGACGCTGGACGAGGTCGCGGATGCGGCCGCGCAGGGCTATCGCACGCTGATCTGCAACCGCCCCGACGGCGAAGAGCCGGGCCAGCCCTCGGCCGACGAGATGCGCGCCATGGCCGAGGCGAACGGCATGACCTTCCACTACCTGCCGGTCTTCCCGGGCAGCTTCCCGCCGGCGCTCGTCACCGAGATGCGCGACGTGATGGACGGGGCCGAGGCACCGGTGCTGGCCTATTGCCGCTCGGGCACCCGCTCGACCTTCCTCTGGGGACTGTCGCAGGCGGGCCTGCGCCCGGCGCCCGAGATCCTCGCCGCCGGCGCCTCGGCCGGCTACGACCTGCGCCCGATCGCCCCGGCGCTGGGTTAAGCGCGCCCGGTCATCACCACCCGCAGGCTCTGCCAGCGGCGGGCGAATTCCGACAGGCCGAGCGTACCGGCGGCGATCCGCCCGGGCTCGGCCTGCGCCATGCGCAGGACCGCCCCGGCCTCGGCCGCGGGCCAAAGCGCGGGCCGCGCGGCGGGCGACAGCTTCGGCATCGCCCGCGCCTCGGCCAGGGCCGCAAGCCCGGCGGCGGCCAGCGCCACGGCGGCATCTTCGCCCCCGACTTCGACCGCGGGCAACACCTCGCGACCGCGCGCCGCCAGTTCCGCCGCCGCCATCAGCCAGTTCGCGGCGCCCTGCGCGCGGCCCACGGCCCGCGCCTGCGCCCGGTCGGCCACATCACCGCCCAGCCCCGCGACCGCCGCGTCCAGAAGGCCGCCCGCCGTCGCATCCAGATGCGCCAGCACCTCGCCCAGATCGGCGAAGGGCTCGTTCCAGGCGTCGCGCTTGCGCGCCTCGGCGCTGGCGATCAGCGGCGCCACGTCCAGCCCGCGGGTCGCGATCAGCTCGGCCACCGGGCCCGCGACCTCGTGATGCGGCGGCACCGCGCCGGCGCCGGCCCGTTCCAGCGTGTCGATCCACCATTGCAGGCGCATCTCGCCGACCATCGGCTCGGCCGAGGCGAAGGGCGCCCGCGCCAGTTCGAGGTTCAGCGCATACAGTGGCCAGAGCACCGCCTGCGCCTCAGGGGGGGCCGCATGGGTCGCATGGGCGCGGGCCGGATCGCCCTCGGTCACCAGCCGCCGGCAGTCCTCAAGGCTCATGCCGCGCCCTGCTGGATCACGGCCGCATCGCGCACCAGCTTCCAGTTCACCGCGTCGAGCAGCGCCTCGAACGAGGCATCGACGATATTGGCCGAGACGCCGACGGTCGACCAGCGGTGCCCCTCGGGGTCCTCGCTGTCGATGATGACGCGGGTCACCGCCTCGGTGCCGCCCTGCGTGATCCGCACCTTGAAGTCGACGAGCTTCATCCCCTCGATCGCCGCCTGATAGGGCCCGAGGTCCTTGGCCAGCGCGTTCCACAGCGCGTTGACCGGGCCGCGGTCGGCGCCCTGCCGATCGAGCGATTCCGAGACCGAGAGCATCTTCTCGCCCCCGCAGCGCACCACGACGACGGCCTCCGACAGGGTGCCGCTCTGGCGCCGCTCGACGGTGACGCGGTAGCGTTCGACCTCGAAGAACGTCGGCATCAGCCCCAGCGCGCGCCGCGCCACCAGCTCGAACGAGGCCTGCGCGCCGTCATAGGCATAGCCCTGATCCTCGCGCCGCTTGATCTCGTCAAGGATCTGGCCCAGCCGCGCATCGCCCGCCTCGACCGCCAGCCCCATCGCCGCCAGCCGGGCGCGCAGGTTCGACTGCCCGGCCTGGTTCGACATCGGGATCACCCGCTCGTTGCCGACGGTGGCGGGCTCGACATGCTCGTAATGCCCGGGGTCCTTCAGGATCGCGCTGGCATGCAGCCCCGCCTTGTGCGCGAAGGCCGAGGCGCCGACGTAAGGAGCGCTGCGCAGTGGCACCCGGTTCAGGATGTCGTCCAGCTGGCGCGACACGCGGGTCAGCGTCGGCAGCGCCGCCTTGGAAACACCGCATTCGTAACGGCTTGCGAAGGGTTCCTTCAGCAGAAGGTTAGGAATGAGCGTGACGAGATTGGCATTGCCGCAGCGCTCGCCCAAACCGTTCAGCGTGCCTTGGATCTGCCGCGCCCCGGCCTCGACCGCGGCGAGCGAGCCCGCGACGGCAGTGCCGCAATCGTCATGGCAATGGATGCCCAGCCGGTCGCCGGGGATGCCGGCGGCAATCACTTCGGCGGTGATCCGGCCGATCTCGTCGGGCAGCGTGCCGCCGTTGGTGTCGCAGAGCACGATCCAGCGCGCGCCCGCCTCCAGCGCCGCCCGCAGGCAGGCCAGCGCATGATCGCGGTCGGCCTTCCAGCCGTCGAACAGATGCTCGGCATCGAACAGCGCCTCGCGCCCCGAGGCGACGATATGGGCGACAGAGGCCTGAATGTTCTCGACATTTTCGTCGCGCGAGATGCCCAGCGCATGCAGCACCTGCCCCGAATGCGACTTGCCGACCAGACAGACCGCCGGCGTGCGGGCGTTCATCACCGCCGCCAGCACCTCGTCATTCGCAGCCGATCGGCCCGAGCGCTTGGTCATCCCGAAGGCGGTGAAGGTCGCGCGGGTGCGCGGCGCCTGGGCGAAGAACTCGCTGTCGGTCGGGTTCGCCCCCGGCCAGCCGCCCTCGATATAGTCAAGACCCAGCCCGTCGAGCGCCTCGGCGATGCGGATCTTCTCCGGCGTCGAGAACTGCACGCCCTGCGTCTGCTGCCCGTCGCGCAGCGTCGTGTCATAAAGATAGACGCGCTCTTTCATTCCTCATCCCTTCCCTGAATGTCACTGCGCAAACATATGAAACCGATAGGTTTCACCCCAGCGCCGCGACCTTCTCCGCATCGAAGCCCGGCCCCGGCAGCAACTCGACCCCGGCCTTCGACATCCGCACCTCGACTCCTGCCGCGACCAGCGCCGCCTTCATCGCATCGACCGGCGCGAAGTCCTTCGACGCCATCGCCGCCGCCCGCAGATCCGAAAGCCGCGCCGCCAGTCCCGAAAGATCCGCCTCGGGCGCCGCGGCCCAGCCGCCCATGTGGTCCTCCAGCAGCCCCATCAGCCGCGCCGAGGCCTTCAGCCCCGCCAGATCGCCCGCCGCGGCCAGCGCATGCAGCTCGGCAATGGCGCCCGCCGTGTTGAGGTCGTCTCCAAGCGCCGCGATCACCGAGGGCGCCGCGCTCGGCGCGGGCTCGATGCCCGCGACGAGCGCCCGCCATTTGCGCAGCGCCGCTTCCGCTTGCCCCGCCTTCTCCGCTGTCCAGTCCATCGGCCGCGAGTAATGCGTGCCCAGGAACACCATCCGGATCACCTCGCCCGGCACGTCGCGGTCCAGAAGATCGCGCACCGTGAAGAAGTTGCCGAGCGATTTCGACATCTTCCTGCCCTCGACCATCAGCATCTCGTTGTGCATCCAGGTCGTGGCGAAGCCCTCGCCGGGGTGCGCGCAGCAGCTTTGCGCGATCTCGTTCTCGTGGTGGGGAAACTGCAGGTCGATGCCGCCGCCGTGGATGTCGAACGAGGCGCCCAGAAGCCCGCGCGCCATCGCCGAACATTCGATGTGCCAGCCCGGCCGCCCGCGGCCCCAGGGGCTGTCCCAGCCCGGAAGCTCGTCATCCGAGGGCTTCCACAGCACGAAATCCATCGGGTCGCGCTTGAAGGGCGCCACCTCGACACGGGCGCCGGCGATCATGTCGTCGACCGAGCGGCCCGAAAGCCGGCCATAATCGGCGAAGGACCGCACGTCGAAAAGCACATGGCCCTCGGCCGCATAGGCATGGCCGCGCGCGATCAGGTCGCCGATCATCGCCACCATCTCGCCGATCCAGTCGGTCGCCCGCGGCTCGCGCGTGGGGCGCAGGGCGCCCAGCGCGTCCATGTCGGCGTGATACCAGCCGATGGTTTCCTCGGTGCGCTGGCGGATCAGCTCCTCCAGCGTGCCGGGGGCCCCGGCCTCGCGCCGCGCCAGCGCCGTTGCGTTGATCTTGTCGTCGACGTCGGTGAAATTGCGCACATAGGTGACGTGATCGGCCCCGTAGACCGCCCGCATCAGCCGGAAGAGCGTGTCGAAGACCACCACAGGGCGCGCGTTGCCCAGATGCGCGCGGTCATAGACGGTCGGGCCGCAGACGTAGATCCGCACGTTCGCCGCATCGAGCGGCGTGAAGGCCCGCTTCATGCGGCTCTTCGAATCGTGGAGCCTGATCTCGACCATGCCGTCCTCCATAAGCGCGCGGGTCTGCCTGCCTCTGGCGGGCGCCCGGTTGTCCATGGGGAGAACGAGGGAACGGCCCGCCTGACGTCGTCAGCGGGTAATGCAGAGGGTCAGGACGATCCGCGCGTGTTCCATGGCGCTGCCATAGCGCCAAGCCCGCCCCGGGGGCAAGCGAAATGTCCGGGGCGCGCCGGGGGGCTTCCCGCGCCCGGCCGCCCGTGGCAGGCTGCCGCCATGAGCCCCGATCTTCGCGCCCGCACCAATGCGCTCTGCGCCGCCCTTCCGGGTGCGGTGCTCGACCATCCCTGGGACGCGGGCCATGACGCCTGGAAGATCGGCGGTAAGATGTTCGCGGTGATCGGGGCGAAGGGCAGCCATGTCTCGGTCAAGACCGACAGCGTCGAGACCGCGGCGATGCTGATCGAGGCGGGCCTGGCCGAGCGCGCGGCCTATCTGCACCGGTCGTGGGTGGCGGTGCCGCTGTCGGCCGACGCGGCAGAGCTTTCGCACCGCATCCGGCAGAGCTGGCGGGCGGTGCGCGCGGGCCTGCCGAAGAGGGTGCAGGCCACCCTGCCCGACCCCGAGGCCTGAGCCACGCCGCGCCGTTGCCCCCGATTGTATGGGGGACAGGATAGGGGCTTGCCCTGCCCGTCCCGCCCGGCATCCTGTCCGGCCAGACAGGAGAGGTGATGATGGAACTCGGCCAGCGCAGCGCGATGATCCTTGGCGAGGGCGGCGACGACGGATGGGGGATCTACTACCGCGCCCGCGACCTGATCCGCGCCGGCGAGCGGGTGGTGAACCTGACGATCGGCGAGCCCGACGTGAAGACCGACCCGGCGATCTTCGACGCGATGCGCGCCGCCGCCGCGGCCGGGCATTCGGGCTATACCGTCGGGCCGGGGCTCGAGCCGCTGCGCCGGGCGATCGCCGCGCGGGTCGAGCGGATGACCGGCGTGCCGACCGCGATGGAGAACGTGATCGTCACCCCCGGCGGCCAGGCGGCGCTGTTCGCCGCGCATATGGTGACGCTCGACCCCGGGCAGGCCGGGCTGTACTGCGCGCCCTTCTACCCGACCTATCCCGGCACGATCCGCGCCACCGGCGCCCGTGCCATCGAGGTGCCCACCCGGTCTTCCGAGGATTTCCAGCCCCGCGCCGCGGCGATCCTGCAGGCCGCAGCCGAAGCGCAGGGCGCCCGCACGCTGCTGATCAACACCCCGAACAACCCGACCGGCGTCCTCTACACGCCCGAGACGATGGCGGCGGTCGCCGGCGCGGTGCGCGAGGCCGGGCTGTGGCTGATCTCGGACGAGGTCTATGACGGGCAGGTCTGGTCCGGGCGGCACCTGAGCGCGCGGGCCCTGCCGGGTATGGCCGAGCGCACGCTGGTCATCGGCTCGTTCTCGAAGAGCTTCGCGATGACCGGCAGCCGGATCGGCTGGATGGTCGGGCCCGCGGCGGCGATCGAGGCCGCGGGGGTACTGGCCACCGCCACCACCTATGGCATTCCGCCCTTCATCCAGATGGGGGCGCTGCATGCCCTGTCGCTGGGCGAGGGCTTCGAGGCGGCGGTCGCGGACCCGTTCCGCCGCCGGCGCGACATCGCGGCGCGGGTGCTGGGCAACGCGGCGGCGGTGCGGCTGATCCCGGCCGAGGGGGCGATGTACGTGATGCTCGACATCCGCGCCACCGGGCTCTCGGGGGCGGAGTTCGCGGCGCGGCTCCTGGAGGCGGAGCGGATCGCGGTGATGCCGGGGGAAAGCTTCGGCGCACCCTCGGCGGGCCATGTCCGGGTGGCGCTGACCGTCGCGGACGAGGATCTGGCCGGGGCGCTGGAGCGGCTCGCGGGGTTCGCGGCGGGGCTTGCCCGGTGAGGCGGCCGGGGGCTGTCTGCCCCCGGACCCCCGAGGATATTTGAGCCGATGAGAAAGGCGGGCCGTCAGAGCCGGGCGAGCACCGAGCGCGCGGCGCGCAGGCCCGGAGGTTCGCCACCCTCGCCCAGCCGCTCCATCGTCAGGGCCATCGCCTCGTTCTGCGCGGCGCGCGCGGGGCCCGGATCGACGAGGCCGGCAAGGGCCGGGGCGATGGCGTCGGGGCGGCAGGCGCGGCCGAGGAATTCGGGCACGGCGCGGGTGTCGGACACGAGGTTGACCAGCGTCACCGTGTCGATCTTCAGCAGCATCCCGATCAGCATCCGGCTGAGCGGCGCCATGTCATAGGCGATGACCATCGGCACGCGGTTCGCCGCCAGCTCGAGGCTGACGGTGCCCGAGGCCGCGAGTGCGAGGTTCGCGGCCCCGAAGGCCGCGCGCTTGTCCTCGGGCGTCTCGACCACGATCGGGGCGACTGGCCAGCGCGCCGACATCTCGCGCACCATCGCCGAGACGCCGCGCACCGTGGGCAGCACCACCCGCATCTCCGGCACCCGGTCGCGCAGCCGCATCAGGCTTTCGTCGAAGCGCGTCGCGAGCCGCGAGACCTCGCCCCGGCGCGAGCCGGGCAGCGCCAGCACCAGCGGTGCCTTCGGGTCGATGCCATGGGTTTCGCGGAAGGCCGCGACCTCGGCCTCGGACGCGCGGGCCTCCGCCACCACCGGGTGGCCCACGAAGTCGCAGGTCATGCCCGCGGCCTCCATGTAGGGCGGCTCGAAGGGCAGGAGCGCGAGGACGTGATCGATGACCTCGGCCATCTTCGTGGCGCGGCCCGGGCGCCAGGCCCAGACCGAGGGGGCGACGTAATGGATGGTGCGGATCGACGGGTTGGCGGCGCGCACGAGGCGCTGCACGCGCAGGCCGAAATCCGGGCTGTCGATGGTGATCAGCGCGTCGGGGGCGCGGGCCAGGCAATCGGCCGCGGCCTCGGCGATGCGGGCCTTGAGCTGGCGGTATTTCGGCAGCACCTCCCAGATGCCCATCACCGAAAGCTCTTCCATCGGGAAGAGGCTGGTCAGGCCCTCGGCCTCCATCAGCGGGCCGCCGATGCCCATGACCTCGACGCCCGGGGCAAGCTGGCGCAGGCCCGCGATCAACGCGGCCCCGAGCCGGTCGCCCGAGGCCTCGCCCGCGATCAGATAGATCCGGGGGGCGGCGCTCACGCCTGGCGCGACCAGAGGAACATGCCGGCCTTCTCGGCCTCGGCGATCATCCCCTCGCGGTCGATGCAGAGCACGCCGCCGGCTTCCCAGACGACGCCGCCAAGGCCGGCCGCGGCCGCCTTGCGCACCGTGGTCGGGCCGATCGCCGGCAGGTCGACGCGGCGCTCCTGCCCCGGCTTCGGCGCCTTGTAGAGGATGCCCTTCGCGCCCGCCGGATCGGGGCGCAGGGTCAGCGGCTGGGTGGCCGCGACGAAGTCGAGCATGGCGTCGGTGCCGGGCAGCGCCTCGATGGCGAGGCACAGCCCCTGCGCCACGACCGCGGACTGGCCGACGTCGACCGATCCCAGCGCCTCGACGATGCCGGCGGCGCGGGCCGCGTCGCGCTGGTCGCCCTCGCCGGGCGTGCCGGTCAGGATCCCGGCGCCGGGCACGAGATCGGGGGCCACGTCATGGGCGCCGACGACCTTCAGGTCCCATTCCTCGAAGATCGCGATCACCTCGCGCAGGGTGGCGTCGTCGCCGTCCTGCATCGCGCCCATCAGGCGGGGCACCAGTTCGGCGGTGGCGGTGTCGAAGGCGCGCAGATCCAGCTGCGGCCGACGCGCGGCGCCGCCGAAGACCACGCGGCGCACGCCGCGTTCGACCAGCGTGTTCAGGAACGGCACCAGCCGCTCGACCCGGAACTCGATCTGGGCGCCGCCCTCGACCTCGGTCGGATAGCCTTCCAGCTGGCAGACCACGAAGGGTTCGTTGCGGGCCGAGAGGGTGCGGGCGAGAAGCGTCGGAAGGGCACCAGTGCCCGAGATGATGGCGGTTTCGGACATTCTTTCCACGGGCCTTACTGTGGCGTCAGGAAGCTGCGGTCGGAGGGACCGAGGATGAACTCGAGCACTTCTGCCGCGAGGGTTCCGGCCTCGGCCTTTTCGGCCTCGGCGCGGGCGGTCTCGCGGAAATTGCCCTGCGCGAGGGCGGCATACAGCTCGCGCAGCGCCACGATCTGCGCCCGGTCGGTGCCGCGACGCTTGAGGCCGACGAGGTTCAGCCCGTCGAGATGCCCGCGCGGCCCCTGCACCAGACCATAGGGCAGCACGTCGGCGGTGACCATGGTCACCGCGCCGATGATCGCGCCGCGCCCGATGCGCACCCACTGGTGCACGCCCGAAAGCCCGCCGACGATCACGTCGTCTTCCAGCACGCAATGCCCCGCGAGGGCCGAGCTGTTGACCACGATCACCCGGTTTCCGACCTGGCAGTCATGGGCGACGTGGCAGCCGGCCATGAACAGCCCGTCATCGCCGACACGGGTGACGAGACCGCCGCCCTCGGTGCCGGCGTTCATCGTGACATGTTCCCGGATGCGGTTGCGCGCGCCGATCACCAGCCGCGACTGTTCGCCCTTGAACTTCAGGTCCTGCGGCACCTCGCCCAGCACCGCGAAGGAGAACACCACCGTGCCCTCGCCGATCTCGGTATTGCCGGTGATGACCGCGTGGCTCTTGATGGTGACATCCGCCGCCAGCCGGCACCCGGCGCCGATCAGCGCGAAGGGGCCGATCTCGCAGCGCGGACCGATGATGGCGCCGTCCTCGACGACGGCGGCGGGATGCACCCGCGCTGTGGGGTCGATCGTCATCGCGGCCTCAGGCCCCCGCACCGGCCGTCAGGTCCATCATCGCGGTGAACTCGGCCTCGCAGGCGAGCTGACCGTCGACCGTGGCGCGGCCTGCGAATTTCCAGATCTTGCCGCCGCCACGCTTGGCCTCGACATGCAGTTCCAGCACGTCGCCCGGCACCACCTTGCGGCGGAACTTGCAGGCGTCGATGCCCATGAAATACACCAGCAGCGGCTTGTCCACGAGATCCATCGAGACACCCACCAGCACGGCCGAGGCCTGGGCCATCGCCTCGACGATGGTGACGCCGGGCATGATCGGGGCGCCGGGGAAATGGCCCTGGAAATGCGGCTCGTTGAAGGTGACGTTCTTGATGCCCACGGCCGATTTCATCGGCACGATGTCCTTGACCTTGTCGATCAGCAGGAACGGATAGCGGTGCGGGATGATCCGCTGGATCAGGTGGATGTCGGCTTCGACCGGCTTCGCCGCCCCCGTCGCGTTCTTGTCCAGGGTCTGAGCGTCGGCCTCGGTCATCGCGCATCCTTTCGCTGCCGCGGCGCGCCGGTTCCTGTGGCGGGCCGCTTCGGTCGGGTCTTGCTAGCAACTCGGGCCCGGAAGGGCAAGACACGGCCCCGCGCCCGGGCCCGCGCCGTTCAGGGCCGCGAGGGCGTCGCGGGCGGCACTCCGCCGGAGGCTGAAACATCCGCGTCAGCGGCGTCGGCAGCGCCGTCGTCTTCGGCGCTGGACGGGTCGGGGGCCTGCCCCTCGCCCAGCAGGCGGTCGACCACCACCACCGCGGCATCCGTCGCCTCGACCGCGTTCAGCGACAGCAGCACCACGCGCGCATCGACGATCGCCACCGCCCCCTTCTGGCGCAGCAGCTCGCGCAGCGCGGGCACCGCCGCGGCGAAAAAGGCCCGCCGCTCGGAATCGCGGCGGCTGGTCAGGGCGCGGGCCTTGGCCTCCTGCGCCTGCCGGATACCCACGACCTTCTCGTCGAAGGCGTCGGCCGCGCTGCGGAAGGCCTCGGCCGGCATGGTCGGGCGGCGGTCGCTCAGCGCCTTTTCCTCGGCGGCGAGGTCGGTCTCGAGCTTGCGGTTCTCGGCCTGCAGGTCGGCGGCGGCCTCGGCGAAATCGGACTGGGCGCGCTTGCCCCAGAGCGACTGGGTGAAGAGCTTCTCTTCGTCCAGCACCAGCAGCGGCACCGCGGCCGGGGCCGAGGCGGCGGGCGCGTTGACCGGGTCGCCCAGCGGGAAGCCCCCGGCGCCCAGCGTGTCCTGCTGGGCGTCCGCCGGCAGGACGAAAACCGGCAGGACGAAGACCGGCAGCGCGACCGCGCAAAGGATCAGGGCCGCGATCCCGGCCCGCAGCCCTGCCCCAGCGGCAGACCGGCGGAGGGTGCGGCCCTGCATCGTCGGCTCAGAACTGGGTCGAGACCGTGAGGTCGAAGTTCTGTTCCTTGTCATAGTCTTCCTTGGCCAGCGCCTTCGAGAAGTTCAGGCGCAGCGGGCCGATCGGCGTGTCCATGAACACCGAGAAGCCGGCCGCGGCGCGGATCTTGGCGCTGTCATCGACGATGCCGGTGCCGTCGCCCGAAGACAGGCCGCCATCGGTGTTGTCCAGGCCCCAGACCGAACCGACGTCCAGGAACAGGCCGCCCTTGATGCCGTATTCCTCGGGCAGGCCCAGCGGGAACTCGGCGTCGAACTTGGCGACGGTGTAGTAGTTGCCGCCCAGCGGATCCTCGTTCTCGGCCGACATATCGCGCGGGCCGATGCCCCGGCTTTCGAAGCCGCGGATCTGGCTGCCCGAGAAGCGGTCGGTCACGCGGGTGACATAGCCGCCGTACGAGTTCAGCGCACCGCCCTCGATCGAGGCGCGCAGCGTCCAGTCGCCGTTGAAGACCTCGCGGTCATAGCTGGCCGAGGCCGAGGTCTTCACCGCCTTGACGTCGCCGCCGACGTAGAACTCCTGCCCGAAGCTCAGCTTCAGCCCGTGATCGGTCGCCAGCCCGTTGCGGCGGCTGTCGTAGTTCAGGCCGTATTTGAAGCCGTAGGCGTTGGTCTGGCCCTCTTCGTCCTGCAGGATCGCCGAGCTGTCCTCGTCGATGTCATACAGGCGGTTCTGCTTGGCCAGCAGCCCGACCTCGCCGCGCAGGGTCTCGTTGATCGGGAAGCCGAAGGTCGGCTCGAACCCGAGCAGCTTCATCGAGTAGCGGGCGTTGTCGTTGTCGTAGGTGCGGTAATACAGGTCGAACCCGGCCGAAAGGTCGCGCCCGAGGAAGGCGGGTTCACGGAACTGGATGCGCGAGGTGCCGGTGGACGAGGTGGTGTTGATCGAGACGCCCAGATACTGGCCGCGGCCGAGGAAGTTGCGTTCGGCGAGCGAGATCGCGAAGCCCGCGCCGGTGTCGACGCCGTAGCTGAGGCCGAAGGACAGCGACCCGGTCGGCTGCTCGGTCACGTTCACGTCGACCAGCACCTGGTCGGGCGACGAGCCCGGGCGGGTGTCGACGTTCGAGGACGAGAAGAAGCCCAGCGCGCGGATCCGTTCGGCCGCCTGGCGGATCTCGGTCGGGTTGAAGGGGTCGCCTTCGACGGTGCGGAACTGGCGCCGGATCACGCGGTCGAGCGTGGTGGCGTTGCCTTCGATGTCGATGCGCTCGACGAAGACGCGCGGGCCCTGGGTGATGACGAAGTTCACGTCCAGCGTCTGGGTCCGCGGGTTGCGCACGATCCGCGGCTCGACCCGGATGAAGTCCAGCCCGTTGCGGGTCGCGATCGCCTCCATCCGGGCGATCGAGTTGTCGATGCCGGTGGGCGAATAGGTCCCGCCCTGCGAGATCAGGATGCCCTTGCGGAACTGCTCGATGTCGAGCCCCTCAATCTCGGAGGCGAGGCCGACATTGCCGTAGCTGTAGCGCAGGCCCTCTTCGACCGCGTAGGTCATGAAGAATGCGCCGCGGTCGGCCGAGAACTCGTTCGCGATGCCCAGGACCTTGAAGTCGATGTAGCCGCGCGACCGGTAGAAGTCGGTCAGCATCTGGCGGTCGAGGTTCTGACGCTCGGCCGAATAGGTGTCGCGCTGCACGAAAGTACGCAGCAGGCCGGCCTGCTTGGTCGACAGGACCTCGCGCAGGCGGCGGTCCGAGAAGGCGCGGTTGCCGGTGAACGAGATCCGCTCGACCTCGGTCACCTTGCCCTCGGAGATCTCGAAGACCAGGTCGACGCGGCCGTTGTCGCGGCGGATCACCTTGGGGATCACGCGGGCATTCGGACGGCCCGACTGGGCATAGGCCTGCGCGATCGCCGCGGCGTCGGCTTCAGCCTGCGCGGCGACATAGGGGCCCGAGGATTTCGACTTCACCAGGGACGACATCTGTTCGTCCTTGATGCGGGTGTTGCCCTCGAAATCGACGACGTTGATCACCTGCGCTTCCGAGACACGCACCACCAGCGTGCCCCCCTGCGGCACCAGATCGACGGTTTCGTAAAGGCCGGAGGCCACCAGCTTCTGCGTCGCCGCGTTCAGATCGCCGGCCGAGACCGGCTGGCCCGGGGCGATTCCGGTCTGCGAGGCGACGGTGCCGGCGTCGATCCGGCTGTTGCCTTCGACGCGGATGCTGGAGAAGCTGTAGGCCTGGGCGAAAGCCGGCGTGAACGTCGCCGTCGAAAGCGCTGTTGCGGAAAGGAAAATTGCCAATCCGGCGGCGGTCCCGCGAAGGGCACGGCTCCGGGTCCCCACGCTGCCCTCAGCGCGATGCACTTTCGCCATTCGTCCCTCTCCCACCGTCTGTCGGGTTGTCGTTGGTTCGTGCCTACCTTGAACGCGGGGGCATGTCAAAGCAAGCGAAGGACAAACGCTAGGTCTTGTGGGGGCTTGGCCTGAATGCGCGAAAACCTGCGCATGTCCCGAGAGGGGCGCAGGTTTTCGAAACGTCTCGCGAGGTGGGCGCGGCGCGGGGCCGGCGGCCCTGCGGATTGCCGTGCCTCAGTGGAAGAGCTGGGGCCAGGTCTGGATCAGGCGGGTGCCGATCGCGGCGCCCCCGAACAGGCCGGTCAGGATCGCCAGCGGGATCGCGAGGCGCTCCCAGTGAAGATCGACCATCAGACGCAGGCCCTCGGCCGATCTGCGCATCGTCTGCATCGCTGCCTCCGTTCCGGCAGGACCGGGCGCCGGCCGACCCGGCGCGCATGCAGTCCTGCGGAAAGATCTAGGCAGGGATTGCGGCGCGATTGCGGCATGGACCGGGCGGCGGCAGGGCATTCGCTGCAGCTGCGCGCGCCCGGACAGCGGCGGGGTTACGGGGTGGCGGCCATAGGCCGCCTGCCCCGGTCAGCAGCGCAGGTCGTTGGTCAGCCCGAAGGCCATCAGCGCCAGCACGATGGCGAAGCCCGCCGTCATCAAGACGCCCATCGCGCGTTCCGACGGCGGCTTGCCGCGGATCGCTTCCCAGGCGTGGAAGACCAGATGGCCGCCGTCCAGCACCGGGATCGGGAACAGGTTCATCATCCCGATCGCCGCCGAGAGCACCGCGAGGAACCACACGAAGTTCGACAGCCCGGCCGAGGCCGCCTGCCCCGAGGTTTCCGCGATGCCCAGCGGGCCGCGCAGGTTGCAGGTCGAGATCGCGCCGGACACCATGTGCGTCAGCGCCGAGATCGACGAGCGGATCACGAAGGCCACTTCGCGCGCGCCGCCCTCGACCGCCTCGATCGGGCCGATGGAGGTGGTGACGGGCGTGAAGAACATGCCCCCCGCGATCCCCATCTTGTAGGCGGTCTCGAAACCGCCGTCGCGCAGCGGCAGGTCGGTACGGCGCGGGGTCAGGGTCACGCCCTGCTCTGCCCCGTCGCGCCACAGCGTCAGGTCCAGCGCGCGCCCGTCCGAGGCCGAGACGATCTGCTGCATCTGGGCAAAGCTGGCGATGGGCTGGCCGTCGATCGCGGTGACCACGTCGCCCTCGCGGATCCCGGCCTCGCCGGCGGCGCTGTCGGGCACGACCTGCGCCACGCGCGGCGGCAGCAGCTGCGGCCCTTCGACCGTCATCTCGGCCCCGTCACGCTCGACGCGGTAGTTCAGCGTCGGGCGGTCGCGGAAGCCCTCGGCCGCGGCGTCGAGCGCCGGGTAGTCGGGGGTCGCGATGCCTTCGACGGCGGTGATCAGGTCACCGGGGCGCAGCGAGTCCTCGATGCCGGGCAGAGCGAATATCTCGCCGATCTGCGGCGCGTCGGTGGCGCGGCCCGAGACCATCATCACCGCGCCGAACAGCAGGATCGACAGCACGAAGTTGAAGACCGGGCCCGCCGCCACCGTCGCCGCCCGCGCCCAGAGCGGCGCACCGTGCATGGTCTGGCGCAGCTCGGCGTCCGAAAGTCGGGCCAGCGCCGCGCCATCGGCCCCGGCCGAAGCCGCGTTGGCATCGCCCAGGAACTTGACGTAGCCGCCCAGCGGCAGCGCGGCCAGCTGCCAGCGGGTGCCGCGCCTGTCGACGCGGCTCCAGATCACCGGGCCGAAGCCGATCGAGAAGACCTCGGCCCTGATGCCCGACCAGCGCCCGACGATGTAATGGCCGTATTCGTGGATCGCCACGATGATCGACAGCGCCACCACGAAGGCGGCAACGGTCTGCAGGAGCGAGCCGAAGCCCGGCAGCATGCTTGCGATGGTGTCCAACTCAGCCCCTCACGCGCCCGACAGGGATCGGGCCGCCTCGCGCGCCAGGGCGCGGGCCTCTCGATCCGCCTCGCATAGGTTATCGAGGGAGATCGCGGCATTTCCAAGCCCGGAGTTGGCTGACATTCGCGCGAGAACTTGGCGAACCACCTCGGCCATCGCCGGAAAGCGGATCTGCCGGTCGATGAAGGCGTCGAGCGCGGCCTCTTTCGCGGCGTTGAACACCGCACCCGCCAGCCCGCGGATTTCCATCACCTCGCGCGCCAGATCCAGCGCCGGATAGCGCGCCGGATCGGGGGCCGCGAAGCTGAGCCGGCCGATCGCGGCCAGGTCGAGGCGGCTGACCGGCAGCGCCGCGCGCTCTGGCCAGTTCAGCGCGTAGCCGATGGCGTGGCGCATGTCGGGCGCGCCCAGATGCGCCATCAGCGCCCCGTCGCGGAAGCCCACCAGCGCGTGCACGAGGCTTTCGGGATGCACCAGCACCTCGATCTGCGAGGGCGTGAAGCCGAAATATTCCCGCGTCTCGATCACCTCGAGCGCCTTGTTGAACATCGAGGCCGAGTCGATGGTGATCCGCTGCCCCATTGCCCAGTTCGGATGGCTGGACGCCTGTTCCACCGTCGCCGTGGCGAGCTTTTCCAGGGGCCAGTCGCGGAACGCCCCGCCCGAGGCGGTGATGATGACCCGCTCGACCGCGGCGGTGTCCTCGCCCGCCAGCGCCTGGAAGACGGCGGAATGCTCGCTGTCCACCGGCAGGATGCGGGCGCCATGCGTCGCGGCGGTCGACATCAGCAGCGGCCCGGCGGCGACGAGGCTTTCCTTGTTGGCCAGCGCCAGTGTGCTGCCGTGGCGCAACGCGGCCAGACCCGGCGCGAAGCCCGCGAAACCGACGATGCCCGACATGATCCAGTCGGCGGGGCGGTCCGCGGCCTCGATCAGCGCGGCCTCGCCGGCGGCGGTTTCGATCCCGGTGCCGGCCAGCGCGTCACGCAGGGCGGGCAGGCAGGCGGGATCGGCGGTGACCGCGATCCGGGCGCGAAGCGCGATGGCGATCTCGGCCAACCGCGCGACGTTGCGGGCGCCGGTGACGGCGACGGTGTCATAGGCGGCGGGGCCGCCGGCGCGCAGGATCAGGTCGACGGTGCTTTCGCCGATCGAGCCGGTGGCCCCGAAGATCGAGATGCGGCGCCGGTCGGCACCCGCCAGCGGCAGCGGGATCGGGTCGGCCATGTCAGGTCCTCACCTCGGGCACCACGACGACGAGGGCAACCAGCAGCATGACGATCGCGGCGCCCAGAAGCCCGTCGAAGCGGTCCAAGAGCCCGCCGTGACCGGGGATCAGGTTCGAGCTGTCCTTGACCCCTGCCCGGCGCTTGATCGCGCTTTCGGCGATGTCGCCAAGCTGGCTCGCGAAGGCGATCGCGGCCGAGATCCAGGGCAGGTCCGGCCCGGCGGTGGTGAAGGAGTTGAAGATCGCGCCGACGATCGCTGCGGCGGCCCAGCCGGTCAGCACGCCGGCCCAGGTCTTCTTCGGGCTGACGCGGGGCCAGAACTTCGGCCCGCCCAGCAGGCGCCCGCCGAAATAGCCGCCGATGTCGGACGCCACCACGACCAGCACCAGCCAGACCAGCCAGAGCATGCCGTGATCGGCGCGGAAGGTCACAAGGCCATAGGCCGCCTGCAGGATCAGGATCGAATAGACAATGAAGATCAGCCGGTCGCGCATCGGCAGCGTGACCGAGACGACGGCCGGCAGCGCGATCAGCACGCCGCCCCAGCCCCAGCCGAAATTGCCCACGCCGCCGCCCAGCGCGGGCCAGGTCTCGCGCGCGCCGACCGCGACCAGCAGCGCGAGCCCCGCCAGCAGGCCAAGCGCCCGGCTACCGTTCGCGCCCTCGTGCTTCAGCATGTGGGCCAGTTCCCAGACCATCAGCCCGCCGGCGATGATCGCGAGGCCCGCGAACCACCAGCCGCCCAGCCAGATCAGGAAGATGCCGCCCCCCGCCATCGCGAGGCCCGATCCAAGCCGGGGTCCGAGATCGGCCCAGCGTCCAGTCGTTTTCGTGGTGTCGCCCATCTGTATCCTCCCGGCGGTGCCGGGTCTCAGCCGGTCAGCACGGCCCCGAAGCGGCGCTCGCGCAGGCCGAAGCGGCCAAGGATCTCGGCCAGGTGCTCGGCCGAGAAGTCGGGCCAGAGCGTCGGCGTGAATTCGTATTCGGCATAGGCCGCCTGCCAGGGCAGGAAGTTCGAGGTGCGCGTCTCGCCCGAGGTGCGGATCACCAGATCCGGGTCCGGCTGGCCCGCGGTGTCGAGCCGCGCCTCGAGCGCGGCCTGGTCGATCTCGTCGACGGCGATCCGTCCTGCAAGCACATCCGCCGCCAGCACCTTCGCGGCGCGCGCCAGCTCGTCCCGGCCGCCGTAGTTGATGGCGACGTTGAACACCAGCCGGGTGTTCCCGGCGGTGCGCAGCTCGATCGCAGTCATCAGCTCTTGCAGTTTCGGGTCGAGCCGCGAGCGGTCGCCGATGAAGCGCAGCTGCACGCCCGAGGCCGACAGCTCGTCCGCCTCGCGGCGGATGTAGCGCGCGAAGATCGACATCAGGCCGATCACCTCTTCGGTCGAACGCTTCCAGTTCTCGGTCGAGAAGGCATAGACGGTGATCCAGCCGATCCCCAGCCCCGGGCAGGCGCGCACGATCTCGCGCACGCGCTCGGCGCCCTTGCGGTGGCCGACCAGCCGCGGCCAGCCGCGCTTGGTCGCCCAGCGGCCGTTGCCATCCATGATGAAGGCCACATGCAGGCCGGTGGCGCCGGACGCCGTTTCGGTGGTCGCATCATTGGCGGCCATCTGTGCCGAACCTCGCTTGCCCATCACGCCCTGTTGATCCTGACCGGAGGACCGGCCCCTTGCAAGCCCAAGCACCTGCTCAGACTTGCATGATTTCCGCCTGTTTCGCCTCGAGCGCCTTGTCGACGGCGGCGATCATCTTGTCGGTCAGCGTCTGCACCTCGTCCGACCAGAACTTCTGGTCGTCCTCGGACATGCCGTCGCCCTTGGCCTTCTTGATCTGGTCCATGCCGTCGCGGCGCACGTTGCGAACCGCGACGCGGGCATGTTCGGCATATTGCGCGGCGACGCGGGTCAGCTCGCGCCGGCGTTCCTCGTTCAGTTCCGGGATCGGCAGCATGATGATGGTGCCGTTGGTCTGCGGGTTGATGCCAAGGCCGCTTTCGCGGATCGCCTTCTCGACCTTGCCGACCATCGCCTTGTCCCAGATGTTCAGCGTGACCATCCGCGGCTCGGGCACGTTGACGGTGCCCAGCTGGTTGACCGGCGTCATCTGGCCATAGGCCTCGACCATGATCGGCTCGACCATCCCGGCCGAGGCGCGGCCGGTGCGCAGCGAGGCGAATTCGGTGCGCAGTGCCCCCATCGCGCCTTCCATGCGGCGCTCAAGGTCATCCAGGTCGATCTCGATATCGTCAGCCATCGGCAAGCCCGTCGTCTTTCTGTCTTAGGTTCCGCGCCGCCTGCGCCCCTGCGGAAGCGGCAGCGCCCGAATTTCCCGCGCGATCTATACCCCGGCGGCGCGCCGAAAGATAGGCTCGCGAACCGCCGCGACCAGTCCGGGACCGGGCGCGGACGGAGAGGTCACTTCACGATGGTATAGGTGCCCTGCCCGGCAAGGATGCCGCGGAAGCCGCCGGGCTCGTCCAGCGAGAAGACGATGATCGGCAGCGTGTTGTCCCGCGCCAGCGCGATGGCCGAGGCGTCCATGACCCCCAGCCGCTTCGCCAGCGCCTCGTCGTAGCTGACGGTGTCGTAGCGCTTGGCATCGTCGAACTTCTTGGGGTCCTTGTCATAGACCCCGTCAACCTTGGTGCCCTTGAAGATCGCCTGGCAGGCCATCTCGTTGGCGCGCAGCGTCGCCGCGGTGTCGGTGGTGAAATAGGGGTTGCCGGTGCCGGCGGCGAAGATGCAGACGCGCTTCTTTTCCAGATGGCGCACGGCGCGGCGGCGGATGTAGGGCTCGCAGACCTGGTCCATCGGGATCGCCGAGATCACGCGGGTGTGGATCTCGAGCTGTTCCAGCGCAGCCTGCATCGCCAGCGCGTTCATCACCGTGGCCAGCATCCCCATGTAGTCGGCGGTGGTGCGTTCCATCCCCTGCGCCGAGCCCTGGAGCCCGCGGAAGATGTTGCCGCCGCCGATCACCATGCAGATCTCGACGCCAAGGTCGTGGACCGATTTCACCTCTTGCGCGATGCGCGCGACGGTCGGCGGATGCAGGCCGTAGCCCTGCGTGCCCATCAGCGCCTCGCCCGAGATCTTCAGAAGAACGCGCTTGTATTTCACTGCCGGCAGAGCGGTCTGCGCGTCCCCGTCCATCATCGAAAGCCCTCGCTTGCCGTCATTCCAATCGGGCGGCAACATGCAAGAAATCGCCGGGGGGTTCAACCGCCGAGCGCGCATCTCTGGGCATCTTGCCGCCGGTCGCGCGCCGCGCTACCAGCCCCCTTCCCTCACTGAAGGCCGCGGCCCCGTGACGCTGTTCGACGACATTCCCCCCGACCTGCCCGTGGTCATCGCCGGCCCCACCGCCAGCGGCAAATCCGCGCTGGCGCTCGCGCTGGCCGAGCGTCAGGGCGGCGTCGTGGTCAATGCCGACGCCCTGCAGATCTGGGACTGCTGGCAGGTACTGTCCGCCCGCCCCCCGGCCGAGGACGAGGCGCGGGCGCCGCATCTTCTGTATGGCTGCCTGCCGCCGGGGGCGCCGGCCTCGGTCGGGCACTGGCTGCGGATGGTGGCGCCGATTCTGCGCGCCTGGCTTCTGGGCGCCGGGCCGCGGCCGATCATCGTCGGCGGCACCGGGCTCTATCTGTCGGCGCTGGTCGAGGGGCTGGCCGAGATCCCGCCGGTGCCGCCCGAGATCCGGGCCGAGGCGGACGCGCTGATCGCCGCGCCCGATGGCCTTGCGCGGATGCTGGCCGCGCTGGATGCCGCGACCCGCGGCCGCATCGACGCCCTGAACCCCGCCCGCGTGCAGCGCGCCTGGGAGGTCGCCCGCGCGACAGGGCGCGGCCTTGCCGCCTGGCAGGCCGAGACCGGGCCGCCGCTGCTGGACCCGGCCCGCGCGACGTTCTTGCAGATCGTGTCGGACCGCGACTGGCTGGCCGCACGCATCGACCGGCGCTTCGTGCAGATGGTCGAGGGCGGCGCGGTGGACGAGGTGCGCGCGGTGCTGCCGCACTGGGACGCGGCCGCGCCCTGGGCGAAGGCGATCGGCGCGCCCGAGCTGGTGGCGCATCTGCGCGGAGAGATCGACCTGACGCAGGCCGTCACGCTGGGACAGGCCGCGACGCGGCAATATGCGAAACGCCAGCGCAGCTGGTTCCGGGCGCGGATGCGCGGCTGGCGGGCGCTTTCGGCCGCGGATTTGGCCCGGACCCTCGCGTGACGGATCGGCCACGGTCGCCGGCACCGTCCGAATCATCCGTCTTTCGTCTTGGTCTTTCCCCGGCCCTCGCCTAGATTCGGCCCCGAGCCACGGCGGAACCCCTGCCGGCGGGCTTCGAAACATCGAACGTTTTCGGGGAGTTCGCGTGAAGATCTTTTCCGGCCCGGCCCTGTCGAAATTCAGCGCCCCCGAGGCGCCCGCGAAGCTCGATATCCGGATGACCGCGATCCCGCGGCTGGCCCAGGGCGGACGCTGGCGGGTCGAGGCGATGCGGTCCTATTCCGAACCCTTGCTGCTGTGGTTCACCCGCGGCCAGGGGCGCATCACCGTCGCCGGCGTTACCCGCGGCTATGGCGCGCATAACGCGGTCTTCATCCCCGCCGGCGTGATGCATGGCTTCGAGATCGGCCACCAAGTCCACGGCACCGCGATCTTCTTCGGCCGCGAACCGGCGGTCGAACTGCCGAAATCGCCCCAGCACCTGCGGATCCGCGACGCGGTTCCCCAGGGCGAGCTCAGTTCGATCCTCGACGCGATCCAGCGCGAGATGGACAGCAAGCGCGCCGGGCACGAACGCGCGGCGCTCAATCACCTCGGGCTTCTGTCGGTCTGGCTGGAACGCCAGATCGCCGAGCAGCCGCTGGAACCGCAGCAGACCAAGCGCCCCGATGCCGCCCGCCGGCTGGCGAACCGCTATGCGGCGATGCTAGAACGCGACTTCCGCTCGGACCGGGGCGTGGCCGACTATGCCGCGGCGCTGGGGGTCACCCCCACGCATCTGACGCGGGTCTGCAACCGCACCTGCGGGCGCACCGCCCATGCCCTGCTCGCCGACCGCAAGATGCACGAGGCGCGCCGGCTGCTGTCGGAAACGCGCCTTCCGGTGCGCGAGGTCTCGGCCGGGCTTGGCTTCACCTCGGCCGCCTATTTCACCCGCGCCTTCCAGAACATGACCGGCAGCACCCCTTCGGCCTTCCGCCGCGGCAGCTGAAATCCCCTGCCGCCGGGGAAACTTTCCGCGGCGGTGGTCTCCCATGTCGTTTTCGTGTCACGAATGGCCGATACCGGGCGTTGACGCCTTTGCACAAACAGTCTGCAATGCAGGCGTGAGGCGGCAGCGGCCCGCGAAGCCAAGCTTCGGGGCGCACAGCACAAAACCGACAGACCACCCACAGGGAGACGACAATGAACCACATCATTCGCCGGACCACCCGTATCCACCCGGCGGCGACGCTCTATGCGCAGGAGCATCGCGAGGGCAAGTTGAGCCGGCGCGAGTTCCTGACCCGCTCGACCGCGCTCGGGGTCAGCGCCGCGGCGGCCTACGGTCTGATCGGGCTGCCGATGCCCGCCCGCGCGCAGGAGACTCCCGTGAAGGGCGGCGTGCTGCGCATGGACATGGAGACCAAGGCGCTGAAGGACCCGCGGACCTACGACTGGTCGCAGCTGGCGAACTTCTCGCGCGGCTGGCTGGAAAACCTCGTCGACTACATGCCCGACGGCACCTTCCGCCCGATGCTGCTGGAAAGCTGGGAGGTCAACGACGACGCGACCGAATACATGCTGAAGGTCCGCCAGGGGGTGAAATGGTCGAACGGCGACGACTTCACCGCCGAGGACGTGGCCTTCAACATCGCCCGCTTCGTCGATGGCACGGTCGAGGGCAACTCGCTGGCCGGCCGCTTCTCGGCGCTCGCCGACCCCGAGACCAAGAAGGCCAAGGAAGGCGCGATCACCGTCGTCGATCCCTCGACGGTCAAGCTGACGCTCGCCTCGCCCGACATCGCGGTGATCGCGAACTTCGCGGACTACCCGTCGCAATGCGTCCACCAGTCCTATGACGGCGGCGACCCCTCGGCGAACCCGATCGGCACCGGCGCCTACAAGCCGACCGCGAACGAGGTCGGCGTCAAGCAGACGCTGGCGCTGAACACCGACAGCCCCTGGTGGGGCACCGCGGTCTATGGCGGCCCGTTCCTGGACGAGATCCAGTACATCGACTACGGCACCGACCCCTCGTCGCTGGTCGCCGCGGCCGAGGCCGAAGAGATCGACATGACCTACCAGACGGTCTCGGATTTCGTCGAGATCTTCGACGGGCTCGGCTGGACCAAGTCCGAGGCGGTGACCGCGGCCACGATCGCGGTGCGCTTCAACCAGGCCAACAAGCCCTATGACGTGAAGGAAGTCCGCAAGGCCCTGCAGCTGGCGGTCGACAACAGCGTGGTGCTGGAGCTGGGCTATGCCGGGCTCGGCAAGCCGGCCGAGAACCACCACGTCTGCCCGATCCACCCCGAATACGCCGAACTGCCGCCGCTCGAGGTCGATCCGGCCAAGGCCAAGCAGATGATCGCGGATGCGGGTCACGCCGACACCGAGTTCGAGCTGATCTCGATCGACGACGCCTGGCAGGCCGCGACCTGCGACGCGGTCGCCGCCCAGATCCGCGACGCCGGCATCAAGATCAAGCGCACGATCCTGCCGGGCTCGACCTTCTGGAACGACTGGACCAAGTATCCGTTCTCGGCCACCGAGTGGAACATGCGTCCGCTGGGCGTGCAGGTGCTGCAGTCGGCCTACAAGTCGGGCGTGGCCTGGAACGAGGCCGCCTTCTCGAACGCCGAGTTCGACGCGGAACTGGAAAAGGCGATGGCCATCGCCGATGCCGACAAGCGCCGCGAGGTGATGAAGCGCCTCGAGGAGATCATGCAGGAAGAGGGCGTGCTCATTCAGCCCTACTGGCGCTCGCTCTACCGCCACATGAGCGAGAAGGTCCACGGGGCCGAACAGCACCCGACCTTCGTGCACCTGCACACCCAGTGGTGGATCGAGGCCTGATCCGCAAACCCCGCCTTGCAGACACGACCGGGGGCGCCAGCCGCGCCCCCGGCCCGCCCGCCGCGATGTCAGCCGCCTTTGGTCCGGCTGCCGCCGTCCTGCCGATGCAAGCCCACCCTCGCGTGCCCGCCCGCCCCGTCGCGCCGCCCTGTCGCGCCGGCCTTCCCGGTATCCACGCCGCCATCCCGCCCGCCATGCCCCTGCGCATGCGACGGGCCCCGGAGCCGCCTATCCGCGGTGCCGGTGAAGACAAGGGACAGCCGATGCTGATGTTCCTCCTGCGCAAGCTGGGCCTGATCCTGCTTACCGCGCTCGCGCTGACCTTCGTGGTCTTCTGGCTGACCAACCTGCCTCCGAACCTTGAAAAGCTGGCGAAGTCCGAGGCCTCGGCCCGGATGTCGGATGCCGAGGTCGACAGCTGGCTGGACCGCAACGGCTATGGCGGGCCGCTGGTGCAGCGCTATGGCGAATGGCTGGGCGTGGTGCCCGGCTGGACGCGCACCGATGCCGACGGCACCGTCACCGGGCGCTGCATCGCCCGCGGCGCGGATGCGGCCGAGGCCGGGCGCTATTGCGGCATCCTGCAGGGCGAATGGGGCACCTCGACCGTCTTCAAGCAGCCGGTGGGCGAGATCATCGCCACCCGGCTGGGCGCCACCGGCATCCTGATGTTCTGGGTGATGGTGGTCATGGTGCCCTCGGCGCTGCTGATCGGCGTGCTGGCCGGGATGCGCGAGGGCTCGCGCACCGACCGGTCGCTGTCCGTGGTCTCGATCGCCTCGACCGCGACGCCCGAATATGTCTCGGGCGTGGTGCTGATCGTGATCTTCTCGTCCTCGCTGGTCGGGCTGAAATGGTTCAACGGCTCTGCCGCCAGCGCCATGGACGGCATCACCTTCGAGAATTTCACCCTGCCCGTCGTCACCATCGCGCTCTACGGCATGGGCTACATCGCGCGGATGACGCGCGCCTCGATGGCCGAGGTGATGACCCAGCAATACATCCGCACCGCGCGGCTGAAGGGCGCGAGCTTTCCGCGCATCGTCATCCGCCACGCGCTGCGCAACGCGCTGATCGCGCCGTTCACGGTGATCATGCTGCAGTTCCCATGGCTGCTGAACGGCGTGGTGATCGTCGAGACGCTCTTCAACTACAAGGGCTTCGGCTGGTCGCTGGTCCAGGCCGCCTCGAACAACGACATCGAGCTACTCTTGGGCTCCTCGGTGGTCGCGGTCTTCGTCGTTCTGGTCACCCAGGCGATCTCGGACGTGGGCTACGTCCTTCTCAACCCCCGCATCCGCGTGTCGTGAAAGGACGCCCATGGACGATCTCAGCTGGCTCCAGATCCTGACCGCCCTCGCCGGACGCTTCGCGCCCGTCTGGATCGCGCTCGTGCTCACGCTTGCGGTTTCGGTCTGGTTCCGCCGCCGCCTCGGACTCTACGGCCGGCTCTTCGACAGTCCGATCGGGCTTGTCGGGCTGGTGATGCTGCTGTTCTGGGTCTTCACCGCGATCTTCGCCGACCGGGTGATCCTGTTCGACCCGCTGAGCCAGATCGCGCAGATGAAGAACAAGATGCCGGGCACCGCGATCCCCACCGGCATCGGCCATTACCTGCTGGGCGGCGACAACCTCGGGCGCGACGTGTTCAGCCGGATGGTGATGGGCGCGCGGCGGGTGCTGATCATCGCCCCCGCCGCCACCGCCTTCGCCTTCATGGTCGGCATCACGCTGGGCCTGCCCGCGGGCTATCGCGGCGGGCGGCTGGACACCGTGCTGTCCTTCATCGCCAACCTCGTGCTGGCCTTCCCGGTGATCCTGCTGTTCTACCTGCTGGTCACGCCTGAGATCCGCACCACCGGCCTGCCGATCTACCTTGCGGGCGTGCTGTTCCTGTTCCCGATCGTGTTCCTTGTCCTGCTGTGGAACTCGCGGTTCTTCATGCACCGCACCCGGCGCGCGGCCTATATCGGCGTCACGCTGGTGATCGGGCTCTGGGCCTGGTCGGGGCTGGCCTTGAACGCCGATCCGCTTGGCGTCTGGTCGATGGACCCGAACCTGCTGAACGTCTTCGTCTCGGTCGTCTTCGTGAACGCGCCGACCGTGTTCCGCATCACCCGCGGCCTCGCGCTGGACCTTGCCACCCGCGACTATGTCGCCGCCGCCCAGACCCGCGGCGAGGGCCCGTGGTACATCATGCTGTGGGAGATCCTGCCCAATGCCCGCGGGCCGCTGATCGTCGATTTCTGCCTGCGCATCGGCTACACCACGATCCTACTGGGCACGCTCGGCTTCTTCGGTCTTGGCGTCGCCCCGGAAAGCCCCGACTGGGGCTCGACCATCAACGCCGGGCGCAAGCTGCTGACCATCGCGCCGCATCCGGCGCTGGTGCCCGCCATCGCGCTGATGAGCCTCGTCCTCGCCCTGAACCTGCTGGCCGACGGCCTGCGCGAAGAAAGCCTGAGGGACTGACATGAGCGACCTCCTCCAGACCCAATCGCAGACCCGATCCCAGGAAACCGTCACCCCGATCCTGGAAATCGAGAACCTCTCGATCAGCTTCTTCACCCGCTCGCGCGAGATCCCGGCGGTGATGGATTTCTCCTGCACCGTCATGCCCGGCGAGGCGATGGGGCTGGTGGGCGAATCCGGCTGCGGCAAGTCGACCGTGGCGCTGGCCGTGATGCGCGATCTTGGCAAGAACGGCCGCATCGTCGGCGGGCGGATCCGCTTCAAGGGCCGCGACATCACCGAGATGTCCGAACGCGAGCTGCGCGAACTGCGCGGTTCCGAAATCGCCATGATCTACCAGGAGCCGATGGCCTCGCTGAACCCGGCGATGAAGATCGGCGCGCAGCTGGCGGAGGTGCCGGCCCTTCACGGCGGCCTGTCGAAGGCGGATGCCCTGGCCCGCGCGCGCGAGATGGTCGCGGCGGTGAAACTGCCCGACCCAGACCGCATTCTCGACGCCTATCCCCACCAGCTGTCGGGCGGCCAGCAGCAGCGCATCGTGATCGCGATGGCGCTGATGGCGCGGCCGGCGCTCTTGATCCTGGACGAACCCACGACCGCGCTCGACGTCACCGTCGAGGCCGGCATCGTCGACCTGGTGCGCGAACTGGCGGAAACCCAGGGCACCTCGATGCTGTTCATCAGCCACAATCTCGGGCTGGTGATGGAGACCTGCAACCGTCTTTGCGTGATGTATTCCGGCGAGGCAGTGGAAACCGGCAATGTGCGGCGCGTCTTCGCCGGCATGCGCCATCCCTACACGCAGGCGCTGTTCCGCTCGATCCCGCTGCCCGGCGCCGACAAGACCGCCCGGCCGCTGATCGCGATCCCGGGCAACTTCCCGCTGCCGCACGAACGCCCGCCGGGCTGCAACTTCGGCCCGCGCTGCCAGTATTTCCAGTCCGGCCGCTGCGACGCCGCCGAGATCCCGATGCACGAGGTGCCCGGCCACGACCGCCACGGCACCCGCTGCCTGCGCTTCGAGGAGATCGACTGGGCCGCGCCGCCCCCGGCGAAGGAAACCCCGCCCTCGCCGCCGCCGGGCGAGGTGGTGATCCGGGCCGAGAACCTGAAGAAATACTATGAATCCCGTGGCGGCGGCTTCGGCTATGGCCAGCGCCGGATCGTGAAGGCGAACGAGCAGATCGACTTCACCGCCCGCGAGGGCGAGACGCTGGCGATCGTCGGCGAATCGGGCTGCGGCAAGTCCACGCTGGCCAAGGTGCTGATGGGGCTCGAGACCGCCTCGGAAGGCTCGGTGATCCTCGACAACGCGGCGATCGAGCGCGCACCGGTCGAAGCGCGCGGCCCCGGCCTCGTGTCGAAGCTGCAGATGGTGTTCCAGAACCCCTTCGACACGCTGAACCCCTCGATGACCGTCGGCGCGCAGATCATCCGCGCGCTCGAGATCTTCGGCGTCGGCACCAGCGACGCCGACCGCCGCGAACGCATGCTGCGGCTTCTGGATCTGGTGAAACTCCCCCGCGCCTTCGCCGAGCGCAAACCCCGCCAGCTATCCGGCGGCCAGAAGCAGCGCGTGGGCATCGCCCGCGCCTTCGCCGGCAATGCGCGGGTGGTGGTGGCGGACGAGCCCGTCTCGGCGCTCGACGTCTCGGTGCAGGCGGCGGTGACCGATCTCCTGATGGAGATCCAGCGCGAGAACCGCACCACGCTTCTCTTCATCAGCCACGACCTCAGCGTGGTGCGCTATCTCTCGGACCGGGTGCTGGTGATGTATCTGGGCCATGTGGTCGAGATCGGCACCACCGACCAGGTGTTCCAGCCGCCCTACCACCCCTATACCGAGGCGCTGCTCTCGGCCGTCCCGATCGCCGACCCGAAGGTGGAGAAGACCCGGATCGTGCTGGAAGGCGACATTCCCTCGGCGGTGAACCCGCCGCCCGGCTGCCCGTTCCAGACCCGCTGCCGCTGGAAGGCGCAGGTCCCCGGCGGCCTGTGCGAAACCGAGGTGCCGCCGCTGCGCGAGCTGGCCGCGGGCCACCGCATCAAATGCCACCTGCCAGAGTCGCAGCTGGCGACCATGCAGCCGGTGATCCGCATCGCCGTCGAGTGAGCTTTCGCATTGGCTGAAATATCCCGGGGGTCCGGGGGCAGCGCCCCCGGCCTTCGGTCCCGGCACACAGCAAGGATCAGCCCGCGACGACCTCGATGCTCACGCCGCGCTTCTTCAGCTCGGCATAGAGCGCGGGCAACACCCGCCGCTGCTCGACCGCGCTTTTCAGCGCCTCGTCCAGCCCGCGCTTCGGTGTCTGGCCCTGCACGCGCCACACCATCCGCCGCCTGACGCCGTCGTCATAGACGATCTCGGTGCCGGCCCGGCCTGTCCTGAGCGCAAGAAAATCGAAGCCCCCTGAGGAGCTGTGGAACGTCGCCATTGTCATGTCACTGCCTGTGGTCTGCTGCTCGGGCGCATCGTTTGCCGATGCTTGTGCCCTAACAGATGACGCAGCGCCGCCCACCGGTCAATCTGGGCCCGCTCACCAAAGCGTGAGCCGTCCCGGCCGTGCCCGGACGGACACGCGCCGCTGCCGCAGCACATCCGCCGCACCTCGCTCCGATGCGACGCTCAGTCCGCCGCGGCGACCATCGCCTCCATCCGGCGCAGCACATCCTCGTCCGGCACCTGCGATAGCAGCGGCGCGAGCCTGCGGATCAGCCCGATGTCGCGATCCCACCATCGCAGTGCTCGTATCCGCGCCGCCACCTCGGCGTCGAAGCGCGGCCGCACCAGCCGTGCCGGGTTGCCGCCCCAGATCTCGTAGGCGCCGACGTCCTTCACGACTGTCGCATTGGCCGCGATCACCGCGCCGTCGCCGATCCGCAGACCGGACAAGATGGTCACGTTCTGCCCGATCCAGACGTCATTGCCGATGATCACGTCGCCGCGGCTCTGCGGGTGGCCGACAATCTCTTCGCCGCCCAGCTGGTCGCGGAAGATGTGCCCGAACGGAAAGGTGGTCGCCCAGTCCGTCCGGTGGTTTCCCCCGAGCAGGACCGTGAGCCCGACCGCAATCGAGCAGAAGCTGCCGAACTCGAGCGCTGCACCCTCACGCCACTGGCGGATCTGCATGTGCTCGGTCCCATAGGTGAAACGCCCGATCCTGACCGGCGACCTGCCGGCGATAAATGTGCGCGGCTGGGTGGGATCGACTGCGGCAGAGGTCGCGACGGTCTTCGGCACGGCAGATGCGGCGGCGACCGACGGTGCCGCGGTGGCCGCGGCTGAAGACGGCGCGGAAGTCGGCTCGGTCGGGGATGCCGGCGGCCGGGCCGGTTGCGCTGGGCGGGAAAGGAAAAGAGCCCGCAGTCGCCTGCGGGCTCTCTTCGATATTCTGGACAGATGTCCCAATCAGCGCTTCGAGAACTGGAAGCTCCGGCGGGCCTTGGCCTTGCCGTACTTCTTACGCTCGACGACGCGGCTGTCGCGGGTCAGGAAGCCGGCGGCTTTCAGGACCGAGCGCAGCGCGGGATCGTAAAGCTGCAGCGCTTTCGAGACGCCGTGCTTCACGGCACCGGCCTGGCCCGACAGGCCACCGCCGGCGACGGTCGCGTAGACGTCGAACTGGCCTTCGGTGTTGGTCAGCTGGAACGGCTGGCGCAGGATCATCTGCAGCACCGGGCGGGCGAAGTAGACGTTCAGCTCGCGGCCGTTGACGGTGACCTTGCCCGAACCCGGCTTGATCCAGACGCGGGCGACCGCGTCCTTCCGCTTGCCGGTGGCATAGGCGCGGCCCAGCGCGTCGCGCTGGGGTTCACGGGCGGGGGCGGCCTCGGCGGCGACGGTGCCCGACACGACCGATTTCAGGTCGTCGAGGGTTTTCAGATCATCGGCCATGTTCAGGCGCTCCGCGTGTTCTTCGGATTGAGCGTTTTGACATCCAGCACGACGGGCTGCTGGGCCTCGTGCGGATGGGCGGCGCCCGCGTAGACGCGCAGGTTCGACATCTGGGCGCGGCCCAGGCGGTTGCGCGAGATCATGCGCTCAACGGCCTTGATCACGACGCGCTCCGGATGCGCACCCTCGAGGATCTGGCGCGCGGTGCGCTGCTTGATCCCGCCCGGGTGGCCGGTGTGCCAGTAGTAGACCTTGTCGGCGCGCTTGTTGCCCGTCATCTGCACCTTGTCGGCGTTGATGATGATGACGTTGTCGCCCATGTCCATGTGCGGCGTGAAGGTGGCCTTGTGCTTGCCACGAAGACGCATGGCGACGATCGAGGCAAGACGGCCCAGAACCACGCCTTCGGCGTCGATCAGGATCCACTTCTTGTCGATGTCCGCCGGGGTAGCGGTAAAGGTTTTCATCGGTCGGCCCTTTGGCTTGTCTTTATCTGGGGCGATGCGAAGCGCTGCTCCGGCAACCCCGAATTCGGATGCGGGCTTATCCCGCAAGCCGCGACGCCGGTCAAGAGGCAGATATTCCGATAAAACACGTCAAATCAATGCCTTGCAAAATAGGTATTTATATACCCCATTCATCCGGCCGCTTTCGGCGGGATCGCATAGGTCATCGAGGCCCGCGCCACCGGACCCTCGGCCCCTTCCGAGAACACCAGCACGTCGCCCACCGCCAGCGTGCGCCCCAGCTTCAGGATGCGGATCTCGGCCAGCAGGTCCGCCCCGGCCGCGGGCTTGCGCATGAAATCGACGCTGGCATTCGTCGTCACCGCCAGCGCCACCGGCCCGATCCGCGCGAGGATCGCAAGGTAGATCCCCACGTCGGCCAGCGCGAAGATCGTCGGGCCGGACACCGTGCCGCCCGGGCGCAGGTGCTTCTCGGCCACCCGCAGGCGCAGGCGCACGCCCTCGGGACCCGCGGCCTCGATCGCGAAATCCGCCGCCACCTGCGGGAACTCGCGCGCCAGGAACACCTCGAGCGACGTCGCGTCCATCGCGAGCCCCGGCCTGCTGTCCATGTTGTCCTCCCTCGTCACCGGCGTAAGCTTCCCTGCGGGCCCCGCTCGGGGTCAACCGGAGGAGGACCCCATGGACGTGACGGAATCCGCGCCCGCGCTCTTGCGCGAGGAGATGGGCGGCGTGCTGCGCCTGACCATGAACGCGCCCGGCAGCCTGAACGCGCTGTCCGACCGGATGCTGGCGGCGCTGGCGGCCGAATTCGCGCGGCTCGAAGGGGACAGGTCGACCAAGGTGGTGATCCTGCGCGGCGCCGGCCGGGCGTTCTGCGCGGGCCATGACCTGAAGGAGATGCAGGCCGGCCGCGCCGCCCCCGACCGCGGTGCGGCCTATTTCGCCGATCTCTTCGCGCGCTGTTCGCAGGTGATGCAGGCGATCCCGGCCCTGCCCCAGCCGGTCATCGCCGAGGTCCATGGCATCGCCACCGCCGCCGGCTGCCAACTGGTCGCCAGCTGCGACATGGCGGTGGCGGCGACCGGCACCCGCTTCGGGGTCAACGGGGTGAACATCGGGCTGTTCTGTTCGACCCCGATGGTGGCGCTGTCGCGCAACATCCCCCGCAAGCAGGCCTTCGAGATGCTGACCACCGGCAGCTTCATCGAGGCGGACCGGGCGGTGGAACTTGGGCTGATCAATCGTGCGGTGGCGCCTGAGCGACTGGAAGAGGAAACGCACGCGCTGGCACGTCAGGTGGCGGGCAAGCTTTCGGGCGCGGTGCGGATCGGCAAGCGCGCCTTCTATGAACAGGTGCAGATGGATCTGGCCGGCGCCTATGCCCGTGCCGGCGCGGTGATGGTCGAGAACATGCTGTGGCGCGATACCGAGGAAGGGATCGCGGCGTTTCTCGAGAAGCGCGCGCCCGACTGGCAGGCCTGAGCGGGGGCTCTGCCCCCGTCCCGTTCCGGGACTCCCCCGGGATATTTGGACCAGTGCGAAAGCAGGAAGTGCCCGCTTCCGTTTCCGGGGGCGCGGGAGTATCTGGCGGGCATGGAAAAGCTTCACATCATCGGCGGCGGCATGGCCGGGTCCGAGGCCGCCTGGCAGGCGGCGCGGATGGGCGTGCCGGTCGTGATCCACGAGATGCGCCCCAAGGTCGGCACCTTCGCGCATCGCACCGGCAACCTGGCCGAGATGGTCTGTTCGAACTCGTTCCGCTCGGACGATCACGAGCAGAACGCCGTCGGCCTGCTGCATTGGGAAATGCGCGCCGCGGGCGGGTTGATCATGGAGATGGCCGCGCGCCACCGCCTGCCGGCGGGCGGCGCCCTGGCCGTGGATCGCGATCCTTTTTCAGAAAGCGTTACCAGTGCGTTGCGTGAACACCCTCTGATTTCGGTAGAGGATGGAGAGATCATCGAACTGCCGCGCGACGGGCAGTGGATCATCGCCACCGGCCCGCTCACCTCGGGCGCGCTGGCCGAGGCGATCCGGGCAGAGACCGGCGCCGACAGCCTTGCCTTCTTCGATGCCATCGCCCCGATCGTCTATGCCGAAAGCGTCGACATGTCGGTGGCCTGGATGCAATCGCGCTACGACAAGGGCGAGACCGAGGAAGAGCGCACCGCCTATATGAACTGCCCGATGACCAAGGCCGAGTACGAGGCCTTCATCGACGCGCTGCTGGCCGCGGACAAGACCGAGTTCCACGAGGGCGAGACCGCCGGTTATTTCGACGGCTGCCTGCCGATCGAGGTCATGGCCGAGCGCGGGCGCGAGACGCTGCGCTTCGGGCCGATGAAGCCGATCGGGCTGACCAATGCCCATGATCCCGGCGTGAAACCTTATGCGGTGGTTCAGCTTCGCAGGGACAACGCATTGGGAACGCTCTACAATATCGTCGGCTTCCAGACGAAGATGAAGTATGGCGCGCAGACCGAGGTCCTGCGGATGATCCCGGCCCTGCGCGAGGCGCGCTTCGCCCGGCTGGGCGGCATCCACCGCAACACCTTCCTGAACTCGCCGACCCTGCTCGACGACCGGCTGCGGCTGCGCTCGCGTCCCTTCTTGCGCTTCGCGGGTCAGGTCACCGGGGTCGAGGGCTATGTCGAGAGCGCGGCGATGGGCCTGATCGCCGGGCGCATGGCCGCGGCCGCGATCCTCGGGCGCGACCTGCCTCCGCCGCCGCCAGACACCGCGACGGGCGCGCTCGTCACCCATATCACCGGTGGCGCCGAAGCGAAGACCTTCCAGCCGATGAACGTGAACTTCGGCCTCTTCCCCCCGGTCGAGGCGAAGGGCGGCCGCCGCGGCCGCAAGGACCGCTATCGCGCCTACACCGACCGCGCGAAGGCCTCGTTCACCGCCTGGCTCGAGGCGCAGGGGTGAAGCGCACGCGCTTCGCCCCGTCCCCGACCGGCCCGCTGCACCTGGGCCATGCCTATGCCGCGCTGATCGCCGCCGAGCGCGCGGATCCCGGCGAATTCCTTCTGCGGATCGAGGATCTCGACCGCGAGCGATCGCGCCCGCACTGGGAAGCGCAGATTTTCGACGACCTGCACTGGCTGGGCCTGCGGTGGCCCGAGCCGGTTCTGCGCCAGTCGAGCCGGCAGGAGGCCTATGACGCGGCCCTCGATCGACTGATAGCGCTGGGCCTGTGTTATCCCTGCAGCTGCACTCGTGCCGACATCCGCGCTGCGACATCGGCTCCCCAGGAAGGCGTTCCTGCGCAGGGGCCGGACGGGACGATCTATCCCGGAACCTGCCGACAGCGGTCGATGGCCACGGCCAAGGCGACAGATGCAATCCGACTTGATATGTCCAAGTCATTCAAGGCTTTGAGTGGAAATGCAAATGCGTTTTGTGAGTATGGGCCGGCACATTCAGGCGTTCACATTCTGACTGAAGATCGCCTCGCAACATCAATTGGAGACGTTGTTTTATCGAGGAAATCCGGCGGCGCCGCCTATCATCTGGCAGTGGTGGTGGATGACGCCGCGCAAGGGATCACCGAGGTAACGCGTGGCGAAGACCTTTTCGAGGCCACGTTCATCCATGTCGTTCTTCAGAATCTACTGAATCTTGATACGCCAAGCTATTTTCACCATGAACTAATTCGAGACGAAGCCGGCAAGCGACTGGCAAAGCGCGACGATGCGCGCGCCTTGGCGCTCTACCGGGCCGAAGGCGCGGCCCCGCAAGAGATCCGGCGCCTGATCGGCCTTCAGGCCTGAACCTGCAGGATCTCGACTTCCGCTCCTTCGCGCAGGGCGGTGTAGAAGCACGAGCGGCGGTTGGTGTGACAGGCCGGCCCGGTCTGGTCGACCAGCAGCAGCAGGCAGTCGCGATCGCAATCGACCCGCAGTTCGACCAGACGCTGCACATGGCCCGAAGTCGCGCCCTTTGCCCAGAGCTCGCCTCGCGATCGCGACCAATAGGTTACGACTCCACTCTCAAGTGTTTTCTCAAGAGATTGCGCGTTCATCCAGGCCATCATCAGCACCTCGCCGCTCAGATGGTCCTGTGCGATCGCCGGGATCAGGCCCTGGGCGTCATAGCGCAGGGTCGCGGGATCGAAGCTGGACGTGGGGCTCATCGGGGCACCTTTGCATTGCCGGAACGCGGTGCCTATCTATAGCGCATGCGAAGCGGGGACCAGCCCCGCAGCCAGCCCCAGCCGGGCGTCACGACGGGAGTGCGCGGTGAGCGAAGACCTGATGAAGCTCTATTCGGAACGCATCCTCGCGCTTGCCTCCGACATCCCGCATCTTGGAAGCCTGCCCGCGCCGGAGGGCCGCGCGCGGCGCCGCAGCCCGCTTTGCGGCTCGACCGTGACCACCGAAGTCACGCTGCGCGACGGTCGCATCGCCGAACTTGCGCAGGACGTGAAGGCCTGCGCGCTTGGCCAGGCTTCGGCCGCGATCGCCGGGGCGGCGCTGCCGGGGCGCAATCGCGCCGAGATCGAGGCGGCGCGCGACGCGCTTGCGGCGATGCTCAAGTCCAACGGGCCGGTTCCGGCCGCCCCCTTCGAAGGCTACGAGGCCCTGCTACCGGCGCGGGACTACCGCAACCGCCATGCCTCGATCCTTCTCGCGCTCGAGGCCGCGGTTGATGCCGTGGCCGCGGCCGAAGAGGCCCGCGCGCGCGACGCAGGCTGATCGTTAGGAAAAGGCCGCCGCGCATCCGAAGATGGCGGCGGCGAGTGGCGCGGGTTCCGGGCTCCGGGTTGGCCGGGGTGCGGACCCGGCTGGGACAGGCTGGCAACGGTGGGTTGGGGACCACCGCGCCCCCCGGCGGAAGCGGCGCGTGAGCGGCCGGCGCCGGCCCCGTCAGAGGTCGGCACGGGCAAGGGTCGGAACGCCGGTCAGATCCAGCCGAACCCCGGAAGATGCAGGAACAGCAAGAGGCTGCCCATCAGCGCGAGCCCCCCGGCAAGGTCGCGCAGGAACGTGCCTTCGCTGCGGCGGATCAGGGCGAACAGGTCGTCGATCATCGTGGCCTCCGGGCTGTGTTTCCACTTTGTTCTCACGGTGCGCCGATCAAGTAAAGAACTTTTTAAGAACAAATAGTGATTCTGGCGGTGAAGGAGAACGGGATGCCCGCCAGATCAGCCCACCGTCATCAGCCGGATCGCCCGGTCCTGGTCCATCAGCCACAGCAGCGTGCGGGCTGCGAGCCCGCGCGGGCCCGCCAGCTCGGGATCCTGCGTCAGCAGGCTCCGGGCATCGCTGCGCGCGATCTCCATCAGCCCGGCCTGGCGTTCGAGGTCGGCGATCCGGAACCGTGGCAGGCCGGATTGCGCGGTGCCGATCACGTCGCCGGCGCCGCGCATCGCGAGGTCTTCCTCGGCGATGCGGAAGCCGTCCTCGGTCTCGCGCAGCAATTGCAGGCGGCGCCCCGCGGTTTCGGACAGCGGCGCCTGGTAGAGCAGCAGGCAGGTCGAGGCCGCGCTCCCCCGGCCGACGCGGCCGCGCAACTGGTGCAGCTGGGCCAGGCCGAAGGTCTCGGCGCGTTCGATGACCATGATCGAGGCGTTGGGGACATTGACGCCGACCTCGATCACCGTCGTCGCCACCAGGACGCGGGCGCGGCCGGCGACGAAATCGGCCATCGCCGCGTCCTTTTCGGCCGGCGGCATCTGGCCGTGGACCAGCGCGACCTTGCCCTCGCCGAAGGTAAGGCGCAGGTCGCGGAACCGCTCGGTGGCGGCGGCAAGGTCAGAGGTCTCGCTTTCCTCGACCAGCGGGCAGACCCAATAGGCCTGCCGCCCCTCGTCAATTGCCCGCCCGAGATGCGCCACGACCTCGTTGATCCGTCCGTCCGAAAGCACGCGGGTCTGCACCGGCTGCCGGCCGGGCGGCTTCTCGTCGAGCAGGCTCACCTCCATGTCGCCGTATTGGGCAAGGGCGAGGCTGCGCGGGATCGGGGTGGCGGTCATCACCAGCACGTCGACGCCCTCGCCCTTCGCGCCCAGTTCCATGCGCTGGGTGACGCCGAAGCGGTGCTGCTCGTCGATCACCGCCAGCCGCAGGTCGTGGAAGACGACATCGGGCTGGAACACGGCATGGGTGCCGATCAGGATGGCGATGCGCCCCTCGGCCAGCGCGGCCAGTTTCTCGGCGCGCGCCGCGCCCTTGTCGCGGCCGGTGAGTATCGCGATCTCGAGCCCGGCAGAGGCGGCCAGCGGCGCCAGTGCCTCGTGATGTTGGCGGGCAAGGATCTCGGTCGGGGCCATCATCACGCCCTGCCCGCCGGCCTCGACCGCGATGCAAAGTGCGAGGAAGGCGACGAGGGTCTTGCCGGCACCGACATCGCCCTGCAACAGGCGGTTCATCCGCTCGGGACCGGCCATGTCACCGGCGATCTCCGAGATCGCGCGGGTCTGGGCATTGGTCGGGCGATAGGGCAAGGCTGCCAGCACGCGGTCCGACAGGTCCCCGGTCCCGCGGGTCTCGCGCCCGCGCTGCCGGCGCGCCCGGGCGCGGGCCAGGGCGAGGGTGAGCTGATGGGCGAAGAGTTCATCATAGGCCAGCCGCGCGCGCGACGGCGCCGCGGGCGAGAGATCCTCCTGCCCCTCGGGCGCGTGGGCGCGGGACAGCGCGGCCCGCCAGGCCGGCCAGCCCTCGCGCGCCAGCAGCCCGGGGTCGATCCATTCCGGCAGGTCCGGCGCCTGTGCCAGCGCAGCCGCGGCAGCCTTGCCCATCTGCCGTTGCCCGAGGCCGGCGGTCAGCGGGTAGACGGGTTCCCAATCCGGCAATTCACCCGCCTCTTCGGGCGGCAGGATCAGGTCGGGATGGGCAATCTGCGGAACACCGTCGAAGAGATCGAGCTTGCCCGAGACGATGCGCCGCGCGCCGGGCGGAAGCTGTTTCTTCAGCCAGTCGCCGCGGGCGTGGAAGAAGACGAGGGCGAAGCTGCACTCGGCGTCCTGAACCTCGACCCGGGTCGGACCGTTCCGGCGCGCCGAGGGCAGGTGGCGACCGACGGTGACCTCGACCGTGACGGTCGCGGGTGGCGCGAGGCCGCGCACCGTCGGGCGCAGGCGGCGGTCGACGAGCTGAGCGGGCAGCGTCAGGGCCAGGTCGCGCGGCCGGGTGATCGCGAGCGCCTCGAGCAGTTTCGCAGTCTTGGGGCCGACACCGTCCAGCGTCTCGAGGCCGGCGAACAGCGGAAACAGCGCGGGCGGGCGGCCACGGGGCGGCGCTGCAGGCGGTGCCGTGGATGGGGCCGCCGGCGGGGCGGCGGGGTCGCTCACCCCTCGGCCTCGATCAGCGCGAGCCAGGCATCCTCGTCGATGACCTCGATGCCCAGGTCGGCGGCCTTGGTGGCCTTCGATCCGGCCCCGGGACCGGCGATCAGCAGGTCGGTCTTCGCCGAGACCGAGCCTGCGACCTTGGCGCCGAGCGCCTCGGCCCGGGCCTTGGCCTCGGACCGGCTCATCTTCTCGAGTGTGCCGGTGAAGACCAAGGTCTTGCCGGCGATCCGACTGCCCTCGGTGCGCGGCGCCTCGGGCGGCACGATGTCGAGCATCGCGGCGAGGCGGTCGATCTCGGCACGCTCCTCGGGGTTGGCGAAGGCGTCCGACAGGGCCGAGGCGACGACGGGGCCGAGGCCCTCGATCCCGATCAGCTCGGCCCAGGCGGCTTCGGCTTCGGGCGATGGCGCAGCTGTGGCCAGGGCGGCTGCGCGAGCCTCGGCGAGGCGCGCGCGGCGGCCCTCGCCGGCGGCGGCAGCGCGTTCCTCGCGCTCGGCGGCGTCGGCGGCGCGCCAGGCAAGGGCCGCGGGCCGTGCAGCATCGAGCCCGGCCGCGAGGCGCGACCAGTCGGCGTAATGGCGGGCGAGATCGGCGGCGGCCACCTCGCCGACATGGCGGATGCCGAGCGCGAAGATCAGCCGCTGCAGGGCGATGCGGCGGCGTTCAGCAATGGCGGCGAAGAGGTTGCCGGCACTGCGCGCGCCCCAGCCAAGCTGCCGGGCCAGCGGCTGGGACGAGAGCGCGGCGAAGGTGGCGGCCGCGGTGACGGCATCAGGTGCGGTTTCGAGCCCGAGCGCCTCTGTCATCCGTTGATGGAGGGCCGCACGCGAGGTTTCGGGGGTGAGCGCCTCGGGGTCCTCCGGTGCGGAGGCGCCGGTCTCGGCCTCTGCCATCGCCACCTCTGGTGCCGTGGCGAAGGCGTCGCGGACGAGGGCCTCGGTTCCGGGCAGCGCCTTGCGCCCTTCGGCATCGCGTGCGGCGAGGGTGAAGATGTCCGAGGGGCGGCGCAGCCAGCCGAGATGGTAGAAGCGGTCGACCTGCTTTGCGCCGAGGCCCTCGATGTCGAAGGCGGCGCGCGAGACGAAATGCTTCAGCTTCTCGACCGCCTGTGCCGGGCAGATCAGCCCGCCCGAGCAGCGGCGGATCGAGTCGCCGGGCTCGCGGGTGGCGGGCGAGCCGCAGTCGGGGCAGGTCTCGGGGAAGACATAGGGCGCGGTGCCCTCGGGCCGGCGCGAAAGGTCGACATCGGCGATCTTCGGGATCACGTCGCCGGCGCGGTAGACCTGCACGAGATCGCCGGGGCGGATGTCCTTGCCCTCGCGGATCTCGGCGCCGCGCGAGTCGCGGCCGGCGATGTAATCCTCGTTGTGCAGCGTCGCGTTCGAGACGACGACGCCCCCCACCGTCACCGGCACCAGCCGCGCCACCGGCGAGAGCGCGCCGGTGCGGCCGACCTGGATGTCGATCGCCTCGAGCCGGGTCCAGGCGAGCTCGGCCGGGAACTTGTGCGCGATCGCCCAGCGCGGGGTGGTGGCCCGGAAGCCGAGCCGCTCTTGCAGGGCGAGGTCGTCGACCTTGTAGACGACGCCGTCGATGTCATAGCCGAGATCGGCGCGCCCGGCCTCGATGCCGCGGTAATGGGCGAGCATCTCGTCCGGCGTGGCGCAGAGGCGGGTCAGCGGGTTGGTGGCGAACCCCAGCGCCTGCATCCGCGCGATGGCCGCGGACTGGGTCGGCCCCAGCGGCGCGGACAGCTCGCCCCAGGCATAGGCGAAGAAGCGCAGCGGCCGGCTGGCGGTGACGGCCGCGTCGAGCTGGCGCAACGAGCCCGCCGCCGCGTTGCGCGGATTGGCGAAGGTCTTGGCCCCGGCCGCGGCCTGGCGCGTGTTCAGCGCGGCGAAATCGGCGTGGCTCATGTAGACCTCGCCGCGGATCTCGACCACGCCGGGCGCGTCGATCCGCCCGGGGATGTCGGCGATGGTGCGGGCATTGGCGGTGACGTTCTCGCCGGTGGTGCCGTCGCCGCGGGTCGCCGCCTGCACCAGAACTCCGTCCTCGTAGCGCAGCGACAGCGACAGGCCGTCGATCTTCGGTTCCGCCGTGAAGGCCAGCGGCGCATCGGGCGCGAGGTTCAGGAAACGGCGGATGCGCGCGGCGAAATCGGCGATGTCCTCGTCCGCGAAGGCGTTCTCGAGGCTCATCATCCGCCGGGCATGGGTGACCTTGGCAAAGGCCTCTGACGGGGCGGCCCCGACAGAGGCAGTCGGGCTGTCTGCCCGCGACAGCAGCGGGAAGGCGGCTTCGAGCGCCAGAAGCCGGCGCTTCAGCGCATCATAGGCCGCGTCCGAGATCTCGGGCGCGTCCTCTGCGTGATAGGCGGTGTTGGCGCGCGCGACCTCTGCCGCGAGGCGGGTCCATTCCACTTCGGCCCCGGCCGCGTCGAGGGTTTCGATCGCCGGTTCCGCCCCAGGTTTCGCGACCATCCGCCCCTCCGCTCGTCATCTTCCGACGAGCAGTCTTAGGCAAGCCCGGGGCGGATTTCCAGCCGCCCCGCGCCCGCAAGTCCGTGCGTCAGGTCCTTGCCTCACGCCCGCATCGGGACGCGGTGGTCCTGATCGACCGGGACCGGGTCGCGCAGCACGTAGCCGCGGCCCCAGACGGTGTCGATATAGGTGTCGCCCCCCGTCGCCTCGGCCAGCTTCTTGCGCAGCTTGCAGATGAAGACGTCGATGATCTTGAGTTCGGGTTCGTCCATGCCGCCGTAAAGATGGTTCAGGAACATCTCCTTGGTCAGGGTCGTGCCCTTGCGCAGGCTGAGCAGTTCCAGCATCTGGTATTCCTTGCCGGTCAGATGCACGCCCTTGCCGTCGACATCGACGGTCTTGGCGTCAAGGTTGACCGAGATCCGCCCGGTGCGGATCACCGATTGCGCATGGCCCTTGGAGCGGCGGATGATCGCGTGGATCCGCGCGATCAGCTCTTCGCGGTGGAAGGGCTTGGTCATGTAGTCGTCGGCCCCGAAGCCGAAGCCCTTCAGCTTCGCATCGGTATCGTCGGCCCCGGTCAGGATCAGGATCGGCGTCCCGACCCGGGCCAGACGCAGCTGGCGCAGCACCTCGAGCCCCGACATGTCCGGCAGGTTCAGGTCCAGCAGGATCAGGTCGTAATCGTAGAGCTTCGCCAGATCGATCCCCTCTTCGCCCATGTCCGTGCAATAGACGTTGAGATTGGCATGCGTCAGCATCAGCTCGATGCTGCGCGATGTCGTGGGATCGTCCTCAACCAAAAGAATCCGCATCGAACCGTCCCCCTAGTTAACCTCTGTCACACCGATGCTCGGGCCAAATGGTTAAGTGCCCGTTACCGATTGGAGGCTAACACGGTTCAATCCTTGGTTGTCTAAATTTTTGAAGACTGGTGACCTTCAATGCGGTCATGCCGTGGCCTGCAACCGCGGCGCGCCATTCGCCGAACTCTTCGGCAGTCAGCGCATAGCGGTCCAGCGCCTCTGCCTCTGTCAGCAGCCCGGCCTCGACCGCGCGGACCACGCAATACTTGCGCGAGGCCACCCAGCGCCGGGTTTCCGGCGGCGGCAGGTCTGCCCTGGTCAGAATCGTCCCGTCGTCGAGCGTGACGGCCCGTGGACCGCCGACCTTCTTCAGATACATATCGTCCCCCTTCCGCACCCCCAATCACCCGTCGGGCAAGCTGAACCCCAGCGATTAAAGTGCGGTGAAGGGCCGGGCTTGTGACTGCGGGGCTTTTTCCTATATTCCGCACCGATCCCAACCCTTCGCTCCGGGGCCTTGACCCCCGGCAACGAAAGTCACCGCCATGCTTGATGCCCATCCGCTGAATTCGCTCGGTTTCGCGAAGCCGCCCTCTGAAACCCGCGTGGTTGTGGCGATGTCGGGGGGCGTCGACAGCTCGGTCGTGGCGGCGATGCTGAAGGAGCAGGGCTATGACGTGGTGGGCGTCACGCTGCAGCTTTACGACCACGGCGCGGCGCTGGCCAAGAAGGGCGCCTGCTGCGCCGGCCGCGACATCCACGACGCGCGCCGGGTGGCCGAGGCGATGGGCTTCCCGCATTACGTGCTGGATTACGAAAACACCTTCCGCGAGGCGGTGATCGAGGAATTCGCCGATGCCTACCTTGGCGGGGCGACGCCGGTGCCCTGCATCCGCTGCAACGAGCGGGTGAAGTTCAAGGATCTACTGCAGACCGCGAAGGAGCTTGACGCCGACTGCATGGCGACGGGCCACTACATCCAGCGGGTGATGGGCGCCGGCGGGGCCGAGCTGCATTGCGCGGCCGATGCCAACCGCGACCAGAGCTATTTCCTGTTCTCGACCACGCCCGAGCAGCTGGACTACCTGCGCTTCCCGCTGGGCCATCTGGCCAGCAAGGCCGAAACGCGGGCGCTGGCGGCAAAATACGGCCTGCCGGTCGCCGACAAGCCCGACAGCCAGGACATCTGTTTCGTCCCCGAGGGCAACTATGCCGCGGTGATCGAGAAGCTGCGCCCCGGCGCCGGCCAACCCGGCGAGATCGTGCATCTCGACGGGCGGGTGCTGGGCAGCCACCGCGGGGTGATCCATTACACGATCGGCCAGCGCCGGGGCCTTGGCATCGGCGGGGTGGCGGAACCGCTTTACGTCGTGAAACTGGACCCCGAGAGCCGGCAGGTGATCGTCGGGCCGAAGGCGGCGCTGGCGACGCGCACCGTGCCGCTGCGCGAGATCAACTGGCTGGGCGACGAGGCCTTCGAGTCCCGCGCCGAATGGCAGGTCAATGTGCGCATCCGCTCGACCCGGCCGCCGCGGCCGGCGGTGCTGCGCCCGCTTTCGGCGACCGAGGCCGAGGTCGAGCTGCTGGACCCCGAAGAAGGCGTCAGCCCCGGGCAGGCCTGCGTGTTCTACGATCCCGACAGCCCGCGGATCCTTGGCGGCGGCTGGATCTGGAAGGGGCGCTGAGCGGGATGCGCCCGGCCTCGGTCCTGATCTGCGCGGCCGGGGCCGCCAGCCGGATGCGCGGGGGCGACAAGCTTGTGGAGCCCGTGGACGGCCAGCCGCTGCTGGCGCGGCTGGCGCGGGCCGCGCTGGACGCGGGCGCCGTGGTGCGGGTGGCGCTGGCGCCGGACCGTCCGGCCCGCGCGGCGGCGCTGGCGGGGCTGGCGGTCGAGATGCTGACGGTTCCCGATGCCGCCGAAGGGTTGGCGGCCTCGCTGCGCGCGGGTGCGGCCGCGGCGCTGGCGGCGGGCGAGGACGGCCTGCTGGTGATGCTGGGCGACATGCCAGAGATCGACGGCGCGGCGGTGGCGGCGCTTCTGGCAGCCGCCGCCAAGGCGCCCGGGCGCGTGGTCCGGGCGGTGGCCGAGGATGGCACGCCGGGCCACCCGGTGCTGTTCCCCGCCCGGCTGCTGCCGGCGCTGGGCGCGCTTCGCGGTGATCAGGGGGCGCGCGGCGTGCTGAAGGGCGAGGACTGGCTGGCGGTGCCCCTGCCCGGCCATGCCGCGCTGACGGATCTCGACACGCCAGAGGACTGGGCCCGCTGGCGGGCGAAGACCGGGCGCTAGGCCCGGTCAGTGGTCAGTCTGGGGCCAGGCCGGGGCCAGCCCGGGCTCAGGCCGGGGTCAGGCCGCCAGCATCCGGGCCTCGGGCGCGCTCAGGGTGCGGCGCGCGGCCGGATAGGCGAGGTCGGGCTGGCCCTCGAACAGGGCGGGGAACAGCAGTTCCAACTCGGCCCGCTGCCCCTCGTCCATGTCGGCCAGCACCCGCGCGCCGGGCTGGAAGCTTTCGCTCCAGGCGCCCTCGGCCCGCAGGATCTGGTGGCGCGCGCACATCACGTGCAGATAGCTGACCGCGCCCGGCGCACAGCGCTCGATGCCCGGGCGGCCCAGCAGCGCGAGCGCCGGGACCAGCGCTTCGGGCTCGCCGGTGATCAGTTCGACCCGCGGGCCGGTGATCAGCATCCGGTGCTGCGGCGAGACCACCAGATCGCGCACCGGCAGGCCCTGCCCCAGCGCCCCCGCCCGGATCCGCACCGGAACGAGCCGCGGGCTCGCCGCCAGATCGGCGGCGCCCAGATCGCGCCGGCCGGTCCAGACCAGCGGCTGGAAGCCCTCGTCTCGGGTCAGGACGCGGTCGCCGGGCACCAGATCCTCGACCGCGCGCGGCCCCTTGGCGGTGTCGATCAGCGTGCCGGGGGTGAAGCAGGGCACGATCGTCTCGATGTTGCGGAAGGTGAGCGAGCCGGTGAGGGCACCCTGCGCGTCGAAATAGTCGACGCGGCCGTCGAAGCCGTTGCCGTCGCTGTCGACGCCGGTGCGGATCACCTTCAGCGAACCGCCCGCGGGTGCCGAGCCCGTGAGGTCGAGCGTGTCGTGATCGTCGCCGGTCGCGCCGCCGTCGACGGTGTCGCCGATGCCGTCACCGGGGCCCGCGACGCGGATCAGGTCCGCGTCCGCACCGCCCTCGATCAGGTCGGCCCCGGCGCCGCCGACCAGCGTGTCGCGCCCTGCACCGCCCGAAAGCGTATCGGCGCCGCCGCCGCCATCGAGCAGGTCGTTGCCCGCGCCACCGATCAGCGTGTCGCGTCCGGCGCCGCCGTAAATCTGGTCGTCGCCGTCGCCGCCGTCGAGGATGTCGTGCCCGGCCCCGCCGAACAGCGTGTCGCGCCCGGCGTCGCCCGAAAGGCTGTCGTCGCCGTCGCCCCCTTCCAGCCGGTCGTCGCCCTCGCCGCCCCTGAGCGTGTCGTTGCCGGCCTCGCCTCTGAGGGTGTCATTGCCGGTCCCGCCGTCGAGCAGGTCGTTGCCGGTGCCGCCCAGCAGCAGGTCGTGGCCGGCGTCGCCGTAAAGCTGGTCGTCGCCGCCGCGGCCGTCGAGCGTGTCGTTGCCGTCGCCGCCGTGGAAGATGTTGGTGTAGCTGTCACTTGGGTCGGTGCCCTGCGCGTCGAACCCGATGAGCAGGTCGTCATGGGCCGAACCGAAGATCCCGTCGATGCCGCTGAGCGTGTCGCCCTCGGCGTCGCCGCCCTTGCCGGTGCCGGCCGAGAGATCGACGGTGACCCCTGCGGACGAGGCCGAATAGTCGGCGTAATCCATCCCGGTACCGCCGTTCAGCACATCGGCACCCTTCCCGCCCGCCAGCGTGTCGTTGCCCGCGCCGCCCAGCAGCGTGTCGCGCCCCGCGCCGCCCTCGAGCCGGTCGTTGCCCGCGTCGCCCTTCAGCAGGTCGTCGCCATAGCCGCCCGACAGCCAGTCGTCGCCATCGCCGCCCGACAGCGTGTCGTCATCCGCCGCGGGGATCGAGGTGAACTGCACGTCGGTGACGGTGATCACCTGCGCGGCCTGCTGGCCGGCGTTGGCATAGACCAGCTCGATCCGCGCGACCGGCCCCGCCACGTCGACCCGGACCGAACCGCCCGCGGTCGAGGCGCGGTCGCTGCCATAGCCGGTGACGGTCTGGCCCGAGACCTTGTCGTCGCCGGCCGCGGTCAGCTTCACCGCGATCTCGTTGCCCTGCGCGTCCCAGGCGCGGACGGTGACCTGGTCGGTATAGGTGCCGCGGTCGATGTCGTTGACGCGGAAGCTGACGTTTCCGACCGCCGCGGCATTGCCCGAGCCCGCGGTCGCCGCGAAGTCGAGCCGCAGCGTGGCCGAGGTGCCCGGCGCCGCGCCGGTCAGCGCCAGCGAGGATTTCTGGGCGAAGGTCTCGCCCGCGGCGACGTAGTTGGCGGTCGTCCCGTCGATGGTGCCGGGATGGGCGTTGCACGGGCCGCCGGTGACGGTCGCGGTGACCGCGACACCGCCGGTGTCCTGGGTGAAGCCGAAGCGCTCGCCCGAGGCGTCGAGCTGTTTCAGCGTCGACTGGGTCCAGTTCAGATCCAGCGCCTGTGCCGTCACCGCGGTTTCGGGTCCGCCGATGATCCGGTCGTTGCCGGCGCCGCCCGAGAGGCTGTCATTGCCGGTGCCGCCGGCGATCGTGTCGGCCCCGGAGGTGCCGGTATAGCTGTCGGCCCCGGAGGTGCCGTTGTACGTCGCCATTCTGGCGTCTCCTGCGCGTCATCCCCGCGGGAGCTCGGGGATGTTGCGGCAGCATCTAAGTAACCATAATGGCCGAATTAGGACGCAACTTCAGGGTGTTGCGCCGGGCATTCCGCGCACGCACAGGCGAAACGCGAAAGGCCCGGGCGATCGCCCCACCGCGATCGCACCGGGCCGGACCCGTTGGAACCAAGACTGCACTGTCCCGCCGGGCAGGACGGCCGGGCGCTTTCGCCCCGGCCGCAACCGCATCGCCGGATCAGCGCGCCAGCAGCGAGGCCTCGTGCCGTTTCAGCGTCTTGCGCGCCGCGACATAGGCGTTCAGGCCGACCGAGGTCTTCAGTTCGGGGAAGAGCTCGAAGATCTCGTTGCGCTGGGCGTTGCCGATGCCGGCCAGCGAGTAGTCGCCGGGCTGGAAGCTTTCGGTCCAGGCGCCGTTGGCCAGAACCACCTCGTGCTGGTCGAACATGAAGTGGATGTAGCTCACCCCCAGCGCCTCGACGCGGGCGACACCGTGGCCGTTGACCAGATGCTTGGCGGAAACCAGTACCTCGTGCTCGTCGAAGTAGAGCGCGGTGCGCTCGTTCGCGACCAGCATCCGGTGGTTCGGCGAGACAAGCATGTCACGCTCGGGCAGGCCGTTGCCCAGCGAACCGGCGCGGATCAGCACCGGGCGCAGGTGCGCGTTGCCGGCCAGCTGGCCGTAGTCGAGCGTCTTGGCGCCCACCCAGGCGATTTCGCGGATGCCGTTGTCGCGGGTGATGACCTTGTCGCCGACGCGCAGTTCTTCGACCAGACGCTCGCCCTTCGGGGTCGCGATCGAGGTGCCGGGCGTGAAGCAGGGCACGATCTTCTCGATCTCGTTGAACTCGAGCTTGCCGGTGAAGTTGCCGTAGCTGTCGAAGTAGTCGACATAGCCGTTCCAGCCGTTGCCGTTCGAGTCGACCTCGGTCTTGTGCACGACGAAGGAGCCGCCGGCCGAGGCCGAGCCGGTGAGGTCGAGCGTGTCGTAATCCTGCTCGAGCGGGCCGGCGCCGCCGTCGATCCAGTCGCCGATGCCCTCGCCCGCGCCGATGACGAAGGTGTCCTGGCCAAGGCCGCCCAGCATCGTGTCCGCCCCGGCACCGCCGAGGATCGTGTCGTTGCCGTCGCCGCCGTCGATCAGGTCGGTGCCCGCGCCGCCGATCAGGCTGTCGTTGCCCGCGCCGCCCAGCAGGGTGTCGTTGCCCTCGCCGCCGTCGAGCGTGTCGTCATCGGCGCCGCCTTCCAGCAGGTCGTTCCCGGCCCCGCCCGAGAGGCTGTCCTTGCCGAGCCCGCCCAGCAGCGTGTCGCTGCCCTCGCCCCCCAGCAGCGTGTCGTTGCCGGCGCCGCCCTGCATCAGGTCGTCGCCATTGCCGCCGGTCAGGCTGTCGTTGCCCGCGCCGCCCAGCAGCGTGTCGTTGCCGGCGCCGCCCAGAAGCGTGTCGTTGCCCTCGCCGCCTTCCAGCAGGTCGTTGCCGGTGCCGCCGTCGAGGTAGTCGTTGCCAGTGCCGCCGTCGAGCTTGTCGTCGCCGTCGCCGCCCAGCAGCGAGTCGTCGCCCTGACCGCCGATCAGCGTGTCATTGCCCGCGTCGCCATAGAGCGTGTCGTTGTCGACGCCGCCGTCGAGGTAGTCGTTGCCCTCGCCGCCGTGGATCAGGTCGTTGTCGTCCTGGCCATAGACGGTGTCGTTGCCGGCGCCGGCGTCGATCACGTCGCGGCCGTTGTTCGGCAGCTTGTCGCCATCGACATCGGGGATGTTGATCGCATCGGTCACGCCGTTGCCGAGGCCGCCGTAGATCACGTCGTCGCCGTCGCCGCCGAAGATCGTGTCGTTGCCCTCGCCGCCGATGATCGTGTCGTTGCCGGCCTCGCCATAGACGAGGTCGTCGTCGATGCCCGCGTCGATATAGTCGTTGCCGGCGCCGGCCTTGATGGTGTCGTCGTCGTCGCCGGTGAAGATCGTGTCATTGCCTGCGCCGGTCTCGACATAGTCGCGGTCGTCGTTCGGGTTCGGGTCCGAGGGGTAGAGCCCCGGATAGCCCTGGTCCGGCAGGCCGTAGTCGCCCGAGATGATCTTGTTGCCGGCGTCGCCGCCGATGATCTTGTCGTTGCCTTCGCCGCCGTAGATCGTGTTCGCGCCGGCGCCGCCGTCGATGGTGTCGTCGCCCTTGCCGCCATAGATCAGGTCGTCGCCGTCGCCGCCCGAGATCTTGTCGTTGCCGTCGCCGCCGTCGAGCGTGTCGTTGCCCTTGCCGCCGGTGATGACGTCGTTTCCGGCCTCGCCGTAGATCTTGTCGTTGCCCTCGCCGCCGTCCAGCGTGTCATTGCCGTTGCCGCCGGTGATGACGTCGTTGCCCGCCTCGCCGTAGATCACGTCGTTGCCGTCGCCGCCGTCCAGCGTGTCATCGCCGGCGATCGGCGCGGCGGTGTCGAAGAACATGTCGGAAATCACCACGGCCGAGTTGCCGGTGCCGACGTTGGAATGGATCACCTCGATCCGCGCCACCGGGCCCGCGATCTCGACATGCAGCGTGTTCGACGCGGCGGTCGGCGAGACGGCACAGGTGTATTTCGAGGTCGCGGTGTCGACGCCGGCCAGCCCGTCGGTGTCGGTCAGCGCGAGGTTCGCGCCGCCGGTCAGCTGGACGGTGATCAGGTTGCCCTTCGCGTCATAGGCGCGGATCGAGACCTGGCCCTTGTTCGCGTCGATGTCCGAGATGTTGAACTGGACATGTTCGGCCGGGGTCTCGAAGCCGAACTTGTAGGTCGCGCTTTCGCCCTTCTCGGCGAAGGACTGCAGGCCCGAGTGGCTGCTGACCGTCTCGTTGCCGCCGTTGAGGCCGTCGACATTGTTGCCGTTGGTGGTGAAGGACGAGTCGACGCCCTTGGAATACCACAGGAATTTGCAGCTGTCCGGGATATCGACCGTGACCTTGTTGTCGCCGGTGTCCTGAACGATCTTGCGGCCCGACATGTCCTCGTAATTGTCGACCTTGTCGCCGTAATACGAGATGCAGCTGTCAGAGACCTGCGACCAGTTGAAGGACTCGCGCCCGCCCGCGGCTTCCGAGGGATCGCTGTCGCCGTAGATCGTGTCGTCGCCCGCGCCGCCCGAGACCTTGTCCGAGCCAGAGCCCGCATAGACCAGGTCGTTGCCGAGACCGGCGTCGATGGTGTCGTTGCCGGCACCGGCGCGGACCTCGTCGTCGTTCTTCGAGGACGTCCAGCTGAGCGCGTCATCGTGGTCGATGCGGTCGCCATCCGGGTCGCCGGTGTAGTTGTAGTTGATCAGGTCGGCGCCGGCCGTCCCTTCGACGATGCCGTCCCGGTTGTCGGTCTGGTCGTGGCAGTCGGTGTCTTTGGTCGTCCAGGTCATCGTCTCACCACTTCGTCGCTCGGGCCGGGCTGGGATCCGGCAGGTCATCGTTCGGGCCGCAGCGGCGCTGCGACGGGGTCCTGTGGCGCGCACGGCGCCGGACCGACCTGCCGGTTAAGGTTTCGTGAGGAGCAAGTGAGGTGACAAAGGGACGGCCGCTTCCCGGCGAGGGGGTCGGCATTGCATCGGCCGCAGCGGCCCGATGCCCGTCGAATTTTCGTCACTACGCTCGCGATTCCGCGCCGAACACCAACCGACCGCCCCCACGGTCGTTTCCCTTGCGGGACCCCTCGATGAATACATGCAGTGCAGCGTCCAACAAGGTGAAATGCGTCTTAACCATGTCCGGCCCGGGGCAGGATCGCCCCGGAAGTTGCGGATATCGGTGGGTTTTTCGCACTGCCGGTTGTGCTTAAAGTTTCACTAACNCCGCATTCGTCGCTGGGCTACCGACCGCCCGCGCCAGAGGTCACGCAATGGCCGGCTTCGCCATCGGGCTCAGCTCCGCCGGCCATTCAGGCCGTGGCGCCGACGCCCGTCATGCACTAAGATCGAATCCGGACCACCCGTTCGGGGCAGGCCAGTGAACAGACCCCCAGAGGCGTCACGCCGCACTCCCGGACCGCGCCGCGATTTCATTAGAGTTTTGTTAGCCATAGCGCCCGGATCCCGCCTGCCCCGCGTTTCCGCGTTGTAGATGAATCGTAAACCATGAGCGGCACCTCGCCGGCGCGAATATGGCGAAAGCTGGGCGGGGCCGATTGCAGGGCTTCTTCAGCACAATGCGTCGAAAGAGCCGCCATTGGTTGCGAAACGTAAAGATATCTCACGGAGTCGCGATTCGAGCGCGAGCGCCGCGGCAACAAGATGTCGTGGCCACGGCGAAGGCCCCCCGCCCGCACGGGTTGATCGGCATCGCGCCGATGAAAGCGTCAGGCGAAAGCCGCGTCAGGCGGTCGCGCTGAGCGGCAGCCAGTCCGCGGTGATCGGGAAATCGGTGCGGTCGGTCCAGCGCCCGCAAAGCTCGCGGTAGCGCAGGGTCACCTCGGGACGCGGTCCGGCGCCCGCGCCTGCGATCGCGGCCCGGAGCCGCTGGTAAAGCGCCCATGTCTCGTCGGCCGGGGCATCGAAGGCCTCGGCGACCAGCAGCAGCGCCTCGGCCCCCGCGGCGGCGACCTCGCCCGCCAGCGCGGCGGGCAGGCTCGCCATGTCAGCCGCGGCGACCAGCATCGGCAGCGCCACGCAAGAGCCGCAGCGGGCCACGGGATGGCGTTCGGCGAAGGCGGGATCGAAGCCGGTCAGGCGCCAGAGCCGCAGCTCGGCCCGCGGCGCCTCGTGCAGGGCCTGCGGCGGCACGTGGAAATGCGCCACCAGCAGCACCGGCGCCGTGGCCGGGTCGGTCACGGGACGCGTCAGACCGGCCAGAAGCTCTGGCGGCACCGCGCCCAGCGGCAGCTGCAGGGATCCGAAAAATGTGTGCGGCATCCGGTTCCTCCTGGCGCGCGGGACCGGCACCGGCAGATCGGTGCCGGCACCGAGATTAACCGAATCCAGAAGGCATGTTAACGGCCGCGACCGCGGCGAAGGAAAATAAATCGTTATGCATCAGATGGTTGCGCATCAAACGATTGACTTCCCACCGACCTTCCGCACCGCAGAACAGGCCCGTTTCCGATGGGGCACGGCAACCGCGCTGGGCTGCTTGACGAAGGGTGAGATCCGCGTGACGGAGAAACAACGGGTTACCCTGCCGGTCCCCCAGGCATCCCAGGGGCGGGTCAGGCCACGAACCGGCTCCGCGTCCCTTGCCGCCGCCGATCCGGCGGGCGGTCGTCCGGCAGGGCGGCCTGCCGCAAGGGCACCGAAGCGCGTCCGGTGCCCTGTGGCGCAGCGGGCTAGCGCGGCTCGGCGCGCAGGCCCATCACCAGCGTGACGCAGGCCCCAAGCAGCACGATCGCGAAGGGGAAGCCGGTCGACACGGCCATCGCCTGCAGCGCCGCCAGCCCGCCGCCCAGCAGCAGCGCGATGGCCACCAGCCCCTCGAACGTGGCCCAGAACACCCGCTGCGGCGTCGGCGCATTCATCTTGCCGCCGGCGCTGATCGTGTCGATCACCAGCGAGCCGGAGTCCGACGAGGTGACGAAGAACACGATCACCAGCACGATGCCGATCAGCGAGGTGATCGAGGTCAGCGGCAGGTGGGACAGCATCTCGAAAAGCTGCAGTTCAAGCGCGGCATCCTGCACCGAGCTGATGCCCTGCGTGACGACCTGGCTGATCGCCGTGCCGCCAAGGGCGGTCATCCAGATCGTCGAGACGATCGAGGGGATCAGCAGCACGGCGATCAGGAACTCGCGCACCGTGCGGCCGCGGCTGACGCGCGCGATGAACATGCCGACGAAGGGCGACCAGCTGATCCACCAGGCCCAGTAGAACGCGGTCCAGCCCTGCCGGAAGTTGTCGTCGTCGCGTCCGAACGGGTTCGACAGCGCGGGCAGGTATTCCGCGTAGGCGAGCAGGTTCTTGAAGAAGCCGGTCGCGATCTGGACCGTCGGCCCCACTGCCACGATGAACACCAGCAGAAGCAGCGCAAGGCCCATGTTGATCTCGGACAGCAGCTTCACGCCCTTGTCCATCCCCGCGACGACCGAGGTCGTCGCGATGCCGGTGATGATGATGATCAGGAAGATCATCGCGCCCGTGGTCGCGGGAATGCCGAAAAGGAAGTTCAGCCCGGCGCTGGCCTGCTGCGCCCCGATCCCGAGCGAGGTCGAAAGGCCGAAGATCGTCGCGAAGACCGCGAGGATGTCGATGATGTGGCCGGGCCAGCCCCAGACCTTCTCGCCGAACATCGGGTAGAAGATCGAACGCAGGGTCAGCGGCAGCCCCTTGTTGAAGGCGAAAAGCGCGAGCGACAGCGCGACGATGGCATAGATCGCCCAGGGGTGCAGGGCCCAGTGGAAGATCGTCGCGGCCATGGCCAGCCGTCTTGCGCCCTCGGCATCGCCCGGCATGCCGTTCAGCGGCGACCAGTCGGTGCGGGCACCATCGGCGCCATAGGCCGGGCCGTCGAACGCGGCCGTGTAGTTCCCCATCGGCTCGGACACGCCGTAGAACATGAGCCCGATGCCCATCCCCGCGGCGAAGAGCATCGAGAACCAGGAGGCGTAGGAATAGTCCGGCGTGGCCCCGGGTCCGCCCAGGCGGATGCGGCCGAGCGGCAGGACGATCAGCGCGATGCAGAGCAGCACGAAGACGTTGCCGGTCAGCAGGAAGAACCAGTCGAGGTTCGAGGTCAGCCAGTCGCGCAGGCCGGCGAAGACCGGATCCAGCACGTTCTGGAACATCAGCGTGAGGATCGTGAAGGCGACCACGCCCAGGGCCGAGACGCTGAAGACGACGTTGTGGATGTCGAGCTCAAACACGAAGCGTCGCCGGTAGTTGATGTTGTCCTGGCCGATCTCGTAGGGCGTCTCGATGAGCTGCGTCGGGCCCTCGGGGGCCGGGAGCGCGTCCGGAGACGCCTGGTCCATCGGGACTTGTGGTAGGTCGGTCAAAAGCTCGTCCTTGTGTTGTCGGGGCGCAGTGCTGCGCCCGGCATGATGCTCGAGGCCTCGGGAGGCCGAGAGAAGTTGGGGATCGATCACGCGCAGGTTATCGAAAAGACGTTGCAGCCTCAACCATTGGACCTGACGAAGGTTTCAGCCGCGAATGCCGAAGCAGCGGCCCTGGTCATGTCGCCGGCGATGCGCGGGCCTCCTCAGGCCGCCAGCGAGTGATGACCGCGCGCCTGCGCAACGGCGGGTCGGGCCCCTCGCCGTCGCGAAGGCGCCCCGGCGAAGGCTTCCGGAGCGGGCAGAAGACGGGAAGACGCGTCAGGGCCGGGCGCGCGTCGCATTGCGTTCGAAAGACGGCTGGCGACGCCCGGGTGCGCCAGCCGCCGGATGGGCGCGCGTCGGACACTTGCGAGGGCGAAGACGGCAGAGACAAGCACCAGCATCTCCCGGCAGCGGCCGCGGGCATAGGGGGCGATGGGCAAGCCCGGACATCCCGACTGGTGAGCGGCCTGCCCGGGGGCGAGGGCCCGCGGGCCAAGCCCGGAACGTCTGGAAAATCAGAGGCCTTTGGTACCCGAGGTCGGACTAAGCAGAATGGCGAAATATTGTTAGATTTCAGCACCAACATGCCCCACTGACCGGTGGATCCCAGCTTATACTTATCAATGGGTTAGGATGCGGTTGCCCCACGATTTGGAGCCGGCCCTTCTGCGGGATAGCATCGGGCCATGCCGCGATAGACCGGTGCCTTCGGAGGGCAGTGCCAGGCCTAATGTTCTCGCTACGATCCCCAAATTTTCGCGCACTTGCCCGAGAATTCGGCACGTTTCCGCACCGAAACCGCACCGAAGCCGCACCGGCTCACCCGAGCCGGGCCTTCAGTCCCTCAAGCCCCGCGATTGTTTTGTCATAGGAGTCTAGCGCTTTCGGGTGCTCATCGCGCTGGCGCACATGGAACCGCAGCCAAGCTTCGAGCTGCCCGATCGGATAGGTGTTCGACCAGATCTTGCCGATCAGAGTAAAGGTTCCGGCCGCGGCATCGTAAGTGACTTGCATGGCGAGAGAGCTAGCGTTTCGAAGTTAAGCAGGCAGCATGCCGGAGTGTCATGCGCAAGCCCCTACACACCGCCAGCAATGCAGAGCAAATTGCGTCGGCTGAGAAATTCAGTCTGGTTGCGTCACCAGCGGCCGGAAATGCGCGCGGCTGCCAGGTTGTGCGTGCCGGTGGCTAGCCAGTGGATGCCTTTCCGATGGGCGATCAGTGCTTTCTGGGGGTTGTCAGACACCATTTTTTGTGACGCTCTTGGTCGGCGGGTATGTTCAGTAGACTGGAAGACATCGTGTTATTTACTTGGCTCGGGCGAATCTGTGCGACCATCGCTATCACGCTCGGGACGTTTTTGATTTTGATGGGAGTAATGGGTGCCCAGCTAGCGGAAACGCAACAAGCTGGTCAGCGATATCTGGGGAGCCATGGCACCGGCGAGACAATCGACCAAGGCATCATGATCATCGTATTTGGGATCTGCTTGGGCGTTCTCTGCGACATTAGCCGCTCGGTTTCAAAGCATCGGCGTGCGGACGACACTGGATCTTGATGTTAGCCTGGCTGCATTTCATGTCAGACGGGAGAACTGCAGGATCGTACAGCCGACGGTGTCGCCCTACGTCTGGCCTGTCCGCAACGGATTGCAAATCCATGCGCAACCTATTGAAATTCCCGGATTGTCCGCTGCGGAAATCTCCAGACATAGGGTGAACCTTCCGCGAATGTTGCGGGGCTGCCGCTCACTGCCCCTGACGCCGCCCGTCATAACCGCCACCGTCCCAGCCGCCGCTGACGACAGCCGGCCTGCCCCGGCGACCACACCTCACGCAGAGCAGCCGCGGGATGGCCTCGAGCGCTAAGTGCGTGCCCGACGAGTTCCGCACGCCCTCGCGCAGGTCTAAGACCCGGCCAGCGACCTGGTGACCGCAGATGCATTCGAGGTGGTAGTAGTGGTGGCCCATGCCCAGGCTTTGCTTCTCGTTGCTCGGCGCCCAGTGGTCTGCCCCCTGAAAAGTGGTCCTCCCTGAAGTAGGCTTTCAAGCCAGATGGAGGACGGAATATGGGACAGAAGAAGCACAAGCCGGAAGAGATTGTC
>NZ_JBAWKD010000002.1:708773-732503 GCF_037095735.1 Frigidibacter sp. MR17.14 | reverse complement strand
TTCTTCGGCGAGCTCGGCTCGGTGAACCCGATGTTCGTGCTGCCCGCGGCGCTGGCCGCGCGGGGCCCGGCGATGGGCGCGGGCTGGGCCGGCTCGCTGACGATGGGCGCGGGGCAGTTCTGCACCAACCCGGGCATCGCCGTGGTGCCCGCGGGGGCCGAGGGCGATGCCTTCGTCGCCTCGACCGCCGAGGCGCTGGGCAAGGTCGCCCCGCAGGCGATGCTGACGCAGGGCATCGCCAGGGCCTATCGCGAGGGCAAGGCGCGGTTCGACAGCCGCAACTCGGTGCGGCCTGTGTTCACCAGCGACAGCGAGGGGCGCATGGCCGCGCCCAATCTCTACGAGGTCTCTTCGGAGGCCTTCCTCGAGGATCACGCGCTGTCGGAGGAGGTCTTCGGGCCGCTCGGCCTTGTCGTGCGGGTGCCGGACGCGGCGGCGATGGTCGATCTGGCCAAGGGCTTCGAAGGCCAGCTGACCGCGACGATGCTGATGGACGAGGCCGACACCGGGGCCGCGCGGGCGCTGTTGCCGGTCTTGGAGCGCAAGGCGGGGCGGGTGCTGGTCAACGGCTTCCCCACCGGTGTCGAGGTGGTCGATGCGATGGTCCATGGCGGGCCCTATCCGGCCTCGACCAACTTCGGCGCCACCTCGGTCGGCACCCTCGCCATCCGCCGCTTCCTCAGGCCCGTCGCCTATCAGAACCTGCCCGCCGGGCTGCTCGAGGGCGACCTGGCCTGAGCAGGCGGCTCAGCCGCGGTCCCAATAGGCCGCGGCGGTGAAGTGGGCCCGGGCATGGCCGCGCGCCGTCAGCGCCTTGCGCGCGGCGCGCGCCTCGGTGCCCGAGGCCGCGAACCAAACATGGTCCTCGGGCGCGAGCGCGCCGGCACCGTCGAGCGCCGCCAGCAGGTCGTCGCAGCGCGTCACCCGCGGATCCAAGGCAAGCGCGCCCATGTCCTCGGCCGCGCAGGAGACCCAGGCACGGACCGGCACCGGCGCCACCGCCAGCATCCGTCCGATCGCGGGCAGGGCGGTGCCGTCGCCGAAGAGCCAGAGCCGCGCCCCTTCGGGGCAGCCGCCGCCGCCCGGACCCATCAGCCCGACCTCGGTCCCCGGCGCCACGGTCTCGGCCCAGCGGCAGGTCGGGCTGTCGTCGTGGCGGTAGATGTCGATGTCGAGCCAGTCCGCGCCCTGCACCGCGACGGTATAGACCGGCCGGTGCAGCGCATCCGGCCCCGCGGGCCAGACCGTGCGGCCACTGGCCGCGACGCGGGGCCAGACCGGGGCGCGCCCGGGAACCGACGGCAGCAGCAGGCGGACGTGCAGCCCCCCGGTCGCGAAACGCGCGGCCTCGGGCCCCGCCAGCCGCACCCGCAGGTAGCCCGGCACCGGCCGCGTGACCGCGACCACGCGCAGGAGCGACAGGCCCGGGGCCAGCGCGCCGACATCGACCCGGTCCCAGACGACCTCGAGCCCGACCTCGGCGAAAAGCTCGGTCGCACTGTCGCGCAGGGTGCCGATCAGCCGGTCCTCCGGCGCGGACAGATCGACCGCCAGCCCGCTGCCGTCGCGGCTCAGCCGCAGCTCGCAGCCCCAGACGAAGAGGCTCAGCCGCTCGTCTGCTTCGACCAGCGGCACCTCCCAGGCGGCGGCGCGCGCCTTCAGCGCGGCGGCGGCGGCGCCGGCGGGGCGGTCGATGCGGCCGCTGCTGCGGTATTGGCGGATTTCGGACATCGGCGACTCCCTGCTGCCGCGGCACGCTATTCCATAGTCTTTCGCTCAACAATACCCGATCCGCCGCGCAGATCGGCTTTCCGCTTCCGTTGGGTTTCGACGGAAATATCGCTTGTCGTGCCGAGGGGCCTCTGGTTATGTCTGGCAGAACACAACGAAAGGGTCCCCTATGCTGCGCGCGCTTCTCGTCTCTGCCTCGATGCTGGTCGCCGCGGCACCGCTGCAGGCCGCCGAGCTTACCGTCTTCGCCGCCGCCAGCCTGAAGACCGCGCTTGACGACTATGCGAAGACCTACGAGGCGAAGACCGGCGACAGTCTGGCGATCAGCTATGCGGGCTCGTCGCAGCTGGCCAAGCAGATCGAGGCCGGGGCGCCGGCCGATGTCTTCATCTCGGCCGCCGAGAACTGGATGGACACGGTCGAGACCGCCGGGATGATCGAGGCCGGCACCCGCCACGACCTCTTGGGCAACACGCTGGTGCTGATCGCGCATGGCAAGGACGCGGCCCCCGTCGCCATCGGCAGCGACACCGACTTCAAGGCGCTGATCGGGCAGGGCAAGCTGGCGATGGCGCTGGTCGACTCGGTGCCCGCCGGCCAGTACGGCAAGGCCGCGCTGCAACATCTGGGCCAGTGGGACGCGGTCGCCCCCGAGGTCGCGCAGGCCGACAACGTCCGCGCCGCGCTCGCGCTGGTCTCGACCGGCGAGGCGCCGTTCGGGATCGTCTATGCCACCGATGCCGTGGCCGATGACAATGTCACCGTCGCCGGCACCTTCTCGGCCGAAAGCCATCCGGCGATCATCTACCCCGCCGCGCTGGTCAAGGACGCCAAGCCCGAGGCGAAGGCCTTCCTCGACAGCCTGACCGGGCCCGAGGCGAAGGCCGCCTTCGAAGCGCAGGGCTTCACCGTCCTTGGACAATAGGGCATCGTCGCCCTCAGCATGACGGACTGGCTGACGCCCGAGGAATGGCAGGCGGTGATCCTGAGCCTGCAGGTCTCGGCCCTGGCCGTGGCCGCCAGCCTGCCATTGGGCATCCTCGTCGCCTGGGCTCTGGCACGGCGGCGGTTCTGGGGGCATGGTCTGCTGAACGGACTGGTGCACCTGCCGCTGGTGCTGCCGCCGGTCGTCACCGGCTATCTGCTGTTGCTGAGCTTCGGGCGGCGCGGGCCGGTGGGGGCCTTTCTTCATGACTGGTTCGGGATCGTCTTCGCCTTCCGCTGGACGGGGGCCGCGCTGGCGGCGGCGGTGATGGCCTTCCCGCTGATGGTCCGCGCGATCCGGCTGGCCTTCGAGGCCGTCGACCGCGGCGTCGAAGAGGCCGCGGGCACGCTGGGCGCGGGGCCCGCATGGGTGTTCCTGACCGTCACCCTGCCGCTGATCCTGCCCGGCGTTGTTGCGGGCGCGATCCTCGCCTTCGCCAAGGCGATGGGCGAGTTCGGGGCCACAATCACCTTCGTCTCGAACATCCCCGGCCAGACGCAGACGCTGCCCTCGGCCATCTACGCGCTGCTGCAGGTGCCCGGCGGCGAGGATCGGGCCGGGCGGCTGGTGATGATCTCGGTCGGGGTGGCGATGGTGGCGCTGGCGCTGTCGGAATGGGTGGGCCGGCGGGTCGCGCGCCGGATCTCGGGGCGATGACGCTGACGGTGGACATCCGGCTGGCGCGGCCGGGCTTCTCGCTTGACGTCGCCTTCGCGGCGCCCCCCGGCGTCACCGCGCTGTTCGGGCGCTCGGGGGCGGGCAAGACCACTGTCGTGCAGGCGGTGGCGGGGCTGGTGCGGCCCGATGCGGGGACGATCACGCTGGGCGACAGGGCGCTGCTGTCGCCCGCCGGCGCCGTGCCGCCGCACCGGCGGCGCATCGGCTATGTCTTTCAGGACGCCCGGCTTTTCCCGCATCTGAACGTGCGCCGCAACCTTGGCTACGGCCGCTGGTTCGCCCGCGGCCGCGCGCTGGCCGAGCCCGGGCCAGTGATCGAGATGCTGGGCATCGGCGCGCTGCTCGACCGGCCGGTGGGGGGGCTCTCGGGGGGCGAGCGGCAGCGGGTCGCGCTCGGCCGGGCGCTCTTGTCGGGGCCGGAGCTTCTGCTGATGGACGAGCCGCTGGCCGCGCTCGACCAGGCGCGCAAGGACGAGATCCTGCCCTATCTGGAGCGGCTGCGCGACGAGCTGCGGCTGCCGATCCTCTATGTCACCCATTCCGCGGCCGAGGTCGCGCGGCTGGCGACCACGGTCGTCGTGCTCGAGGCGGGCCGGGTCGCGGTGGCGGGGCCGGTGGCCGAGGTGCTGTCGGACCCGGGCGCTGGCGCGGCGCTGGGGCTGCGCGAACTGGGCGCGGTGATCGAGGCGCGGCTGGCGGGGCAGGAGCCCGATGGGCTGAGCCGGCTGTCGATTTCAGGCGGAACGCTCTTGCTGCCGCGGATCGAGGCGGCGCCTGGGGCGCGGCTGCGCGTGCGCATCCATGCCGAGGACGTGATGATCGCGCGCGCGGTGCCCGGGGCGATCTCGGCGCTGAACGTGCTGCCGGCCGTGGTCGAAAGCCTGCGGCTGGGCGAGGGGCCCGGCGCGCTGGTGCGACTGCGGATCGGGCAGGACCGGATCCTCGTGCGGCTCACCCGTCGCTCGGCGCTGGCGCTGGAGCTGGCGCCGGGGCTCGCCTGTCACGCGGTGCTGAAGTCGGTGGCGGTGGCCAAGGGCGACATCGGCAGCGGCTGAGGCCGCGGGTCAGCTGACGAACAGCCCCGGCGTGCCGGTGCCGCGGCCGACGCGGCCGATCACGGCGGCCTCGTCGAAACCGTGGCGGCGGAAGGTGGCCAGCACCGCGTCGGCGCTGTCCGGGTCGCAGGCGACCAGCAGCCCGCCCGAGGTCTGCGGGTCCGACAAGAGCGCCCGCACCTCGGGGGCAAGGCCCACGGGCAGCGTCACCTCGGCGCCATAGCTTTGCCAGTTGCGGCCCGAGGCACCGGTGATCATGCCGGCCCGCGCGAGGTCCAGTGCGCCGGGCAGCAGCGGCACCGCGTTCCAGTCGATCGTCAGCTGGCAGCCGGCGCCGCGGGCCATTTCCAGCGCGTGGCCGGCCAGTCCGAAGCCGGTGACATCGGTCAGCGCATGCACGCCCGGCAGCGCCGCAAGCTCTGGCCCCGGGGTGTTCAGCCGGGTCATCGAGGCGACCATGCGCTCATAGGCGCCCTCGGGCAGCGCGTCCTTCTTCAGCGCCGCCGACATCACGCCGACGCCCAGCGGCTTGCCCAGCACCAGCACGTCGTCGGCGCGGGCGCTGGCGTTCTTCTTCACCTGCCGCGGATCGACGATGCCCAGCACGACAAGGCCGTAGATCGGTTCGACCGAGTCGATGGTGTGGCCGCCGGCGATCGGGATCCCGGCCGCGCGGCAGGCGTCGCCGCCGCCGGCGAGGATGCGCCCGATCGTCTCGTGCGACAGCACGTTGATCGGCATGCCGACCACCGCCAGCGCGAGGATCGGCGTCGCGCCCATGGCGTAGACGTCCGAGATCGCGTTGGTCGCGGCGATGCGGCCGAAGTCATGGGCATTGTCGACGATGGGCATGAAGAAGTCGGTGGTGGCGACCAGCGCCTGGGTGTCGTTCAGCTTGTAGACCGCGGCGTCGTCCGAGGTTTCGATGCCGACGATCAGCGCCTCGGGCACCGGGAAGCCGCCGGTGCCGCGCAGAAGCCCCGACAGGACGCCGGGCGCGACCTTGCAGCCGCAGCCGCCGCCGTGGCTGAGCGAGGTGAGGCGGGGTTCGCTGGGCAGGGTCATGGCGCGGCTCCTTCGGTGACCAGCGCGGCAAGGCGCGCGGCAAGCGGGGCGAGGGCCTCTGGGGCGAGGCTGTCGGTGGCAAACGGGGTGACCGGCACCGCGACGCGGGCGCGGTGGCGGCTGTAGCGGGGGTCGTAATGGCGCTCCATCAGCTCGGCCGCCAGCGGCAGCAGGTCGCCGGCGGCGGCAAGGGCCTGCCAGCGGTCGACGGTTTCCGCCGGCTGCAGCGGCCGCAGCCGGTCGAGCGTGTCGGACAGGCGCGCGGGATCGGCGGAGACGTCGGCATAGGCGCGGGCGAGATAGGCGGCACGTTCGGGCAGCGGCGCCGCGATCTCGATCCTTGGCGCGGCGCAGAGCGCGTGCCAGAGCGCGGGCGGCAGCCGGCAGTCGCCGACCTTGGCGCTTTCGGCCTCGATCACCACCGGGCGCGTCGGGTCGAGGGCGGCGATGGCCATGGCGAGGCGGGTCTCGAACCCTTTCTGCGCCGGCTGCGGCCCCATCGCACCGAAGAGCGAGCCGCGGTGGTTCGCCAGCCCCTCGAGGTCGATCACCTGCAGGCAGTGGCCGGGCAGGCGGTTCAGAAGCTCGGTCTTGGCCGAGCCGGTGTTGCCGTCGAGCACGATGACCGGGGCCGGGAAGGGGCGGTCGTAAAGCGTTTCGACCACGAGCCGGCGGAAGGCCTTGTAGCCGCCGGCGATGGTGTCGACGCGCCAGCCGATCTGCGAAAGGATCGTGGCGAAGCTGCCCGAGCGCTGCCCGCCGCGCCAGCAGTAGACCAGCGGCCGCCAGCCCCCCGTCCGGTCGGCCAGCGGCCCCGCGATATGGGCCGAGGCGTTCTTGGCGACCAGCGCCGCGCCGATCTTGCGGGCGTCGAAGGGCGAGACCTGCTTGTAGACCGTGCCGACGCGGGCCCGTTCTTCGTCGTCCAGCACCGGCAGGCTGAGCGCGCCGGGGATGTGATCCTCGGCATATTCCGCGGGGGCGCGGACATCGATGATGTCGTCGAAGCCGAGGGCGGCGATCTGGGCGAGCGAGGTGAGGGTCACGGGCATGATCGGAAGGAGTAGCCGATGGGGACGATTAGGCAAGAGCCGGGGGAGGCGCGCCTCCCCCCAACTTCGCCGGGGTCCCCCCCTGCGACCGGGCGCTGCATCCGAGCCGTGGCGCCAGAACGCGGGGGCTCCGGTAAGATTGGTGGGGATCGCATCCCCCCGACCTTCCCTGTAGTCTCGGCCCCATGACCCAGCCCCGATTCATACACCTGCGCGTCCACACCGAATATTCGCTGCTGGAAGGTGCCGTTCCCGCCAAGAAGCTGATCAAGACCGCGGTCGAGATGGGCATGCCTGCGGTGGCGGTGACCGACACCAACAACCTCTTCGCGGCACTGGAATTTTCCGTGAATGCCAAGGGGGCCGGGGTGCAGCCGATCGTCGGTTGTCAGGTCGATCTGGCCTATGACCCGCCCGCGCCGGGCGAGAAACCGCGCGACCCGGCGGGGATCGTTCTGCTGGCGCAGAACGAGCGCGGGTATGAGAACCTGATGCGGCTGAACAGCTGCCTGTATCTCGATGCGGGCGGCGAGCTGCCGCAGGTGACGCTGGCCGAGCTCGAGGAGTTCTCGGAGGGGATCATCTGCCTGTCGGGCGGGCCGGACGGCCCCGTGGCGCGCTTCCTGCGGGCGGGGTCCGCCGCCAAGGCGCGGGCGCTGATGGAGCGGCTGGCCGCGATCTTTCCCGAGCGGCTTTATGTCGAGCTGCAGCGCCATCCGGGCGAGGGCGGGCAGTATACCGAGGCCGAGCGGCTGACCGAGCGCGGCTTCGTCGAGATGGCCTATGACATGGGCCTGCCGCTGGTCGCCACCAACGACGTCTATTTCCCGAAGGCCGCGATGTACGAGGCGCATGACGCGCTGATCTGCATCGCCGAGGGCGCCTATGTCGACCAGCAGGAGCCGCGCCGGCGCCTGACGCCGCAGCATTACCTGAAGTCGCCGGAAGAGATGGCGGCGCTGTTCGCAGACCTGCCCGAGGCCGTCGCGAACACCGTCGAGATCGCGCGCCGCTGCGCCTTCGCCGCCTACAAGCGCAAGCCGATCCTGCCGAAATTCGCCGATGACGAGGTCGAGGAGCTGGAGCGCCAGAGCTGGGAGGGCCTGCGCGCCCGGCTGGCGGTGATCCCCCATGCCGCCCCGGTCGAGGTCTACGAGGAACGCCTGCGCTTCGAGCTGGACATCATCCAGAAGATGGGCTTCCCAGGCTACTTCCTGATCGTGGCCGACTTCATCAAATGGGGCAAGGATCAGGGGATCCCGGTGGGGCCGGGCCGGGGCTCGGGCGCGGGCTCGCTGGTGGCCTATGCGCTGACGATCACCGACCTCGATCCCCTGCGCTATGCGCTGCTGTTCGAGCGGTTCCTGAACCCGGAACGGGTCTCGATGCCCGACTTCGACATCGACTTCTGCATGGACCGCCGCGAGGAGGTCATCAAATACGTGCAGGAGAAGTATGGCCGCGACAAGGTGGGGCAGATCATCACCTTCGGCCAGCTTCTGTCCAAGGCCGCGGTGCGCGACGTGGGCCGGGTGCTGCAGATGTCCTTCGGGCAGGTGGACCGGCTGTCGAAGATGATCCCGGTCGAGGGGGTGAAGCCCGTTTCGATCGAGAAGGCGCTGGCCGACGAGCCGCGCCTGCGCGAGGCCGCGAAATCCGAAGAGGTCGTGGCGCGGCTGCTGGACTATGCGCAGAAGGTCGAGGGGCTGTTGCGCAACGCCTCGACCCATGCCGCGGGCGTGGTGATCGGGGACCGGCCGCTGGACCTGCTGGTGCCCTTGTATCAGGACCCGCGGTCGGACATGCCGGCCACCCAGTTCAACATGAAATGGGTGGAACAGGCCGGTCTGGTGAAGTTCGACTTCCTCGGCCTGAAGACGCTGACGGTCATCCAGAACGCGATCTCGCTGGTCCACAACTCGGGCCGCGACCTGCATGTGGGCCCGAAGGGCGACCGGCTTTACGAGCCGAAGGCCGGGGCCGAGAACGACATCGGGCACATCCCCCTGGATGACAAGGTGACCTACGAGCTTTACGCCAACGCAAAGACCGTCGCGGTCTTCCAGGTGGAAAGCTCGGGCATGATGGATGCGCTCCGGCGCATGAAGCCCACCTGCATCGAGGACATCGTGGCGCTGGTGGCTTTGTATCGCCCCGGCCCGATGGAGAACATCCCGGTCTATTGCGAGGTGAAGCACGGGCAGCGGCCGCTCGAGTCGATCCACCCGACCATCGACCACATCCTGGCCGAGACGCAGGGCATTATCGTCTATCAGGAACAGGTGATGCAGATCGCGCAGGTCATGGCGGGCTACAGCCTTGGCGGCGCCGACCTGCTGCGCCGCGCGATGGGCAAGAAGATCGCCGAGGAGATGGCGAAAGAGCGCCCGAAGTTCATCGAGGGCGCCAAGGCCACCCACAATGTGCCCGAGAAGAAGGCGGGCGAAGTCTTCGACCTGCTTGAGAAATTCGCGAACTACGGCTTCAACAAGTCGCACGCGGCGGCCTATGCGGTGGTCAGCTACCAGACCGCCTGGCTGAAAGCGAACCACCCGGTCGAGTTCATGGCCGGCGTGATGAACTGCGATATCCACCTGACCGACAAGCTGGCGATCTACAAGCGCGAGGTCGACCGGATGGGCATCGTGACCGAGCCGCCCTGCGTCAACCGCTCGCTGGCCACATTCACGGTGACCGAGGGCAAGGTGCTTTATGCGCTGGGGGCGCTGAAGAACGTGGGCCTCGAGGCGATGAACCTGGTGGTTTCGGCGCGAAACGCGGGCGGTGTCGACCGGCCGTTCAAGACGCTGTTCGATTTCGCGCGCCGGGCGGATCTGAAGCGGATCGGCAAGCGGCCGCTCGAGATGCTGGCGAAGGCCGGGGCCTTCGACCGGATCGACGCGAACCGGCGCCGCGTGCTCGACAGCCTCGATGCGCTGGTCGCCTATTCGGCGGCGGTGCACGAGGCGGCGGCCTCGGCGCAGGTCTCGCTGTTCGGCGAGGGCGGCGACGACCTGCCCGAGCCGCGGCTGGCGCCGGGCGATGACTGGCTGCCGGCCGAGCGGCTGGCGCAAGAGCACAACGCGGTGGGCTTCTACCTGACCGGCCATCCGCTGGACGACTACATGCCTGCGCTGAAACGCAAAAAGGTGCTGAGCCTGGCCGAGCTGACCCAGGAATGCCAGGCCGGGCCGCGGGTCGCGAAGCTGGCGGGCACGGTGTCGAGCCGGCAGGAGCGGAAGTCGGCCAAGGGCAACCGCTTCGCCTTCGTGCAGCTGTCGGACCCGACCGGGCTTTACGAGGTGACGGTGTTTTCCGACACTTTGGAGGCCGCGCGGCAGTACCTTGAGACGGGGATGGCGGTGGTGCTGACGGTCGAGGCGAACCTCGAGGGCGACACGCTGAAGCTGCTGGCGCGGGGTGCGCAGCCGATCGACGCGGTGGCGGCCGAGGCGGGTAGCGCCGGGCTGCGGATCCATGTCGGCGAGGCGGCGGCCGTGGCTTCGGTCGCGGCGCTGCTCGAGCGGGTGCGGGCCGAGGCGAAGACGCGGGCGGGCAAGGGCCCGGTCAGCTTCTGCGTCGAGGATCCCGAGAGCGGCAACGAGATCGAGATCGCGCTGCCGGGCGAGATGCCGCTCAATCCGCAGATCAAGGGGGCGCTGAAGGCGATCACCGGGGTCATCGCGGTCGAGGAGCTGTAAGGCGCTGCAGGGCCTTGGAAATCGGGGGGTGACTCGCGTGCATCCACTGTACACCCCCCGTACACCCCCGGCGGACGCTGGGCTGGCGCGGCGTTAACCTTTCGCGGGCAGGGTCGTGGGCGGAGGTGCCCGATGACCGATCCAAGGATGACCGAGCCGAGACAGAATGCGAAGACGCGCGAGAACTACCATTACATGGCCGATGCGATGCGCCGGCTGGAATGGGACCTGCACAATGCGATCGTCGTCTCGGGGCAGGTGCCGGTCGCCTGGCACCGGATCGCGCAGGAGCGGGTGCCGAAGCGCAAGGAGCGGGTGACGCTGCGCCTCGACGAGGACGTGCTGCGGTTCATGCGCTCGATGGGGGCCAACTACGGCCCGCGGATCAACGAGGTGCTGCGGGTCTGGATGCATGCGCGGCTGGCCGGCGTGGTGCGCGACGCCGCGACCATCGACTATCGGCAGCGGCGGGTCGAGGAGGGCTTCGATGGGCCGCGGCCGGGCTGGGGCGACAGCGAAGGGGTGCTGGAGGCAGAGGCGCGGCGGCTGGGGCTGGATCTGGGGGAGATCGGGTGAGTTTGCTCGGCGTGCTTGCCTCGAAAGATGCGCTCGAGACGTGCGGGATGACGGGGCAAAGTGCTGTAAGCGGCCAACGTGAAACCCATTGCGGTTAAAGCGTTTTACGGCGACGATCACGACATTGCGATCTAGAGGTTGCCGCACGATGCAGACTTACGCCTTTTCCGAGCAGGTCCTTTCCGACTTCAATGACATCCCGAGCAAGCGTGTCCTGAAAGACATGATAATGCGGACAAACCTGTCCGCCGATACGAAGGCTTTGCTAATCGACATAGCCGATTTTGCTATAAAGGTCGGGACCACGGCTCTGGCGATTGGTCGGAAGGTTCTGCAGATCGCTCTCGCGGCGGTCAATACCCTTCCGTCGATGACAGTCGGCATGATCGTCGCGCTTCTTCTGGCAATGCTGATTGCAAGCGTTCCACTTGTCGGCGGTACGATGGCCGCAGTTCTCGGACCTCTGCTGCTCGCTCTGGGCCTGACAAATGGCGCGATTCAAGACCTGACGCGCAGCGATGTCGGCAAGAGGTTTCAGGCTTTTATCGCGCGGGTGCAAGAGCTGACGGAGATGATCTGAAATGGAAGATGATCTCGGGTCATTTCGAAGCGTCGAGCGCGTGGTGCAGGACGATCTCCGCTTCCGGCTGAAGCTGGGTATCGGCGAGGACGCTTACTGGTCCATGAAAAGCGGTAAGCTTCTGACAAAGGTGGTCGAGACAGGCGCCGTCGGGGCTGCCGGGGCTGCCGTCGCCGGTTCCGGTGCGGTTGCGTCGACCTTTTTCTCGGCGTCGGGCATATTGGCTTCGCTGGGCATGGGGGCTGCGGCGGTGACGCCCGTCGGATGGGTCGCTGCGGCGGCGGTGGTCTGCGCAGGAAGCTATCTTGGCGTGACCCGGTTGGCAGAACGCTACGGTTCGAGCCGGGTGAGCAAGATACCGGCTTTTATCAACACGCCCGTAGATGTCCTCGGGATGACCATCGTCGATATGATCGGCACGGTGGCGATCAAGATCGCGTCGATCGACGGAGTTGTTCTGGAAGAGGAACGCGAGGCGATCATCGAGAGCTTCGTTCTGGACTGGGGGATCGACGAGGGCTACGCCAGCGCTGCGCTGGGGGTAATCGAAGAAACCATCGAAGGGGTTCGACTTCAGCAGATCGGACAGTCCTTTGGGGCCTTCGTTCGCGACAACCCGGATTGCAATGCAGAGTTCATGGTGCGCGACGTTCTTGCGCTGACCAAAGAGATCGCGGCAGCCGACGGAACGGTTTCCGAAGTCGAAGAAATGGCTCTTGCCTGGCTCGAACGCAGCATTTGGGAAGAGGCCGGTTTCTCGACCTATCGCATGGCGAGTGAGATGGGGCGACGGGTGCAGATTGCCAGCACGAATGTGGGCGATACCTTGGCCTCGTCGGCCGAGGCGGCCGGAGAACTTGCCAAGTCTGGACTCCGCATGACGGCCGGATGGCTGGAGACCTTGCGGCGGAAGACGTAGGGCCGCGCTTCGAGAGCGCGGCCCGTCGCTGGAGCTCGGAGCGTTTCGACCCCGCCCGAGGGCGGGGCCGGCATCAACCCTGCAACGTCCGCACGCCGATCCCCTCGCTACGGGCCTTCATCGCGGCGACGGCCGAGATGCTGGCGGCGGCGGTGGTGAAGTAAGGGATCTTGTCATAGAGCGCGACCGAGCGGATGTCGCGCGAATCCGCCACCGCCTGCGAGCCCTCAGTCGTGTTCAGAACCAGCGCGATGTCGCTGTTCTTCAGGCGGTCGACGATGTTCGGACGGCCCTCGTAGACCTTCAGAACCGGCTCGGCCTCGATGCCCTCGTCCTTCAGCCAGGCGGCGGTGCCGCGGGTCGCGGTCAGGGTGAAGCCCATCGCCACCAGGTCGCGCGCCGCGGCGGCGAACTCGGCGGTCTTGTCGGCATCCTTGACCGAGACGAAGACCCGTCCCTGTTCGGGCAGGTGGGTGCCGGCGCCCATCTGCGCCTTCAGGAAGGCCAGCGCGAAGCTGCGGTCCCAGCCCATGACCTCACCGGTCGAGCGCATTTCCGGGCCGAGCAGCGTGTCGACGCCGGGGAAGCGGGCGAAGGGCAGCACCGCCTCTTTCACCGAATACCAGGGGGTGTTCGGGTCCGCGAGCGTCAGCGGGTCGGCATAGGGCAGCGCGGTGTCGGGGCCGACGCCTTCGGGGTAGGGGGCGCGCTGCGGGAAGCTTGCAAGCTTCTCGCCGGCCATGACGCGGGCGGCGATCGAGGCGATGGCGCTGTCGGTGGCCTTGGCCACGAAGGGCACGGTGCGCGAGGCGCGCGGGTTCACTTCAAGGACGTAGATCACCCCGTCCTTGATCGCGAACTGCACGTTCATCAGGCCGCGCACGTTCAGGCCCTTGGCCATCAGCACGGTCTGGCGCTTCAGTTCCGCCACCGTCTCGGCCGAGAGCGAATAGGGGGGCAGCGAGCAGGCGCTATCGCCCGAGTGCACGCCGGCCTCTTCGATGTGCTGCATGATGCCCGCGACATGCACATCGGTGCCGTCGGCGATGGCGTCGACATCGACTTCGATCGCGCCGGTCAGGTAGCTGTCCAAAAGCACCGGGTTCTTGCCCGAGACCTGCACCGCGTCACGGATGTAGCGTTCGAGCTGCTCGTCCGAGCGCACGATCTCCATCGCGCGGCCGCCCAGCACGTAGGAGGGGCGGATCACCAGCGGGTAGCCGACGCGATGGGCGATCTCGAAGGCCTGGTCGCGGTTGGTGGCGATGCCGTTCACGGGCTGCTTCAGTTCGAGGTCGTGCAGCAGCTTCTGGAACCGCTCGCGGTCCTCGGCGAGGTCGATCGCGTCGGGCGTGGTGCCGAGGATCGGGATGCCTTCGGCTTCCAGCGCGTTGGCCAGTTTCAGCGGCGTCTGGCCGCCGAACTGCACGATCACGCCGTGCAGGGTGCCGTTCTCCTGTTCCACGCGCAGGATTTCCAGCACGTGTTCCAGCGTCAGCGGTTCGAAATAGAGCCGGTCCGAGGTGTCGTAGTCGGTCGACACCGTTTCCGGGTTGCAGTTGATCATGATCGTTTCATAGCCGACCTTGGTCAGCGAGAAGCAGGCATGGCAGCAGCAGTAGTCGAACTCGATCCCCTGGCCGATCCGGTTCGGACCGCCGCCGAGGATCACGACCTTCTTGCGGTCCGAGGGACGCGCCTCGCATTCGACATCGCCCATCGCCGGGACTTCGTAGGTCGAATACATGTAGGGGGTCTGCGCCTCGAACTCGGCGGCGCAGGTGTCGATGCGCTTGAAGACGGCGGTGACGCCGAGGTTGCGGCGGGCGCGGCGGACCTGATCCTCGTCGCGGCCGGTCAGCTTGGCGAGGCGGGCATCGGTGAAGCCCATCATCTTCAGCTTGCGCAGGCCCTTCTCGTCGACCGGCAGGCCGGTCTTGCGCACGGCCTCCTCGGCCTCGACGATCTCGCGGATCCGGGCCAGGAACCAGGGGTCGAAGGCGGTGGCGGCCTGGATCTCGTCGTCGCTCAGCCCGTGGCGCATCGCCTGGGCGGTCAGGCGCATCCGGTCGGGGGTGCGCTGCGACAGCGCCTTGACCACGTCGGCCTTGCTGGGCGTCGCGTCGTCCGAGGGGACCTTGATCTCGTCGAAGCCGGTCAGGCCGGTCTCGAGGCTGGCCAGCGCCTTTTGCAGCGATTCATGGATGGTGCGGCCGATGGCCATCGCCTCGCCCACCGATTTCATCGCGGTGGTCAGCTCGGGCTTCGAGCCGGGGAATTTCTCGAAGGCGAAGCGCGGGATCTTGGTCACGACATAGTCGATGGTCGGCTCGAACGAGGCGGGCGTGACCTTGGTGATGTCGTTGTCGAGCTCATCCAGCGTGTAGCCGACGGCGAGCTTCGCGGCGATCTTGGCGATCGGGAAGCCGGTGGCCTTCGAGGCCAGCGCGGACGAGCGCGAGACGCGCGGGTTCATCTCGATCACGACCATGCGGCCGTCGGCGGGGTTGATCGCCCATTGCACGTTCGAGCCGCCGGTTTCGACGCCGATCTCGCGCAGCACGGCGATCGAGCCGTTGCGCATCGCCTGGTATTCCTTGTCGGTCAGGGTCAGCGCGGGGGCGACGGTGATCGAGTCGCCGGTGTGCACGCCCATCGGATCGACGTTCTCGATCGAGCAGACGATGATCGCGTTGTCGGCCTTGTCGCGCACCACCTCCATCTCGAATTCCTTCCAGCCGAGAAGGGATTCGTCGACGAGGATCTGCGCGACCGGCGAGGCTTCGAGCCCCGAGCGGCAGTAGTGTTCGTAGTCGTCGCGGTTGTAGGCGATGCCGCCGCCGGTGCCGCCAAGGGTGAAGGCGGGGCGGATGATCGCGGGCAGGCCGATATGCTCGATGGCTTCCATCGCCTGCGCGAGGCCGGCCTTGATGTCATACTTGCCGGTGTCGAGCTTCGGGGCCGAGACGATGGTGGCCTTGGGGTTTTCCAGCCCGATGCGGTCCATCGCCTCGCGGAAGAGCTTGCGGTCTTCGGCCATCTCGATGGCGTCGCGCTTGGCGCCGATCAGCTCGACGTTGAATTTTTCCAGCACGCCCATGTCGGCCAGCGCCAGCGCGGTGTTCAGGCCGGTCTGCCCGCCCATCGTCGGCAGGATCGCGTCGGGGCGCTCGGCCTCGACGATCTTGGCGACGACCTCGGGGGTGATCGGCTCGATATAGGTCGCGTCGGCCATTTCCGGGTCGGTCATGATCGTCGCGGGGTTCGAGTTCACCAGGATGACCCGATAGCCTTCCTCGCGCAGGGCCTTGCAGGCCTGTGCGCCGGAGTAGTCGAACTCGCAGGCCTGACCGATGACGATGGGGCCGGCACCGATGATCAGGATGGACTTGATATCTGTTCTTTTCGGCATGGGTCCTATCCTCGGGCGGCGCAAATTGTCGGCGTTATAGCTGTGGCGAGCCGGGGCGCAAGGCCAGAAGGGCCCCGGCGGGGTGCCAGATTGACGCGAGGGCTCTGGCGATCGCGCGGGGCGCGCCTATCTGGCTGAAAAGGACCGCTGTTCGCGGCGATGCGGGAGAGGGCACTGTGGAGATCACGACGGGGCCGGGGCGGGGGCCGGAGCGGGGGGCGGGGCGCGGGGACCGGTCAGCGGCCCGGATGCGGGCTGCGGCGCGGGCGCGGGACTGGCCGCCGAGTCGGCCTTGGCTCTGGGTCGAGTTCATCGGGCTTTACCTCGCGATTCCCCTGCTGATCGCGGTGTGGCTGCCGGCCTCGCGGATGTTCACCGCGCTGTTCGCGATGACCGCGCTGGGGCTGGTGCTGTTGTGGCGCACGCCGGGGTTTTCGTGGCTGCGGCTTGCGCGGGACGGCTGGCGGGGGCTGAGCCTCGGGCCGGTGGTCGTGCTGGCGGCGCTGACGGCGCTGGCCTCGGTCGCGGTGCTGGCGGCGACGGGGGGCGCGATGTTCGAACTGCCGCGCGAGCGGCCGGGGCTGTGGGTGGCGATCCTCGTGCTGTATCCGCTGCTGTCCGCGCTGCCGCAGGAGCTGATCTTCCGGCCGCTGTTCTTCCGCCGCTATGCGCGGCTGCTGCCCGGCGACCGGGCGGCGATCGTGATGAACGCGGCCGTCTTCGCCCTCGCGCATCTGATGTACTGGAGCTGGGTGGTGGCGGCGATGACCTTCGCGGGCGGGCTGGCCTTCGCCTGGGCCTACGAGGTGCGGAAAAGCCTGCCGCTGGCTGTGGTGCTGCATGCGGTGGCGGGGGGTGTGCTCTTCACCGTGGGGATGGGGGCCTATTTCTATTCGGGCAATGTCGTGCGGCCGTTCTGAGGCGGGCAGGGGGGCGCTGCCCCCGCCGCGGCTGCGCCGCGACTCCCCCGGGATATTTTCGCCGATGAGAAATGCGCTTTCTCATTGGTCTAAATATCCCCGCCGGAGGCATCGGCGGCCGTCACGCGCGCGAAGGCCGGGAAGAGGGGCTCAGGCGGGGGAGGCTCAGAACCAGAGGTCCCTCACCCTGCGATGGTCGCGGGGCAGGTCCTCGAAGCTGTCGAGCCCGTCGAAATGGTCGATGGGCAGATCGGCAATGGCGGCGGGATCGGTCGCCATCCGCAGGTTGACCACCAGCCAGCGCTGGCCGTCGCCGCGCGGCAGGCGGTCGCGATAGGCCACGAGGCAGCCGCAGGTCGGGCAGAAGTGGAAGTCGATGGCGCGGCCATGGGCGTAGCTGCGGCTGGCGCCGGTGAGCGTCGCGCCGTTGCCCTCGTGGGCGTAGGCCCAGAGCGCGCCGTAGCGGCGGCAGACGGTGCAGTTGCAGGCCGTCGCCGAGGCGAGGGGCGCGGTGAAGCGCCAGCCGAGCGCGCCGCAGTGGCAGCTGCCGTCGATCATGATCCGTCTCCGTCGGGGCCGGGCTCAGCAAAGCCCGGCCCGGCCCGCAGATCAAGGCCGTGGTTCAGGCGCGGGCGATCACTCGGCGGCGACCTGCGGCTTGGCCTTGCGCGCGGGCTCGGCCCGGCGCTCGCCCCGGCGCGCGGGGGCGGCTGCGGCGCGGGTGTCGGCGGGCAGGCGCGCCTCGGGCGGGTAGAGATAGTCGCGGGTCACGGGCACCGTGTCGGGGCGTTTCGCGAGCTGGATCTGGAACACGCATTGCCGCCCGTCGCGGAACGACATCTCGGAGGCGATCAGGTAGTAGCGCCACATCCTGAGGAAGGCCGCGTCGTACATCGCCTCGACATCGCCCGCGCGGGCGGCGACGCGGGCCTCCCAGTGGCGCAGCGTCTCGGCGTAGTGCAGGCGCAGCACCTCGATGTCGGAAAGCCAGAGCGGCGTGGTTTCGATCGCCTTCGCCGCCTCGGACAGCGAGGGGACGTAGCCGCCGGGGAAGATGTACTTGCGGATGAAGGGCGAGGTGGCCGAGGGCGCGGCCGAGCGGCCGATGGTGTGGATCAGCGCGATGCCGTCGGGGGCCAGAAGCGCGTGCACCTTCGCGAAATAGGTGTCGAACTGCGGCAGGCCGACATGTTCGAACATGCCCACCGAGACGATGCGGTCGAACTGGCCTTCCACCGCGCGGTAGTCGGTCAGGCGGATCTCGACCCGGTCCTGAAGGCCGGCGGCCGCGACGCGGGCGGTGGCGACGCGGTGCTGTTCCTCTGACAGGGTGACGCCGAGGACGCGGGCGCCGTGGTCCTGCGCGAGGCTGAGCGCCATGCCGCCCCAGCCGCAGCCGATGTCGAGCACCGTCATCCCGGGGGCAAGCCGCAGCTTGGCGGCGATATGCGCCTTCTTCTGCGCCTGCGCCTGTTCGAGCGTGTCGGCGGGGGTGCGGAAATAGGCGCAGGAATATTGCCGGTCGGCGTCGAGGAAGAGATCGTAGAGATCGTCCGACAGGTCGTAGTGCCGCGCCACGTTGTCCTTGGAGCGGCGGGCGCCGTTCCATTGCTGCAGCGGCCGCAGCGCGGTGTCGAGAAGGTCGAGCGGTCGGCGCCACCAGACCATTGGCCGCGGCCGGTTCAGGTTGACGAGCACGAGGCGCAGCAGGCCGCGCAGGTCATCGCCCTCGATGGTCAGCCCGCCTTCCATGTAGCCCTCGCCCAGCGCGAGGTCGGGGCTGGTGACCAGCCGGCGCGGCAGGCCGGGATCGGTGAGCCGGACCGTGACCGCCGGCGCGTCGGCACCGGCGCCGCGCCCGTAGCGGCTGCTGTGCCCATCGGGCCAGGTCAGCGTCAGCTGCCCGATCTCAACAAAACGGTTCAGTAGGTTGTCGAGGAGCTTTCCCCACATGCATGCGACTCCGTCAGGCGGCAAATCGGAGACTGGCTGGTCGCTTCCGCCCCTCGGACACGGTCTGCCGCCTGGGGCCGCCGCCGGGGCCATCGCGCCCGGGGATCACGGCCGGTCACGGGGCAAGCCCCGCGAGCGAAACGAAAACCTCGGAACGTGTAAACCGAACGTTAACCATTTAGTCAGGACGCGGTTCCTCTGGGAAGGGGGAATTGCTGCATCTGCAACAAATTTTTGGCGAGGGCGTGGCGAGGCCTGCCAGCGGCGTGCGCGCCCGCCCGGGTATCGGCCCGCGCGCCGGCCTGCACACCCGCCTGCACACCCGCCTGCCCACCCGCCTGACGCGCGTGGCTTGACTTCGCCTTGGCTTGGCGGCAGGCACGGTCGCGCGTCTTTCGCCGGGGTCCGGGGGCGCGCGCGACCAAGGGCCCGCTGGAAAGGGAAGACCGATGCACGCATACCGCAGCCACACCTGTGCGGGCCTGAACAAGAGCCATGCCGGCGAGACCGTGCGCCTGTCGGGCTGGGTGCACCGGGTGCGCGACCACGGCGGCGTGCTGTTCATCGACCTGCGCGACCATTACGGCCTGACCCAGGTGATCGCCGATGGCGACAGCCCGGCCTTCGCCACGCTCGAGAAGCTGCGCGCCGAGACGGTGATCCGCATCGACGGCCGCGTGAAGCTGCGCGACGCGAGCCTCGTCAACGCCAAGATCCCGACCGGCGAGATCGAGGTCTATGCCGTGGAATGCGAGATCCTCGGCCCCTCCGAGGACCTGCCGCTGCCGGTCTTCGGCGAGCCGGACTATCCGGAAGAGACGCGTCTGACCTACCGCTTCCTCGACCTGCGCCGCGAGGGGCTGCACCGCAAGATGATGCTGCGCTCGAACGTCGTGCGCTCGATCCGCAACCGGATGTGGAACGCGAATTTCAACGAGTTCCAGACGCCGATCATCACCGCGTCCTCGCCCGAGGGCGCGCGCGACTTCCTCGTGCCCTCGCGGCTGCATCCGGGCAAGTTCTACGCGCTGCCGCAGGCGCCGCAGCAGTTCAAGCAGCTGATCATGGTCGCGGGCTTCGACCGCTACTTCCAGATCGCGCCCTGCTTCCGCGACGAGGACCCGCGCGCCGACCGCTCGCCCACCGACTTCTACCAGCTCGACATCGAGATGAGCTTCGTGAAGCAGGATGACGTCTTCGCCGCCGTCCAGCCGGTGATCCAGGGCCTGTTCGAGGAATTCGCGCCGACGAAGACCGTCTACAAGGACTGGCCGCTGATCCCCTACAAGGAGGCGCTGCTGAAATACGGCTCGGACAAGCCGGACCTGCGCAACCCGATCGAGATGCAGGTGGTCAGCGAGCATTTCGCCGGTTCCGGCTTCGCGATCTTCGCGAAACTGCTGGAGCAGGACGGCACCGAGGTCCGCGCGATCCCGGCGCCGAAGGGCGGCAGCCGCAAGTTCTGCGACCGGATGAACGCCTTCGCGCAGCAGCAGGGCCTGCCGGGCATGGGCTACATCTTCTGGCGCAAGGCCGAGGATGGGTCGATGGAGGCCGCGGGGCCGCTGGCGAAGAACATCGGGCCCGAGCGCACCGAGGCCATCCGCGCGCAGCTGGGGCTGGGCGAGGGCGATGCGGCCTTCTTCCTGGGCGGCAAGCCCGAAAGCTTCGAGGCCGTCGCCGGCCGCGCCCGCAACGTGATCGGCGAAGAGCTGGGCCTGACCGAGAAGGACTGCTTCCGCTTCGCCTGGATCGTCGACTTCCCGATGTTCGAGAAGACCGACGACGGCAAGATCGACTTCTCGCACAACCCGTTCTCGATGCCGCAGGGCGGGCTCGAGGCGCTGTCGGGCGATCCGCTGGCGGTCCATGCCTACCAGTACGACCTGGCCTGCAACGGCTACGAGCTGATCTCGGGCGGGATCCGCAACCACACGCCGGAAATCATGTACAAGGCGTTCGAGATCGCGGGCTATCCGAATTCGGAAGTCGACAAGCGCTTCGGCGGCATGGTGAAGGCGTTCAAATACGGCGCCCCCCCGCACGGTGGTTGCGCCATGGGCATCGACCGCGTGGTGATGCTGCTGGCCGACGAGGTGAACATCCGCGAGGTCATCATGTTCCCGATGAACCAGCGCGCGGAAGACCTGATGATGAACGCGCCCTCCGAGCCGACGAACGAGCAGCTGCGCGAACTGCGGCTGCGTGTGTNGCTGGCCGACGAGGTGAACATCCGCGAGGTCATCATGTTCCCGATGAACCAGCGCGCGGAAGACCTGATGATGAACGCGCCCTCCGAGCCGACGAACGAGCAGCTGCGCGAACTGCGGCTGCGTGTGTTGCCGAAGGACAGCTAAAGAAAACAGGTCGGGGGGGCTCGCGAGCCCCCCCGCGCCCCCCCGCGCTCGGGCGCATTTGCCCGGTGGCTCGCGGGATCGTGCAGGTTGGTTAGGGGCTTTGCGCTAGTGTTGCTCGGGCGGCCCCGCATACTGGCGGGAGCCGTCGGAGGACCGGATGCCGAGCCACGCCACCATCGCCGCCCTGCGCTTCGGATACGGGCTTGGCCCCGGGCAGGCCAGCGATGCCGCGGCGCTTCTGGCGGATCTGGACGGGCCCGATCCGATGCCGGGCCGCTTCCCGGCCCCCGGCATGGAGGCGGTGCAGGCGCTGATCCTGTCCTTCCGCGAAGCGCGTGGCGCCAGCAAGGACGGGCGCGCCGCGCTCGAGGCCTACCGCGCCGAGCAGCGCCACGCCGTCGCCCTGACGCGTGCCAATGGCGCCGCGGTGATCGCCCGCGGGGTGGCGGCGCCGGTCGGGTTCCGCGAGCGGCTGGTGGCTTTCTGGGCTGATCATTTCACCGTCATCGGCCGCGGGGCCGAGCTGCGCCCCATGGTGCTGGCCTTTGCAGACGAGGCGATCCGGCCCCATGTCGCGGGCTCGTTTCCGGCGATGCTGCGCGCGGCCACCCTGCATCCGGCGATGCTGGTCTACCTCGAACAGGCCTTCTCGGTCGGGCCGAACAGCGTGCCGGGCAAGCGGGGCAGGGGCCTGAACGAGAACCTCGGGCGCGAAGTGCTCGAACTGCACACGCTGGGCGCCGGTGCGGGCTACGATCAGGCCGACGTGCGGCAGATGGCGCTGCTCTTGACCGGGCTCACCTGGACCCCGCGCGGCGGCATGGTCTTCCGCCCCGGCGCGGCGGAACCGGGGGCCGAGACGGTGCTGGGCCGCCGCTATGGCGGGCCGGGCCCGGCGCGGATCGAGGATATCGAGGCGGCGCTCGACGACCTCGCCCGCCGGCCCGAGACGGCGCGGCATCTGGCGCGCAAGCTGGCGGTGCATTTCTGCGCCGATGACCCGGACCCTGCGCTGGTCGACGCCATGGCCGCGGCCTATGCGGCGGGCGACGGCCAGCTGATGCCGGTCTACCGCGCGCTGCTGGCGCATCCCGCCGCCTGGGAGAGCTTCGGGCAAAAGGTCCGCCAGCCGCAGGACTTCCTGATCGCCGCGCTGCGCGCGCTGCAGGTGCCGTCCGAGGCGGTGGCGGGTCTTGACGTGGCCGAGGCGAACCGGCGGATCTTCCAGCCCCTGCGCCGCCTTGGCCAGCCGCTGGGCGAGCCCGACGGGCCGAACGGCTGGCCCGAGGACGCCGCGGTCTGGATCCACCCGCAGGGGCTGGCGGCGCGGATCGACTGGGCGATGAACGCGCCCCGTCTCTGGCGCGACGACCCGCCCGAGCCGCGGGCGTTCCTGGCCGCGGCGCTGGGCGATGCCGCGGACCCCGGCCTTGCCACCGCGGTGGCGCGGGCCGAGACCGAACGCGAGGCGGTGGGGCTGGTGCTGGCCTCGCCCGCCTTCAACCGACGCTGAGGGGGGCGCCATGCTCGACCGTCGCCAGATCCTGAAGGGCGCCGCGCTGATCGGCTGTTCGGCCGCGGCGCATCCGCTTCTGTCCACCGTCACCTTCGCCGCCGCCCCGGGCGAGAACCGGCTGTGTGTCATCATCCTGCGCGGGGCGATGGACGGGCTCGACCTCTGCCGGCCGGTCGCCGACCCGCTGCTGGCCGCCTACCGCCCCGGCCTCGCCGCCGCCCGCGACCCGGCGACCGAGCTGGGCAACGGCTGGGCGCTGCATCCCGCGCTGGCGCCGCTGATGCCGCTCTGGGCGCAGGGACAGCTTGGCGTGGTGCAGGCGACATCGACCCCCTACCGCGACAAGCGCAGCCATTTCGACGGGCAGGACATCCTCGAGGCCGGGACCGGCGGCGACCTGCCGCCCGCCAGCCAGCGCGACGGCTGGCTGAACCGGATGCTGCAGGCGATGCCGGGGCTCGGCTCGGAAACCGCCTTCTCGGTGGGCGCCGAGGGGATGCTGATCCTGTCCGGCGCCGCCAGGGTCGCCAGCTGGTCGCCCGACACGAAGCTGGCGCTGAGCCCCCAGGCCCAGCTGCTGCTGGAAAGCCTTTACCACGATGATCCGCTCTTCCGCGACGCGGGGGCGGCGGCGATGGCGCTGGCGGGCGAGATCGGTGCCGACCCGACGGCGGCCGGCCCGGGTGGCAACGGCGCGAACCTGCGGCTTGCGCGTTTCGCGGCCGAGCGGCTGGCGGGCGAGACCCGGATCGCCGCCTTCTCGATCGCCGGCTGGGACACCCACCGCGCGCAGACGGGCGTGATGCGCGGCAACCTCGCACGGCTGGCGCAGGTGATCCTTGCGCTGCGCGACGGGCTCGGCCCGGTCTGGGCCCGCACGACGGTGCTGGCGATGACCGAATTCGGCCGCACCGCGCGCGAGAACGGCACCGGCGGCACCGACCACGGCACCGGCGGCGCGATGCTGGTCGCCGGCGGCGCGGTGAAGGGCGGGCGGGTCATGGGCCGCTGGCCCGGCCTCGACGAGGCCGCGCTCTACGACCGGCGCGACATCCTGCCCACCTCGGACGTGCGCGCCTGGGCGGGCTGGGCGATGCGCGGCCTCTACGGCTTCGACCGCGCGCTGGTCGAGGGCACGGTCTTCCCCGGCCTCGACCTGGGCGAGAATCCGGGCCTGCTGCTCTGATCCCGCTTTCGCATTGGCACAAATATCCTCGGGGGGGCGGGGGG